>CAJEXI010000009.1 GCA_903994455.1 uncultured Chlorobiaceae bacterium | reverse complement strand
TTTCTGTGATGTTCCGTAATAATTGGAGGTAGTTGAGCCCCCAATGTCGGCAGAACCGCCGGTACCGATAAAACGGACTTTTCCATCGGTACCAGGGACACTGAGTGCAAAGTAAAGGTCAAGTCCGCTCAGAGCGCCACGTTTATCCATCCCTACATTGATGTTGAAGCTTTCAAGTCCGCCAATATCCTGAATGACCTTTGAAAATTGGGATGAAAGAATGCCGGATCCAGCAGAGAAGCCGACGCTTGAAACGGCAATATTTCCATTGAGACCGCCGCTCCCTGGCTTGATATACCATTGCCTGGACAGCAGCATGGAGATGACGTTTAATTCTGCGTTCGGGTCAATCTGGCTCGATTGACCACCGATCATGTTGACTGACGCATAAGGCTGTGTCTGTTCATTCAGGTAATAGCCCATAGCAACCTGTGGGTCGTTAAGAGTACCGGTGATGGCCAGAAGCAGGTTAACATTATCGCGTTCGCCAGTTTGCTGGTTTGAAGCGTTTATATATCTACTGCCGTACAGATTGTCCATAACACCTCCCCGGATATCAACATTGTTCCAGATGATTTTTCCGCCATTCTGCAGGTCAAAGTTTGTGTTGGACAATTTGTATTTGCCACCAATGATGTTTACCGTGCCAAAAAGTCTGTATAGCTGATTGTTTTTGTTGACAATCAGAAAAAGGTTGTTGATGGATGTTTCAAGTTGTTCGCCTCTGATGCGATCAAAAATAACTGTATACTTGAGTGGCTCCACACTGCTGACGCGCAGGTTTTTTATTTGCAGGATATCGATCAGTGAATAATAAAAATCTGCAGGTTTTGCTGCTCCGCCATTGATTTTGATGCCGTCCGCAGGAGTTCGGGAAGGGTAACGGGAGACAAATTCAATAAATTTGTCAACGCCCAGATACTTGGCACTTTTATTGGCTCCCGCCCGGTAGAGTGAGAAATCGGTTGCATCAATTTTTAATTCTCCTTCAACCACCGGTGCGGAGAGTTTGCCATGAAAAAGAATGTTATCGGTTGTACCGGTGATGCTCCCGAACGATGTTTCGTCCTGTTTGTCTTTTTTGTTAAACAAAAGGAGCTTGTTCAATTTGCCAGCAAGATTCAGCTCTTTGGGTTCCAGCTTTTCGAGCATCACCAGGCCATCAATTTTTCCATATCCATGGAGGTTGTCACTGACGGTTATCTCCCTCAGCTCAATGGCTTTCGGGGTTACATAGATCTCACCATTGAGTTGGTAGGATACCTGCGTTGGTTCGATTTTTATTTTTGTATTACGCAGATGAGTGGTCAGGT
Source organism: uncultured Chlorobiaceae bacterium (assembly GCA_903994455.1). GTDB lineage: Bacteria > Bacteroidota > Chlorobiia > Chlorobiales > Chlorobiaceae > Chlorobium. Next base: position 109,858 of record CAJEXI010000009.1, on the reverse strand, counting down.
AAATGTCCGGGTTTGGTGTTTTCCCTTCAATTTTAAGCGATGTCGGGATAATTCCTTCAGCCGATGTAAAAAAAGGCAGCAGGTATTCAAGAAACTGCGCAGAAAGATTATCAGACTGGAATGAGGCGCTTATCGGCTGTTGTTCAGCAGTATGGAACTGCAGGGGATAGTAGTTGAGAACCAGAGGAAGAGTGCCGCTTCCATCAATAGTGTTTAGCGATGGGAAGGCTTTTTCTGAAATTTTTTCCGGTATTGGAGCACTGCTGTGTACGTTAAAACGAAGCTGATTGCCAAGGTGAAGGGCATTGCCTTGCAGTGTTCCTATCACAAATTTATCATAATGGATGGCATGCCCGTTCAGGGTGAGCGAACTTGTTTTCGAAGCCGGGTTTCCGCTGACTGTCAACGAAGCATTGATTGTGCCTGCAAGCTTGTCAAGAGCGGGATCCAGCGCAAACCGTTGCAACTCGTTGAGTTCAAAATTTGACAAGGTACACTGAAAACTGCCTGGTTGCGAGTTACTCAGTTCGCCATCAAACACCGCCCGTTGCGTTCCTTTTTCCAGAGTAAAATGGTTGAATCTTGCCGATGTTCTGCCCAACGTGATGCGTGAGTTCTCCTCTGCCCGCCATATTCCCGCAGCATCTTTTATTGACAGGTGGTTGAACAGCAGCTCATAGCCGAGATTGCTTTTTGATGCTGTAAATTTCACGCTCATATTTTGAGCAGGATCGGGTATGGCAATGTCGAGGGCAGCTTCGAGGTGTGATGGTGTATAGTGAGTCGAAAAAACTGCATTACCAGCTTTTTTTCCGGCAATGGTTATTGAGGAAGCTTTGCCGGTGACCGAAGCTTGAGGAGCCCGGTTGCCATCGCATTCCACTTCGGCCTCAAGAGAAAGATTTTCAAGAAACAAGTTGTCGTGCGAGTGCAGACTGCCAAGGTTGATTGAAGAGCTGATAGAACATTGCCCGTTGCGGTAGATGGCACGCCCCTGAGCCTTGCCCTGCAGAGTAAGATGCTGTACCGGTAAAAAACGTGTAAGCGGGGAGATATCTTTGGCCGTGATATGGTAGTTGACCGTAAATGGTTTCTTGAGTGTATTGCTGGCAGTAACAGGGGCGGGAAGAGTCGTCTGCCAGATATTCTGCCCGCCTATTTCCCTTGAAATACCAGAACCTGCAAGCTTCCCAAGGTTAATCAGCTCTTCGAACGAATAATCGCCTTCAGCAAGAATATCAAGAAAATCGCTGTTTATGCTTGCCCGGGAGGAGGCTGCGTTCTGAGCAATTTCAATGGAAGCTTTTGAATGTTCTTTAAGCTCGATGCCGTTGATTGTTGAGGGCGCAAACTGCATAACCGCAGCAACGTTCAGCATACCGGGGTCAAATCCTGAGCCTTGTATGGCAAAGACTCCATTCAGATCAGTTGTGAACTTTTTTGAATCAAGTAGTTTTGAAATATCGAACGTTGTTGTTTTACCGGATGCATGGTAGCGGGGAGCTTTATCTTTCCATTCAATTCCGCCGTCAAGCGTAAGACTTGTCTGGCCGTCTTTCATGAACAACGAGGTATTCAGCAAGTTATTACGGTAATTCATTGAGATGGAGCCCTCTTTCACCGGTTGATTTTGCCAGAAGGAATCAGCAACTTTGATGTCGAGCATCAGTTGGCGAATCTCCTTGTTGTCCGTTTTTCCCTCAAAACTTCCTGAAGCATTGACAAGGCTTTTTCCTGGACCTGGTGCCATAAGGATGTGCGGCTTAAACTCGTTCAGCGCAAATGTGCCTTTACAAGAGAGCTCTGAGGACTCATTCCTTGATGCTTCGCCAGCCACGGATACTTTTCCAGCCGCAGAGAGTGTCGTCATATCGGCCTTCACCGTATTCAGGTTTCCCTTGGCAGTTCCAAAAAAGGTAATGTCGCCAGTTTTTCGGGCAATTTCCTTTTGCGAACTCTCTTTCATGAGTGACTCAACTATTGGCTCGGCAATTCTGGAACTGTCGCAATTCAGTGCAAAAGCAAAGGCATTTCTGTTCAGCAGGTTCAGCAGCTCTCCTTGTACAGCAACTCTGCTTTTAAGGTGTGTCAAAAGCGCATCAATGATGGTAACATTGTCGTTTTTTCCTCTGGCGTTGCCTTTAAGAGTGTAGAGACCCGACGGGATAACAAGTTCAGGGAGCAAGAGTTTCAGATCGTCGCTCTGTATGGCCAGCTCCTGAAGATTCAGAAAAGAGGTACTGAGGGCAAGCTGATGTGGTAATTGATGTGCAAAAATATTGAAGTGGTCAAAAGTGGCTGAGAGCTCTGCATGGCTGTTATTGCTTCTTGCTTTCAGGGCAAGCACCTCAGAACGGGTTTCAGAAAAAAGAAATTTCCCGGACGCTTGCTGCAAACAGACGTGACTCTGGGGGATATTGAATTTCAGGTGGTCGAGTGTTCCCTTCAAAAGTTTTTTCTTGACCGTAAATTCTGAAAGTTCCAGATTAATCTCTTTTGCGATTATGTTTACTTTGTCTCCATTGATGATTTTTCCGGAGTAAGAGAGATTACTATTGTTTATCTGCAAGTTTTTACAGAAAAAATATTTCAGCGAAGCTTTTGTCGGGTCCGGGTCGCGGGAGGTAAAAATAAGCTCAAGATTTAGTTTGCCGTTTTTCTCTTCAAGAACCCTCGTATTGAGTGAATCGGCCGTAAGTTGATGCACGTACAGGGTTTTGATGTCAGGCTGAAGGAGTGTGAGAAAGTTGAATTGCAGCGAAAGAGAACGTGCTTCAAGAGCTGGCGTTTTTTCTCCCAGCCCATAAATCCGGGGATTGATGAAGGTGATATTGTTCGGAAACTTCAGGTGCAACTCCTGCAGTTCCAGTCGCCCTGAAAGCTTCTCGTTAAACAGTCTGATCGCCAGTTCTTTGGCAAATCGGTCGAGCACTCCACTGTTCAGGACAATCAGGGAGGCAAACGACAGCACCAGCATGAATGCAAGAAAAGCTGCGAGAAGTTTGAGGCTGTAGTGTTTAATCCGTTCCACCGCAGGTCGATGAATGAGAGTAAAGCTGAATGATTTTTTCGATGATGCCGCTTGTTGAACGGCCTTCAAGCAAGGGAATGGTCAGCACAGCGCCGCCATGTTCAAGTACCGCTCGTGCTCCGGCTATCCGCTCGACAGCCCAGTCTGATCCCTTGACAAGAATGTCGGGCAACAAAGAGCCAATCAGTTCTTCAGGCGTATCTTCATCAAAAAGGGTGACAGCATCGACAACACTGAGAGCAGAGAGCAGGGCAGCGCGATCTGTTTCGCAACAAATCGGACGATTTGGCCCTTTGAGCCGACTGACCGAAGCGTCACTGTTCAATCCGATAAGGAGCACATCGCCAAGTTTTTTTGCCGCCGTCAAGTACTCAACATGCCCGGCATGAAGAATATCAAAACAGCCATTTGAAAAGACGACTTTTTTCCCGGAAGCCTGCCATGCCCGAACCGTTTCAAAAGCTTTGCGTCGGGTTATAAGTTTGCTGGAAGCTGTCATGGTGATTAATAAAAGATAAAGTCCTTATGTATTTTCCCAATTTAGCGTATACTCTTCGATTGTCCGCATGGTAAAATACTGGCCATTATGAAGCACATCAGGGAAAAAAACAAGAAGTATTCACAAAAGGTTTTTTTTTACCTTATCATGGGGTTGGCTGTGCTGGTCAGGAGCATAAGTCGAAAAAAATCAACAGCAATAGCCCTTTTTTTTGGGGATTTTTGTTATGATACTCTGAAAATCAGAAGAAAGCTTGTGATGCAGAATCTTGCCCTCACCTTTCCTGAAAAAAACGGCACAGAAATCAGCTTGATCGCTCGCCAGGTTTACCGTAACCAGGCAGAGAATGTTATTGAAATGCTTCGTCTGCCCATGATCAAAACTGCTGAAGATGCGGCACAGTTGATGGATATTGATGCTCGTGACTTAATGGCAAAAACCATTGACCAGAAAAAAGGCGGGGTGCTGCTCTCCGCACATTTCGGCAATTGGGAGCTGCTTGCTCTGTGTGCCGGGTTATTGGTCACTCCAGTTACAATTATTGTCAAACGACTAAAAAATCGTGATATTGACCGGAAGATGAACGCATGGAGAACCATGCATGGTAACCGGATTATCTATAAATGGCAGGCTCTTCGAGAGGGGTTGAGAACTCTTCAAAATGGCGGGATTTTATCTATTCTTGGTGATCAGTCTGACCCGAACGGCTCCTTTTTTACTGAATTTCTGGGCCGTCGTACCTCTGTTTTTCTTGGGCCCGCTTATCTTGCTCTTAAGGCAAAAGTCCCGCTTTTTGTCGGAATATGCCGAAGAACCGGAGATGGTCGCTATACGCTCGATAGTGAAGAAATTGAGATGACTGATCTTGGTATTACCAGAGCTGATGCTGAAGAGTTGGTTCGCCGCTACACCAAAGTGCTTGAACGGTATATTTACCAGTACCCTGAAGAGTGGTTTTGGCTGCATGACCGGTGGAAGCGCTCGGATTCGGAGTAAAGTCCTTTTTCGCCAAGGATGGGTTGGGAATTTGGCTATATTTTACGGCTTTTACTATAAAATTCATATTCACTGAATAAATTTGTTGCATGATATCATCGCCTCTTGTTATTGATCTTGATGGCACTCTTATTCGTACCGACCTGTTATATCAGTCACTGTTTTCTTTTATCAAGCAGAGTCCGTTTCAATGCTTATGGCCATTGTTCTGGTTTTTCAGGGGAAAGGCACAGTTGAAAACTGAACTTGCGCGGCGGATCATAATTGATGTTTCTGTTTTGCCTTATGACCAAGAAGTAATTGCGCTTATTGAATCCGAAAGAGATAAAAAACGTCAGATCATTCTTGCAACGGCTAGTCACAAAATATATGCCGATCAGATTGCTGGCCATTTGAACCTCTTTGATCGGGTTTTAGCCACCGACGAGCACTGCAATCTTTCTTCTCATGCAAAAAGAGATTGTCTGGTCAAAGAATTTGGGGAAGGTGGATTTGATTATGCAGGTAACTCGCATGCTGACCTACTGGTGTGGGCTGCCGCTGCGAAAGCTTATATCGTTAACCCTGAAAAAGGTGTCGAGCGGCGAGCAGTAAAAAAAGGCAACGTAGAACGTGTTATTAAAAGTAATGTCAACTCTTTTGGCTTATGGTTAAAAGCACTGCGCCCGCATCAGTGGCTGAAAAATTTGCTGATTTTTGTGCCGCTTCTTGCTGCTCATGAGCTTATCAATGTTGCCGCACTATTGAGTGGGCTCCTGGCCTTTGTATTATTTGCGCTTTGCGCGTCAAGTGTCTATTTAATCAATGACATTCTCGATTTAGAAGACGATCGTCATCATCCCACAAAACGTGGCCGTCCATTAGCGTCAGGTAGACTACCGATCACAAGAGCAATAATGGCCGTGCCTCTTTTGCTGTTTGCTTCTTTTGCCGGGGCACTGATTTTTATGCCTTGGCAATTTACCCTGATTTTGGGCATATACTATATTGCAACACTGGCGTATTCCATTTTTTTAAAAAGAGTTACTGCTGCTGATATTATAGCTCTTTCTTTACTCTATACCATTCGTATCCTTGCTGGAGTATATGCTTGCAGCCTGAAACCTACATTCTGGATGCTTGCCTTCTCGATGTTCATTTTTCTCAGTCTTGCCCTTGTAAAAAGATATTCTGAGTTACGCGAAGCGCGTTGTAACGGCAACAATGAAAAAACCAAAGGCAGAGGTTATTATCCTGCGGACCTTGAGATGATTTCTTCTCTAGGTGCAGCATCAGGATACCTCTCAGTGATGGTGCTTGCACTTTATATTCAAGATCAGTCAACAGTAGCGATGTATCGCCATCCGCAAATCATTTGGTCGGCTTGTCCAATTCTTTTGTTCTGGATTACCAGATTATGGCTGCTGACCAACAGGGGGGAAATGCATGACGACCCAGTGATTTTTGCCGTCACTGATAAAGTCAGTCTCTTCTCAGGATTAATTTTTGTAATTATTTTCTGGCTTGCTATATAAGGATGCCATTTTTTTCTATAGCCGTGAGCAAAAACTGTATGCAATGAAATTCCAGCAAAGCATCAATGGATGGGGTCGTTATCCGGTCATAAAAGCAGAGGTACACGATCCTTTTGTTCTATCAGGTGTGAAAGCAGCATTGCAAAATCGTGGTCAAGGTGGTTTGATTGCGCGAGGTCTCGGTAGAAGTTATGGCGATAGTTCACTGGCCGATTATGTTGTCAAAATCAGAAAGCTTAACCATCTGCTTGATTTCAACAGTAAATCAGGTGTTGTAACCTGTAACTCAGGGATATCCCTGGCAGATCTTTTGGATGTCTTTGTTCCAATGGGCTGGTTTTTACCAGTAACACCAGGCACAAAGCACATAACGCTTGGCGGAGCTGTCGCCAGTGATGTTCATGGTAAAAATCATCATGTCAGCGGTTGTTTTTGTGAATATGTCGAAAGTATTGAGCTTCTTGTTAATCCTGAGAGCGTTCTGCTATGTTCCCGTATCACTCATTCTGATCTTTTTCATGCAACATGCGGCGGGATGGGATTGACCGGAATTATTCTTTCCGTTACTCTTCGGCTCAAGCCAGTCAGCAGCGCCTATGTCAATCAAAAAACTCTCAAAGCACAAAATATCAGCGAAGCATTGGAGTTGTTTGAGGTCAATCATACAAGCACTTACTCCGTAGCATGGATTGATTGCCTTTCTACCGCGTCATCCCTTGGGCGTTCACTGCTTATGGTTGGTGAACACTCATCAGATAACATTCTCGCTGGTGCTTCAAAACACTCGTTAACCATACCTGTTGATATGCCCACAAGTCTGCTGAACCGTTTTTCTATACAACTGTTCAATACCCTTTACTATAACCGAATTACAAAAAAAGAGGTGAAAAACAGAGTTCACTATGAGCCGTTTTTCTATCCGCTTGATGGCATTCATCACTGGAACAGGCTTTACGGAAAAAATGGATTTACCCAGTACCAGTTTGTAATTCCCAAAGAGGCCGGTAAGGTTGGCATGACAAAGATTTTAAAAGAGATAGTGGCTTCCGGGAAGGGCTCTTTCCTTGCTGTGTTAAAAGTGTTCGGCAAGCAAAATGATAATTTACTCTCTTTCCCTCTTGCAGGCTATACTTTAGCTCTCGATTTCAAGATTGAAAAAGGGCTATTTTCTCTGCTTGATCGGCTTGATGCAATGGTACTTGACTATGGTGGCAGGCTCTATCTTACAAAAGATGTGCGAATGAGTGAACAGACCTTCAAGCAAAGCTACCCCCATTGGCAACAATTTCAGTCAGTTCGGGAGCATTACGGAGTTAAAGGGATTTTTGCTTCTTATCAATCGCGACGATTAGGACTAGATACATGAAAAAAATACTCATCATTGGTGCAACGTCCGCAATTGCTGAAGCAACGGCGCAGAGCTTTGCAAAAGAAGGGGCAAGGCTTTTCCTGATTGCTCGAAATACCGAAAGGCTTGCCACGCAGGCAACTGATCTGGGCATTCGTGGAGCCTTATCCGTTGATTATGCATTGCTTGATGTTAATGACCGCTCAAATCATCAGCAGGCACTTCAGCGTGCAATAGAGACTCTTGGTGAGATAGATGTTGTACTCATAGCACACGGCACTCTTGGCAATCAAACTGACTGTGAAAAGGATTCGGAAACGGCTCTTCTTGAACTTGAAACCAATGCCGTCAGTACCATAGCATTGCTGACAAAGCTTGCCAATATTTTTGAAAAGCAGCACCATGGTACCATTGCCGTGATAAGTTCTGTGGCAGGCGATCGGGGCCGACCGTCAAATTATGTGTATGGCACTGCAAAAGCCGCTGTAACGACATTTTGTGAAGGGCTTCAGGCCAGGATGTTCAAATCAGGTGTTCACGTTCTCATTATTAAGCCTGGTCTTGTAGCTACGCCGATGACCGAAGCGTTATCCATGCCAGCGCTGCTTGTTGCAGATCCTAATCTTATTGCTGCAGACATTGTTCGGGCAATCGACAAGAAAACTGATGTGCTCTACACACCTTGGTATTGGAAATATATCATGGCAGGCATTATCCACATTCCGACAGCGCTGTTCAAAAAATTCAACCTGTAAGGTGACGAAAACAAGACTGAAAATGCCTGAAAGCAAGAAAATAAGTGACAACATGCAGCAACATTCAGACATTGCTAGTTTTTTGTAAATCTATAATTAATATATATAATGCTTGGGCGAGATTTCATCAAAGTGTTCTTGAAAGTAATTGTTCAGGTGCTTCTTTTTGTTACTGTTTGTTGCATATTTGTCCCATTTTTTCCAACAATGCCAAGGGAAGGTTTAGATCCGTCCTGGGTAATTGGAGTGAACCAGGCTACTCAACAAGGCCTAACTTTTGGGCGTGATATTATATTTACTTTTGGCCCATACGCATCAATATATACAAAATCGTATCATCCAGCGACCGATCACCTCATGATCGCGGGAGGATTTTATTTGGCTATTTGCTACTGGATAGCATTATTTTTCCTGACAAATAAAAGCCGTGAACTCTTTGTATTTTGTTTTGTGGTGGCTTTGGCTGGGTTAATGTATTCCTTTGATGCGCTATTATTTTCATACCCATTACTGGTTTCTCTTTATTGCTTCAATTCAATAAATTCCAAAGAAAATATTTATATTAACAATAATGTGAATATTTTCTTGTCGGTTATTCTTTTTTCAGCTTTTGGGCTATTGCCATTAATTAAAGGGTCAAATCTTATTTTATGTGTAATTATAGACCTTTTGGCATTTCTTATATATTTTACTAATTATAAGCGAAGTCAAGCGATAGCTGTTGTTGTTTCACCTGTTGTTCTTAGCATTATTTTTTGGGTTGTATCAGGCCAATCACTTATAGATTTCCCTTCATATTTTGCCTCAATGATACCGATTATTTCTGGTTACTCAGAAGCTATGGCTATTCAAGGTATTAATGATAATATTAGCTATTTTCTTGTTGTTGCAATGGTAATATTAGTTGCTATTTATCGTGAAAATAGTATACCATTAAATCTTAGGGTATTTATATTCGCTGCATTTTTCATATACTTTTTCTTGGCCTTTAAAGGAGGCTTTGTTCGACATGATGGGCACGCATTAATTGCCGGGGTATCGATTTTAATTGCAGCGCTATTGTTTGCTTTTTCTTTTCATTCGAATTGGAGGTATGGTGTTTTATTGTTATCTTTTTTTGTATATTTGAGTATTGATAGCCATTACGTCAAGACATCAACGTCAAGCTTTTTTGGTAATATTAAGTCGACGTATTTTTCTGCATGGCATGGAGTTAGAAATAGATATAAAAATAATACGTACTTTGAAACTGACTTTATCAATACCCTTAACCAGCTCAATAATAAAGCAAAATTTCCATTGCTTGAGGGCACCACGGATATTTATTCATATAATCAGTCTTACTTGATTGCATCTAAAAATATATGGAATCCCCGGCCCGTATTCCAAAGTTATTCTGCTTATACTGCAGACCTTATCCTGAAAAACAAAAATCATTTACTGAGCAAGAATGCGCCAGATAATATTATTTTTCAAGTGGAAACCATAGATGGCCGAATTCCATCCATTGAGGATGGCGCTAGTTGGCCATTAATTCTAACCCATTATCAACCGATATCATTTGTTGGTAATTATTTATTTCTCCGCAAAAAAATATTGGCACCAAAAGTATCTGAATTGTTGTTAATAAGAAATGCATCATATTCCTTTGGTGATGTAGTTCCAGTTTTGAGTGACTCTACTCCAATATTTGTTGAAATATCAATAAAGAAAAATGTGTATGGAAAATTGATGAATATCTTGTACAAGCCTAGTCAGCTTCAAATAACCTTATATCTTGAAAATGGGGTAACAAAAATCTATAGAATAATTTCTGGAATGGCAAAGTCCGGTTTTTTACTTTCTCCATTGATTGAAAATACAAGCGAATTTGGGGCGCTTTATCGGGGAGGTGATTTATTGACAAATAAAAAAGTTAAATCTTTCTCGATTATGCCTGTAAGTGATAAAGAACAATGGGAACGTACTTATGATGTCAGGTTCAGGAAAGTTTTACTTCCTTCACTGTTTGATAATAAAAATCTTTATTGATGACACAATTTTTAAATCAGTCAAATACTTCTCATGAGATGACCGTTATATATTATGCATTTACCTATTATTTCGTTGTATAAATATTTTGCAATATTATGAAAATTATACTTCCCGGAGGTGCTGGACTTGTTGGGCAGAATCTTGTAGCCTTTCTTAAACGAAAAGGTTACAGCAATCTTGTGGTGCTCGACAAGCATAAAGCAAACCTCCAGGTATTGCGTCGTATGCACCCCGATATCACTATTGAGGATGTTGATCTTGCCATTCCTGGGCTGTGGGAACAGCATTTTAAAGGAGTCGATGCTGTTGTTATGCTTCAGGCGCAAATAGGCGACCTTCATGTGGAGCCCTTTATCAGGAACAATATCACAACAACTGAAATTATTATCGATCTGATAAAAAAGTATCAGATTCCCTATACGGTGCACATTAGCTCATCGGTTGTTACTTCAGTTGCCGATGATCATTACACCAATACCAAGAAAGAGCAAGAAAAAATGGTTCTGGCAAGCGGTATTAATTGCGTCGTTCTCAGGCCAACACTGATGTTTGGCTGGTTCGACAGAAAGCACCTTGGCTGGCTTTCGCGTTTCATGAAAAAAGTGCCAGTTTTTCCTATACCGGGCCATGGTCGTTATATGCGTCAGCCTCTTTACGTTGGCGATTTCTGTACCATTATCATCAGTTGCCTTGAATCAGGCATTTCAGGTAAAGTGTTTAATATCACTGGACTCGAACAGGTTGATTATGTAGATATCATTCGCCAGATTAAAAAAGCTACCGGATCCAAATGCCAGATTGTCCACCTTCCTTATAACCTTTTTTCTTTGCTGCTTCGATTTTGGGCTCTTTTCGATAGTAACCCTCCATTCACCGCCTCTCAACTCAAGGCTCTTATTGCAGGTGATGCATTTGAAGTGATCAATTGGCCAACCATCTTCGGTGTTGAGTCAACACCATTTTCGACAGCAATCTACGAAACTTTTAATGACCCCCAGTACAGCCGGGTGAAGCTGGAGTTTTAACTTATGAGCGGTGAGCGTGTTGCAGTTATTGGCGCTGGTCCAATGGGGTTAGGGGTTGCCTATCAACTTGTACAACAGGGTTGTGTTCCAGTTATTTTTGAGGCGGATGATCGTGTTGGTGGAATGACGGCGATTTTTGATTTTGGAGGCATCAATATAGAGCGTTACTATCACTTTCATTGTATTTCTGATACTTCATTTCTTGAGGTTCTCAATGAGCTTGGCCTTGGGGATAAGATGGAGTGGATTGAAACGAGCATGGGGTACTATTATCAAGGAAAGCTACAGCCTTGGGGTAATCCAATGGCACTGCTTCAGTTTTCAGGTCTTGATATGATTGCAAAATTTCGATATGGCCTTCATGCGTTTTTGTCAACAAGACGCACAGACTGGAAATCGCTTGATCGTCTTGAAGCAACAAGCTGGATAAAACGCTGGGTTGGGGAGCAGGCTTATAATGTGCTGTGGAGCAAGCTGTTTGAATACAAGTTTTATGAGTATACCACTGAGCTTTCAGCAGCATGGATATGGAGCAGAATCAGGCGAATCGGGCGTTCCCGTTATAATATTTTTAGAGAAAAGCTTGGATACCTTCAAGGAGGTTCAGCCACCCTGCTTAACACTATGCAAGCCTTTATTGAACGTGCTGGTGGAGAGTTTCATGTAAATTCTCCAGTGACACAGGTTGTCATAGCGGGAGGCGAGGTGACTGGAGTTTATACCAGTGAAGTGTTTCACCCTTTTGATAAAGTTGTCAGCACAATTCCACTTCCTTACATCCCATCGATTATACCCGATCTTCCTGCAAATTTGCTACAGACATTTTCATCGGTTAAAAACATTGCTGTGGTGTGTGTTATTGTGAAACTGAAAAAACGGGTAAGCCGCAATTTTTGGCTCAACGTGAATGATCCTCTTATGGATATTCCGGGCTTGGTTGAATATACCAACCTGAGACCTTTTGGTAATGATCATATTGTTTATGTGCCTTTTTACATGCCAGGTGAACATCCAAAATATCAGGATACTGATCAGCAATTTATTAATAAGGTCAAGAGCTATATTAAGACAATCAATCCCGTACTGCGTGATGAAGATTTCAGTCAGATGCACGTTAATCGTTACCGTTATGCACAGCCAGTCTGCGGACCGGCCTATCTCGACACTTTGCCTTCTGCCCGTTTGCCAATAAACGGTTTATGGGTTGCTGATACTTCGTATTACTATCCAGAAGACCGTGGAATATCAGAAGGGATTGGCTTCGGTCGGAAACTGGCTAAAATCATTTTGGAATGATAAAGTGTTTTTTTTCGAGGCAGTTTGCGGCCTTTCTTTTCACCGGTGGGTTTGCGGCAGTAGTTAATTTTGCCAGCAGAGTTTGGCTCAGTAGTTTTATTGAATATCCGATAGCTATTGTTTTTGCGTATATTATTGGTATGATTACTGCCTTCATTCTTGCAAAACTTTTTGTATTCAGGGCAAGTGAGCAAAGTATCCAGCGATCAGTATTGTATTTCATTCTGGTTAACATTGTTGCTCTTTTTCAAACGTGGCTCATCAGTATTGGACTTGCCTACTACTTTTTTCCATACTTTGGGGTTAAAAATTATGTCCCTGAAATATCTCATGCTATAGGTCTTGCTGTTCCGGTAGTTACAAGTTATATTGGACATAAAAAATTATCTTTTAAGGACTTTTCGTCGATATCAAAAACAATTGTATAGGTGTGTAGTTGAGTTTTTTTCATAGAACATGAAGTGTTTGCGTTAATGATTCTTTTATTGTTATGATCACAAATTCTCTTTTTTTTAAACCAAAAAGAATAGTGGAGCCAACAGGGTGGGTTGGTCATATTCCGTTAGCATTCTGGATAATAGAGGTTGTTAAACCTTCGGTTTTTGTAGAACTTGGAACTCATTCCGGTAATTCATACTTTGCCTTTTGTCAAAGTGTACTGAGTAACCTGTTACCTACCAAATGTTATGCTGTTGATACTTGGGAAGGTGATGAACATGCCGGTTTTTATGATAACAGTGTTTATACAGAGGTTGTGTCCTATAATAAAAGTCAATACGATATTTTTTCCCGATTACTTCGAATGACCTTTGATAATGCGTTATCGTTTTTCAGTGATCATTCGATTGACTTGCTTCATATCGATGGTTTGCACACCTACGAAGCTGTTAAGCATGATTTTGAAAGCTGGTTGCCAAAGCTGTCACATTGTGGAGTGGTTCTTTTTCACGATATCAATGTTAAAGATCGAAATTTTGGTGTCTGGAAATTTTGGGAGGAGATATCAACTCAATATCCCCATATAGCATTTGACCATTCGTCAGGTCTTGGAGTTCTTATAGTCGGGACTGAACAAAATCCAGCAATAACGAAGATAATTAATGAATTTCAATCTCCATCAGGCCAACATCGTATAAAATATGTCTTTGAAAGGCTTGGTGAAATGGTGGATGTTGAATATCGTTTATCTCTTGCGATCTCTGAATGCGATATTGTGGAAGATCAAAAGTTAAGGGGGCTTCATACTGCTTTACAGCAATCCTTGGAGCTATCTGTAGTCAAGGACAGTAAAATTGCGGAGCTTGAAAATTGCCTCAATAAAATAGTTATTGAGAGTGAGCAGAAGATAAAAGGAATCAATACCGCTTTGCAGCAATCCTTAGAGCAATCTGTAGTCAATGATAAAAGAATTGCAGAATTAGAACAGAGCCTCAAGAAAATTGTTAACTCCAGCAGTTGGCGGATGACCAAGCCAATACGAAAAATTACTCATTCGGTAAGAAAGCGATCAAGAAAAATCCGGAAACTTGTATTCAAGTTATTCGAGATAACTGACACTAAGGATAGACAAGCTGCTGTTGTTACACCGATACCAGCACTAATACAGCCACCTGAAGTTGCTCGTCCTCTTGATATTGATGGTAGTATTGCCGTTCCTTTTCCGTTTACTGAGACACAATATTGTTCAATAAATAAGGCAGCCGCTATTATTCATATTTATTATGAAGAGTTTGCGTCCGAAATTCAATCGTACCTCTATAACGTACCGATCGATATAGACCTCTATATTTCGACAACAGACCATTTCAAGGCCTCTGCGATCAAATGCGTGTTTGCTGAATGGAAAAAAGGTTCAGTCGAAGTTCGTGTGGTGCCAAATCAGGGCCGCGACATAGCTCCAAAACTGGTGTCTTTCAGAGATGTTTATAACCGTTATGACTATCTGCTCTATATTCATGGGAAACGGTCAACGCATGCAGATGTTCTGTCACATTGGCGACATTTCTTATTTGAAAGCTTACTAGGAACACCGGAAGTCGTAAGCAGTATTTTTTCTGTTTTTGAGCAATTTCCAAACATTGGGATTATTGCTGTACAGCATTTTGAACCCATGCGACAATGGGTGAATTGGGGAGGCAATTTCTTGATTGCACAACGGCTTGCTCAACGGATGGGGCTTACACTCAATGAGAAAGAACCCCTCGACTTTCCTTCTGGTTCAATGTTCTGGGCACGAACTCTGGCGCTACAGCCTTTGCTGGACATTGGACTACAGACTGAAGATTTCGATCTGGAATCGAACCAGATTGATGCCACACTCGCCCATGCTGTTGAGCGCCTATTTTTTCATACCTGTGAGCATGCCGGGTTCAACTGGATCAAGATTGCCCGGCCAGAACTGTATGAAGATACCCCTAAAATTATGCATGTCTCTGGTATGGAGGATTTATCAACTATCATTGGTCAATTATTATTTCGATTGCTAGATCCTTGCGGCGTGAAACCTCGAAGCGTTATGCCCGCTATAGTTAGGAGCGCGGCATCTCAACTTTTTACTCATATCAGAAACCATGCCATGGGGACACATATTACAATCACTCCCGAAAATCGTGTGGCCGTAGGCCTTGTTACTTATAACAATTCTGAACAGGAGCTGAACCATGCGATTGCTGCTGCGAAAATTTCTATGAAGTCAGCGGGTCTGAATACTTATAGAGCATTTTTTGTCATGGACAACGGAGCAAGCACAAAAAACAAGATTACCGAAACTGACTTCATAACTCGTATAGAAAACCAGGATAATCGCGGATTTGGGGGTGGTCACAATATTCTTATGCGTGAAGCATTTGAGGCGGGGTGTGAAATATATATTGCGATCAATCCAGACGGTCTGCTGCATCCTAAAGCAGTGGGAGCTTTAGTGCAGATGGTTCGGGCGGCACAAGGCAAGGCACTTGTTGAAGCGTTGCAATTTCCGGTTGAACACCCCAAGCCTTATGACATAGATACCTTTGAGACTCCATGGGTATCGGGTGCATGTATTGCCATATCAAGGGAGGCGTTCAACGATTTGGGAGGGTTTGATGAAGATTTTTTTATGTACTGCGAAGATGTCGATCTTTCGTGGCGTGCCCGCGCTCATGGTTATGCGCTGAAAACTTGCCCGCGTGCTCTCTTTTTGCATGCTGTAACTAATCGGGAAATGTCGCCAGCAACCTTGCACATGATTTTTGAATCCGGTATTATACTGGCCCGGAAATGGGGGTCGTCCGAATTCGAGAAGTGGTTGAGACATGAACTGAAAAAGCAGGGCAAACCAAACAGGTCACGAATTTCTGCACGTGTGCCTGAAGAGTGGCGACACATACCAGATTTTTCTCATCAATTCAGTTTTGCAAAACCTCGTTGGTAACTCATGATAAAAAATCAAGTTGACTGCATTGTTCGTTTTCACGATATAAACCGTCTTAATGAGCTTGATCGATGCATTTTTTCTCTTGTGGGACAGCTCTACAGGCCGCTTCACATCATCATTGTCGTACAGCGCTTTACTGAAAGACAGATTGATGATTTACAAGCCACCTTGGCACCATTATTGAGTTTGCCCAACGCGCCGTTACTCACGATTACAAACTGGGAAAATGCTTCCCCGATTGATGCGCGGACAGAACTTTTGAATTTGGGATTAGCCGCTGTTACCGGTCAATATGTTGCGTTCCTAGATTATGATGATGTTCTTTATCCTGAAGCTTATTCTATTCTCACGCAACGTCTCAATGCGAGTAAAAGCGCAATTGCCTTCGCAGCAGTTCGTACAATTAATGTCAATGTATTTGAGCAATTTATGCACGTTGCAGGGTTAGGAAATCTGTCTTTTTCCGGAGAAAATCTGGAAGACTTGTTGCGCGCAAATTTTTGTCCATTTCACTCTTTGCTTATTGACAGATCAATTGTGCCATCAAGCCTTCTGTCTTTTGATACCACAATTGTTTGGGAAGAAGATTATGATTTATTGCTTCGACTTTGTGCAGCTTGTCCTTCCGATTTTACTGAAATAAAGACGGTGATTGGCGATTATTACTTCAAAAGTGATGGTAGTAACACAATACCTGCAAACGGAAAATTGAGCGAAAAACAAGAGATAGAATACGATAAAGTTCGAGTTTTTATCGAGAATCGAAGAAAAACAACATTTATTGCACCGGAAGTACAAGAGCAACTGGGTATTCTCAAAACGGCCATTAAAAAAATAACTATCAGGGATTTTTTAAATCTTGATCTCTCAGAGTTGAATGCTTAACCGCCTGCGGTGAAGTTTGTTTAGCTTCTTCTTAGAGCTTGTTCGTAAATAAGCTAAATTGGATAGTGCGGTCTCCCAGTGATGGGAATTTTGTAGAAACCAAACTGTGGTTGTAAAGCTAACCTCAAATGAGATCTTATTGGTAAAGAAGAGGGTAAAGCTTAGATTGAAAGCCAACGATAGTTCGACAACAGAAAACTTTTGTATGAAATTATTTTTACGTCTTGTCCGCTATCTCCTTCCCTCAAAAGGGAAAATAGTGCTTGTTGTGGTTGTCAGTATTGTGTCGTCCCTGCTCGGCGTAGTCTCGATCTATTCTGTTCTTCCTCTTTTAAATGCGGTATTTAAAGCAGATAAAACTATTGAGGCACCGGCGCGACCTGGAGCAGGTGTTACTGAGAACAAGAGTTTGGAGAAGAACGGCAAGAACGGGATCATCGGCTTTAATGGTGTAGATACTGAAAAACTGAAGGCCTCGGTAACTGAGAAGTTTTCCAATGTGTTTCATGCTGATAATAAAGAGCAGACGTTGCTCAATATTTGTCTTTTTCTGATTGCATCGTTTGCGGTCAAAAATCTGTTTGTCTACTTGAATGGTCAGATCATTTTCAGTATTCAGACCAAAACAGCAAAAAAACTCAGGGACGATGTGTTCAGTAATATCATTGAAATGCATTTGGATTATTTCAATAAGAACCGGGTAGGCAACTTGATGAACCTGGTCTACAATGATGTTCAAGCAGTTAATAATACGGTGAGTTCGACCTTTGTTAATTTTTTGCAAAATCCGTTTTCGATTTTTGTTTACGTCAGTGTTCTTTTTGTGTTGAGCTGGAAACTTACCCTTTTTGCCTCATTCACTTCACTCCTTATTTTTTTTGTCATTCGCACCATTGGCAAACAGGTCAAGGGGCTTGCCACCAGTTTTCGAAATACCATGGGGGATATGAACTCGGTCTTGCAGGAAAAATTTAGCGGGATCAAGGTCATCAAGTCGAGTGCTTTCGAAAATGTTGAACTTGAACGGTTTCAGGAATTTACGCGCGGTTTTCGGAACCTTGATATCAGAATTGCCAGGTTGCGTAATATTATTGGTCCCCTTAATGAAACACTACTTGTCGCGGCTATTGCTCTTGTGCTTTGGTTCGGCGGCTTGCAGGTGTTTGATGGAAGGATGACCTCCTCAGAACTTATTTTATTTGCTTTTACTCTCTATTCAACGATGGGGCCAATCAAGATGTTCGGGGATGTTAATACCCAGATGGCGCTTGGGATGATCTCCGCAGAGCGTTTGTTTGAGCTTCTCGACACGGTTCCCGATATCAAAAATGGCACACGTGAGATGACCGGTTTTTCGCATGAGATAAGGTTCGAGGATGTCTGTTTTAAATACAGTAAAGACACCGATGCGCAGAATGTGCTTGATCATGTCTCTTTCGAGATTAAAAAAGGTGAGATGGTAGCTCTTGTGGGGCAATCTGGATCTGGAAAGTCTACGACGGTTGATCTTCTTTTGCGCTTCTATGATGTTGATTCCGGTAGAATCACCATTGACGGAGTTGATCTTCGTGAGTTTGACTTTAAGCAATTGCGGCGGATGATCGGTGTCGTCAGTCAGGAGGTCATCCTCTTTAACGACACGATTAAGGCAAATATTGCTTATGGCACCATTGAAGAGATAGGTCAAGAGCGAGTGATGACGGCTGCAAAAATGGCTAATGCCCATCAGTTCATTGAAGAAAAACCAGAACAATATGAGACATTGATTGGCGACAGGGGAGTTCAGCTTTCCGGTGGTCAGAGGCAGCGTCTGGCTATTGCGCGTGCTATGGTTAAAAATCCAGAACTTCTCATTTTTGATGAGGCAACCAGTGCGCTTGATAATGAATCCGAAAAAGTGGTGCAGCAGGCCATTGATCATGCTCTTGAAAATCGTACAGCGCTGGTCGTGGCGCATCGCCTTTCGACTATCAGAAATGCCGACAAGATTATTGTTATGGATCGGGGCCGGGCTGCGGAGTCAGGCAATCATGAAGAGTTGCTTAAGGTCGGCGGTTTATATAAACATCTTTATGATATTCAGTTTGCGGGAAAAACTTCGGAGGACACTCCACCACCACTTCTTTCCTGAGTTATCCGTGGAGGCCAAGCCAAAGAAAAATCTTCTGAATCAATAGTCAGGTTAGGGTTGTAGGCAGGATCATGTTTTATAATATTGTACCATCGTTTTTGCATATATGAGAGCTCTTTTTTTGCCCGTTCTTTTTTTTGGGGTGTATTGTCATGGCCTCTTGACACAGATTCATGGTGAAACATTTCAGCATTTGGTGCCCAGATATTTCTCAGTCCTTTTTCCTTCAGTTTTAAACAGAGATCAACATCGTTGAATCCTACCCTAAATTCGGTTTCATTTAAACCTTCTATCTCCAGGTAATTATTTCTACTGATCATTAGGCATGCTCCTGTTACGGCTGAAAAATTTTGTTGTAAACATCCTCGTCCAAAATATCCCGGCTGCCCTTGACGGAGGTGTCTATGTGCATGCCCAGCCCCTGTTTTAATACCAATAATCACACCAGCATGCTGTATGGTAGCGTTTGGATACCAAAGACGTGCTCCTACAGCACCGACACCGCTCTGTACCGCATGACCAACCATTTCGTTTAGCCAGTCAGGCGTGATTATTTCAATATCATTGTTCATCAGGCAGATATATTCGGCCTCAGAAGATTGTACAGCTCTGTTGTTGAGTTTTGAATAGTTAAATGGCGTTTCATTATCTCGGATTACACGAATGCGTGGGTCTGTTTGCCAATGACTGAGCAGCAACAGGGTGTCTTTTTCTGTTGAACCATTGTCGATGACAGTAATTGAGTAGTTTTTGTAAGTGGTTTTTGCAAGAATGGTAAGAATACATATTTTTAATAGGTCAGCCATGTTTTTGGTCGGAATGATAATGTCAACGGAGGGCTGCTGAAGAGGGAGTGTGTAGCGTATGCGGTTACATCCAGAAACCTCTTCTGAGGGTTCTGCAGTTGCATCTATCTTTCTTCGTTCGAGATGATGATTGACGGCGAGTAACGTTGTTGCATGCGTTTGTTGTTGTGTTTTCAAGTGAGCTGCTTTACCTGTTTCTAATACTCTTTTATGGTAAAGAAGATGAGGGATATGGCGGATTTGTTCTGGTTTTAGTATTTCAATAACCCGAAGTGCAAGATCGTAATCTTCAGATCCTTCATAAATGTTTTGAAATCCTCCGATTGCTCTGACGGTCGAGGTTTTATAAGCACAAAGATGGCCAATCATGTTCTGACAGAGAAACAAATCATAATTAAAGTCAGGCTTAAAAAAAGGATATAGTCTTGTTCCGTGTTCATTGATGCTATCTTCGTCAGAATATAGAAGTCCTGATTCAGGATACCTGTTAATTTCGAGAGCAATATAGTAAAGTGAAAGTGGAGAAAGAATATCTTGATGCTCAAGTATGGCGAAATATTCCCCTGAGGCAAGTTTCAAAGTGGCATTTAAGGATTCTGCTACGGAGCCATTAGTATTGTTGAACATGCAGACAATTCTGGAGTCTTGTGCGGCATAATGTTTGACTAATTGGAATGCTTCCTGATTCTGGATGTTATCAACAGCAATACAGAACTCCCAGTTTGGATAAAGTTGTGCTTGTACAGATTGAAAAGATTGCTCAAGAAAAGGAATCGATGGCCTAAAAAGAGGCATTATGATTGAGATCCGAGGCTTAGTCTTCATTACCTTGATTGCTGTGATAGCGCTGGTTTTTTTCTTTTCAGTAAGTGTATCATATTTTTTTAGCCAACGTTGGTAATTGTTTTTTTCTGCGTTTTTTTTGAGTTTCAAATTTTTTCTAAAATTTTTGTATTTCTTGATAAGTTTGCCAAGAGGCGTATTGTATATTGAGCGTAATTCAAGTTCTTTGTTATCAAGTTTTTTTCGCAACTCGTAAAGACGACTTTCTTGAGCAGAAAGCAGTTCCTTCAAATCATTATATGGAGTCGGAATAGTCATTTTATTGTAGTTGAGTGATTCAGGTTTTGTAATACAAGTACAGCTCTTTGTTTCCAACTATACAATTTTACAAAATCGGCATGTGCATTATTTGCTATTGTTTTTCTTGCTGATAGACTTCTTAGCTTCTCAAGAGCCTTGAGCCATCCTTCAATATCATCACATTGTACTAAAATAGCATTAGATTCATTCAGTACTTCCCTGAGAACGGGTAAATCAGAAGCTATAATGGCCTTATTATGAGCCATGTATTCAAACATTTTTAATGGCGAAGTAAAGTTTGAAATGTTGTATTTCTCGTCAATTTTACCACAAGGAAGAACTACTTTCTGGTTTGGTAGTAAACAAATATCAAAACTATTGATATAGTTATGAATTTGATTTTGGGGCTTAAAGCCATAGAAAAAAACATTGTTTCCTGATATAGAAGATTTCCATAGTTCTATATCCTTTTCGGTTCCGCCAACAATATGAAAGTCAAAACTCTCAGCAAGTGGAGCAATCTGTGCAATTATTTCGATTCCTTTGCCCTTATATAAATGGCCAGAATAACCAATATTCAGTTTGTTGCTATTGCCCAATAGCGTTGCTGTTGAGTTAAAGTCAGTAATTGGATCAGAACCATCATGAGCCACAAATATTTTATTTTTATTAATAATATTTTCATTGACATATATATTTTTTAACGCATTTGAAATAACAATTAATCGGTTAAAATATCTGCTTTTTGAGAGCAGCTTTAAAGCTGATTTTTTGGAGGTGCTGGATGTCCAAATTGGAAAATGAGATTCATATATAGTTTGATAGCCATTTATACATGCTATAGTGCATCCAAGAAAGCATCTGCTATAAACTAAATCAGGGTTAAAATTAACTAATGCTTTTTTTATTTGAATAATTTCAAAAAAAGCTCTACCATTTTTATGGTTGATCCGAATCTTGTTGATCGCAAAACAATTATTTACACCATAATAAGTATAAATATCCTCATAAATAGTTTCGATATTTGTTTTTTTGTCAGGAACCAGCAAAATAACTTCATGTCCATTATCAGCAAATGCCTGGCACATTTTCATCACCTGAATACTGTTTGCATCTCGCGAAGGAATGGTGGACCGAGCTATATAAAGTATTTTCATGGCTATGTGATTATCATCAGTCTTAAATTATAAATTTGCTTTGATGGTATTGATAATATGCTCCGGCAATATTTTTTCGGTGCAGTATTTTTTTTCCTTTGGGCATTTTTCAAGTAACCAGCATGGTGCGCATTCTTCTTGAGGATCAAGTACCACAGGCACTGTCGTTGGATATGTGGCGATCTCAGGAAGGTGAAAACCTGAAAATATGCAGAATGATTTTGTCCCAACTGATGCCGCAACATGATTGAGCAGACCTTCAAGTGATAGAATAAAACCTGCTTTTGAAATAATGTAAGCCAATTCCCTCAAATTGGCAGTTTTTCCTCTGTAATCAACGACATGATCAAGTAATAAATCGTTATGTAATCCTGTTTGTATCCATGAAATGTTCGTGTTACTGTTAACAACTTTTTGAAAGTTATGAAATCCCCACTCTTTATTTGGAGTGTAGGAAGTTTTTCCTATAGGTTGGACAACGCTAAATACTGATGGTAAATTATTATGTATTTCAGCAAATCGCTGTAATTCAGCATCGCTAAAATAAATTTTTGGTGATGCCTGCTTTAATTCAAGTTCTTTCTTAAAATGAAGTGAATGGGCCTCTATAAGACTTATTTCAGCTTTGGAACTGCGCATAAATTGCTCAAGAGTACTTTTGTCCTTCACCGGAAAACAAAAATTAGCAATATTATCACCTTCACAGATACGCAAACAACTTAAAAGTATGTTTTGCAGTAATTTAGGTATTCGATTAAAGCTATAATTTTTGTAGACTTTTGGATTGTTCTCAAAAAATTCAGAATAATTTGAAAAGACAACTACTTTTAGGTTATGTTTGTCAAACAAATTTTCAACTACAGCAGTCATACATAATTGATCACCGATTGCACTTCCAAATCTATATAAAATGAAAATATTGAAAATATTCAATAACGTATTTACAATCATATATTGTGTTAATCATAGTTAAAAATGCAATTCGATACGTTATTCCCTATCACATTTCCATTGCAGTTTTATAGCCTGCTATAGTATTTCTAGCGGTCTTTTCCCACGAAAAATTGTTTGCTCTCACAAGGCCTTTTACTATTAAGGAATTTCGATTAGCATTATCCTCAATTATTTTAGTCATGGCATCGATAATGGCATCCTTATCCTCAGGGTTTACGGTTAGCGCAGCATTTCCGGCAACCTCACTGAGAGATGTTGTGTTTGACGTTAATACCGGACAGCCACAGCTCATTGCTTCAATAATGGGAAGTCCAAATCCTTCGAAGTGTGAAAGATAGATAAAGGCGTAAGCCGTATTATATAGCTTGATGAGGTCATCTATTGGCACATTTTGCAGGTGAATTACTTTTGCAGGTGACTTCATCCCAGCAATAGATTTCTGAAATTGTTGAAGGTTTTCAAGGCGTTTTGCCGACCCAACAACAATAATATACAGCTCTTTTTGTAGCAAAGTGGGCAATGCGTCAAATGCTTCAAGCAGACCGTTAATGTTTTTTCTTGGCTGAATCTCCCCCACATAGAGGAAATACGGTTTATTTATATTTGTGATTCCATAGTTTAATAAATATTTTCTGTCGGTATCGATTTTTTTGAAGAGAGGGTTCGCTGCTATAGGTGTCGGTAGATATTTGTCAGCATACTCCGGAAAATACTGAAGAGCATCTTGTTTGGTAAACTCAGAGACTGTAAAAACAACCTTGGCCTGTTGCAGAATATTACTGATGTTCTGGCGGTAAAATCTTGTTGAATCGGGAGAAGCCCAGGGTTTTTGGCGTAGCGCTATAAGGTCGTGCAGTGTAACAACCCCATTGGTAACACCTTCTGGAAAGTCAGCCGGGTTTGTTGCATGGAAAAGATCAGTGTGGTGGGCAACCATGCGTGTCATCGTTTGATTGAATTTTTTCAACCACGGTCTTCCTTGTTTGCCAAGCATTCCTTCATTTGCCAGAATGTTGCGGTATTGCAATGTATTGCTTTTGATTAAACTGTCGTGGACCTCTTTTTTTCTTGTTCAGTTGAGTAAAAAGTATATACTGATTCTCTGGGAAAAATTGAGCAAGTGCGTTAATCAGATTTGTCGTATAGGTAAGATTCCCATTATATACTGATGTTTTTATTACATTTATGGAAAGTTTCATAGATACTGTTATCGTTAATATAGCTCAAGAGTTTTTGAAATTTTTCAAGGAGCAGAGAGAATTGCTTGAAAGCAATAAGAGTTGATTCTGAAAGCTCCGAAAGCCTGTTTGAACCCATATCATTAAAATATTAAATCGCTTTTTAAGAGTATATTCTTTTGTAGCCTTTCAATGTTTCGTATGCAGTAGTATTCCATGAAAAATTACTTGCACGAAGAAGACTTTTCTCTGAAAGAGTTTGTCGTAGCTGTCTGTTTTCGCTTATTTGCACCATCCCGTCGCAAATTGATTCAGTGTCAGCAGGGTTTACAAGAATTGATGATCCTGCTGAGATTTCTGGTAGCGAAGAACAATTTGCGATTATAGCTGGACATCCACAATTCATTGCTTCGATGAGAGGCAGTCCAAATCCCTCTGAATATGAAACAAAAATAAGTGCAATCGCGGCATTGTAAAAATGCACTAAATCATGATCAGATACATTTGTCAAATGTACTATATTATTTTTAAGACCAAGAATATTAATCTTTTCTTGTAAATGTTTTGTGGCTTTTTTGGCGCTAGGGCAGATCAGTACAAGTTTAATGTCTTTTTTCAGGTTTTCAGGCAGATATGAATATGCAATAATAAGGTTGTCAAGATTTTTTCTTGTTTCAAGTCTCCCGACATATATAAAAAACTGTTCATTCTGCCGGATGTTAAATTTTCGTAAAATATCGGTATTCACAACTGCTTTTTGATAAATATTCTTTACCCCTTCATAGGTGATATTTATTTTGTCTTTACATAAGGGGAAATAATGTAAAAGTTCCTGGTGGACAAAATGTGATGGAACAAATATGTGGCGAGCATGTTTAATCATTTCTGCTGTATGCAGATATCGTGTACTGTTTTTATCAGTGACCTTATATTCTTTATCATATATTTTGATAATATCATGAATGGTTACTGCAGCATTCCGGATATTGTGGACAAAATAGTCTTGGTGTGTATAATGAACGAGATCATATTTCGTTGATTGCTTTTTCCAGATTTGTTTATGATGTTTTATAATCAATTTTTTTAATCTCCCCCCAATCATTCCTGGATTTTGAAACGGCGCTGTATATGCAATTTTGTTTTGATGAGGGAAGTGCTGCCGAACTTCTGGTATTTTATGCCGTAGTGTAAGTATATTGTACTGATTTTCAGGTTCTATTCGTATCATGGCCTCAATCAGTGAACGGCTGTACGTTCCTATGCCACTATGTCCTAAATCATGAGTGAAGTCGAGACCAATATTCATGGCTTACTATTGGGTTATATTCAGCTAATATAATGCTTAATAATATAGTGCCTCCACTCTCTTTATCAATGCAGACGATATCGTTTTGACTGCAATATCCCCTACTTCTCCAGTTTTAGAGATAACCAACTCACAAGATATAAGGAAAGGGCCAAAACGTGAAATATCTTGCGTAGCTTTGCGATAAAGTCCAATAACCGGGTTGTTTGCGCAAGATGCAACATGGATCAGGGAGCAGAAATTTTGCGAAACCCTGCCGGAGTTCTTTTTTTTCGGTTTCACAGGGTAAGGCTCTTTTCTTGCATTTTGTACTGCAGGTGGTGTTCAAGGTTGTCGGCCATAGCGGGCATGGTAAACTCCTGGTTCACTCGATCATATCCAGCTTTACCGAACTCGGCAAGCAGGTCTGGATTATCGATGATTTTTGCAATTGCTTCTGCAAGGGCTTCAGGGCTTTTTGATGGAACGATCAGGCCGGTTTTGCCGTCAACCATCAGTTCGCGGGCACCGTTTACATCTGTTGCAATTACTGCTTTTTTCATGGCCATGGCTTCCATGACCACGTTAGGCATGCCTTCAAACAGAGAAGCTAATACAAAAACATCACACCCATCGAGATAAGGAAAAATATCGGTGGCAAATCCCAGAAAAATGAAAGAGTCTTCCAGACCAGCCTTTGCGACCTGTATTTTCAGTTCCGTTTCAAGTTTCCCTTCGCCTGAAATGGTAAAGACAAGATCGGTTCGTGTTTTTTTCAGGATCGCCGCAGCTTCAATCAAGTAAGAAAAACCTTTTTGTTCGGAAAGTCTTCCTGCGCTGTAAATAATTTTTTTGCCGGGAAAACGTCCCGAAAAGTCATGCGTGATAATCTGCCGGGGAATTGTAATCCCGTTGTAGATTACTTTTACAAAATCATCATCAAACCATCCGTAAGTCTTGTAAGATTCTCTTATGGTGTTACTGTTCGTGATAATGCCATCGACAAGCCTTGTAAGGGTAACTTTATGCTTCCATTTGTTGCCGCAGAGCAGCATGCCATGACGGGCAAGAACAACGGGTGTTTTAACAATCTTTGCAGCAAGACCTGCAACTCTGACATCTTTGTTCAGATTACAGATCAGGACATCAATGGAATGCCATTTCAGAAAAAACGCGATTTTTAGCGTGCTAAGAGGGCTGATATCGCTCCGAATCTCGAACACTGTTGTTTTTACACCATTTATTTTGGCATAATCAAGCGTTTTGGAGTTTTTTTTGCTTCCCAGAACAACGTTATGTCCTCGTTCTGCAAGCCCTTTTGCCGCGTTGATCATCCATTTTTCTCCGCCACCGAATTTGTCACGGCCGATAGAGTTTATGAAGAGAATATTCATGAACAGGTGTTTGTTACAGCTTGACTCTGCTGATTATTACCCCAGCGTAAGTGCTGGAGAGCAATAATTTTTATTTCTTCAGCGAATGAACTTACAGAAAATTATTCGCCCGCAGGCATAATCTCATCTGCCAATAAAATAAATAATCGGTAAAAGTCTATGTCTTGTGTACGCTCCTTTCTGTTTCTTTTGATGAGAAGGGCGGGATATTCATCTGGTTTGCAGGGGTTCAGTGTTTTCTGAAAGGACCAATTGATGTCGTATTGTTTTTCCCGCTGATGGTTTCATCAGATCAATTTCCGATAGTTGCCGCAACTTTTTTCGCACTACAGAGGCGACGGATTCCACCTCAATATCGCTGACTCTTGATGTACTGGACGTGATAAGTTCGAATTCAACCAAATATGGGGCGAATCTCGACAAATCCTGGGGTGCTGCGGTGTACAGACCGATAACCGGAATGCTGTAGCAGGATGCGACGTGAACAAGGGAGGTGTCGGGAGTAATAAGCAGCCGCAAATGTTTGACGAGTAGTCCGACTTCGTAGATGTTCGCGGTAGGAGGTGTTGCCATGACGTTGCTGTGTTTTTCGAGCCGCTGTTTGACAAGGCTGTCATTTGGTGCCGAGAATATCATAAACCCAATATCGGAGAAACTGGCAATAAGGCATGCCCATTTCTCTTCTGTCCAATATCGCATAGGCGATCCCGCGCTGATATTGAGGCCGACAAAAAGCTCGGAGGAGTATTTCTCGATACATGATGTTATGGCGCTTGATACCGGTGCAGAAGGCAAATATGGTATGCACTCTTCAAGAGTTGTCTTGATGCAGAGTAATGATAGTAAGGCGCAGTTCTTGAGCGCCATTTGGGTATGATACTCTATTGGTAGCAAGTGGTTGAAAAGTCCCTCATGGTATGGATTTTGGTGCCCAACCTTAAAGCGTGCACGGATAAGTGCTGTCTGCAAAAGAAAATGGGTTGAAGGACTGTCCTTGGTGTTGAACAGCAAGTCAAATTTTCGGCAAAGCACTTTTCGGAAATACTGGTGAAACCCTTTTTTTGCCTGATGAATGGCGGTGACGTTCGAATCGTTGCTGAAGAAATCTGTGGATGCTTTACTGAAGCAGACAAGGTGAATCTCAAGGTCAGGAAAGTGAACCCGTAGATTGCCGAGTAATGGTGTGAGCAAGATTGAATCTCCAAGTTTTTCCTGAACAAGAATGACTACAGAATTTAACGGGCCGCTGAATTGCTGATTCAATGACTTGGTGCGCACAATCAGTTGCAACGTTCGGGCAAAAAGTTTTCTGAAGAACCGTTTTTTCTTTATCAGATTTGGCATGTTTCGTGAAGATTGTACTAAAGCCACCACGTTATCGAAATGATTGATTATCTTGTCGGTTTGTGAAAATCATGCAGAATATCGGCAATTCTTTTCTGAATTTGGCTTCGTTCAAACTGCTCTGTGAAGATTGTCAGGCTTTCCCGGCCCATATTTATTCTCATATCCCGGTTGACAATGAGCTGTTCGAGAGCAGAAATCCACTCTTTGGTTGTCCGCACCAGATAACCATTATGACGATCAGAGACGGTGGTTCTGTTTGCTCCAACATCTGAGGCGACAACTGGTTTCCCATAAGCCATGTATTGCAAAAGCTTGAAAGCGCACTTGCCTCTGCTCCATGGATCGTCAGTCAGTGGCATGATGCCGATATCAAGGGCATGCAGCCATGATTTTTCTGCAGGCGATGACCATTTGGTAAAATGCCAATGCGTTTTAAGTGTTTTTGGTGGATTGCCGCACAGGAGGCAAAATCTAACGAAAGGATACTTTTTTTGTAAAAAATAAGTGGCATCATCTATTATCGACAGATAAAATAGATTGACATCATTGCCTATCCATCCGATTGATATATCGCCGGATTCAGGAGTAATAATCGGTTCTGCTATCTGTTTGTCCAGACCGGTCGGGATGATATGGACGTTGTCGTTAAATGTTTCTGCATAGTCAGCAAGTTCTCTGTTCCCGGCAAAAACAAGAGCTGATTTTTTAAGTATGTAGTTAAGCTTGTTAATGGTACTGTTTGAAGGTAGTTTATTCTGCTCCAATTCTCGACTCTCTCTGGTGTATAACGCATCATCAAAGTCGTAAATGAGTTGTGATTGTTTTGAAATGATGTCGATGAGCAGCTTTGGAACTATCTTTTTTTGTAACAGCACATAGTCGTAGGTGTGAAATTTATAAAGATAACGAAGTATATTGATGTATTTTTGCCCTGAAATACAGATGGTTTCTGCGGTAATACTATAGTTGCTCCAATATGGCAAAAACAGTCCAACTCGATACCGGTAACTGGCCCGATGGTTCGCGTTATGCAAACAGAGAATTTTTATCATAGTCAGATACGTGTCAATGTCAGCCCTGTTATCCTTTTCGCTTGTTTTTTCCCTTGCTAATACCTATCTGTTTGATAGAGCCTGAAGTTAACGACAGGAATACAAAGTATCACATTCTTATGGATTCATTGTAACGTATAATTTTCAATGCAGACTTTTTCCTTTCCCGATCATTTTGCAGCAAAGCGACCCTCTTTTTTTGCTAATACGCTGTTTTTGCTCAGCATTATGGTGTTCTATCCTATTGCAGGCGTTGTGCTCTTCTCACTTGTTGACGGAGGTCTCCAGCCGGGTTCGGCGCTGTTGCATCCCGTCATGAGTATGCTTCCTTTACTTCGCCTGGTTCAGTCTGTCGGGCAAATTCTTCTGCTTGCTCTGCCAGTTCTGTTGCTTGCGGCCTGGCATACGGGCCAGAAAAATCCCTTTTCCCAGGAGAGCCTCGCTTTTTTAGGAGTGCGCCGCAGTGTTGATTTCGGAGCAGTCGTTTTTGCCGTCAGTGGAATTTTTCTTCTTCAACCGCTGTTGTATACCGTCACCACGCTTCAGGATCTCTATCTTTGGCCTTCTCTTGGCACAGCAGGCGCGGAGGTGGTTCGTCGGCGTGATGAGATGGACTCGTTTATTAAAGTGCTGGCGCTGGTGCGTACCGTTCCGGAGTTTTTATCGGTTGCCTTTGTTTTTGCCGTTACTCCTGCTGTTTGTGAAGAGCTTTTTTTCAGAGGCTATATACAGCAGAATTATACTCGTTCCATGTCGGCTAAGGGAGCTGTTTTTTTGACCGGCGTTGTTTTTGCCTTTTTTCATCTGAGTGCAGCAAATATCCTCCCTCTTGCTTTGCTTGGGTGGTATATTGGCTATATTTACAGTGCAACTGGTAATATTGGGGTCTCTTTTTTTGTCCATTTCATGAACAATCTTGCCGCGTTGCTTCTTCTTCTTGCCGGAGATAAAGATTCGGTATTGATGTCTCGCCCGGAATCTTTAGTCAATGCACCGTGGTGGTGGCTGGTTGTTGCTGGAAGTTTATTCTTGTTCGTTTTGGTTATCCTGCGTTTTTCGGCGGCATTATCATCAAGGGCAGAGTCCTTGTAAACTGAGGTGCCCGACCATGAGGCTGTTGAGTTGTTTAAAATATGATGTATGGGCAAGCTCTTGAGTGTTAATTTATTTCAGCGGGTCATTGTGGCTCTTGCAGGTATTCCCCTTCTGTTGTGGCTGATCATGATCGGCGGGGTCTGGTTTTTTTGCTTTTTTTTGGTGCTGGCGCTTTTTGCGGTGTTTGAGTTTCATCGTCTTGCACGGCATAAGGCACATCCACCGGCGCTCTGGATTGTACTGCTGATAACGCTGCTTTTTCAGCTAAACTTCTACCTCCATTTTGCTGAAGTATGGGAGTTGTTACTTGCGGTTGTTCTTGCTCTTCTGGTTATGGCGCTTTTTTTGAAAGAGGGTTCGCCGTTGCTTAATCTTGGTGCCATTTTGCCGGGTTTGCTCTATGTCAATCTCTCGTTCGGTTCTCTGTTGAGGCTTCGTCTTGAGGCTGCTGGTGGCAAAGGAGAGATCATGGTTTTTCTTATGTTTTTTTGCGTCTGGGGTGCCGATATTTTTGCCTATTTCGGCGGCAGCACCTTGGGAGGAAAATTTATTCATCGCAAATTATTTGAGCGCTTGAGCCCCAACAAAACATGGGAAGGTTTTTTATCTGGTTTGGCAGGAAGTATTTTTGCCTCAATGAGTTATGGGTTTTATATTCCTCAGTTGCCGTTAACGACAGCGTTGATGACAGGATTGCTGATTGGTCTGGCAAGTCCGGCTGGTGACCTTATCGAATCCATGTTAAAGAGAGATGCCGGTGTCAAGGACTCTTCTGGTCTGATTCCAGGGCATGGAGGCGTGCTTGACCGGTTTGACACGATTATGTTTGTTTCGCCATTTATTTATTTTATTACGTTTTATTTTTAATTGAGAGCAAGACGGAACGGGTTTTCGGTAGCGATGCTAAATGTTTTTATATATTCCCTGTCCAATGCTATATACAGAGAACAATTCATACACAGGCAGGAGATATTAATCGCCAGAGGTTGTCATCATGAAAATTGAAAGTCTTCTTTCCGAGAAATATATAATGTTGAATCTCGACCTCTCCCTGAAAAGCCAGGTCATCGAAAAAATGATTTCCATTGTGGACGATCACCCCGGAGTGACCGATATCAGCAAGCTTCGGGAGGATGTTCTTAAGCGCGAACATGACATGTCGACCGGTATCGGCAAAACATTAGCCCTTCCACACGCCAAGAGCGCCGGAGTGAGCCAGCCGGTTATGGCATTTGCGACGCTCAAGAACGAACTTGATTTCGATTCAATTGACCATGAACCAGTAAAAATTGTTTTTCTTCTTGCAACTCCTGAGGAGATGCTTGCAGAGCATTTGAAGCTCCTTGGTCGGATAACGAGGCTGGCGGGCAGGGAAGATGTTCGCCAGAGGCTTGTTCTGGCTCAGTCACCTGAAAAAATTGTCAAGCTTTTCAGGGAAGAGGAAAAAGATTTTCCGGAGATATAGATATATGTCGCAGTATCAGGCAGTCAAGGGCACCAGGGATATTTTTCCTGAAGAGGCCACTCAGTGGAAATATGTTGAACGGGTTGTTCATACTCTTGCATCGCTGTATGGATTCAGCGAAATACGGGTTCCGGTTTTCGAGTATACCGAGCTTTTTCAGAGAGGCATTGGTTCGACCACAGATATTGTTGGAAAAGAGATGTTTTCCTTTCAACCCGACCCGAAAGGCCGCTCGTTGACGTTGCGTCCCGAGATGACGGCCGGGGTGATGAGAGCCGCACTTCAGAAGAACCTTTTGTCTTTGGCACCTGTCCACAAACTCTACTATATCGGTGAATTGTTTCGCAAGGAGAGGCCGCAGGCAGGACGGCAGCGGCAGTTCTCACAGTTTGGGTCAGAACTGATTGGAGTCTCCTCGCCTGCGGCGGTGGCCGAAGTTATCACGCTGATGATGCATGTTTTTGAATCTCTGGGCTTAAGGGGTCTGAAACTCAGGATCAATACCCTTGGCGACGGCGCAGATCGGGCTCGGTACAGGGAGGCTTTACAAGCCTATTTTGCTCCCTTTCACGAAATCCTTGACGATGCCTCGAAAGAGCGGCTGGAAAAAAATCCTCTCAGAATTCTTGATTCAAAAAATCCTGCGATGCAAGAGCTTGTTGACGGAGCACCGAGGTTGTATGATTATCTCAATGGCTCCTCTCTTCAGGATTTTGAAAAAGTGCTTTTCTACCTTGCAGAGCGCAATATTGCCTATGATATTGATCATCGTCTTGTTCGGGGGCTTGATTACTATTCTCATACGGCTTTTGAAGTGACAAGTTCGGAGCTTGGTGCCCAGGATGCCATAGGCGGGGGCGGGCGTTATGATGGGCTTGCCCGTGAACTTGGCAGTACTGCAGATGTTCCGGCATCCGGCTTTGCTGTCGGAATGGAGAGACTGTTGATAACGATGGAAAAGCAGGGTCTTTTTGCGGCACTAAACTCTCCTGGACCACAGGTCTCTATTGTTCTGCAGCAGCAGGATCTGCTCGATCATGCGCTGCAGATTGCCTGGCGATTGCGCAAGGCGGGTATAAAAACAGAGATAGATTTGGCAGCAAGAAGCATGAAAGCGCAAATGAGAGAGGCCAACCGGATAAGAGCCTCTTATGCATTGTTTGTTGGCACGGCAGAATATACAACAGGGAACTATACCCTGAAAAATTTGGCAACCTCGGAACAGAGAACACTCTCTTTGGATGCGGTGCTTCAGATTTTGCATGAACCTGCTGCAAGGGAACTGCTTGAATGATGACGATAACAAGGCATAAAGTTACGCTCTACGGAAAAAAAGAGTGCTGTCTGTGTGATCAGGCTATGGACATCCTGCAAAAGGTTGCTCTATCGGTGCCGTTCGATTTTGAAAAAACAGATATTTCTGATAATCCTGAACTCTTGGCAAAGTTTGGCCTTACCATTCCAGTCATTTTTGTTGACGGTGTTCAGGCATTCAAATACCGGGTGAATGAAGCTCGGCTCAGGGCATTGCTGCATGCTGACCAGGCATGAGCAATTCGGACGAATAGTACTTCCGGGATTGATTAACGATAACCTGTTGCAATGCTGAAATTTATTCTTCTTGTTATTGTTTTTTTTCTGGTGATGCGTTTGGTGATGCGAATAGTGGTGCGTCTGTTGCGTGGCAAAGTTTTTTCGCTCTATAAAAGCGGAGTTGATCGTACTGGCAATTCACCGGCCTCGTTTTCTTCAGGGGAGCAGCTCGAAGAGGCTGATTTTGAGGTTATCGAAAGCCATCTCAATGATAAAGAGAGGGATGTTATATAAGGTATTTTGCTGTTGACAGATTTATTCGTATAATGGCGGGCCTGATTTGAAGCGGGGTGTGGAATTATCTTATCTGGAGTGGGGGTTCCCCACTTTTTTTGTTTTCTATTAATAGTTCGTATGAGGTGTTCATGCAAGAGCGCATCAGCAATTGTGTTCTCCAGGTTATAGCAGAGTCCGGGGGGACTCGGGGTGAAGGTGTCT
This sequence comes from uncultured Chlorobiaceae bacterium, assembly GCA_903994455.1. Lineage (GTDB taxonomy): Bacteria > Bacteroidota > Chlorobiia > Chlorobiales > Chlorobiaceae > Chlorobium. Next base: position 76,082 of record CAJEXI010000009.1, on the reverse strand, counting down.
ATCTTATTGATCTCAAGGTAAAAGGAAAAGCAAGTGGCAGGAAAATAGAGATACTGATGGATGCCGATAGTGGTATCCGCATTCATCAGTGTGCTTATTTCAGCAGGCGGATCAGGGAAAAGCTTGAAGGTGATGATGAACTTTTAGAGCTGATCGGCGAAAATTTTGACCTGATAGTCTCCTCTCCAGGTCTCGGTGAACCCATCATTATTCCCCGGCAGTACACCAGACATCTTGGAAAGCTCTTGCAGATCGGCTATATCGACTCTCTTGGTGGGCAGGCAGAGCTACGTGGTCACCTCCTGGAGGTGTCGCTTTCGCAGGAGAGCGCGGCGTGGATTGTCATTATGCCGGAAAAAGAGAAAAGAAAAGGGCAGCAGCCAAAAACGGAAGAGATCACACTTTACCTCAATCAGGTAATCCGTGCGGTTCCTGAGGCGGAGTTATAGCAGGTTTAAAAGGGGTAGTGAAAATTTTCTTTTACAAAATGTACAATCCAGGAACGAGATGGTCAAAAAGAAGATAAAAGATGAGGGACAGGACAGGAGGTTGCAGATTGCCAGCGCCTTTGGAGAAATTGAACAGTCCAAAATCTTTCTGGATAAACGCACTGAAAGCGCGGCGGTTAAAATGGATATTGCCGATCTTCTCAAGGATATTATCCAGAAACAGCTCAGAAAGGATTATGATCCTGAAGTTGAATCCAACATTTTCATCAACCCCGAACGGGGCGATTTTGAGGTCTATATTCTGAAAAAGATTGTCGATGAAGTAGACATTGAAAGTATTGAGATTTCCCTGAAAGAGGTAAGAAAAATCGACGACTCCCTTGAAACAGGTGATTATTATGAAGAAGGCCCGATAAGGCTTGAAGACTATCTGACTCGCAAATCGATACAAATTATCAAACAGTCGGTACAGAAAAAGGTAAGGGATCTTGAACGGCTTGTTGTCTATGAAGAGTGTCTTGAAAAAGTTGGAGAGATCGTTGCCGGGGAAGTTTATCAGATTCGTGCGAATGAGGTTATTTTCACCTACAATACGTCAAAAGACCATCGTGTTGAGCTTGTGTTGCCGAAGTCGGAAATGATGAAAAAGGATAATCCTCGCAGAACTCCGAGAATGAAGCTCTATGTCAAACGGATTGAGCGTGAAAAAGCAAAGGTGAAGCTTGATGACGGCAGTATGGTTGAGCGTGACAAAGCTGACGGAGGAATGAAGGTTATTGTATCAAGGGTAGATGACCGGTTTTTATACAAACTTTTTGAGCATGAGGTTCCGGAAATTCTGGATGGTCTTATTGTTATCAAGGCCATTGCACGAGTGCCTGGTGAACGGGCCAAAGTTGCCGTAGAATCAACCAGCGCAAGGATCGATCCTGTTGGAGCGACCGTGGGATATCGGGGCAAACGTATCCAGAGTATTGTCAAGGAGCTGAACAACGAAAATATTGATGTCATCTACTACGCTGATGAGCCACAGATTTATATTTCAAGGGCTATGCAGCCTGCAAAAATAGATCCTCTGACCGTTCATGCGGATATGAAAACCCGGAAAGCAAGGGTGATGCTCAAGCCTGACCAGATTAAATATGCAATCGGCAAAAATGGCAATAATATCCATTTGGCTGAAAAACTTACCGGCTATGAGATAGATGTGTATCGGGATGTCATCGATAAATCGACAGAGGATCCTACGGATATTGATATTATCGAGTTTCGTGAAGAGTTTGGTGATGATATGATTTACCAGCTTTTGGATGGAGGGCTTGATACAGCAAAAAAAGTATTGAAAGCTGGAGTGGATGAGATTGAACTCTCTCTTTTGGGATCGTCCAAAACAGAAGAACAGACGGTTTTTGGCAAAAGTTTTAAAAGTAGCGTAAAACCGAGGGAACGAAAAGTGACCGACGATGAAAAGCGCTATTGGAAGAAGATTGCTGAAAATATCTATAAAACGGTAAAGGAACAGTTCACCGAGGCAGATTTGAAGGTCCTTTTTGAAGAAGAGACTACAGACACGGAGTCGGATGAATTGACGGCTGATGAATCATGAGCATCGTGCAGAGACCAGGCATTGCTAAAGTAGTAAAGAGTTTATAAATCCAGAGGAGGATGTGATGGACCTTGAGGAGATGGAAAAGAGATATCGGATAAGTGATATAGCAAGGGAACTGCAGGTGAGCCCGCAGGAAGTATTGCTTTTTGTCAAGAAGGAAGGAGTCAAGGTGGCCTCTACATCCTCTATGGTGAGTGAAGAGATACACGGTTTGATTTTTGGCCATTTCAGTGTTGAAAAGAAAATGGTCGATGAGACTAAAAAAATAAGGGCGGAAAAGGAGAGGCGCTTGTCGAGGCTTGAAGAGCAGTCACGGAAAACATACGAAAAAGAGCAGCATCTCAGCGAAACTCTCAGTCCTCCGCCAGTTCCGGTAACACCGCCAGTTCCGGTAACACCGCCAGTTCCGGTAACACCGCCAGTTCCGGTAACACCGCCGGTTTCGGTAACACCGCCAGTTCCGGTAACACCGCCGGTTCCGGTAACACCGCCGGTTTCGGTAACACCGCCAGTTCCGGTAACACCGCCGGTTTCGGTAACACCGCCGGTTCCGGTAACACCGCCAGTTTCGGTAACACCGCCAGTTCCGGTAACACCGCCAGTTCCGGTAACACCGCCGGTTCCGGTAACACCGCCAGTTTCGGTAACACCGCCGGTTCCGGTAACACCGCCAGTCCCGGTAACACCGCCAGTTCCGGTAACACCGCCGGTTCCGGTAACACCGCCAGTCCCGGTAACACCGCCGGTTCTGGTAACGCCGCCAGCTCCGGCACCGGTTGTTCCAGAAGAAGAAAACGAGATTGTTTCTGCCGTAGTCACAGAGGAGCTTCCCGAATCATCTTTGCCCCAGCACCTCCCCTCTGAGGAATCTTTGCCGTTACCCGAATTACCTGAACCACCCGTGCTTTTTGCTGAAGCAGAAGCGCCTGAGATCATTGAAATTGTCGAACCAGAACCCGTAAAAGAGGAACCTTCGGTCAATGAACATCTGGTTTCTTTTGATTCTCCTCAGATGATGGGTGGTCTTACTGTTCTTGGCACCCTTGATATCCATGCTGGCAGGAATAAAAAGAACCGGAAAAAGAATTTTCAGCAGCAGGCCGATGCGTTGAAAGACGAATTTGAGCCAAAGGTTGCCGAACAGCCACGGGAAGAAGAGAAGGTCGTTGCCGCAAAGAAGCCTCTGAAAGCTGTTGCTGAGGCGAAGCCAAAGCCTGTGGTTGCGGAGAGTTCTTCTGTCAAAAAGAAAAAAGGAAAGAAGAAAAAGAAGCCTGAAGTTGATGACAAGGTAATTGCTGCGAATATTCAAAAAACGATCAGTGGTATTGAGGATCGCAGCGGAACAGGCTCGCGCCAGAAATTTCGCAAGCTGCGCAGAAATGAGCGTGAGCGTGAACATGAGGAAGATGAGGCGTTTCGTGAATCGCAGCGGATGATTGTCAGGGTTACCGAGTATGCCTCGCCGCATGAGCTTGCGGAGCTTATGGGAATTACGGCAAAGGATATTATCCAGAAGTGCTTTGCCCTTGGCAAGTTTGTAACAATCAATCAGCGGCTTGACAAAGAGTCAATTGAGCTGATTGCTCTTGAATTTGGCTTTGAAGCGGAGTTTATTTCAGAAATTGAGGCGACGGCGGTTATTGTGGAGGAGGATGCGGAAGCTGATTTACAGACCCGTCCGCCAGTGGTCACGATTATGGGACATGTTGATCATGGCAAGACCTCTCTGCTTGATCATATTCGAAACAGCAAAGTTGTTGCCGGTGAATCGGGTGGTATTACCCAGCATATTGGTGCTTACGAAGTGACCGTGGATGGGGATCGAAAAATTACTTTTCTTGATACACCAGGTCATGAAGCGTTTACGGCCATGAGAGCAAGGGGCGCACAGGTGACCGATATCGTGATTCTTGTTGTTGCAGCCGATGACAGTGTTATGCCCCAGACGATTGAGGCTATCAACCATGCCAAGGCCGCAGGTGTACCGATTGTTGTTGCACTCAATAAAATTGACAAGGTCGAAGCAAATCCGGAAAAGATCAAAACCCAGTTGTCCGAAGCTGGAGTACTTGTAGAAGAGTGGGGAGGTGTCTATCAGTGCCAGGAAATATCGGCAAAGAAGGGTATTGGTATTGCCGAACTCATGGAAAAAGTGTTGACTGAAGCTGAAATGAGGGAGCTGAGGGGAAATTATTCGAGGGACATACCGGCAAGCGGCATTATTGTTGAATCAGAGCTCGACAAGGGCAAGGGTGTTATTTCAACCGTGCTTGTTCAACGTGGACTCTTGAAGGTAGGCGATCCATTCGTTGCAGGCAATACTATGGGAAAGGTTCGTGCCCTTATGGATGAGAGGGGGAAGAGAATTCTCTTTGCAACTCCTTCACAGCCGGTCAGAGTGCTTGGGTTTGAGGATCTTCCGCAATCGGGAGATGCACTGACTGTCATGGTGACAGACAGGGAGGCTCGCGACCTGGCGCAGAAACGGCAGGTTATTCGTCGGGAACATGATTTCCGCCGCAGCACCCGTGTCAAGCTCGACAGTATTGCCCGCCAGATCAAGGAAGGGCTGATGAAGGAGCTGAGCGTCATTATCAAGGCGGATACCGATGGTTCTATTCAGGCGCTTGCCGATGGATTGATGAAAATTCAGAATGATGAGGTCAAGGTACACATCATTCACCAGGGTGTTGGTCAGATTACTGAAACCGACGTGCTGCTTGCTGCGGCTTCCGATGCCATTATTATTGGCTTCAGGGTGCGTCCGAATGTCAATGCCAAAAAGCTTGCAGAGAAGGAAGATCTTGATGTCCGGTTCTACAGTGTTATTTATCATGTGCTTGAAGATGTCGAAAAAGCGCTCGAAGGAATGCTCTCTCCTGAACTTCATGAAGAGAGTCTCGGCTCCCTTGAGATTCGCCAGATTTTTAAGGTGCCAAAAATTGGCAATGTCGGTGGATGTTATGTGCTCGAGGGCAAGCTTTTCCGGGATTCCAAAGTTCGTCTCCTTCGTGATGGAGTCCAGATCTATGAAGGGCAGCTTGCCGCGCTCAGGCGTTTCAAGGACGATGTCAAGGAGGTTGATGCAGGCTATGAGTGTGGTATGAGTCTGAAGAACTATGACGATATCAAGGTTGGTGACATTGTTGAGGCTTATAAAATTGTTGAGAAAAAAACGAAAACTTTGAACAGCTTACTGTTGAGACATGTCGATACGTACAGATAGGGTAGCATCTTTGCTGCAGCATGAACTTGGGGCAATCCTTCAAAAAGAGCTTCCTCGTAGTGGTCCGATTATTACCGTTGTCGATGTAAAGGTAACGGTAGATCTAAGCATTGCAAGGATTTATGTATCTATTATCGGCACGCTTAAAGAACAGGCCGCAGCAATGGCCGCATTGCATGATAAAACAAAGAGTATCAGAAAAATTCTTTCATCCAGGATTCGTCACCATTTCAGGCGTATTCCTGAACTCGAATTTCATGAGGATCACCTCTATGAGCGTGCAAACAGGATTGAACAGCTTTTGAACGAGGTGAGAAAAGGTCCGATTGAAAATGATTAACCGAGAGCTTTTTTTAAACAGTTTGCATGGATGAACAGCGTAACAGAGAACCGCTTCTTGATGAAGGCGATTTTCTCCTGATTGACAAGCCGCTCGACTGGACCTCGTTCGATGTCGTGGCAAAAATCAGGAACACCTATAAACTGGCTGGTTTGAAGCGCAAGGTCGGCCATTGCGGAACGCTTGATCCGAAAGCAACCGGCCTGCTTCTTCTGGCTACTGGTCGGAAAACCAAAGAAATTGCCAGTCTTGAAGTGCTGGACAAGGTCTATGACGGAGCCATAAAGCTCGGTGTTATGACTGAAAGCCATGATAGTGAAACTTCAGAGTATGGTCATTGTGGTATAGATCACCTGACAGAAAGTATGATCAGGGCAGTTGCTTCCGAATGTCTTGGTATTCACCAGCAGCAGCCACCCATGCATTCTGCCGCCTGGCACAACGGCAAACGCCTTTACGAGCATGCCCGCAAGGGAGTGGTGATCAAGGAACGAAAAGCAAAGGAAATTGTTGTCTATCGCTTTGAAATTACCCGCATTGAACTACCGCTGGTTTATTTTATCCTGCATGTTTCAAAAGGTGCCTATATCAGGGTTATAGCCCATGAGTTTGGTGAGACGCTTGGTGTTGGAGGCTATCTGGAATCTCTCAGAAGGGTTTCCATAGGTTCTTGGCAACTGAGTTCATCGAGAACAGTGTCCGAAACGGTTGAAGTTATTTTGCAGCAGGGAGCACTTGCCTCCACGGGTGAGGGAAAATAAAAAGAAAAGTATGCAGATTGTTGAATACAATAATAACCATGTCTGCAGCTACGACACACACTCTTCTGTTGAGTTTCTTCCCTTGCCGTCCGTCGTGACGGCAGGATCCTACGACGGCGTGCATAGAGGGCACAGGATGATTCTTGACCGAATGGTGGCTGTAGCTGAAAGCCGCCATTTGAGAAGCGTTGTTGTGACCTTTGAACCGCATCCAAGAAGGGTGCTCAGAGAAGCGAGTTCCGGTCAACCAGAACTGTTGACGACGCTTGATGAAAAAATTGATCTTCTTGCCGGGGCATGCGTTGATCTTCTTTTTGTTGTGCGCTTTACTGCTGATTTTGCTTCACGAAGTTCGGACGATTTTATCAGAAATGTGCTGGTCGGTCTGCTTGGCGCACAAAGTGTCATTGTTGGGTATGACCATGCTTTTGGTCGTGACAGAAGTGGTGGGTGCCACACGCTTGAAACTCTTGGACGTGAACTTGATTTTGATGTCGAGGTTGTCGATGAGGTGCGGATTGGTCATGAGCATTTTTCGAGTACACGGATAAGAACTCTCCTCGAAAGCGGCAAGATTGAGGAGGCAAATGAATTTCTCGGATACCCCTATTTAATTACCGGCACCGTTGCTCATGGTGACAAACTCGGACGGGAGATTGGATTTCCAACAGTGAACCTGGCGTTGCTTGACCCAAATAAATTGCTGCCCCGTGCAGGCGTTTATCTGGCACAAACGGTTGTGAATGGCGAGCCCTTTATGGCTATGATGAATATTGGTGTTCGCCCAACGGTCTCTACCGAAGGGATTAAGAGGGTTGAGGCTCACCTTGCAGGATATCATGGCACCCTTTATGGGGAAATTATCAGGTTCAGTATTCTCAGGTTTATCAGGGAGGAGAAGAAATTTTCGACTCTTGAAGAGCTGAAAACCCAGCTTGAAAAAGACAAAATAACGGTAGAGATGTATTGCTAATAATATTATATTCAAGGTCAACCGATTTAACATAACAAACGAAGAGATATGAGCCTTACAAAAGAGTATAAAGCGGAAGTTATCAAGCAGTTTGGCGCTTCAGAAAAGAATACGGGAAAATCCGAGGTGCAGGTGGCGTTGTACACCCGCAGAATCAGTGATCTTACCGGTCATTTACAGTTGCACCCTAAGGACAAGCATTCCCGCCGTGGATTACTTATGCTGGTTGCAAAGCGCAAAAAAATGTTGAATTACGTTAAAAACGTTGATATTGATCGTTATCGTAAGGTAATTGGTGAGCTTGATCTTCGCAAGTAAGAAGGTCAATCCAGATTTTGATAGCCTGATTTTTGCGGGGGTTGGCCCTGCCGGGTTATCTTTTTAACAAAGAACGCACCAGGGAAAGCTATGTTGGAAAGTATGACCGGATATGGTAGCGCCGAGTCCGTCGACAGTGGTGTTCGGACACTTGTAGAGTTGCGGTCAGTAAACAACCGGTTTGCAGAAATCAGTGTCAAACTTCCCCGTCAGTTACTCTCTTTTGAACTCGAAGTCAGGGAACTGATCCGGGCGCATTTTCAGAGGGGAAAAATCTCTGCTTTTATTCAGATTCAGATTGATGAAGAGCAGTCGGTATCGTTAAGTGTCAATGCTGTAAAAGTAAAAGCCTATAAAGAGTTGCTCGACACTCTCAAGAGGGAATCTTCTCTTGATACCCCCATTCTTCTTGAGCATATTCTCAGGTTTCCTGACATTTTCGAGAGCGGAACGGCTTCGCTTGACAATGTCGATCAGCGCTGGCCATTGGTCAAAACGCTTTTGCAAGAGGCGATTGTTCGGCTTAAGACAATGCGGCGCAGGGAAGGCGAGGAACTCTCCGTGGACTTCAAGAGCAGAATTGCTGAAATAGAGGATACGCTTGGACTTATCACCACTCTTGCATCTGATAATCTTGAAGCGGTTAGAAAAAGACTTGCGGCGAAAGTGGAGACTATAGCAGCCAAGGATTTGAGCTACAGCAGGGATCGTCTTGAAATGGAATTGGTGCTTGCAGCCGATAAACTTGATATTACGGAGGAGTTAACGCGGTTTGCCAGTCATAACAAGTTTTTTCTTGAAGAGTTAAGCAACGATGAAAGCGGTACTGGCAGAAAACTCAATTTTCTGCTTCAGGAACAGTTGCGCGAGGCAAATACTATTGCATCAAAATCCCAGAACGCGGAAATATCCCAGAAAATTGTTCAGATCAAGGAAGATCTTGAAAAAATAAGGGAACAACTGCAAAATATAGAGTAGTTGCGTGGCTGAAAAGCGGCAGCAGCAGGCAAAACTGGTTGTTGTTCCCCATCAGGCACGGGAAAGGCGACTATAGCCAGGGTGGTGCTTGAGCGGCCCTGATGGAGCCGGGATATGAAGATCAGTTTGATGAGGTGGTTGTCAACGATAATCTTGACAAGGCGGTTACTCTGGTGACGGCTATAATCAGCAAATTTCTTTCAAACACGTAAAAAAAGTGCAATGTCGGTTAAACCTGTTGACCTTAATAAGTTAAGAAGTGCGCATTCGAATTTGTATGAAACGGTGGTTGCCATTTCAAAAAAAGCAAAAAGATTACATGATGAAGAGCGGGCAGAACTTGAAGACAAGCTGCTTCCCTACAAGGAGATGATACGCAATCCCAGCAGCGAATCCGAATCGGACAAGATTTTTCCGGAGCAGATCGCGATCAGTCTTGAATTTGAAGTTCGCGAAAAGTCTTCGCACAAGGCGGTTACTGAATACTTCGAGCATAAATACGATTATACGCTCGAAAAACCGGTCGAAAAAAAGGTTGTTCAAACAGAAGATGATGATGAAACTGACGGGGATTAACCAGATCACCCTTCGTGTTAATGACCTTCGTCTGGCCGAAGAATTTTATAGTGATATTCTTGGCATCAAACTTGACCACAGGGTTGGTGCCAATATATCTTTTCTTCGCCTTAACTCGGATATGCTGGTTCTTGTGAAGGCCGAAACGCCTGGCTCTCCTGACGCAAGGGATATAAGGGTCGATCATTTTGGGTTCAGGCTTGCTTCAGATGCTGAAGTTGATGCTGCAGCGCTTTACCTTGAGAACAAGGGAGTCCATATTGTTACCCGACCGGCTCATCGTCGGGAAGGCAGGGCTTTTTTTGTCATGGATCCTGATGGCAATCTTGTGGAGTTTTATTCCATGCATGAAACTGGTCTCCAGCAAGACAGTTCAGATATCGATTTATCAACAACCGGTTCTTTCGATATTGGCAGCCACCACAAAACAGCAGAAAAGAGGGAGACAAAAAGGCCGCGCCGTTCCAGAAAATAGTTTTGAATCCTTCATTCGGGATACTTTCGCTTTATTCGAAGCAACCGTTCAGCATCTACAAGCTGTTCCGGGGTGTTAATGCCGAGAATCTCGTCAGGGTTGTCGGTCTTGAAGGCGCAAACCCGTTTCCCGCCCTGAAAACAGATACCGAAAACGTCAGTCAGATAGTACTCTTGTTGAGCGTTGTCGGTGTTGATTTGTCCAAGAGCCTCGAAAAGCATGCGTGTGTCGAACACGTAAACGCCGGAATTGATCTCCCTGACGGCAAGTTCCTCTTCGGAAGCATCTTTCTGTTCCACAATTTTCAGGACGCTGTCACTGTTGAGCACTCGAATAACTCTTCCGTATCCAGTTGGATCATCAAGCTCCGCTGTCAGGACGGTTGCTGCCGCATGGCTGGAACGGTGACAGGCAATCAGCTTCTGCAATGTCTCAGCATGAACTAATGGAGCGTCTCCGGACAGAATAAGCACCTCTCCGTTAAACGCACTGAGCAGCGCCTCACTCTGCATGACGGCATGACCGGTTCCAAGCTGTGGTTCCTGAAGTACTGCAGTTATCCGGTATTGGGCCGTAGCTTCTTTGACAAGTTCAGCCTGATGTCCAATAATGAGCACTATTTGTTCCGGGTCAAGAGAGAGTGCCGTATCGAGAACATATTCGACAAGAGCGCGTCCGTTAGCCCGATGGAGCACCTTTGGGAGGTCTGACTTCATTCGAGTACCTTTTCCGGCGGCCATAATAATTACTGCAAGTGCCATTGATTATTCTGATATTCAGTGAAAAGTATCGGAGAGAATTATGATAACGGCTCATCTGCCTCGCCAACGAGATGCCTGCTTTTTGGATTGTTTTCCTTGTCAACAATCAGAACCATCGGTTTAAAGTTTCGTGCCTCAGTTGCATCCATCACGGCAAAGGTCATGATAATGATCTCATCACCAACCAGGGCGCATCGAGCGGCTGCTCCGTTGAGCTGAATTTCGCGGGAACCATGGGCTCCTTTGATAATGTACGTTTCAAATCGTTCGCCGTTATTGTTGTTGACGACAAGGACTTTTTCGTTAGGAATCATATCGACCATCTCCAGAAGCTCACTGTCAATGGTGATGCTTCCTTCATATTCGAGATCACCGCTTGTCACTATAGCGTTATGAATTTTTGATTTTAAAACGTGTAATTTCATGAACAAGAATACTTCTATTGTTTTATAAATGCCTCTCCGCTTCCCCGGAAAATCCGGTATTTTTTCAAGGCTTGATCGCTCTCAAAACCCTCTCCCCGAATTGTTTCATCATGCTTGGAAATAGTAACAAACCTGTTTGAACGAATCATTTTGTCGTTGGCGGTTCGTTTGATCGACTCTGTTGTTATAACTGTAGTGTTTCCGGAAACTCCGGAGGTAATGACAACATTGCCCTGCGCCTCAATATCCTGATTATCATGAATAATGGCCTTCTGCGCCGTTATGGTTGTTGTGGCACGGCCGTTGGTATCAAAGAGGGTAACCCTGACTCCTCCATCAAGATGATGTTCGCTTTTGCCATTGACTCTGTATTCTGCTCCGTGTCCAGCGTCAATGACTCCACGTTTGATACCTGTTTCTGTAAGGGCAATCCTGATGCTCCAGCCTTCCTGTACGGGATGATCAGGACCAATATAGGCTGTATCAGGAGAGCGGCGCTCCTTCGCAGGATCGCCGCACCCTGAAAACATCAGAATAACGTGCAGAAAAAGAACAACAACTTTTTTCAAATCAGAAAATACTTACTTGATATTCAACTGGTTCAACACTTTAAAGGTGAGGTCATTTTCAGGAGTTACATAGACGGCAATACTTTTTTCAAGAACAAGACCGCATCCTTCCTTTTGAGCAATAGCCTCAACAGCGGCTAATATTTTCTGCCGGATCGGCAGAAGGAGTTCCTGCTGTTTTTTTTCAGCGACACCGCCACGCCCTAAATTTTCCTGCTGATATTTTTCAACAGCCTGACCTTTAAGGTTAAGCTCCTTTTCTTTTTGCTCTCTGGCAGCTTTTGTCAAAGATCCAGCTTTTTGGCGGTAATCTGCGATTGATTTCTGATAGTCCCTGTTCATGCGTTCCAGCTCTTTCTGCAGTGGGGCGACGGTTGCCTGCAGGGTGCTTTCAGCTTGTTTTGTTTCGGGTAATTGCTGCAGAATTTTTCCTGAATCGACGACACTGATTTTCCCCGCTTCTTGTGCGGCGAATGATTGCGGCGCAGCCAGTACCAGGCTCAGCGCCACAGCCATAATGATACGGCGGGACAGGTTAAATACTTTTGAGTGATTCATCAATTTTATGGTTTAAGTTAGTTATTGTTAAGAAGCCGAAACACTGGGGCGTATAATTCGCCGTACCCATAACCCTGAAGGTAATAATTCCTTGCTAAAAAACTATACGAAGCTGAAAAACCAGTATGTTTAAATGGTTGGATACTAAAAAATTCTTTTCTGAAAAAATTGTCCTGGTTGTTGTACCACAGTGTTCTTCAGCTCAAGTTCAAAAAGATGAACCAGAAGTGAGGATACATCAATGGTTGATGCCGTTGCCAGTGCATCGATATGCATTGGTTCTGAGCCCATGCAGTTTATAATGCTCTCTTCCATCAAGGTAAGAGGGTCGGTTCGCTCATTGTTCTGTAACCCGGACTTTTCGGAATAACTTTTGGCAAATGGTGCTCCGAGCTCGCTGACAATATCGTCAACGCTCATGACGGCTTTTGCCTGACCCTGCTGAATAAGCTTGTTGGTTCCCCTTGAAGTTCGCGAAAAAATGCTTCCGGGTACAGCAAAAACCTCACGGTTTTGTTCAAGGGCTGCAGAGGCCGTAATAAGCGATCCTCCTTTCAGATCTGATTCGATGACGATGGTTCCAAGAGAGATTCCTGCTATGATGCGATTTCTTTTCGGGAATTTTCCGGGAGAGAGTTCCGAGCCAAACCACTCTTCCGAAATGATTGCTCCCTGTTCAATTATTTTGGGCCATACTTTTCCTTTCGGGTCGGTATAGATAGTGTCGACACCACTTGCAAGGACGGCGACGGTCGTTCCCCTGTTTTCAAGAGCCGCCACATGTGCTGCCATATCAATTCCATAAGCCAGGCCACTGAAAATGATAATGCCACAGTTGACCAAATCGCGGCAGAGCAGTGCAGTTGCTTGTTTGCCATACATTGAGGCATATCTTGTGCCTACAACGGCCAGACCAGGAGTAGGTACGGAAGGGAGTTTTCCCCGTATAAAAAGGCAGGGAGGCGGGTCATATATTTCCTGCAGAAGGGGAGGGTAATCAGGGTCAAGAATGGTTACCATGCTGGCGTTATAGCGGTGAAGCATGGCAATCTGCTCTTCTGCGCTTTTCTCTGCGGCCTGCCTTGTTGGTGCATGGTGAAGAAAATGGTGAATCTGCCGTGCCAGAGATTCACCGATTCCCGGCACATTCATAAGATCATCCACACCGGTATGCAGTACATCCGTCAGGTCAGGCAGATGCCTGGTGATTGCCTTGATTCTTGCGGGGCCGATACCCGGAATAAGGGTCAGCACAAGCAGCAGCGTTCTGTTTTCCATCGGTGAGGAGAGTGTCATAATGCGCGAACCTCAGAAGTCCCTTTTGATGAGAATGTTTGCAAATCCCTGCAGGTATCCCTTTCCTTCGGCATAAGGCAGGTCGTCTATTGCCGTGAGTGCCTCCTCGGTATCACGGGTTATCAGTGCGGCAGTCTCTTCCAGGACACCACATCGTTTGTAGATTGCTTTTACCTCTGCAACCCTCTCTGCGCCGATGCCTTTATTGATGATAACGGAGTTCAGGAGATCATGCTCTGCTCCTGAAGTCAGCTCAAGAGATCGAAGCAGCAGCCAGGTCTTTTTGCCGTTGATGACATCTCCGCCAACAATTTTGCCGGATTTTCCATGATCAGCCATGATATCGAGATAATCATCCTGTATCTGAAAGGCTCTGCCAATTTTTTCGCCAAAAAGGACAAGCCTGGATAGCTGATCGTCCGTTGCATTGCCAGCAACACCGCCAGCTTCAAGCGCGGCGGAAATAAGACGTCCGGTTTTTTTGGCAATCATGTCGAGATAGTCGGTTATTGTAGCATCATTTTTTTCTTCAAGTTCCATATCAAGCGCCTGTCCTTCACAAATAGTGATATTGGCATCGTTCAGAATATGGATGAGTTCAGGGTGTCGATTGCTTTTTGCCTTCAAGGCAAGTTCATAAGCATAGGCAATCATCATATCGCCCGACAGAATAGCGGCATTGATATTCCACTGCTTGTGAACGGTAGGCCTGCCGTGGCGGAGTTCTGCCTGGTCCATGATATCGTCGTGGATCAGGGTAAAGTTGTGCAGAATTTCAACCGCCAGGGCGACATTAAGAGCCTCTTCAGAAGAACCACAAACTGCTTCAGAGGCAAGCAGCGTCAGAAACGGGCGAATCCTTTTTCCCTTGCCTTCAAGAATATATCGTGCTGGTGCATAAAGCGTGACCGGGCTCTCCCTTTTAAAACATTTTCCGAGCGCATCATTGATCAGCGAGTGGTAGAGATCGTACTTTTTTTCTACAAGTTCCAGGGTTATGGGCATGGTCATGATGAAATCGGTCATGGTATGATGATAAGTTTTTTGTTCCGAAGTTTCTCAATAGTGGGGGAGCCGGTCAGGAACATGACAGCCCTGAGGTCGTTCAGCCAGGTTTCTATGGTCTTTTCAAGGGTATCTTCGTGAAGGGCTTTAAGAAGATATCTTGCCGATGCAGCAAGCTGTGCCCCAAGCGCCAGTGATTTTGCGATATCAGTGCCGCACTGAATTCCGCCGGAAGCAATAACTTCAAGAGCGCTGAACCGGGGAGACTCTTTTTTGAGCATACTGATATCAAGCAGGCATTGTGCGGTAGGAATTCCCCAGTTCAGCAGCTCTTCGAGAGCGGAAGGGCTGAAACGGCTCTCCTGCCCGAACTGTCGTGTATAGCGGATCTCTTCTACTTTCTGCCAACTTATTCCTCCAGCTCCTGCGACATCAATGACTTTTACTCCAGCCTCAATGAGCTGGCGTGCCGCAGATGCTGAGATACCGCACCCAACCTCTTTGACAATAACCGGGACAGGAATTGTTTTTGTGATTTTTGTGAGCTGTTCAAGAACATGACGGAAATCAGTGTTCCCTTCAGGCTGAAAGAGCTCCTGCGCGGCATTCAGGTGTACAATCAGTCCGTCGGCTTTCACCAGTTCAAGCAGGATATTGAGATGGTGCTCCGTTACTCCCTTTGCTATTTCGGGAGCTCCGATATTGGCAAAGATCTGGACGGAAGGAGCATATTTTCTTGAAACAGAAAAGCTTTGGCGCTGCGAAGAGTTTTCAAGCGCCTGTCGCATACTGCCAACACCCAGTGGAATGTTGAAATGTTCAGCCGCTTCTGCAAGACGCTGGTTCAGAACTTCTGCTTCGCTGTATCCGCCGGTCATGGAGGAGATCATGAGCGGAGCGCCTATTTTTCTGCCAAGAAAGGTTGTTGACAGGTCAATGTCGGAGAATGATAGTTCCGGCAGGGCATGATGCTCAAACTCGAATCGCTCAAGGCCTGTCGTTTTGCGGTTAAAGCCAATATCGCCCCGAAGGCATATCTCTACATGGCTCTGCTTGCGCTCAATTGTTATATTGTTTTTGTTGTCGCTCATGCCGCAGGGAAAGCTTCCTTGAAAGATTTGTAATACTTGATGTTAAAAAGCATATAACTTAATAAAAATTCTATAATTTTTCACCTCCATCTTGAAGGTGGCCCATGCTGAAAACACTCTTTGACATAGCCGTGCGTCATCTGTTCGGACGTCGCCGGCAGACCTTGACCACAATTTTTGGTGTTGCTATCAGCACGATGGTGTTGATTACCACCAATTCACTGATGCGGGGGTTGCTTGACTCCTTTGTGGAGACTCTTGTGAATGTTGCGCCACATATAACGGTTAAAGGTGAGAAAAATCATCCGATGCCGCTCAACCTCATTGATAGAGAAAACTCTTCTGCTGTTGCTTTTGTTGATGACAATATCCAGAAGCTTGAACGTGAAGAGGTGAGGAACTATCGCCAGATTCTCACGGTATTCTCCTCGCGTGCCTATGAAAAAAAGGTTTTGGCAGCATCACCCTATGTCGAGTCACAGGTTATGGCGGTCAAAGGAAGTCGCAACCAGCCACTTCTTCTCAAAGGAGTGCTGATTGAGCGGGAGGATGCTATCAGCGGTATCCGGAAAAAACTGATACAGGGCGACATCACCATGTTTGAAAAAACATCCAATGCGCTTCTTGTCGGAAAGACTGTTGCCAGAGAGATGAACCTCAAGCTCAATGACCAGATTGTGATCATTCCCGCTTCAGGAAAGAGTCGGCAATGCAAGGTTGCCGGGATCTTTTTTTCAGGTGTCAATGCGGTTGATAACAGTGTTCTGGTCTCTCTCAAGCTTGGTCAGATTATTGAGGGGCTGCCTCCCAACAAAGTGACGGGCATTGCGCTTAAAGTCTCGGATCCTTTCGCCAATGCGTTACTTGCCAAAGAGCTTGAGCAAATTACCGGATATCGGTGTTTGACCTGGCAGGAGGAAAACGCAAGTATTCTTTCGCTGTTCGCTCGTATTGGCTATATCGTTTTTTCGCTGGTGGCGTTTGTTGGCGTTGTTTCCGGGTTTGGAGTGGCCAATATTCTCGTGACGACGGTTTTTGAAAAAAGCAGAGATATTGCCATTATGAAGTCGCTCGGATTTTCTGCTCTCCAGTTGGTCGGCCTGTTTATTTTTGAAGGTTTTATGGTCGGATTGGCTGGAGCACTTGCGGGAGGAGTGCTGGCAGTTGGATCGATCAAGTTGATGGCCAGTATTCCAATTGAAAGTTCCCAGGGACCACTGACCCAAACAGGGTTCAGCATGTCGTACAATCCGCTCTATTTTCTGCTCATTATCGGTGTGACCGTTCTGATCAGCACCCTTGCGGCTATTCTGCCGTCAGCACGGGCGGCGCAACTTGAACCGGTGAGTGTGCTCAGGGACAGCAGCCTGTAGTTTCACCTCTCATGCCGCAGGGTTTGTTCGGGATGCTGCAGAAGGTAAAGCTTGTGGTAAAGGCCTCTTTTTGCCAGAAGCTCTTGATGATTTCCGGTCTCCCGGATTACTCCTTTATGAAGAACAATAATTTTGTCAGCTTTCTGAACCGTCGAGAGTCTGTGGGCAATAATAATAGAGGTGCGCTCACTCATGAGGCGGGCAGTGGCCTCGTCAATCAGTGATTCGGTTTCGGTGTCAACCGAGCTGGTGGCCTCATCAAGCACAAGAATTTCCGGATTGTAGAGGAGCGCCCGGACGAAAGCTATCAACTGTTTTTGCCCTGAGGAGAGCCCAGTGCCGTTTTCAAGAACCCTGTACTCGTAACCACCTGGAAGCTGTTGAATAAACCGGTCTGCTCCAACAACCCTTGCCGCCTCATGGAGTTCTTCGTCAGAGACATCCGGATTACCAAAGGCAAGGTTTTCCCTGATGGTGCCTGAAAAGAGAAAAACATCCTGCATGACAACACCAACAAGTTTTCTCACCGAGTGTTCCGTTAGCTGCTGCAGCGGAATACCGTCAATGGTGACCGATCCTTTTGCGAAGGGATAGAGCTTTGAGATGATATTGATCAGCGTTGTTTTTCCACTTCCCGTGGCACCGACAATGGCAATCTTTTCTCCATGCCCGAGAGTAAAAGAGATATCTTTCAGCACCCAGTTTTCGCTTTCGTAAGCAAACCACAGATTCTTGAACTCAATGCTCTCTTTGAACGAATCGAGTTCCTTCAGTCTCGAATGATCTTCAATTCCCTCTTTTTCATCAAGAAGCCGAATAATACGGTCGGAGCTTGCAATAGCCGTCTGGATGACGTTGAACCGGTCAGAGAGATGCTGTAATGGTCGGAAAAAGAGCCAGATATACTGAACAAACGAGACAACCACGCCGATAGTAAGATCCGCCTTGAGCAGCCTGATGCCGCTGTACCATATCACAAGACCCGCCGCCGCCGAACTCAGCACCTCAATCAGCGGAAAATAGATGGAAAAATAAAAGACTGTCCGGATATTGGCATCCCGATGATCCGCATTGATGGCAGCATATTTTCCCGCTTCGCGCTCTTCGCGGTTAAAAAGCTGGACAATGGTCATGCCGGTAAGATGCTCCTGAAAAAAGGTGTTGAGTCTTGCGATATGGGTAAGCACATCCTGAAACGCAACTCTTACCCTGTTTTTAAATGCAATGGTCGCATAGATCATCAAGGGAAGAATGGCGAGAACAATGAGGGTCAGTTGCCAGTCTATCCAGGCCATCAGCACAACAATGAACAGGAGCTGCAAAAGGTCGCCCAGAATCGTGATGATTCCACTGGAGAGCATCTCGTTCAGCGACTCAACATCATTTGTCGTCCGGGTGATAAGTCGCCCTATGGGGTTTCGGTCATAAAACCTGGCCGGAAGTTTCTGGAGATGGGTGAAGATATCCATTCGGATGTCGAGCACTGCTTTTTGTCCGATAATCTGCGTCATCCATGTGGTGATATATTGCTTGATGCCGTCAAGCAGAATAGCGCCTGCAAGATAGAGGCTGATTATGGTCAGCCCTTTGAAATTGCCTTGAGCGATATAATCGTCAATGGCGATTTTGGTCAGGTACGGCCTTAATGGCCCAAGAAAAGAGCCTGCGATGGTGATGGCAACGGCTATTGCAACAAGTTTATTGTACGGTTTGATATAGCGGAAAAGTCGGGCAATGATATAGCGGTCAACCGAACTTTTTTTCTCTTTTTGCAGGGTATCATCCTGCTGTGGCCGGAAGCTTTTTTTTGTCGAGTTGTTACTCATGCTTTTTTGTGCCCGAGCCTCTTGTTTCAATTGCACCCTTCAGTTCACTGGCCAGCGCATCTGCCTGGGCTTTTGACGGCGCTTCGGCATAGATTCTCACGACAGGTTCGGTATTTGATGGTCGTAAATGAACCCAACTGTCTGAAAAATCAAGTTTCAGTCCATCAAGCGTGTTTACTTTGGCAGTATGGTAGTATAAGGCAATATCGTCAAAGATGTTGTCAAGTGATTCCCGATCTGCTTTGTCGAGTACAATTTTTTGCTTCGACATAGAATAATCAGGGAAATGATGCCTGAATTGCGACAGTGTTCCCCGGCCGTTTTCGCTTCGCCAAAGGGTGAATGCCTGAACAATCAACGCGATGCCGACCAACGCATCACGTCCGTAGTGTAACTCAGGCAGAATGACTCCGCCATTGCCTTCGCCTCCAATGACAGCCGCTTTTTCTTTCATCAACGCACTGACATTGGCTTCGCCCACTTTTGCACTGTAACATGCCACTCCGTAGTGGTTGGCAATATCACGGAGAGCCCGGCTGCTTGAAAGATTGTTTGCTACTGGCCCGAGTTTGTGCTTCAGGTAAAAATCTGCACAGGCTACTAGAGTATACTCCTCACCGAAGAGCGTGCCATCCTCGCAAAGAAGAGCAAGCCGGTCAACATCCGGATCGACAATCAGGGCAAAGTCGCATCCGCTGTTATGGAGTGCGGCAATAGTGCTGGATAAATTTTCTTCAATGGGCTCAGGGTTTCGGGGAAAGAGGCCGGTTCCACCGCAGGCAACTTGAATAACGCTCTCAATACCAAGCCTTTCACAAAGCATGGGAACAATCGAAGAGCCAGCACCTTCAACACAGTCAACCAGCACGCTGAAATGTTCCCGGGCGATTGACGCAGGATCGATACAGGGCAACTGAAGCACCTTTTCAATATGATAATTGTCATACTCGCTCTTATGGCTGATGGCTCCAATGGAATCCCAGCGTGCGGTGACAAATTGCTCTTTTTCTGCAATATCAAGAAGTTCCTCGACCTCTTGAGCGCCTAAAAACTCACCAAGGTGGTTGAGCATTTTCAAAGCATTCCAGGCAACAGGATTGTGTGATGCTGTAATAATCAGTCCACCATCAGCCTGTTCAGCCATAACGGCAATTTCTACAGTTGGAGTTGTCGCGACACCAAGATCGATAACATCACACCCGCACAGGAGCAGCGTATTGCTGACCAGATCACTGATAGCCTTTCCGGTTGGCCGGGTATCCCTGCCGATAACAATTCTTGCTTTTTTTTCATGATTTCGCCGAAGAGTCCATGCAGCAAAAGACATTGCAAAAGCAGTGAGATTTTTTGGAGTGAGGCTTTCGCCAACAACCCCTCTTATCCCGGAAACGCTGATCATCAGGCTCATAAAAGCAAGGTTATCATGATTAAAATTTTGCGCAATATAAGAAAAAAGAGAGATGAAGAGGTATAGAGAGGTGTTGAGTGAGTGCTTTCAGGGAGAGAAGAAGGGGAGCGGGCTTGAAAGACACTCTTCTTCTTTTCGCCATTATTTTTCTTGTTTGCCGTTTGAATTGTTTCTTCTATATTACATGCCTTTTGTTCTTCAACTAATATTACCTATCCAAGCGTATATGCCTTTACATAAATCGGCTGAAAAAAGACTGCGGCAGTCAGAAAGAAGAAATGCCAGGAACAGAGCAAGGAAAAAAGAGCTGAAAGTTCTTGTTAAAACCATGCAAAAACTGATTGATACCAGCGCCGACAAGGCTGTTGTCGAGGTTGCCTATCGCTCGGCTGTCCAGAAACTTGATCGCCTCGGGGTAAAGAATTACATCCATCCCAATAAAGCATCTCGCAGGAAATCACAGTTAACACGGCTTTTAAACAGTTATGTGAAGGCTGATTAAGGGTAGTGCTGGCAAGCCCGGAAGTGGTTTTCGTTGTCTGACATCCGAACTGTTTTTTTTCAGTTCGGATTTCCATATCATCGATTTATGTTTGCTTATGTTCGCGGCAAGCTGGTTTCAGTCTTGTCTGAAGAGGCGGTTGTCGAAGTTGCTGGTGTCGCGTTCCGATTCCTTATCTCTGCGACGACCAGCCGTCAGTTACCCGAACCGGGTAGCGAGGTACTTCTTTTATCGCATCTGTATGTCCGGGAGGATACCCTGCAGCTTTATGGCTTTTTTCGGGAAGAGGAGCGTCAGTTGTTTCGGTTACTTTTGCTGGTTTCAGGTGTCGGTCCAAAGCTTGCGCTTGCAATTCTTTCCGGAATGCAGGTTCAGGATATTCACAAAGCTATTCTGGATAATGTTCCAGAACGACTTTACGGAATTACCGGTGTTGGCAAGAAAACAGCCGCAAGGATTATCCTCGACTTGAGGGATAAACTTCTGAAACTTTCTCCTATTCAAGGGGTGGTTGGTTCTGTTTCGCTTCAGACAAGCCGGTTGAGGGAAGATGCGGTCAATGCTCTTGTAACGCTTGGATTTTCCAGGCTTACGGTTCAAAAAGCCGTTGACAGTATTCTCGAACAAAACACAGGTTTTACGGTTGAAGAGGTTGTCAAATCAGCGCTTGTTTCAATTCATACTAGTTAGGAGCGAACGGTGACCTATCAGGAAGCCCTCGATTTTCTTTATCCTTTGCACCGGTTTGGCATTAAACCTGGCCTTGGCCGTGTACACACACTGCTCAATTTTCTGGGGTCACCGCACAGGCGACTGGGGCTGGTTGTTCATATTGCCGGCACGAACGGCAAAGGAACCGTTGCAGCAGCGCTGGCCTCGATTTTTCAGGCAGGAGGCAAGAAAACTGCTCTCTACACCTCTCCTCATCTTGTTGATTTCACCGAAAGAATTCGTCTTGACGGCGCTCAAATTTCTCGAGAAAAAGTTTCACACTACTGTTCACTTTTGCAACGTTTGGTCATTGAGAACCAATGTACCTTTTTTGAAGCGACCACAGCCATTGCTTATGCCTGGTTTGCCGATGAGGGAGCTGAGGTCTCTATCATTGAAACCGGTATGGGTGGACGGCTTGATGCAACCAATGTGGTGGATTCTGCTTATGCCGTCATACCAGGTATTGGCAAGGATCATACGGCATGGTTGGGCGAAACGCTTGCCGAGATTGCTGCTGAAAAAGCCGCGATTATCAAAAAAGGGAGCAGGGTCTTCACGGCAGTGATTGAACCTGAAGCATTATCGCCGATCGAGAAGATGGCAGCATCATGCGAGGCTCCACTTTTTGTTGTCGGAAAAGATTCCCTCAGCAGAGTCTCTTTTGCTGAACCGGGAATGCTTGAGCTTGAGCTCACCACCACTTGCAGGCACTATCCCGCCTTGAAGGCTCCTCTTACCGGATCGTTTCATGCCTCCAATGTCTCTCTTGCGGTTATGGTTGCCGAAGATGCCGGAATTGCGCCAGAGCAGATCGCTTCAGGTCTTGAAGGGCTTTTGCAGACCGGCTACAGAGCAAGACTTGAAAAGATTGGTTCCTCTCCGACCGTTCTTCTCGATGTCTCGCACAATCCTGATGGAATGCGGGCAACAGTCAACGCCCTTTGTTCATTCCGGCAAACATATTGTCAGGTGTACGTCATGCTTGGTCTGGCTTCAGACAAGGATGCCAGGGCGGTTATTCTTGAGCTGCTTC
The DNA here is from genome assembly GCA_903994455.1 of uncultured Chlorobiaceae bacterium. GTDB lineage: Bacteria > Bacteroidota > Chlorobiia > Chlorobiales > Chlorobiaceae > Chlorobium. The sequence continues at coordinate 53,816 of CAJEXI010000009.1, read as the reverse complement.
GCCTTGACTGCTCGTTTGTGCTGGTCAATATTCCCTCCGAACGAAGCGTTCCTGCTGAAGAGCTTTGCTCGTTATGCCACAACGAGGGGGCTGAGGCTACAGTGTACAGTAACGGAAGAGATGGACTTGGCTATTTACGTACAAAAGCCGGTGAAAATGACCTGATTCTTGTGACAGGCTCTTTTTATCTGGCGGGTGACATTATTGCGGCCGGGATGTGAAAGCAATCACTTGAAATGCGTGTTTTTATGGAATTTTTTTTATATTCGGATCAAGCTACAGAGATTCTTCATGAATCGAAGAAGAAATTCCTTTCCATAATTCCTTGTTGTGATTATACCTTTTTTAAGTATAGAGGTTCTTCCCCTGTCATCTTCTTTTTTCTGCTTTCATGTTCTATGAAAATGCGTTAAAGGTAATCCCCGTTGATAATGCGAGGCATTGACCATGATGTTGGGAGCACGGTCATGAGGTGACGTGCTATCCGTCGTTTAGCTGTGGCTTTTTTAAAAACAAGCTTTGAATACAAAATACAATGTCGAACAATTCGATTTTTAAAGGTCTGGACATCAACATGCTCCAGAAAAAAAAGGTTGCTGAACTGCATGCTTTGGCCAAAGAGCTTGGTGTGATGGCTGCCGGGTTACGCAAGGAAGAGCTGATTTTCAAGATTATTGAGGCCCAGTCACAGAAAAATACCGATTCTGAAAGCGGGAATGTTATGGTGAACACCGGTGTTCTGCAGGTAATACCGGAAGGTTATGGTTTTTTACGTTCAGCCAATTATAACTATCTCTCTTCCCCTGACGACATTTACGTCTCCCCATCGCAGATCAAGCGTTTTAATATGCGCACAGGAGATACGGTATCCGGCCAGGTCAGGGCTCCCAAAGAGGGGGAACGGTTTTTCGCCTTGCTGAAAATCAATACCATTGACGGCAACGATCCGGAAATTACAAGGGAGAGGCCCTATTTTGAAAACCTGACACCTCTGTTTCCCAGGGAGCGCTTTAAACTTGAAACCAGGCAGTCAGAAGCTTGCGGCCGTATCATGGATATTTTTACCCCTGTCGGAAAAGGGCAGCGAGGCTTGATTGTGGCACAGCCGAAAACCGGTAAAACCATGCTCCTGCAGATGATTGCCAATGCGATCATAAAAAATCATCCAGAGGTGTATCTTATTGTTCTTCTCATTGATGAACGGCCTGAAGAGGTGACTGACATGGCCCGGAGTGTGCCGGCAGAAGTCGTAAGCTCCACCTTCGATGAAGATCCTGAACGCCATGTTCTTGTTGCCGATATGGTGCTCGAAAAGGCTAAACGGCTTGTTGAAGTTGGCAGGGACGTGGTGGTTTTACTTGACTCCATTACCAGGCTTGCCAGGGCACATAATACCATCATTCCTCATTCCGGAAAAATTCTTTCGGGAGGTATTGATGCCAATGCGCTCACCAAACCCAAACGTTTTTTTGGAGCGGCCCGCAATATTGAAGAAGGCGGCAGTCTGACCATTATAGCCACAGCGCTTATTGATACCGGGTCGCGGATGGATGACGTTATTTTTGAAGAGTTTAAAGGTACAGGTAATATGGAGCTTCTGCTTGATCGCCGCCTGTCCGAACGTCGTATATTTCCATCGATCGATATCCTTCGTTCCAGCACTCGTAAAGAGGAGCTGCTCTTTACACAGGACGAGCTTTCCAGAACCTGGCTTCTGAGAAAGTATCTTGCCGATAAAAACCCGATTGAGTGCATGGAGTTTATGCGGGAGAAAATGGCCGATACCAAGGATAACAAGGACTTTTTCAAGTACATGAATGCCTGAGCTGCATCATGGAGGCTTTAAGCCTTGAGCGACAGGAGCACTTGATTGTTCCGGGCCATAATAGATTGACTCATCTCAAAAAAAGTTTGTAGTTCAGAAAAAAGTTCCTATATTATCTGCCTTTAAAACAAGAGGAAAGACACTTACTATATGCCCTGCGGAAAAAAAAGAAAACGTCATAAAATGGCGGTACACAAGCGTAAAAAGATGCGTCGTAAGAACAGGCACAAGAAGCGCCAGAGATACCAGAATAAGTAAGTTCCGGTACTCATGTACCTTTGTTATAGGTTGAGAATATAGCTCAGTCGGTAGAGCATCTGCCTTTTAAGCAGAGGGTCGAAGGTTCGAGTCCTTCTATTCTCACTGAGTGTGCAAAGGCATTCAGAAATTTGACAAGCCCGAGTGGTGAAATTGGTAGACACACTATCTTGAGGGGGTAGCGCCGAAAGGTGTAGGAGTTCGAATCTCCTCTCGGGCACTTGTTTATTAAAGCCGCGTTGATGCGGCTTTTTTATTGTTACGCCTCAATTCGTATCAGCATCAGCGATCACGAGAACCCTTCATGAATATTGCCGCAGGTGTCTGTCAGATACCCTGTAGATCTCTCAGGTGTCCTGTTGCAGACCGGCAGAACAGTTACGCCTTCGCTCTCTTTTGTGTGCGGAGCTCTCTTGATGGAAGACCGGATCTGCCAGTACGCTGGTTGCTCTCAAGAGTGCCCGGTAGTCACCGATTTTTGATATTGCTGACAATGGTATCATGGGCGATGTTAAAAGGTTTTGCATAAACTGCCAGATGCATCACAGGATTTTTTGAAGACGAAATGATTAACAGTACTTTAGTGTTGGAAACGCTGGATGCAAATATTTTATCCATTGATCATAATGTTAATTTTTTTAGCTCATGCGTAAACTTCAGGTAGATATTCTCGGACTTTCTACAAGCCCTCATACAAACGGTGCTTATGCCCTCATTCTTTATGAATTGGAAGGAAAACGAAAGCTTCCGATTATTATTGGTGGTTTTGAAGCTCAGGCAATTGCCCTGAAACTTGAAAATATCAAACCACCGAGGCCCTTTACTCACGATCTTTTCAAGAACATTGCCGATGCTTTTCATTTGCACGTCAATGAAATTATTATTGATGAACTGCATAACGAGACGTTTTATGCCAAGGTTATCTGTGAGGTGAACGGTGAAGTGCATGAAATTGATGCACGTCCCAGTGATGCCATTGCCATTGCCGTGCGTTTTAATGCACCACTGTTTGTTACCGAAGAGATTATGAACGAGGCTGGTATCAAGGAAGAGCAGAGAGAGGAGGTCGAGGCTCCTCCGGAACCTGAAGAGGCCGGTACAACAGGTCTGCTCACTCCTGATGCACTGCTCGATGAGCTCCAGTCAGACCTTAATGATGCTATAGGTAATGAAAACTATGAGGAGGCAGCAAGGCTGCGGGATGAAATATCCCGCCTGAAAAGCAGTTCATGAGCAGAGGCATCTGAACGCGATACCTCTGGACTCTGTTTGTTTTGCCTTAGTCTGCTGTTGAGCCGAAGCTGAACAGGAAACTCCATCCCTGTTTTGTTTTGGCAGGAAGGCTTTTGACGGCATCGAAGCCGTAGCCGTAATCAAGCCCGATCTGCCCGATAATAGGCAGGTAAAGCCTGAGACCGAGGCCTGCGGACTTTTTCAGATCTGAAAAATTGACGGCTTGCGCATTTTCCCAAAGATTGCCAGCCTCAACGAAGGTCAACCCGTAAATACTCACAGACTGTGACATGGTAAGAGGGTAACGCAGTTCAGATGTGAATTTCGAGTAAACCCTCCCGGCATACAGGCTGGTGCTTGTTGTGGAGCTGGCACCAAGCTTTGAGCCGAGACTTCGGTCGTCATAGCCTCTTAGAGGAATGGTGGGGAGAGAGGACATGCCGCTGCCTCCCATGAAAAAGTATTCAGTGTAAGGTATATAATCGTTCTCGTTGAAGGTCGCCAGATAGCCGTGTTGCGTCGAAACATTCCAGACAAGGTTCTTTGTAATCGGGACGTACCAGCTTGAGGATCCGATTAATTTGTAAAAATCAACCGTGCCAGGCAGTGGCCCTCCCGAAAGTTGTCCCGTAAAGGTGTTTTTGCTGCCCCTGCGCGGAAAAAGCGGGCTGTCGATGCTGTTACGGGTAATCGTTTGCATGATTGAAATTTGATCAGCCTGATCGGGAGCGTCAGGATCGGTATAATCGATAAAACTCAGGAATCCGCCATTGCTGTGCAAATATTTCAGCTTCCAGTTGATGGAAAAGTAATCGTCCGGCCAGGTCAGGCGTCTTCCAATGGAAAGGGTTGTTCCATACTGATCAATGGTCGTCGGGTTGTAAGTGTTGTCGTTGGTATAGTCGTAAGCGCTATGAGTTTTGAAGGCCGAAAATCCCACTGCAGTTGGTCCGCCGAATGCCCATGGTTCCGTAAAATTAAGGCTGAGGGTTCTGTAGTTGTTGGTGCCAAACTGCCACTGGAAGCCCAGTTGCTGGCCATCTCCGTGAGGTAAAGGTTTGTAGGCTTCCTGATTGAAAATATCGTGCAGCGAGAAGTTATTGAAGGTGACACCGAGTGCGCCGGTAAACCCGCTGCCACTATAGCCGACCGAAGCATTAAAGGTATCGGTCTGTTTTTCGGCGACATTGTAGGTCACATCAACGGTGTTGGTCTCCGGGTTTGGCTCAATATCAGGAGTAATCTGGGATGGGTCAAAATAGTTAAGCATGCTGAGTTCCCTGATGCTGCGCACAACATTTTTTCGGCTGAACATGTCGCCCGGAACGGTGAAGAGTTCACGCCGGATCACATGATCTTTTGTTTTGGTATTGCCTCTGATATTGATAGTGTTGAGCTGGAACGGTTCGCCTTCCCTCAGAGAGATAACCAGATCGACCATATCAGGTTTGATGACCTGTTCCTCAAGATTTGCCTTGAAAGAGAGGTAGCCACGATCGAGATAGATTGAGCTGACATCAGAATTATCCTGCGAGAAACTCAGCCGTTCCTGAATCAGTTTGGCATTGTAGACATCGTCCTTTTTGAGGCGGAATGTTTTATCAAGAATGTCCGTCGAAGCAAATTCTTTTGTATTGCCTGACCATGTTATGTTTCTGATATGGTATTTCTTGCCTTCATCCAGATAAATGTCGAGAAAGAGCCCCTTTTTATCACGGGTATACCTGATCGAATCGCGTAAGACACGCGCATCGCGATAACCGTTATTGCGGTAAAACTCAACCAGCAAGGTTTTATCGTCATTAAATTTTTCGGTATCAAGTTTTGGACTGCCGAAGATTCTGCGCCACCAGGAATTTTGACTGGTTTCCTGGAAAACCCCTCTCAGTTTTTGCTGCTCAAAAGAACTGTTGCCGTGAAAGGTGATTTTTTCAATGGAGATCTTTGAACCTTCGACAATTGAGAACAGTGCCGTGACATGATTATTAACCACTTCCTGGCGCTGAAATTTTGCCTCCGCAGTCAGATAGCCTTTTGAAGCGTAAAATTTTTCAATCTTGTTTACCGCAGTAAGCAATTCCTGTTCGCTGATTTTTTTGCCAGTCACAAGAGCCGCAGTTCTTTTCAGTTCAACACTATCAAACTTGTTGTTGCCTTCAAAGGTGACCTTGTCAAGCATCGGCAGTTCGGTCACAATGAAGGTCAGTGCGATGTTGTTCCCTTCGAGATATTTTCTTTCAACAGTGATATCACTGAAAAGTTGCAACTTCCAGAGGTATTGCAGTGTTCCTGAAAGTTCCGCTCCGGGAATGGTAATCTGGTCCATGGTTTTGAGCGGAAGGCTGGCCGTTAATTCCTGTTCGCCGAGAGATTGAAGGCCGATAAAAGAGATGTTTTTGACGGTGTAGAGATTTTGTTTTGCTTCGCTTATTTTCTTCTGTTCAAGTTTGGGGGGCAGATTTTTTGCGTCAACATTTTTTCCCGCAGGATTAAGGGCAAGAGCAAACAGAAGGAAGGCTATCAGTTTTTGGGTTTGTTTCATGAAATTTGAGGAATCAATCAGGTTAAAGCTTGTTGGCAGGGACATTTTTCTTCTGAATTTGTTCGCTGGTTTGGCCAAACCTTCGTTCCCTGCTTTGAAATTCCCGTATGGCATCATAAAGCTGTGAACGACGAAAGTCAGGCCAGTAAGTGTTTGTAAAGTAAATTTCGGAATAGGCGCTTTGCCAGAGCAAAAAGTTACTGATTCTGAACTCTCCGCTTGTACGGATCAGAAGTTCCGGGTCGGGCATTGATGCGGTAGAAAGGTATGAAGCGAGAAGCTGTTCATCGACAGCTTCAGGTTTGAGCTGCCCCGACTTGACATCAAAAGCAATCGCCTTGCACGCTTGCATAATATCCCACTGACCACTGTAACTGAGTGCGATGGTCAGCACAAGTTTATTATTGTTTTTGGTGAGTTCCATCGTTCTTTTTAAAACCGCGCTCACCTCTTTCGGCAGCAGGTTGATCTCGCCAATGACATTGAGCCTGATATTGTTGTCATGGAGTTTACGGGTTTCCCGACCGATAACCCTGACAAGAAGCTGCATCAATGCGGAGACCTCTTTTTCCGGTCGTTTCCAGTTTTCTGTCGAAAAAGTGAAAAGTGTAAGATAGTCAACGCCAAGCTGTGAGCAGGATTCAACGACATCCCGGACTGATTCCACACCAGCGATATGCCCGTCAATTCTTGTTTTTCCTTTCAGCCTTGCCCATCTGCCATTCCCGTCCATAATGATGGCAATATGGCAGGGGAGGTCACACGATGACCTCAGCTCAGCCTGTACCTGTTTATCTGCAACGTCAGTACGTGCGGAAAACCAGTGTGCTTTAAGTGTGGGTGAAAAGTCTGCTATTTTTATGAGTGCCATAACTCCAGATTATTCCTTACCGATTGACGGGTATTCATGGTGGGTACAATTCATGAATAATTACCTCTATAGACTCTATCAATCCAGATTGAATAATATGGAGTTATTTCTTATTATACAAACATTACATGGAGAGGAAATGCCGCAAGGAGACCGGTATTTTTTCTTTTGAAAGTTATCACGGTCAGTCATTGGTACTGTTCTCTCAAAATAATTCACAACAAACGTGAAATTAAGTAGTTACGAAGATCTTCGATCCAAGCTTTTGTCATACGAGTTAACCTGTGAAGAGGTTGTGCGTTTTTATCTGAAACGTATAGAGAGTCATCGTGATGACAATATTTATATAACGGTTTTTGCTGATCAGGCCCTGGAACGGGCAAAAAGCCTTGATCGAAAACTCAGGGAAGGTGGGCATCCTGGAGCGTTATTCGGTCTGCCGATGGCAATCAAGGATAATATTGCCATTAAAGGGGAACGACTTACTTGCGCTTCAAAAATTCTTGAGAATTACAAAAGTGTCTATGACGCAACATCAGTAATTCGTCTTGAAGAGGAAGATGCCATTTTTCTGGGTAAAACAAACATGGATGAATTTGCCATGGGGAGTTCGAACGAAAATTCAGCTTATGGCAATGTTCCTAATCCGTTTGATAAAAAAAGAGTGCCCGGTGGCAGTTCGGGGGGGTCGGCAGCCGCAGTTGCCAATGATCTTGCTCTGGTGGCTCTTGGGTCAGACACTGGTGGCTCTGTGCGCCAACCAGCAGGTTTCTGCAATATTGTTGGCTTAAAACCGACATACGGAAGAATTTCGCGCTATGGACTTGTGGCTTTTGCCTCCTCATTCGATCAGATAGGGGTGCTTGCCCGTAACTGCGACGATGCTGCTCTGGTGCTTGGGGTTATGGCCGGCAAGGATGGTCGGGATGCCACCTCTTCCTGTCGTACCGTGCCTGATTACTCTGCTGAAATGGCAACGGTTTCTGTTGAGGGGTTAAAGATTGGTGTTCCAAAAGAGTATTTTCCCGAGAGTCTTAATCCTGATGTTGCCGGCATGGTGAAAGGAAAGCTTTTTGAACTCCGCGATCAGGGAGCTGAACTTGTAGAAATCACCCTTCCTGACAGTAAATATGCTATAGCGGCCTATTATATTCTGGTTACTGCTGAAGCCTCGTCAAACCTCGCCCGGTTTGATGGAGCAAGGTATGGTTATCGTGCACAAAATGCCGAAGATCTCGCAGCCATGTATGTGAATTCCAGAACGGAGGGGTTTGGCAGGGAGGTCAAGCGCAGAATTATGCTTGGAACTTATGTCCTTTCGGCCGGGTATTATGATACTTACTATAAAAAGGCGCAGCAGACAAGACGTGTCTTTCAGGAACGGTATCGGGAGGCGCTTGAAAAGGTTGACGTTATTGCAGGGCCGACATCGCCTTTTCCTCCCTTTGGTATTGGTGATAAAACCGGCGATCCTCTTGAAATGTATCTTGCCGATGTCTTCACCGTTCCGGCAAGTATCGTCGGTATGCCGGCTGTCAGTGTTCCGCTTGGGTTTGACAGTTCCAACCTTCCTGTTGGAATGCATCTTATCTGTAATTTTTTTGAAGAGGGAAAGCTGCTTGGTATAGCAAAATGTATGCAGTCGTCATTATAATTTTTGTTGGAGTACGTAGCGTTAATCTTAATAAATCTGTATTATGAGTGTATTAGTCAACAAGGATACCCGCCTGCTTGTGCAGGGGATAACCGGTGCGGAAGGTACCTTCCATACCTCCCAGATTCTTGAATATGGAACCAATGTGGTTGCTGGAGTCACTCCGGGAAAAGGTGATATGCTGTATCATGGCAATGAAAAAGACAAGTTTTGCAGACCAGTACCGGTGTTTAACACGGTGCGTGAGGCTGTAGAGAAGGCCGAAGCCAATGTTACTGTTATCTTTGTTCCAGCCCCGTTTGCTGCCGATGCTATTATGGAAGCTGCTGATGCCGGGCTGAAAGTCATCATTTGCATTACCGAAGGGATTCCGGTTAATGATATGATGAAAGCATTTGCTTTTGTCAAGCAAAAAGGAGCCGTGCTTATCGGACCGAACTGTCCGGGTGTCATTACTCCTGGTGAGGCTAAAGTAGGCATCATGCCTGGGTTTATCCATAAAAAAGGTACTATTGGTGTCGTCTCCCGCAGTGGCACTCTCACGTATGAAGCGGTACACCAGCTTACCCAGGTTGGTCTTGGTCAGTCAACCTGCATTGGTATTGGAGGAGATCCAATCATTGGCACCCAGTTTATCGACGCAGTCAAGCTCTTTGCCGCAGATGATGAAACTGAAGGGCTGGTGATGATTGGTGAAATCGGCGGAAGCGCAGAGGAAGAGGCTGCGGCCTATATCCAGAAATATTTCAAAAAGCCGGTGATTGGCTTTATTGCCGGACGTACTGCGCCTCCAGGTCGCCGGATGGGCCATGCTGGCGCAATTGTATCCGGCGGAAAAGGAACTGCCGAAGACAAGATAAGGGCGATGGAAGAAGCTGGCATCAAGGTTGTTGACAGCCCGGCTGATATCGGTGAAGCCATGCTCAAGGCTCTTGGCAGATAAAAACATTATTGTTTATAGAGGGCTTCTGCAATAAATACAGCAAGCCCTCTATGAACCTTGTTAAAATTCTTCAGAGGCCCAGCGTAATCAGGTCGTGAATGTGGACCATGCCCACCGGGCGCTGTTCATCGTCGCAGACCAACAACTGGGTTATGCGGTAGGTTTCAAGAAGATCAAGGCACTCTTTTGCCATGGCACTGGTTGTCACCGTTTTTGGATGTGCAGTCATGACGGATTTTGCACTGAGGCCCAAAAACTCTCTGCCACTCTGGACCAGTCGGCGAAGGTCACCATCGGTAAATATGCCGCAGAGACCTCCTTCACTATTGACTACAGCACTTACCCCATATCGCTTCGAGGTCATCTCAAGAATGAGATCGGTCACCGAGGCACTTTCTGTGACGAGAGGCAAGGCATCATCCTTTGCCATAATATCAGTTACCCTGACGGTCAGTCGGCGGCCGAGGGATCCTTTTGGATGAGTCAGTGCAAAATCCCGCTGGGTGAAATTTTTTTGCTGCATCAAACAAATAGCAAGGGCATCTCCCATTGCCAACATTGCTGTTGTTGAAGTCGTTGGTGCCAAATCGTATGGACATGCCTCTTTTACGACACCCGTATCAAGCATGATATCGGCGTTTTGTGCGAGAAAAGAGCGCTGATTACCCGTCATGGCAATAATCTTTGCCCCGATCTGCCGGAGTGCCGGGATGATGAAATTCATCTCCTCAGTTGTGCCACTTTTCGACAGACACACAACAACGTCGTTATGGCTGACAATGCCAAGATCTCCATGAGCAGCATCTGCCGGGTGAAGAAACAGGGCTGTTGAGCCTGTTGATGCCATGGTTGCCGCAATTTTCTGGCCTATTATACCTGATTTTCCCATGCCCGAGATGATGATTTTCCCTTGGCATGATGCCAAAAGGTTCACGGCATTCGAAAAATTGCTGTCAAGCCGTTCTGCGATCATAAAAATGGCCTGAGCTTCCTGTTCAAGAATTGTTTTGCCAGTTTCGGTAATGTCTCCGCATTGAGATGTTGCGCTCATAGGTTTTCAGAATAGATGCTTCAATGAAGAAAAGATTGATGGTTGCTCTTTTTATATACTGTAATATCGGCTAAATTGAGGGAAGAAAATTTTCTTTGCTAATCATAAAGCGTTTCTCATGAGTTGGGTACCTCTCCTTGGCTTTTCCTTTTTGGTTTTCTTTCTGCTGGTTTTTCTTTTCAGCAAGTTTTTGGGCTATATGAAAAAAGAGCAGAATCTGGTCATAGAATCTTTCAAGGATTCACTTATCGACAAAGATAATCCTGTTGGCCTGAACCGTGAAGAGCTTGAAAAACTCAAGCAGCAGCAGCAGGAAGCCCAGCGCCATCTTAGTGATGTCATCTCAAGAATACCGGTGATTCAAAAGGATGGCAGATTTCAGATTGATGAAGAAGCGATACGCCAGCGTCGGGCCGCAGCTCGTGATGAGGAGACATCAGGGACGGTTAATAATGGTACAATTTAAGTTTTCTGATTTTTCTTCTGCATGTTTTCAAAGTTAAAGCTTCTTTTCAAAGACACTGTTATCTACGGTTCGAGTACGATTCTTGCCCGTAGTCTCAATTATCTTCTGGTTCCCCTTTACGCCAACAAACTCTCCACGTTTGATAATGGTGTACAAACTATTATCTATGCCAATATTGCACTGGCAAATGTTTTGTTTTCTTATGGCCTTGAAACCTCCTATCTCAAGGTAGTTTCGGATTCTGCACATCGAGACAGGGATGAAACCCAGCTTTTTTCGACGGCCTTTATCACTCTGCTGGTGACCTCAACGCTTTTTGCGGTGATCATCGTCCTTTTTGCTCCCTTTATTGCTCAACTCATAGGGCTCTCTGCCAGCGACTTCATCTTTGTCCGGTATGCGGCCCTTATTTTATGGATCGACACTCTTCTGGTCATTCCATTTGCAGAACTTCGTCTGAAGAGAAAAGCCGTGCAGTTTGCCATTGCACGGGTAGTCGGTGTTATAGCGGTTGTCGCAAGTGCAATTATTCTTATTGTTCCTTTTCATTTCGGATTGCCGGGGGTTTTCATCGCAGAGGCCTTTGGTTCATTGGTCAGTCTTCTGTTGGTTATTCCTGTTTTTCGTCAGTTCAGGATCTTTTTTTCAACCTTGCAGTTGCGTGAAATGCTTCGGATCGGCTTACCTTATGTGCCGACCGGAATTGCCGGGCTGCTGATTCATCTGATTGACCGGAACATTTTAATTCGCATACCACCCGCAGAGGTTGAACGGCTCTATGGTCATGGCTATCAGGCTTCTGACATTGTTGGTATTTATGGAAGAATTGCCGCTTTTGGCGTTGTGTTGCAGCTCTTCATTCAAGTATTCCGTTTTGCATGGCAGCCGTTTTTTCTGCAACATGCCAAAGATCCTGAGGCAAAAAGACTTTTTCAGCATGTCCTCAGCATCTCAACCCTCTTTACCATGTTCCTGGCGCTTGCAGCCACCTTTTTTGTGCCTGATTTGGTTCGCTACCACTATGCTGGGAGCTTTTATCTGCTTCCTCCGCGTTACTGGATTGGACTTTCAATTCTTCCCTGGATTTTTTTGAGTTATGTTTTTGACATGGTCTCAACAAATCTGTCTGCTGGGCTTCTTATCACTGGCAATACACGCTATCTACCTGTCGTTACCTTTGCTGGTGCGGCAGTGACTGCTCTCTTTTGCTGGTGGCTTATCCCGCTCAGCGGCATGGATGGCGCCGCCAGTGCCATTGTTGCAGGTACGGCTGTCATGTGCGTTGTGATGGCGTGGTATTCTCTCAAAGTATTTCCGATCCGTTATGACTGGCTTAAGCTTTTTTTGTTGCTTGTTGCAGGCATTGCACTGGCCATGTTGCAGTTCAATACAGTGCAGCACTTTTCCAATTCTTTAACGATCACTCTTTTGAAAGCGGGACTTCTGGCCATTTATTTTGTGCTCGCCCTTCTTTTGTTTCGTCAAGAAGTTATGCTTGTTTTCAACAAAGTTGTTGGAAGGCTCAACGCGAAATGATGTCACATCTTTTTTTGTGATTTTTTCAGGGTCGAGGCCTTGTGGAACGCTCCATTCTCATTGCGTGCCTGTTTGTTGCGATACGAACAAGCACTTTTTTCAGAGAATCCCGCTGTGCAGGCGTACATATTTTGGCAAGCTCATGAAAATGGAGCGCAAGCTCACGCTCTATTGATGTCTGACGGGAGCCGAGTTCCAGGGTGATCGTCTCAATTCTTTTACTGTCTGGGTGATCTTTCAGCGATTCTTCAACCAGTTGTGTTTTGAGAACGGTAATCGTCTCCATTTCAGGCCTGACTTTGAGGAAATGTTCTTCGCGCAGTTTACGGAAGGTGAGGTTTTGCGATGCAGTAAGGCCAAGAGTTTCAAGAAAAGAGTTTGACCGTCCATTATGATGCCTCTGAGGAAACAATGGTGCCAACCGGGGCGAGTTTTGCAACCACAAAACACCAAGCAGTGTGACATTGCACAGGGCGAGAAGCACAAGCGCGATTGAAACAAAGCGTTTTGAAGAAATAAAGTTCATGGGGTTGCTACCTTGGTTGTCTGCGTATAAATTAAGGCAGGCCTTCCCTTCAGACCAGCCTGCCCTTGAACAACATGGGTTTGATTCCTTATTGTCACCTCATCATACGGCAATTGCCACGCATGGGCATAAAACCCTTCATTGTTTTCATGGAGGAGTCGCGCTGCGCGGGGGTTAAGATTGAGTTCATTTCACTTAAATGAGCGCTTCTCAGACGAGCAAGCACGGTATGCTGTTTTCCAATCTTGTCTGCAAGCTGGTCAATTTGTTTTGCGTCAGGGCTGGCCTTCAGTGACTCTTCCCTTAACTGACGCTCAATCGTCACAAGCTTTCTCTGCTCTGCTGAAACAAGGCGAAAATGTTTTGCCTGGAACTCCTCCATCTGCTCACATTGCTTGTCGTTCAGTCCGAGATTATCCTGCATCATATCCATTCTGCATTCCGGCATCCTTTCTTGTCCAAAACACCCCACACCAAGTGGACCATTTGGAGCCGCTGAAGCAGCGCCGACACCAAGAAGCAACGCTGTTGTCAAAATCATCAATGTTTTTTTCATCGCTTGTTCCCTTTTTGTTTAGCCAATACTGTAACGTGTTTCATGCAAAAGAATTCTGGCGATCAAGGAGCAAGGTTTTCATAAGAAGCGCCCTGATCATAAGAGGCAAACTCCTGGTTCGAGTAGTCGTCACTCTGGTTAAAAGGCACTTCACTGACCGTTGTTCTTGCTTCATCACCTTGCTGAATTGACAGCATCGTTGTTCCCACATTAACAACAAAAATCAGCGCCATGAATGCCAGCCTGTAATCAATGCGAAATCCAGAATACTTCAAGTCGGTTTCTTCCTCGACTCTATGCATCAACCGGACCCCGAATTGATGATGGAGTTCAAGCGGAACTAACTCATCAAGCAAACTCATGGTCTTGCAGACTTCTGCCTCTATGTTCTTGTCATGCTGTTTCATCATTATCTCCTTCTTCAGTATATCAGACGACAGGTTTGTCAAAAACTTGCGGTTTCAAAAAAATTAATGTTCCGAATAATAGACATAGAGTTTGTCATGAAGGTTTTTTTTTGCCCTGTGTACCAAAGATTCAACGGCTGATACCGATGTTTTGAGGATATCAGCAATCTCCTGATTACTGAATCCCTCCTGTTTGCTGAGCAGAAATGCTGTTTTCTGGCTTTCAGGAAGCGTATTAAGCGCATCCAGCAAGATTTTGGCTCGTTCGGTTTGGGCTAATGCTTCGGGTGGATTATCATGGGATGGTGCAGCAATATCTTCCGCCGGATCATTAATACCAATCATTCTTTTCAGCGAACTGAACCGTTTTTTTCTGTTCAGATGGCGCAGGTGGTCAAGTGATTTCGTGACAGCGATTCTGTATATCCATGTTGAGAGTTTTGATTCTTCACGGAACTGTTCAAGAGATCGAAATACCTCGACAAAGACATCCTGGGCCAGATCCTCAGCATCTTCACGATTAAAGACAAAGCGGTAACAGGTATTAACGACCATCTCCTGATGGTCAGCCACAATGCTCCTGAACAGCTTTTCTTTTGATGCCATCCCATGTTGAATTTTCTTCCCTGTCAGTTGAGACTCAAGCAAGTTTTGAGGCAAAAGCAAGAACCTTGTCAACCTTTTCCTGAGAGTCAGCTTCACAATAGAGGCGCAGGACCGGCTCAGTACCGGATGGCCGGATAAGCATCCAACCGCCTTCAAAGTGATATTTGTAGCCGTCAAGATCATTGAATTTCAAAACGTTGTAGCCCGCGATGCTTGTGAGGTCACCTGTAGACGCACGATCAATAATAACCTGTTTTTTTGCTTCGCTGACACGCAAATCGAGGCGATTATAACAGAAAAAGCCATACTCATCGTACAGCTCCTGAACCAGTTCAGCAAGAGTTTTGTTCCTGCGTGTCATCATTTCAAGGATCAAAAGAGCGGTATAGACACCATCGCGTTCCGGCAGAAATGCAGGAATACCTATACCACCGGACTCCTCTCCACCGATAAGAATGTTATTCGTGGTCATGAGTTTGCTGAGATGCTTGAAGCCTATCTGAAGCTCATGCATGACGAGATGGTGTTTCTGGCATATCTTGTCGATGACATCAGTCAACGCAAATGTTTTGGCAACTTCACCGGTTTTGTGCTGATACTCGACCAGATCCTTGAGAATAATAGCAAAGAGTTTGTGGGAATCCACAAAGCGGCCATTTTCGTCAAGCATGCCAATCCTGTCGGCATCTCCATCATTGATAATACCAACATCGGTTTCAACCTCATTGAAGAATTCGATGAACTCTTTGATATACTGAGGCATTGGCTCGGGATTGATACCGCCAAAACCAGGGTTGATGCTGCAGTGATAGCAACTGAGCATTGATTCATCAAACAGGCTGGAGACAAGATCCTGTCCGGCACCAAACATGGCGTTATGTGCTATTTTTATTCTTGACTCGCGAATCAGGGGGAGATCAATGCTGCATTTCAGATGGCTGATATAAAATCCCTTCATATCAATCAGCTCAATCAGCTTTTTATCGGGCACAATCATCACTTGCGGGTCTATCAGTGTCATATTGTGTTCGATTTCAGCGATCACTTCAGGGTGTGCGGGGCCACCGCTGGGAGATTTGATTTTGAAACCATTATAAATTGCCGGATTATGAGATGCCGTAATGACAATGCCACCGGCAAGCTGTTTTGCTTTCGCATACAGGGAGACTGCCGGTGTTGACACAAAACTGTCGGCAAGCAATACTCTGAGCCCCTGTGATGAAAGAATGCTGGCCGTATATTCAGCAAATTCTTTGGACATGAAGCGGGTATCATAGCCAACACAGACACCTTTCGCCCTGTTTGGATGGTCAAGAAAGTAGCGGGCAGAAGCCAGCGCTACAAGTTTCAGGTTATCGAAGGTATAATCTTTTGCTATAATTGCGCGCCATCCGTCAGTACCGAATTTAACTTGCATTCTTTATTGATGTTGAATATAATTAAGAACAAAATTCTGCTACTCATTTGGAAGGAAAATATAAAATATATTGCTAAGGTACGGATTCCTTGTCGTTCCTCCAATTATCACTCTTTTTTATGCCAAAGATGTTGTTTGTTTTAGCCGGAGAAATATCCGGGGATATGCATGCTGCCGGTGTTATTGCTGAGTTATTGAAAGCAAGGCATGAGATCAAGGTTTTTGGCATAGGCGGTCAAAAACTTCGGCAGCTTGGTGCAAACTTGTTATACGATACTGCCGAGATGAGCATGATGGGGATTGTCGATGTGCTGAAACATTCGGGTTTTCTTCGGCGGGTTATTCGTGATCTCAAGGCTGCTGTACTCCGTGAAAAGCCCTTTGCGGCATTACTTGTTGATTATCCGGGCATGAACCTCATGATGGCCCGTTTTTTTCATAAACTTGGAATTCCGGTTATCTATTATATTTCCCCCCAGGTTTGGGCATGGAAAGAGGGCAGGGTCAAGGCTATCCGCGCTCATGTTGATCGGCTGCTTGTTATCTTTGATTTTGAAGTTGAATTTTTTCGGCATCACGGTATCAAGGCGGAATTTGTGGGTCATCCCGTTATTGAAGAACTTGCCGAAGTGACGCTTTCTTCCAAAGAGCTGTTTCTCAAAAAACATACTCTTTCGCCCAATACCAGGCTTGTAGGACTTCTTCCAGGAAGCCGCAAGCAGGAGATTGCCTACATTTTTCCTGAAATGCTGAAAGCGGCACGGTTGCTGAGCAGTGAGTATCCTGTCGTTTTTCTCTTTGGACGTGCTCCAAATCTTGATGAAGAGGCTTACCGGGTTTTGTCGCAGTATCGTGACCTCTCCGTTATCGACGGTTCAGCCTATGAGGTCATGCAATACAGTGAGCTTGTTCTGGTGACCTCGGGTACCGCTACGTTTGAATCGCTTTGTTTTGGTGTGCCCATGATTGTTGTTTATAGAACAGGACAGCTTAACTACCTGATTGGCCGCCAGTTGGTCAAGCTGAAGAACATATCACTGGCAAATATTGTGGCTAAAGGGCTTATGAGTGCTGAAAGGGCGGTGCCCGAGCTTCTTCAGCATGAGGCTTGCGGAGCAGAGATATACCGTCAAGCCCGAATGATTCTTGATGATGCCAATGTTGCCAGTGCGATGCGTCGGGAGTTGCTTGCTGCACGGGCGAAGCTTGCCGAAGTTTCTCCCTCACCCAGGGTTGCCGGTATTTTACTGGAATACCTTTAAACGAAAAACGTGCTCTTATGGAAAAAGCTGTTGACTATTTTGCTCATCATCCGGTGTTGTTTTTTATTGCCGTCATTATTGCTTTCATGATTCTGTTCTCTTTTCTTAAAAAAGTGGTACAGGTTGTTCTCGTTATTGCGGCTTTTCTTGTGCTTTATGCGGCTTATCTCTCTCTGAGCGGAGGCCATATTCCTGAAGCATTTCACCACATCGAACAGTCGGTTACGAACTCATTCCATTTTTTGTCTGACTTGTTCAGATCGTTTCTGAAATTCCAGAAAAAGGAGTTGTTGTAAAGCGTTTTCAACGAAGAGTTGCTCATAGGACTATTTATTGTTAAAATGGTCGTACACTTCAGCATATTGATTTTCAACGGGTTAACGTCCTTTTCACTGTTATGGAACGACGAGAGTTTATAAAAAAACTGCTGAAGCGTGCAGGTATTGGTGCCGGAGTTGCTGTGGCAGGAACAGCAGGGCTTATCGGATATTACCAGCCGAGAAAAGAGTTTTATGGCAGTGATGCAGAGGGAGTGGAAGGGAAAGAGAGGCTTGAGGTCTCAAAAAAAGTTGTGGTCATTGGCGGCGGTCTGGCCGGTATCAGCGCCTCTCTTGAACTTGCCCTCAGAGGTTTTGAGGTGACGCTGGTTGAGTCTTCTCCTCTCCTTGGAGGCAAACTCACGGGTTGGAATCTTGAGGCTCTTGGCGAGAGTTTTCCTGTGGAGCACGGGTTTCACGGTTTTTTTGACCAGTATTACAATCTCAATGAGATGTTTGCCTCTGCGGGTGTCAGGCCGGAGGTTTTTTCAGCCTCTCCCGGATATCCTGTGATGTTTAAAAATGCTCCTGAAGAGCTCTTTGGCCAGACATCGAAGTTATTTCCTCTCAATGTGCTCTCTATGATGGGGCAGTCCCGCCGACTTGACCTGATCTCCTTTCTGAAAAATTCCAGAGGATTGACTTCAATGGGGGAGATGTTCCGATACGAGTACAAAAAAACGTTCAGCAAGTATGATTCGATTGATTTCATGACCTATTGTCGCCAGGGAGAGGCTTTGCCCGCCTTTGTTGATACGGTGCTGCACCCTTTTTCTGATGCGACGATGAATCGTATGGAGGTGTTGTCGGCTGCCGAGGCTCTCCGCTATTTTCATTTTTATTTTATGGGCAGCCCGGAAGGACTCGCTTTTAAAATAACGAATCGCGATTGTATGAGCGCTCTTGTCAATCCTCTTGAGGCCAGGCTGAAACAGCTCGGGGTGAAGCTCCGGAAGGGGAGTACGGCAAGAAGCGTGAAGGTCAATGGGGAGAAGGTTGTCGGGGTTGTTGTGGACTCGCCGGAAAGCGGTTCCTCTCTGTTCTTGCAGGTTGATCCGGCCAAGGTACCGCAACAGGGCTTTGCGGCTTATGTTACTGCCGATGGAATACCGATTGTGGTTGGCCGAAAGGGTAGCGGGTATGTCGCC
Organism: uncultured Chlorobiaceae bacterium; assembly: GCA_903994455.1. Classification (GTDB taxonomy): domain Bacteria; phylum Bacteroidota; class Chlorobiia; order Chlorobiales; family Chlorobiaceae; genus Chlorobium. The sequence continues at coordinate 35,198 of CAJEXI010000009.1, read as the reverse complement.
TATGACGGGCGCTGCACCCATGCAGGCTGCACGGTTAGACCCGATACTCTTGCCGGCGGTTTTTACTGTCCGTGCCATGCAGGCAGGTATAATGCGTCAGGCATACCGGTGAGTGGACCACCCAAGGCTCCGCTGGTCAGGCTTGCTGTTGCGCTTGAAGGAGGAGTGCTTGTGGTGCGTCGGGAAAAGAATTTTGAAGGGAGAGAGGCGGAACTGTTGGCTTGTGATTATTGTGTGGCGGCTTCTGACGTAAGGGGTATCCGGAAGTTGGTCAAAGCATCTGAGTTGGGCCGTCCTGAGTTTGAGTCGCAGGTTGCTTCGCTCGGGGAGGCAGATCCCTATGCGGTCTACCGTCTTTGGATTGATCGCCCGCTTGATTCAGCAGAGTTTCCATTCTACACCGTTTCGGGTTATACCTATACCGATTCAGTCTCTCTTTATTCTCATTTCCAGGAGCCGTTTATCTCATGGGCAAAAAAGCATGGAGGCTGTGTTGTTGAACTGCACGCCTACGCCATTGCGCCAAAGGATATCAGGCCGGAAGAGGAGATCAAGGCAACGATGCTTCAGGAGTTGCATCTCTTGTTCCCTGAATCAAAAGATGCAAGGATTTTGCACGAACTCTTTATGCAACAGTCTAATTTTACCCGATGGGCTCCGGGAGATCACGCCCGTCGTCCCGGCCTTGAAACGCCATTCTCCAATCTCTTTTTTGCAGGAGACTGGGTAAAAGTGGATGCTCCCGTTTTTCTCATGGAGGCGGCGGCTTTTACTGGACGCCTGGCTGCCAATGCCATTTTTCGGCAGGAATCGCTGAAACCAACTCCCCTTCCAGTTGTGCCTATGGAAGGTTTGTTTGCCTGACCAACCCCAGGCACTGTACGACAGTGTTGTGGATCAGTGGGCGAAACGTGCGGATTTTGATGTTGTCTGATGTCGGGTAGACCCTGTTGCTGAGCAGAATGACGGCAATTTTTTTTTCAGGGTCAATCCAGATGCTGGTTCCGGTAAAACCGAGATGCCCGTAGGAGGAGTTTGAAAAAAAGTCGCCTGCTGAGGAGTGTCCTTCAGGAGAGCGCAAATCCCAACCCAATGCTCTCGGAGAGTTGCGCCGGGAGAGAAATGTTCTGAGTGTGGCCGGGCGGAAATAGACTCGGCCTTTGCTGGTTCCGTCGTTCATCATCATTGCAGTCATAAGAAGCAGGTCGCTGGTTGTTGCATACAATCCGGCATGACCGGCTACGCCTCCCAGGAGCGCGGCATTCTGGTCATGAACCAGCGGACGCTCTTTTTTGAATGGCCAGAGTTTATCTTTTTCGACGGGCGCAATACGCAATATGAGTGATGGAGGTGGGGTAAACATGGTTGATTTCATGTTCAGCGGCTTTGTAAAACGCTCATGAAAGTTTGATGCCAAAGATTTGCCGGTGATGGTTTCAACGATTTTACCAAGGATCATGAAGCCGAGATCACTGTAAAGGGTTGTTGTGCCGGGTGCAGAGAGGAGTGAATCGGCGGCAATGGCGTGGAAGAGCTGTTCCGGGGTTGCGCAGCTTTTTGAAAAACCGGCGTGGGCTCTCAAGCCGGAGGTGTGGCGCAAAAGCTGCTCAATCGTCACCGTTCCCTTGCTGTTTTGAGCAAAATCAGGCAGGTAAGCCGACACTGGAGCCCGAAGTGAGAGCGAATCCCGTTCGACAAGCTGCATGATTATACTGGTGGTGACAACAGCCTTGGTCAGAGAAGCAAGGTCGTACATGGTTGTCGTATCAACGGGAGCGCTTTTGGGGCTATAGGTCATTCTGCCGAACGCCCTGTGAAAAACCACCCTCCCCTTATAGAGGACAGCAAGAGTTGCACCGGGAAAAACAGTGTCGCTGATCGCTTGCTCAACAACGGCTTCAAGCGGCTTGAAATCATAAGCCCTCAGCTCGACTGGAATCGATAAGGTCAAAGCTGCAAGAATCATGCACGAAGCAGTAACAAAGCGGAGCAATTGCATGAAACTTCCTTACTGTTTAAAAGACCGAGAACTTGACATAGCGGCCCGGGTGCGCTTTCAGGTCGACAAGCACAGAATCCAGCGAAGAGAGTGTTCGTGAAAGATTATTATAGAGTACCGGATTTGAAGAAAGCTGTGCCAGAGTGCCCTTGTCATTGTTGAGTTTGGTCATCAGTGATTCGGTTTTGACTGCGATCTGGTTAAGACGTACAAGAGTCTCTTCGGTATTTTTGGCCATCGCCTTGTCATTGAGGAGCTTTGGAAGAAGCCCTGAACCATTGGAGGCTTTCTGCGTGAGTTTAGAAAGTTCGGTAGTTGTGGTTTTCAGGCTGCTGACCGTTTCGGCTAACTCGGTTCCCATTTTTTCGTCAGAGATCAGCCTGCCAGCCACACCCTTGCCGCTGTTCAGGTGATCGAGAAGCTCGTTGATTTTGACAAAAGCGCTGTTGGCATTGCCCGTGAGGCTTGCCATGCCTTCCTCGGTCTCAAGGGGGATAGAATCGCCATTTTTAACTGGCGCTCCTTTCCCGGTTGTGATATCAACGTACTTATCGCCCAGTACGCCCAGAGATTTAATGGTAGCTTTGGCATCCTTTGTGACAAGAGGAGCGTACTCATTTTTCAGTCGCAGGGAAGCAACAACGAAAAGCGAGTCATTCCTCCTGAAAAAATCCATTTTTGAAACAGTCCCTATTTTTTTGCCAGACACCGAGACAAAGTTATTTTCCGCAAGGCTTTGCACATCTCTCGATACTATTTTTATGGTCGTCACACCGGTAAAGAGATTGGTGTTTTTACCAATGACCAGTCCCATATAGGCGGCAAAACCGATACCAAAAACAAAAAAAATGCCGGTCTTCAGATCGCTCCATTTCAAAGCGTTCGGATTTTTCATACAGGTGAAAAGCTTAAGTGAACGTTATAATTCAAGAATTTTATCAGAAAGAATTGAGCGTATAAAGGGATGATTGGCATCATGAAGTTTTTCTGTCACATCATCAAAAATGATCTCACCCTGATAGAGAACAGCAACGGAATCGGCAACATTGAAGACATCGTCGATTATATGGGTAACAATGACTGCGCCAAGGTTGTTATTATGGCGCAGGGAGCTGATAAGCGAGAGGATTTTTTTTGAGCTGACCGGATCAAGCCCCGCCGTTGGTTCATCAAAAAGGATCATGTGCGGCTTGAAAATCAGCGCTCTTCCTATGGCAACCCTTCGGCGCATTCCCCCGCTCAGACTTTCCGGTAACTGATCTTCATAGCCTTCAAGCCCGGCGAACTGGATCTGTTCGGCAACTCTCTGGCTGATCTCTTGCTCCGGAAGTTTCATGTTTTCACGAAGAAAGAAGCCAAGATTCTGGCTGATGGTCAAAGAGTCAAACAGTGCATTTCCCTGAAAAACCATTCCCATTTTTCGCCGTATATCGTAAAGGCTGGTCTCCTTCATGTTGGTAATATCCGTGCCGTCAACAAGAATCTGTCCGCGGTTCGGTTTTATAAGGCCGAGCATCAGTTTGAGAATCGTACTTTTTCCGACACCGCTCGGCCCGAGAATTGCCTTGATCGTGTTGTCTTCGACAGTCAGGGTGACGTTTTTAAGAATCTCCTTGTCGCCATATTTTAAACCGACCTTTCGTAATTCAATCATGGAGGTTACATGTTTTCCAGCACTATCTTTGAAACGTAGAAATTGGCAATCAGGACAAGTCCCGATGAAACAACAATGCCTTTAATGGTCGAACGCCCGACACCTGCGGTTCCTCCTCTTGCAGAAAAACCATTGAAACTGCTGACAAGGGTGATAATGACGGCAAAGACCGGAGCTTTCAGGAACCCGACCACAAAGTCTTTGGCGACGAGTCGGGGATAGACAGCGTTCCAGAATATTCCAGGATCAATCCGGTGGTAGTGTTCAGCCATGTAGGATGCACTTTGCAGGCCAGCAAAGTCTGAGAGCGCAGTCAATGGCAGAAACATGATGAGAGCGGCAACAAGCCGGGGCATGACAAGTTTCGCGATAGGGTCAGTGCCGAAGGCGCGAAGTGCGTCAATCTGTTCTGATATCTGCATTGCTCCGAGTTCAGCACCGTTTCTTGATCCGAACCGTGCGGAGAGCATGAGGCCCATCAGAAGTGGCCCAAGTTCGCGGATCACGGTGAGTGCTGTTGAACGTCCAAGCATGGTTTTTGCCCCAAAGTCTTCAAGCAGGTTGCCTACCTCAATGGCAAGAAGAGCCCCTATGGAGATAGCGCTGACCAGCACAATGGGAATTGAGTCCGTACCGCATATCGTTGCCTGATCAAGCACATCCCGCCAGTACCGGATTATTTTCGGAAAGGACATAAATGCCCTGACTGAAAAGAGAAAAAATTCCTGCATGGTGAGAAAAAAAGCTTTCAGTTGCAGGACAAGCTTTATGCCCAGACCTCGAATGAACATTACTGGCATAAAGGATGGGTGATAGGATGTGCAGCCTGAAACAGTTTTGTTTTCATGATATGTTGAGAAGTCGGCTTTTCATTTTATTGACCCAATCGTATGGTATGGTTACTTTGCCAAAGACATCGTCATCGCGCTCCCTCATTCCGTGGTAATCGGAGCCTCCTGAAAAGAGCAAAAAGTACTCGTTGGCAATTTCACGGTAATAGTTCTGCCGGTAGGCATCATGAGAGGGATGGACAACTTCAATGCCATCAAGCCCGAAGGTTATCAACTGCTTCAACGTCTCATCAGAGACATTATGGGCCGGATGCGCAAGGAAAGAGAGCCCGGAGGCCTTGTTAATGAGCCTGATAACATCAGCAGGATGTGTCTCAATACTCTTGACATAAGCGGGACTCTGTGAACCGAGATATTTGCTGAACGCTTCGCTGAAGCTTTTCACATAACCGCCATCCTGCAGCACCGCAGCAATATGGGGCCGTCCGACACTACCATTTTGGGCTTTGACAATGATTTGCTCAATACCAATCTTCACCCCCATTTTGGCAAGCTTGCTGACCATACGCTCCGCCCTTTCCGTGCGCAAGTGACGGCAGTGATCAAGATATTCTTTCAGCTCGGAATGCTGATAATCCAAAAAATAACCAAGGACATGAATATCATAGCCCTTGTAGGTTGAGCTCATCTCTACACCAGGAATAAGCTCAATACCTTTTTCCAAGGCTAATGGCTTTGCTTTCTCAATACCTAAAACAGAATCATGATCAGTAATGCTGATGGCCTTTAATCCGGCAACTGCTGCTTTCTGAACAATTTCCGCCGGTGAAAAGATGCCGTCCGAACATTTCGAGTGTATGTGTAAGTCTGCTTTTTCAAAGCCACTATGCCCTACGCTTGACACGCTGTATGGCACGGCTGACTAATTAAAATTTTAATTTAGATTCCTTGTATATAAGAAAAAATATTCGCCTGCTTTCCACAAAACTTGAATTATTTTTCAGGGTAAAAAGTTGCGCCGGGAGTTGTTTGTTTACGGTTGGAGAACACCTGTAGCAACAAGGTAAAGAATAGCCGCACCGGCCACTAGCCTATAGGCAATAAAGATGCTTGTCGTGTGCTTTTTGAGATAGTTGAGAAGAAAGGCAATCGATGCGTAGCCGACAATACCCGCAATGAGGGTTGCAACCATGATATTGGTGATGCCGTCAGGAGAGGCGGTGATGCTGCCCCATGTTTTATAGAGTTCCAGAAGAGCGGCGGCAAAAACCGAAGGGAGTGAGAGCAAAAATGAAAAACGTGCGGCTGCTTCACGGGAAAGATTCAGGAAAAGACCCCCGGTTATGGTGACACCCGAGCGGGATGAACCGGGTATGAGAGCGACGCTTTGAGCCAGGCCAATGAGTAAAGCCTCTTTCCAGCCGATCTCTTTCATCGATTTCATCGGCAGATTTTTTGCAAGTCGCACCTTTATTTTTCTTTCAGCAAGTGAGAGAATGAGGGCAAGGCCGATCAGTGCGCTGCTGACCCAGTACAGTGAACGAAGGCTGGTTTCAATTTCTGATTTAAAGAGAAGGCCGAAAACAACAATCGGGATGGTTCCCGCCACAATCATCCATCCCATTTTGGCTTCAGCGCTGCCAAGTGGATGGCGCTTCACCACTCCCTCGACAACAGCCCGAACAATAGTGAAAATATCTTTCCGGAAATAGAGAAGAACGGCAACAAGAGTACCAATCTGTACAATGGCCGTAAATGCCGCTCCGGGATCTGCCCATCCTGCAAGAGCCGGAATAATTCTGAGATGGGCGGAGCTGCTGACAGGAAGGAATTCCGTCAGACCCTGAACGATTCCAAGGAGAGCTGCTTCAGGAAGAGTCATCGTGGTGCATTGGTATCGGTTGACGGAATGCTGTGCCCTGCAAGAATATCCTTGAGGGTGGCAATGGCTTTCTGGACAGCAAGAGAGCGGTGACTGAGTGCGTTTTTTTCTGCAATACTCATTTCAGCGTATGTTTTTCCGGTGGAATCAACCAGAAAGACAGGGTCATAACCAAATCCTGATTCGCCTTTTGGTTCAAGAGTTATGGAGCCGTAAACAACTCCATCCGCCGTTTCTTCAAACAGGAATGGGCCCTGCAGAGAAGGCAGAGAGCCTTTCAGGGCAATCACGCTTCTGAAACGGGCGTTTCTGTTGGCAATGCCGTTCATGCTTTGCAGCAGGTGCTTGACATTATCCTTATACGTCGGAGGCTCTCCCGCAAGCATGGGGGCATATCGTGCCGAATAGACACCCGGAGCACCATTCAGGCATTCTACCTCCAGGCCAGTATCGTCGGCCAGCGCAATCAAGAAGGGGAACCGTTCAGAAAGAAGGTTAAAAATAGCCCTTGCCTTCAGCAGCGCATTTCCCTCCAGCGTCGTCTCAGTCTCTTCAATGTCGACGTTGACGCCAATTTCATGCAGCGCAAAGACCCTGAAAAGAGGCGAAATATGCTCAAGCAGAGGACGGAGCTCACTTACCTTGTCGCGGTTGCCGGTTGCAAGGATAATGGCAATCTGGTTTCTGTCAGTATCAGTCATTGGAATGGGTTACTTGATGATTCGGAGCATCTCCATGACTGCCCCCTCAAGGCCGGTCATGACAGCACGGGCAATAATGGCATGGCCGATGCTCACCTCCTCAATGTCGGCAATCTCCCTGAATGGCGCGATGTTGCTATAGTCAAGCCCATGACCCGCTACGACCTTCAGACCGAGGCTTTTTGCATAAGCAGCGACCTCACGGATTTTTTTCAGTTCAAGACTCTGTTCATCACCTTTCTTCAGCGCGTACAGTCCGGTGTGCAGCTCTACAAGATCAGCACCAGCCTCTGCGGCAAGGTCAACAGCGTTTTTGTTGGGTTCAATAAAGAGGCTGACCTCAATTCCCGCAGGTTTGAATGGTTTCAGAAATTCCACCAGGCTGGCAAAGTGTCGAACAATATCAAACCCTCCTTCCGTGGTGAGCTCCTCCCTTTTTTCGGGTACCAGGGTAATAAGCTCCGGCTTTGTGTTCAGGGCTATCTGCTGCAACTCCGTGGTCATGGCCATCTCAAGGTCAAGCTTGGTGGTAACTGCCTGGCGGAGTCTTGCAAGATCATTATCCTTGATGTGGCGGCGGTCTTCGCGCAGGTGGCAGACAATGCCTGCGGCTCCGGACTGTTCAGCAAGCAAGGCGGCTGCAACCGGGTCAGGCTCCTGTTCACCCCGCGCATTTCGTAACGTGGCGATATGATCAATATTAACAGCTAATCTCATAAACGTCTCAATAATCGATTGGTGTAAAATTTGGTGCCTTGTGACAGAGCGCTGAGCTCCTGCCAATGCTAAAGCGAAGGTAATGAAAAAATGGCAGAATGGGCAACAGAAGAGTTTTTGCGGGATTGATTGGAGTGTTCGATGCCGTCATTTGCCATGAGCTCGTATTTCTCGTCGATATTATAAGGAGGCAGTGCCAGATCATGCAGAGTTTCTATTTTAATTTTACGAACCAGAGGTGATTTCCTGAATTGTTATTCTTTTATTCGTCATTGAGTTCATGTTATGAAAACACCTTCAACAGCATCATTTTTGAATGTTGCACTGCTCCTGGGCCTTGTGACCATTGGCTACAATATTATTGAGGGCGCTGTCAGTATCTGGTTCGGATTGAATGATTTTTTGCTCTTGCTCGCTAAAAAATGTTTGTACCTTTCAAAAAATGAAAGTATCATACATGAATGCAAACGATCGCAGAAAAGTTGATGCACTCCGGTCTCGGGCACCGGGTGGTGTCGCAGGCTCAGTTATCACGTCTGGTGGACGGTACTCCCCAGCGGCGCTACAACCTTGTCAATCGTGCCATGCAGCATGGCGAGCTACTGCAATTGCGGCGCGGTCTTTACCTGCTTGCACCAAACCTGCAAAACAGTTTACCCCACCCTTATGTGCTGGCCCAAGCCCTGCAACCCGGCTCATACATTTCAATGGAAACGGCACTGAGCTTTCACGGCTGGATTCCCGAATCGGTGCCGACCACTCTTTCAGTGTTACCCGGGCGGCGTCAGTTGGTGGTGAATCATCCAGTATTGGGGCTTTATCGCTTTTATCCTCTGGCACTGCAGCGGGGGCAGTTTTTGCAGGCGGTTGATCGGCACATTTTTTCCGGTCAAGCGGCATTGGTGGCACAACCTCTCAGGGCGTTGCTCGATATGGTCTGTTTTCGCAAACTTGAAGTGGCCGACATGAAAACGCTTGCCGCATCCATGCGCATTGATGACGAGTTGTTCGATTCTGTTAATCCTGCCACATGGGAGTTGATGCAACAGGTCTATCTGCACAAACGCATGAGGGAGTGCATTCTGTCACTCCAGCGGGAGGTGGCCAGATGATTGAACTGCTTCGCAGGCGTATGCAGCAATATTCGGTCACCAATGCCGTACAGGAGAAACAGGCGATCAAGGAGATGTTGCTGGAGATGGGTAAAGAGTTGAAAGCAGATCCAGGATGGCGAAGTCGTTGATAACCGGTTGCTGCAATTGCTGTTTGAGTCGGAGAATTTAAGCTTCAGAAATGCGGTACTATTAACGGTTGAGATATATTAATGGATGCCGAGGTTTCAACAAACATAAAAGGCAGTCACAAGGTAACGTTTCAGGTAACTATGAAGCCATGATGAAAATCAGGACACTCACTCTGCAAAACTTCAGGGGTATTGAGAACATGAGCCTTCCTCTCCATCCAAGTCTGACGGTTATTGCTGCACTCAATGGTGGCGGGAAAACAACAACGCTTGATGCATTGGCCATGTTGCTTTCATGGCTGACTGCGCGAACGAAACGTGATTCAGGAAAAGGATGTCAGATTGCTGATTCTGATATTAAAAGTGGTACAAAATATTCCGGGTTGGTACTTAAGACCTCTTTTGGCGAGTGGTCAATTTCCAAACTCCGTAAAGGAAAAAATAAAGAGGTAAAAAACAACCTTGCAACACTTGCCGGTATTGTTTCCGAATATCGGCATCATTTGGTGGCAGCATCTTCACTCCCTGTTTTTGCGAGCTATTCTGTTGATCGTGCAGTGCATTCAGATGATTTTCCGAAACGCACCAGAATAAAACATGAATTCGATCCGATCTCATTGTATGATGAATTTCCTTCCGCTACAGCAAAGTTTTGTCTGTTTTTTGAATGGTTTAGAGAACGTGAAGATATTGAAAATGAGAACCGTCGATTCATTCGTGGCATGTTTCCAACTGACCCTGTTGAATTTCCTGATCTGCCGTTACAGGCTGTACGCACTGCTTTGGAGCAATTTCTTCCTGAGTACCGTGATTTCAGGATAAAGCGGCAACCGCTCGGTATGGTGGTGACCAAAGAGCATCAGGAGTTGAGCATTGATTCGCTCTCTATGGGCGAAACCTGTTTTATTGCGCTTATTGGTGATATTGCCCGCCGACTGGCCATTGCAAATTTCAAGTGCCCAAATCCTCTCGAAGGCGAAGGGATTATCCTGATCGACGAAATAGATCTTCATCTTCACCCGGCATGGCAGAGGAGAGCAATCACAAAGCTCACTGAAGTGTTTCCCAACGTGCAGTTTGTTGTTACGACCCATTCACCCCAGATTCTTAGTGAGGTTTTACCCGACTCCATTCGTCTCCTTTATCAGGACAATAAAGTCACCAAGTTTACCATTCCCAGGCAGTCTGTCGGTTTGAACTCGGCAGAAATTCTTCGGGAGTTGATGGATGATCCGGGAATCAACAGCACTATTCCAAATCGTCTTGAAGAGATTGCATCAAAAATTGACCATGATGAGTTTGATGTAGCAAGAAAGCTTATCAAAAAGCTGAAAGAGGATCTGAATGGCTCAATTCCCGATATTGTAGACGCTGAAGCGACCATTGCCATGCTGGAGCCCGAAGAAGGAACCGGCGAATGATTCCTGTTACCAAAACCCTCTCCAAAATTACCGGCAAAGCCACCAGAGTGCAAATTGAAGAATTGCTGTTAAAATGGCGCCGAAAAGATGGTGAATGGAAACTGAAGGAGTACACTGGTGTTGCGATGTACTACCTGAATAAAAAATTACAGCGCGTTGGGTAGTTTTTGTTGGTCTCAAAGAAATCACGAAATCTTTGCAAAACATCAATTTCGGCACGCTGAACCATTTTAAGATTTGAATTGCATATTTATTAATTGACTTGACCGGAGCTATCCATGCGTTTGGTGCATTACCTTGAAATTCAGAACTTTAAACGCTTTGGCGATTGCCAGCGTATTGAGCTGGATCATCCTGCGGTACTGATTGGCCCCAATAACTGCGGTAAAACAACGGCAATTCAGGCGATTGCGTTATGGTCACAAGCTGTTAAAACATGGGTTGAAGCCAAAAAAAACTCCACAGCCAAGGAACGTACTGCCACACCAATAAACCGTTTGAATATAGTGGCAGTTCCTGTGCAGCGTACCCGTTACTTCTGGCACAATACGAATGTCCGAAAAGGGAGCAAAGAGATTCCCCTTGTTATTACTCTTGGTGTTTGGTATGATAATAAGGTCGAACCGGTAGCCATGCGCTTTCGAAATCAGGGAGATGAGCTTGTCTACTGTACTCCGGATGATTTGACCCTTAAAAACATGGTATTGCTGGAGGCAGCGGCAAAACTGAATGTTGAACTGCTTTACCCAATGTCAGGCCTGGAGACCGAAGAGCCAATTTTGAAGCCAGGTCGTATTGATGTTTTATTGGGGCAAGGTCAGACTGCCCAGGTGTTACGCAATCTTTGTCTGATTGTGTACAAATCAGAGCCTGATGATTGGCGTCGGATAACCTCCTTGATGGAGAGATTATTTGCGGTTCGGTTAGGTGAGCCACAGGAGACCTCTCGAGGGAGTATCGAATTTTTTTATCATCAGGATGAGGTTAAAGAGCCTCTCGATGTCGCGCTCTCCGGGCGTGGTTTTCAGCAGATGCTCCTTATCTTTGCTTACCTCTTTTCTCACAAAAGAAGTGTTCTTCTCATTGATGAGCCCGATGCTCATCTGGAAATGCTCCGACAGAAACAGGTTTATGTTCTGTTGCGCGATATTGCCACAGAGAATCAGTCGCAGGTTGTTCTTGTTACACACTCTGAAGTAATTCTTGATGAAGCGCTTGATCGCAATCTGACGTTGCTGCTGGATGGAAAAGCTGATGACTTGGCAAAAAAACCAGAGATCCGAGATACGCTCAAACATTTTGGTGCTGAACACTATGTTAAAGCACGTGAACGCGGCTATGTGCTCTATGTTGAGGGTGGGACGGATATCGATATGCTGCGTGCCTTTGCCGACCACCTTGCTCATCCGGTGGCCAAAATCTGGGACGAACGGATCAACTCCTTTTATGTGCAGAACAATTATCCCAACCAGACACTGGAAGCCGAGTTGGCAAGAGTTGAGGGTGGTTTTGGTATTACCCCCAAAGAGCATTTTTTTGCACTTCGGACAATGATTCCTGATTTAAAGGGGCTTGCCATACTCGACAATGATGGTCGCAATCTGGAGGGCTTTGAGAGTGGAGGTTTGCATATTGTTTTTTGGCAGCGTTACGAAGCAGAGAACTACTTCATAACTCCCGATATTCTGCTCAACTTTGCGAGGGAGCAATACAGTGATCTGGAGTTGTTCGACAGATTCCAGACTGAAACTGAAGAGGTACTTTCTCAACTCATTCTTGAGAGGCTGTTTGCTGGAAACACCAAGGATTACAAGACCTGGAAAAACGCTTCTCCTGAAGTCTCGAAACTGTTATGGGAGGCTAAAACAGAGCGTCTCAAGCTCAGCGACTTTGCCGAGGAATTTTTCCGACGTCTTGCACAAAAGCTGGGTCATGCCATGTTGCTCAAAAAAGGGGAGTTGCATCGGTTAGTCCCTTATATCGATCGGGCAACTGTTTCACAGGAGGTTACGGAAAAACTTGACCTTTTACTGTTGCTTTTTGAGGTCTCGACACAGCATGAGGAGACGAAACGTGATGAGTTGGCGGAATAAGCGAGGTGGTCGGTTGCAGAAAAAAGGTTTCAGTGCCAGCGAAATCAGCGAGGCATGTTTGGTTCAAACATAAAAGCGTTATCTATAAAATCAGACGATCACAAAAATGAGTATGATAGTTTGGTCAAGGATCCGAAGCTACCTCCGCGAAAAATTAAAGATTGAACAGGAGTAATTGTCCATAAATGGAGAGAGAGTGAAAATTAAAAAACTTGATATTGAGGGATTTCGTTCTCTCCGGAACGTATCCTGGACTCCCGGGGATCTCAATGTGATCATTGGGCCTAATGGCACCGGCAAATCGAATCTGTTGCGTGTTTTAGAATTGATCTCAATTTCGGCTCAAGGAAGGCTGGGCAAATATATTCAGTCTTTAGGCGGAATGGAGCCAATCGTTTGGGATGGTATTGCATCATCCATCAAGTTTTCTCTGGAAACAACGGTTGATGGAGGAGATTATGGGCCTGAACACTATGATCTCGAATTGTCAAGACTTGGTATGGGGAGTTCATATAAGGTTGAAAAAGAGAGTTTGACAAACTTATTCAAGTTCAAGCAAAATCTTGAAACACAGCCTTTTAAGTTTTTGGAAAGAACAGGAAAGCAAACGGTTGTTTTTGATGAAATGGAAAATACGTTTACCCCTGCGGAAGAATTTATTTCAGAAGAAGAGAGCCTTCTTTCTATCGCATCCGGGCCATTTATCAATAATCACTTTATTCCACCATTCCAAAGATGGTTATCATCTATAGCAGTTTATCATGATCTGCACACCAATAAGGATGCCCCAGTTCGCCAGCCAGCAATTGCGAGGATGGAAAAACGGGTTGACCCGGATGGACAAAACCTTATCAGTGTGCTCCATACTCTTTATACCGGTGATCGTGATTTCAAAAAGGATATTAATTCCGCCATGCAGGCTGCCTTTGGTGATGATTTTGAAGAGCTTGTTTTTCCACCGGCATCGGATCAAAGAATACAAATGCGGATTCGCTGGAAATCACTGAAACGCGAGCAATCAGCGGCTGAACTGTCGGATGGGACGCTCCGCTTTCTTTTTTTAATGACCTTACTGGCGAGCCCTTCTCCCGCTCCGGTTATTGCCATTGATGAGCCCGAGACCGGCCTTCATCCCTCCATGCTTCCCATTATTGCTGAATATGCAATAGATGCGTCGACCAGGTCACAGGTTATTCTGACGACCCATTCCCCCAACTTTTTAAACGCTTTTGCCGGAACCATACCTACAACCACAGTTGCAAAATGGGAAAATGGTGAGACGCAACTGAGAACCATACAGGGGGATGATCTGAACTACTGGCTCAAGGAGTACTCTCTTGGCTCTCTTTTCAAATCCGGTGAACTGGAGGAGATGGGATGAGATTGATCCTGAAATATTTCCGCAAAAAGTTAAAAACGCCTTTCCAAAAAAGATTGACCGGCCTGAAACGGTAAATTTTACTGAACCACCGGCAAAATTACTGGAACGCCTTTATTCGCTCCATACACATCGTTCATACAAAAAGGTTGTTCATGGCAGAGAGCTTTTTGGTAAACTCAATCCTGAAATCGCCAGTCAAAAATGCCCCAGGCTTCGAGAACTGTTGGATAAAATGCTGGAGTTGGCAAGAGAGGCAGAATAATTGTTGGCGTTGCCTCGCATGGCCGATATGGAAATTCTTGCAGCACCTGAGCTGAAAGAGTAACCGGAAATTGCCAGAAACAGGTAGGCGATTACTGGTGGATATTCGCCAGATATCCTGAATCTAAATTTTTCACAACCAACGGTGTGGAGAAGGGAAGCTGTGCAATGCTGAACATTTCTCTATGGGAACGGGGTATCGGGCAAAACCATCTGGATGACCAGTTTCATGCCGCATGCGTTTGCGTATCGGTCACAAGGTATTGAGTGATGGAGAGTGAACCTGCTTGCCCAGGCTTGCCTCAATGCGTGCCAGAACAGGCTGCGAAACTCCCATACGTGAAGCAACTTCAGCCTGGGTGAGGCCCGCCTGCGTACGGGCATGCAAGAGTGCCCGAAGAGTCGCAAACTCATCTTCAAGTGCGTCGTAGGCTATTTTGAACTCGGGGTTGATTGAGTTTTTATGAGACGCGTAAGCTTTTGGCTCAAAGGCAACGGGGTTGTATTTATTGGCATCACTCATGGTGTAATCTCCTTCAGCCGTTTTCTGGCAAGTTTCAACTCTTTGATTGGTGTGGTGTCGCAACCTTCCGGTCAACCAGACAACAGAAAAAAGCTCGTCCAATTCCCTCAGCACCCGGATTTGCTGAAAAAAAGAATTTGATTACTCGTTTAGTCAATATAGCTCACAAGCTATAACATTCAAGGGGCGATGGAAATAATTTCTTTTTATTGTAAAGGTCGCTCGTCTCAAGTTTGTCCGCGTTTGGGCTTCCGTTCATTGTCAGGCTCTTCTGTCAAATGTTTCTCTATTCAACAAATGCGGGATTCGGTGCCAGCGCAATCGGTCATGCTGTTTTGAGGGTAATCGGTAAAACGGTGCGCCCGCACTGCGGTAATAGTAACGGTTGAGTTATATTCTTGAACGAGAAATGGCAGCCGAATGTTCAACAACGAACAAGGCTGTCACAGGGTAATGTTTCAAATCATCGCCTTATCATGGTACATGCATTTCTGAAAGAAGAAGCAAGGGTCGCAGTATGAACATTCAGCATCTTGATTCTGCGTCAAAACTTGACGCATTGCTTGCCTTAACTGCTGAGAGCGAGGTGGTAGAATTCAAGGAGGCTAAAAACAGCTATGATTTTTCCCATCTCGGAAAATATTTTTCTGCATTGAGCAATGAGGCCAATCTGAATCATCACTCAGTGGCCTGGCTGGTGCTTGGTGTTAATAATCAGCGGCAGGTTGTTGGATCAAACTATTGCCGTGAGCGTCACTATCTTGACCGATTGAAAAAGGGGATTGCCGACAAAACCACCAGCCGTATTACGTTTATCAACATTCATGAAGTGCAGCATCACGATGGTCGAGTGCTTTTGTTTGAAATTCCTGCGGCACCGAAGGGAGTGCCGATTGCGTTTGATGGGCACTATTATGGACGTGAAGGTGAGTCACTCTCGCCACTCAATCTGGAAGAGATCGAACGCATCCGTGCACAGGCAACTCATGAGGATTGGAGTGCAGCAATAGTGTCCGATGCCGGGCTGGATGACCTGGACGACGAGGCTCTCCGGGTCGCACGCAACAACTTCAAGAGCAAATTCCCTGATAAATCGGGTGACGTTGACGAGTGGGACAATGCGACCTTTTTGAACAAGGCCAAATTATCCATCAAAGGAAAGTTAACCCGTACCGCTCT
Source organism: uncultured Chlorobiaceae bacterium (assembly GCA_903994455.1). GTDB lineage: Bacteria > Bacteroidota > Chlorobiia > Chlorobiales > Chlorobiaceae > Chlorobium. The sequence continues at coordinate 19,353 of CAJEXI010000009.1, read as the reverse complement.
GATATTGCTGGGCAACAATGAAGCTGAACATTTTTTGTTGCCTGCTGATGTTAAAATCCGCTGGATACTCAAAGATCATCAGGGCAATGACCGTGACTATGCCTTGTTCGGCTTGCCGATGTTGCTTGCTGTTGACAAGGTCTATGCCAAAATCCGCAATCTGAAATACCGCTATCTTCCTGAAGGCACTCTCTTTCCTGAAGAGATTGATCAATATGAACCGTATGCAATTCGTGAGGCAGTAAATAATTGCCTTGCACATCAGGATTATTCCCTGGCCGGGCGCATCAATGTGATCGAAGGAGACGAGACGCTTACCTTTACCAACCTCGGGAGTTTTGCGCCTGGCGATGTACAGCGCGTGGTGATGGAAGACGCCCCGGAGGAGTATTACCGGAACCGCTTTTTAGCGACGGCTATGTTCAACCTGAAGATGGTGGAGACGGCAGGCGGCGGAATCCGGAAGTTGTTTCTGTTGCAGAGTGCCCGGTTTTTTCCGTTGCCCGATTATGAGCTTTCAAGCAATCGTGTAAAATTGAAACTCACTGGCAAGGTGCTGAACATGGACTATGCCCGTCTGCTTGCCAGCACCGGCGACTTGACTCTCAGCGAAATCATGGCGCTCGACAAGGTGCAAAAGAAGCTTCCACTCAGTAACGATGAAGAAAAACTGCTTAAAGCCAAATCCCTTATCGAAGGGCGCAAACCGAATTTTTATATCGCTCAAAAGGTGGCGCAGAAGATCGGTAAAAAAGCATCATACAGTAAAAACAGGGCTTTTGACAAACAGTACTACCTCGATATGATATGCAAAGCGATTGGCGAACATGGTTCATTGAACCGCAATGAAATTGATGAACTGCTTTGGGATAAGCTTCCTGATGTGATGAACGACAAGCAAAAAAAGAGCAAAGTGGGGAACTTGATTACTGAGCTGCGTAAAAAAGGCACAATTCATAACACCGGGACTTCAAAACAATCGTCATGGCTTCTCTTAAAACAAGGGTGAAGAGGAAAGTTTAAGAGAACAATTAAAGAGAAACCTTAAGAGGGAGCTACTGCAACTATTTATAAAAAAATTAGTTAAGTTCTCTTTAAGTGAGAATAAGAAGAGAACAACAAGAGAACAAGATAGAACAACTGGCGGGAGTACCGGTGGATATTTGCCAGACATCCAGAACCAGAATATTTCACTATAAAACCACACGAGAACCAAATAAATGCCGTCACTTGACTGGATTGGGAAAAAAGCTGTTGTAAATCACCACAAGCAGGTGCCGTTTCATTTGTTGCATCAGAATATAGAGTTGTCGGCTGGTGACCCAGATTCAAAAAATCTTCTGGTGCAGGGTGATAACCTTGTCGCCTTGAAGGCATTGCTTCCATACTATGCCGGGCAGGTGAAGTGCGTTATTATTGACCCACCCTATAACACTGGTGAGCAAAACTGGGCGTATAACGACAACGTGAATTCGCCTGAAATGAAGAATTGGCTTGGGAAAGTCGTTGGTAAAGAGATGGAGGACCTTACCCGGCATGATAAATGGCTTTGCATGATGTATCCACGAATGCAGTTGCTCGTTCAGTTTTTGCGTCCCGATGGCTTTTTGTTTGTGTGTCTTGACGATGTTGAAATTGCCCGGTTTCGGCTCATGATGGAAGAAATTCTGCCTCCAAAAAATTACATAACCACCCTGATATGGAAATCACGTCGAAATCTTGATAACCGAAGCCTTCACAATGTCTCTTCCGATCACGAATATGTTGTTGCCTATCGAATGGGTGACAATGCTTTTCGAGGCCAGGAAAAGGATATGGATAAGTACAGCAATCCAGACAATGACCCGCGTGGCCCGTGGATGTCAGATAATCTGGTTGGTCTTGCAACCAAAGACCGACGTCCAAACCTTCATTATGACCTTATAAATCCAGAAACTGGAGACGTTTATCCTTGCCACCAGAAAGGCTGGCGGTATTCAAAGGAGACAATTGAACAAAAAATCAGTGAAGGTCGGATTCTTTGGCCAGCCAGTAAAACCGGACGTCCTCGACACAAGAAGTTTGCTGAGGATCTTAAAAGTGAGTTTGCCGGGTTTTCATCCTTTATAAATTGTGGAAACACCAATGAGGGAACTGAAGAGGTCTCAAGGATAATGGGCGATGAGCAGTTCATTTTTCCGAAGCCAAGGACGCTTGTTCAGACTTTATTGCAGCAAACCACTACTGACGACGACTTGATTCTTGATTCATTTGGCGGTACCGGAACAACGGCACATGCAGTACTGGCGCAAAACGCCGCAGATGGCGGAAATCGACGATTTATCCTCATCGAAATGGATGAGAGCATCTGCAAAACAGTAACCAGTGAACGGCTGAAAAGGGTCATGGGCGGATACAGCTATATCAATAATACGGGTAAAACAATTGACGTTGAAGGGATTCATGGTGGTTTCCGCTTCTGCGAACTCGGCGAACCACTCTTCTCCGCAGATGGCTCCATCAACAAAGCGGTCACCTTCAAAGAGCTTGCGCACCACATCTTTTTCATAGCAACAGGGGAGCCTCTGCCGCCTGCCACCGATTTTTCAACTCCGTTTCTTGGCACATCGAACAACATCGCAGTCTACCTTCTCTACAACGGAATTCTCGGCGATAACGAGGATGAGGGCGGCAATGTGCTCACCCGTTCTGTGTTAAGCCGGTTGCCGAAACATGAGGGCACAAAAATTGTCTATGGCAATGGCTGCCTGCTTGGCTCATCGCATCTCAACCGTGAGAACATCATTTTCCGCCAAATTCCCTACGAAGTGAGGTGCTCATGATAACCCTCAAGGATTACCAGCGGCGCTCGTTATCGGCCCTCACGGATTATTTTGTCGCCTTTCAGCAGGATGAGAGTGCCGAAAGGGCTTATGCCACCGTCACCCGGCAATCGTTTGGCGCGGCGTTATCATATCGGGAGGTGAAGGAGCTTCCGGGGTTGCCTTATATCTGTCTCAGAATGCCCACCGGCGGAGGCAAAACCATTGTTGCCAGCCATGCCATCGGTATTGCCGCCAAAGAGTTGATGCACACGGAAACGCCGGTTGTCCTCTGGCTTGTGCCCTCCAATACCATCAAGGAGCAGACCTGTAACGCCCTGAAAGATCGTAACCACCCTTACCGGCAGGCGGTTGAGGAGTCGATGCCATCGGTGGCGGTGCTCACCATGCCGGAGGCGCTCTACGTCACCCGCCCGACGCTTGCCAACAATGCCACCATTATTGTCTCCACCATTCAGGCCTTCAGGGTGGATGAAACGGAGGGGCGAAAGGTCTATGAGCAATCCGGCGTTCTGATGGAGCACTTCACTGATCTCGACACCGCTCTCGCCCAAACCCTTGAAGCCTACGACAACGGTGTGCCGATTCAGTCGCTGGCCAATCTGTTGAAAATGCACCGTCCGATTGTGATTGTTGACGAAGCGCACAACTCACGGACGCAACTCTCCTTTGAGACCCTCGCCCGCTTCAACCCCTCCTGCATCATTGAGTTTACGGCAACACCGGCCACCGAGCACAATCCAAGCAATATCCTCTACTCTGTCTCGGCGGCAGAGCTGAAGGCGGCCCAGATGATAAAAATGCCCATCCGCCTCGAAACAAGGCCAAACTGGAAGGAGCTGCTGACGGATGCCATCGCGTGCCGCAAACATCTTGAACAGCTTGCCCTTGAAGAGCAGCAGGTGACAGGCGAGTACATCAGGCCGATCATGCTCATTCAGGCACAGGCCAAAAGCCAGACGCATGAGACGCTCACCGTGGAGGTGGTTGAGCAGTGCCTGATTGATGATTTCAATATTCCGGCGGAGCAGATTCGTCGAGCCACCGGAACCGACAAAGGGCTGGAGAATCTTGATCTTGCGGTATCGAGTTGCAAGGTGCGCTTTATCATTACCGTGCAGGCGTTGCGGGAGGGGTGGGATTGCCCCTTTGCCTACGTTCTTTGCTCCGTTGCCGAAATGCGCTCCTCCACGGCGGTCGAACAGATTCTCGGTCGTATCATGCGGCTGCATCAGGCCAAGCGGAAGCAGCGCTTAGAGCTGAACATGGCCTATGCTTTTTCAGCATCGAAAAATTTTGTTGAGGCGGCCAATGCCCTTGAAGATGCGCTCATTCAAAACGGCTTTAACCGGCAGGAGGCCAAAGAGCTGATAACCAGTATGCCAGCCGGTGAACAGGGCAGGCTTGACCTCTTTTTCAAGGTATCGGAACCTCTGGCAGAAGCGCCACTTCTTGCAGGGCTGCCCGAAACCGTTGCCAACAAATTCACCTACGACGAGGCGAGCAAAACCTGCACCTTTGTCGGCATCATGGAAGAGCCGGAGAAGTACGCAATTCTTGATTGCTGCACAACGCCGGAAGCGAGGGCAACTATCGAGCGGCTCTATCGCAAAAGCTGTGGTATACCGCCGGAACAGCCAAAAACAGCGGCTGAACGCGACATTGACTTCTCAGTTCCTCTCCTCTCCGTGCAGCAGGGCGACCTTTTTGAACCCTTCGAGGAGAGCCATTTCCTTGAAATTCCGTGGAGACTTTCCAAATATCCTTCGACCTTCACCGAGTCAGACTATGCAGCAAAGCAGTTTGATGGCAAGGTGATTGACATTGACGTTGATGAGCGCGGCAAGGTCTCAAAGTCATTCCTCGAAGAGCTGCGCCACCAGATCTCTTTTCTGGAGCCGGACAACGACGAAAGTGTGGCAACGCTGGTTCACTGGATTGACAAAAACATCCCGAATCGTGCCGACATCTTTCCGTCAGAGAGCGGCCCTTACCTGATTGGCGTTATTCACTATCTCCTGAACGAGAGAAATATCTCCCTTCAGGAGCTTTTTCACGACAAGTACACCCTGCGCCAACGGATTGTCGCTAAAATAGATGCCCTGCGCAGAGCCGAGCGGCAGAAAGCATATCAGGCATTTCTCCTGCCGGAATGCGCTACCCCGATTGTGGTGACGCCAGCCCGATGCTTCAGGTTCAAACCCGACGAATACCCCTGTAACGCAAAATATCAGGGCAGCTTCAAGTTCAGGAAGCACTACTACAAGGAGATTGCCTCCCTCAACGGCGAAGAGGAGGAGTGCGCCATCTACATCGATCAACTCCCCGAAGTTGAATTCTGGGTGCGCAACATCGAACGGCGCGAGTTCCACTCCTTCTGGCTCCAAACCTCCACCGACAAATTCTACCCCGACTTTGTCTGCAAACTCAAGGACGGGCGTTTTCTCGTTGTCGAGTACAAAGCGGAGACATCATGGAGCAATGAAGATTCACGAGAGAAAGGGGTGTTGGGGGAGTTGTGGGAGAAGCGGAGCAACGGGGCATGTTTGTTTGTGATGCCGAAGGGTAGGGATTTGGCGGGGATTGGGGGAAAGATCAATTCGTAAATGTATTCAGGCTTATGCTCATGTTTCCACAAAGTGAAAAAGAGTTGGAAGAAAAGAATCCACAAGTGCTGCTTGATGTAGCAAATCAATCCTCAGAGCGCCTTGCAGTGCAGCATACAGCCTTTATTGCGGCATGTGCCTATGTGCTGGTTATTGTGTTTGGCACAACTGACCTCGATCTGCTGATTGGTAAGGGTATCAAGTTGCCCTTTGTGGATGTGGAGATGCCGATTGTCGGCTTTTTTGCGTTCACTCCCTTTATTCTGGTACTTGCCCATTTTAATCTGTTGCTGCAACTCCAGCTCCTGTCACGCAAACTTTTTGTATTCGATGCAGCCGTGCAGCAGGATGAGGTCATTGGCGGGTTGCGCGACCGGCTGCACATTTTTCCTTTTACCTACTATCTGGTTGGTCAGCCCAGTCCTCTGGTGAAACCATTTCTCGCGGTGATGACCTCTATAACGTTGGTGCTGTTACCGCTTTTTGTCCTGTTTGCTTTGCAGCTTGAGTTCCTGGCCTATCAAGAGGAGTCTGTTACTTGGCTGCAACGCATAGCGATATGGCTTGATGTTGTCCTGATCACTCTATTCTGGCCCACCATTCTGCATCCAAAGGACGACTGGAAAAGCTATTGGCGTGCGCTGATTGCGGCGCATGTTCCCCGCCGATGGGTATGGGTGTCGTTTCTACTCTTATTTGCCGGGTTCACAATCATTTTGTTTGCTGTTGATGAAAAAATTGCAATTGCAGGAATGGTTGTGCTTCTGCTCTCCGTACTCTCATTTCAGTTTCGTGACAATAAGTTGAAGAGATCACCCCGAAGGTATAAAGTTATTTTTTCTCTTGTTGTTGCTCTCATCCTTGCTTTGGCCGTGTGGGTGCTGGCGGGTGGTGTTGATGTTCCGTGGTTGCCGGGTGAAAAATCTGATATCATCTTTTTCTGCCTCTCTTTTCTCATTCCTATAGTTGTGTCGTGGCACTATCAAGCACCACGAGGAAGTTTTGCCTTACTTTTGACACTGCTTATGGGCTCGCTGTTGCCACTTGCTCTGATGGTTGATGAAGAGCATTTTGAACAGCTTGTGGTAGGTCGTCAATCATTTCGAACACAACATACGTTGCTATCAGGTTTGTTGATGGATAAACGTCGGCTTGATTTGGATGAACAGCTTTTGTTTGTCAAACCGCCCAAGCCAGAGACGCTAGCACTGATTCGTTCAGGCAAATGGGAGGAAGGCTTAAGACAGGTTGAGCCCATCAATCTCAAAGGCCGGAATTTGCGACATGCTGCTCTTTACAAGGCAATGCTTATTGGTGCTGACTTGAGAATGGTGCAGCTTCAGGGCGCGGACTTGTTTTTGGCAAAACTTCAGGGTGCGAAATTGGGCGGTGCAGGGCTTCAGAGCGCGAACTTGGTTGGTGCAGGGCTTCAGGGTGCGGACTTGGACGGAGCAAAACTACAGGGTGCGGATTTGGTCGGTGCAAGGCTTCAGGGTGCGGACTTGGGCGGTGCAGAGCTTCAGGGTGCGAAATTGGGCGGTGCAGAGCTTCAGGGTGCGAACTTGGGTGGTGTAGGGCTTCAGGGTGCGAACTTGGGTGGTGCAGGGCTTCAGGGTGCGGACTTGGGCGGTGCAAAACTTCAGGGTGCGAACTTGGGTGGTGCAAGGCTTCAGGGTGCGGACTTGGGCGGTGCAGAGCTTCAGGGTGCGAACTTGAGCAGGGCAAAACTTCAGGGCGCGAACTTGCGAGAGGCAAATCTTTATGCCGCTGATTTTACCAATGCAGCAACAAAAATCATTGACGCAAGAGAGGTCTTCTGGAAGGCTTTGGATAAAAGCGATGTGGATCAGTTAATCACTATTTTACAACCATTCATAACAGATACAGATCAACGTCGGCAAGTTACGGCCAGATTGAAGAGGGCCAGCCAACCAGATGCGCCACACCCTGAGATGGAATCAATTCTTGCTCAAGCGGAAATTCCGATCAGGTTTAACAAACGGTACAGCCCTCAAAAGCCGAAAGAGGTTGCCGATTTTACCCGGCAGCTCCATGTTTATCTCGTTGCTCTCGCTGCTGAATCTCCCGAGATTGCCCGTGGTATTATCCTTCAGATTCCTTCCAGTGATGATAAATTTACTCAAAAATTGTCACGGTATGGGCTGGCAGCTAAGCTTGTAAAGCATCTTGATGACACACAGTTCAAAGGTCTGTACGGGTTAACTCCTGGAGAAAAAGAAAAATTGAGAAGTCTCGAATGAATTGCGGGAAAAAGGCAAGCCCGCGCTTGCAGCATTGCGGGTCAGGGTGTTTCGCTTGATCAGGATGTCTGCTTCAGGAGCCTGACCGGGGTGTTGTGTTGTATTTCGCCATTGCCCTTTTGCGGAGTATGTTGCTGGGGAGTGCAAAATTCTGCTGTTCGACCTTTATGCCTGTTATCATCCTGATTACGTTTTCTGTCTTTCCTTGACCTATCCGGTTATTTCATCGGTAAATGTCAGGACATTCATGTTGCTACCCTGATATCGCGCTGAATCCGTTCTGCCTTTCTTGTCGACAACTTCATCGCTTGGGCAAATTCGGACCAACGCTCGACGGCGATAGTCATACCCCTGATAATTTTCTTGTGATTTGACCTCAGAAAATTCTCATGCGTTCCGATTTCTTAGGTAATTTTACCTAAAAAATTGAAAATTTGCCATATTTTGTTAAATTACGCAGGTGAATTTACCTAAGAAAATAAAATTTCGCACAACGTAATGAATGATAACGAGCTTAACATCTTTCTTCAATCTTTGCTACAGCCCCTAAGTAGCTCGGTTGAACCAAGTGCGGATACTTCAATAAAACAGCTTTTTGAATGTCGTTTACTCGAAGTTGGGCTGTCGCAATATCAAATAGAGAAGTTGTTGAATATCGAGCGTAAATCTCTTGAAGGTATTTTAGACCGCACAGCAAAAAGAGTTGATATCGTAAATGCACTAAAGCTGAGTAGTTTTCTGAATCTGAATCCCGAGAAATTTATTAATATTTATTTAACAGAAATGTCTCCAGAATCAATCGGTGAACTGGAGAGAGCAAGAAAGCTCAATTTTATTGCCAGTAATTTTGATTTAAAAAACCTTTACAAAGCAAAATTTATAGATTCAAAGACTGATTTCGATAAAATTGAATGCCGGATCAAATCATTTTTTGGAATAGAAAATATATTTCAATACAATGATCAAAAATTATACCCATTATTTAGTCGGACAAAGAGATCATCCAATAATAAAATGCGAGATTTCTGGGTGAGATCAGCATATAGTCACTTCCAGAAAATCAATAATAAAAACGAATTCGACAGGGCCGCTTTAGTGAGTTTACTTCCCAAGATTAGGCAATATACAATGGATACGGAAAAAGGACTATTTGTTGTTGCTCAAGCACTGTATAATATAGGAATAACCATAATATATCAGCCATATCTTCCTACTGTTCAAGTAAGAGGAGCTACTTTTTTTGTCAACAATAAGCCGTGTATTGTCTTGACTGATCTTCAAAAAAACTACCCAACGATTTGGTTTGCACTGATACACGAAATTCATCATATTTTATACGATTTGGAGATAATACAAACAAACGCGTATCATCTTTCAGGGGAATTAGATCTCTTTTTAATCGGGGAAGATGAAGCAAATGATTTTTCCAGAGAATACCTTTTTTCCGAAGAAAAAAGCAAATACATAGCACCGTTTATAAATAATGAATTAATTGTCAGAGAGTTTGCAAAAAAATCTCAAGTTCACCCAAGTCTTATTTATAGTTTTTATAATTACGATCGAAACAATCAGGGGTATCATAATGCCTGGAGTAAATACAAAAAATATTTTCCGGATATCAAAAAAACACTAGAAAGGTTTAACACAAACCCTTGGGAAAAAGAAACTATCCAAGAGAGTGTTGATATGATTAAAGAAGCAGTCTTTAATATTATTTAAATAAATTATTATGAAAAATATGTCAACGTCAAAAATATCCAAAAAGAAAAAAAGTAATGATGAGGAAAAATTACTTATTCTTGCTCAAACTGATCAAGTAAAAGGAGAGCAGTTATTGGTTATGCCTGAAGGTTTAGTCACAGAGTATGAATTAAAGAATTTTGCGTTAGGATTGGATGATGATCCAGAAAAAAAATATGAGATATACTACAAAGGGATTACAAAACTGCTTCGAAGATACCTTGAGAAAGGAAAAGAGAATAAAATGGCAAGAGACTTTATCTATGAAGAAAAAAATACGTTTTTAACAAGAGGGAAAAGAAAAAAGCTTGATGGAACTCGTGGCGGAGATAGTCGTATGGGATATATTTCTGATCAAGAAGAATTACTCAATATTGTTATAGCATGGATAGTATCGAATGGTACAATGGTGGAGTTATTTTCTACATTGCGCAATTTAAATATCGCAAAAAATTATGGGAAACCTTCTGTTTAATATTTACTTGCCTTGTATTGATGCTGATGATGTGATTGAAGTTTTCCTAACAGCAACCTCCATGCGGGTCACGTATACCTCCTCATGCAGGCGCGTCTTGATCTCTTCGCTGGATGCGGTCTCAAAGAATAACTCCAAAGCTTCACGAAGATTATCGCGGGCTTCTTCAATGCTCTCCCCCTGGCTTGCAATATCAAATTCGGGACAGAGGGAAACATACCCATCTTCTTCATGTGTGATAATGACGGTCAGTTGTTTTTGCATGAATTGTATCCGCTTTGTCTGAAAATTTTTGAGCTGCTTTTCCACAGGTAGAGAAATTCGACTCTACCCATGAAGTTGTACTAACAAGGTAATAAAAATAATGGACAGCAAAGCCGATGATTGAGTATGTTGAAGCTGCATGGGAGCGAGGTGTGAACGAAGGAAGTTGCATGCCATTGAACTCGACTTGAGAGAGGCTTCCTTACAAAGAAATTTGAGAATATCTGGCAGTCCCGTATTTTATCGGAGTGCATCAAAATACGAACCCAACCATCAGGGTACCAGCATCATGACGATGACGACAAAAAGAGAGCAGGTTAGCTTCAAACTTGAGACCAACACCAAGCGGCGTCTTGAAGCCCTTGCCGCTGCAACCAGAAGAACGAAAACCTTTGTTCTTGAAGAGGCTATTAATCACTACCTTGACCTCAATGAATGGCAGATTAAAAGCATTGAGGAGGGTCTTGAAGATGCCAGAGCAGGCAGGATCATTACTCATGAAACCCTTGTAGCAAAGTGGGAGAGGCGAGTTGAAGATAGTCTGGACTGAGAAGGCAGAGAAACGCCTTATGGAAATTGAGGCTTTCATCAAGCAGGAGAGCGAAAAAGCAGCAAGAAAAACTGTGTTGAGCCTCGTCAACAAGACTATGAAGCAATTAACACTGTATCCCGGCAGCGGCAAGCCTGGGCGAGTTTATGGCACAAGAGAGTTGTTCTTTTCGGATATCCCCTGGCTGATTGTTTATACTGCAGATGCCACAACGGTAACAATTATCACGGTGTTTCATACCTCCCAAAACTACCACTCGTAGTGGCAAGTTACCATCGAACCGGGTAAAATCTGACATTAAAGTAGCGGTGAATGAGAGTTATAATTGGGGTACTTTCACCGGGATTGTGATCGAGTTCATTGCATTTTGGCCTCAACAAATTCCGAGAAAAGTCACGCTTGAATGTTTTATCGCAGCGTTCGAGACTTTGCGGTATGCTCGCTGTGAGTCAGAAGAGTTTGAAGACGGGTTTGAAAAAGTTGCCATTTTGGTTGACCCAAATACCACCAAACCCACATGCGCCGCACGTCAATTAACATCAGGACTATGGACAAGCAAGCTGGGACACACCTTCGATAGAGAGCATGATTTAAGAGGGGTATGTGGTGAGATTTACGGCACTGTTGGAGCTGTTATGAAGCGGGAGCTTCCGAGCTTCTTCTGAAAGAACGCTGAACGACACGATTGCGAATAAACCAGATCCATGCTCACATCTTTCTATTTGCAGCTTCTTTTATTAAATTGCATGAAATTTAGACTAAAAAATAGGCATTACATCAGCCCACAGGAGCATCCATGTCGAAAGCAGATGAACTGAAACAACATCTTCAACCGGGGCAAGTGTACCGACGTTCGGATTTGGCGAAATGGTCAAAGGCTGTTGATCGCAATATGCAGCAACTTGTGAAGCAAGGGGCGCTGCAAAAACTTTCAGGAGGTGTTTACTACTGCCCGCAAACAACAGCGTTCGGAAATGTGCCACCTGAAGACGCAGCGCTGGTTCGTGCCTTTCTTAAAGATGACCACTTTTATATCGCCTCCCTGAACAGCTATAATGCTCTTGGTGTTGGTACCACGCAGCTCTATAACGAGAAGCTGGTTTACAATTATCGGCGTGACGGACAGCATACACTCAATGGGCGCTACTTCTATTTTTTGAAAAGGCCACGCTTTCCCTCTGAAAGTACATTGGAGTTTTTGATTGTGGATCTTGTGAACAATATTCATCTCCTGGACGAGGATAAGGAACGCATTCTCAGGAATGTTGCCGGGAAAGTCCGAAGTATGGATCAATCACAACTGATGAAGAGCGTTGATCTTTATGCAGGTTCAAGAGCCCGAAGCTTTTTTGAAAAACTCTTCACCGCTGAAAAGATGAGCCATGTCGCCTGAAATATATCTCCATGAACACCATGATTTTTCTGATTTGATCAGAGTTGTGGCGGGTGAGCGCAGGATAGATCCTTATTTGGTTGAGAAGGATTATTGGCTTGTGCACTCTCTTTATGGGCTCCAAAAAGCCGGATACAATTTTCAGCTTAAAGGAGGAACCTCTCTTTTCAAGGGGTATGGCATCATCCATCGTTTTTCCGAAGATATTGACATTCACATTGTTCTGCCTCAGAGCGTGCAAGTTCGGACATCGAAAAATCATGACAAGGAGAAGGATCGCCAAAGTCGCAAGGATTTTTATGATTATTTATCTGCCAGTATTCGTATTCCAGGCATAGTCAGGGTTGAGCGGGATATCATGTTTGATAGCCTTCCGAAATATTTCAGTGGCGGTATTCGTCTTTATTATGACGCCAAATTTCCATCAGATGGCAGCGCCAAAGAGGGGGCTCTGCTTGAAGTCGGGTTTGATGATATCATTCCCAATCAGCCGATGGACATCAGTTCATGGGCGATAGATTTCGCCTTGGCAAAGCATGTTGATGTCATTGATAACAGAGCGCTGCACATTCGATGCTATCATCCAGGTTATACCTTTGTGGAAAAGCTGCAAGCTATTGTGACGAAATATCGCAGGCATCAGGATTCAAGCGACGAGTTTCCTTTGAATTTTATGCGGCATTACTACGATGTTTTTTGTCTGCTGCAGAATGAACAGGTGCAGGCATTTATCGGTAGCGCTGAGTACCACGAGCATAAAAAGCGTCGTTTTCCGGCAATTGACCTTCTGCATCCACTCGGTGAAAATGATGCACTTCTTATGGCTGACGAAGCCCGGCGGATGCTGTACAAAAAAGAGTATGAACGTCGAGCAGCGCTTTATTATCAGGGGCAACCGCCCTTTGACGAGGTGATGGCTGTGATTCAAAAAAACCTGATTTGGCTTTAACTATTTGTGTTCCTGTTGTCCGGTCTTAACTTTCAAGAACCTCTTTCTCTGTCGACGTAAGAGATCTGATTAAGCAATTATGAAAATTATCCTGAGAAAAACAATTTTAGAAGATATTCAGAAAGTCAGTGAACCGCAAAAGAGTCAGGTAAAATTTTTTCTTATTTTTTTAGCAGTACTTACACTGCTAAAATACAAGAATTTATCGGAGTAGTATTAGTTGTAAGAAAGCTAAAGTTTTTCGCTTGCCTGTGTTGAAAAAAGCGTAAAAAATTTATTATCAACAACAGGTCGAAGGTTTGCTGTTGAAGAATAACTTGAACATGAGCCTTGACGGTTATTTTCATGTTTTCGCGAAATGAATACAAATCATGAAGTTTTTTGCATTCAATATGATGGCCAAAATTCCCAAGCTACAGAATGAGGTATTGCCTGGCGAAATCATTGGAGGTGGCGCATGAACAATACTGCGAAACGCACAGTTGTTCTGGCTTCTTCGACGTATGACCGAAATCATAATCAGCTTCTGGAGCTTGTCCATTTTTATCTGACAGAATACTATGGCCTTGATGTCAGGATGCCTCTCAATGCTGAACAGTCTGATAACGATGAGCATACCCTTGATGACGAGGAGATGTTTCTTGGATTTATTACTCCTTCTTATGGTAGATGCAAGGATAGCATCTCACCGTCAATTCCTCATGCGGAAATTCAGCGTGCCATTAAATTAAACAAGCGTCGCTGGCTCCTTGCACATAAATATGTCGTTTTTGCAAGACAATTTCTGCGAGATCTTGGATATACAACATCAGCACAGCGTAGCGATAATCTCAACCTGAAAGCCAATCCGGCATCGATTACCGATTTGCGTGTCATAGATATGTATGACGAGGCAATTCGCGATAGTGAGCCGATGGCAGAACGTTACGGTAACTGGGTCCATAACTATCACTCAGAAAATGATGTACTACGTTTTGTGTCTGCTCAGTTTTACCATGCACAGAACAGTGAGCGACGCTATGAGCCTCATATTGAAAACCTTTCTTACGGGTCATTGATATGTACGAAGAGTCAATTAATAAGCAAGTTCAAGGGAAACGGACTTTACATGCCCAGGAAACGTTCTACCGTTTTCAGGAGGTGGAGAGTTTTATCAAAGCGCAATTGGTTGATCCTGAAAAAGTTATGTTGAATGCTGACCGTCTTCAAAGAGGGGTACTATGAACACCGTAACGAAAGAAGAACTTTTGCGTACGCTTTACCTTGACAAGGCCGAAAGCATGGAGTTTCTTGTAGCTATTGACGAGAACGCAATCGGGCAGGCTGTTTGTGGTTTATTGAACTCATCGGGTGGATACATCATTGTTGGTATAACGGAAAATTTTGAGGTTTCAGGCCTTTCTCGTGGTCAAGATCTTTTCTCACTGGAGCAGGCTGTCAGAATAAAAGTAACTCCCCAAGCGATGTTTTCTTTCGAAACACAAATTTTGGAAGTCAATAAGCTTGTTTTGGTTATAGAGGTACCTTCTGGCAAAGATATCCCCTACAGCTATAATGGACGTTTCTTTGTCCGTGAAGGAGATCAAACGCAACCAGCTTCCGTTGATACCATCCGCGATATGATTATGCGACGTCAGATTGAACCCGAACGCTGGGAGCGTCGATTTTCTGATGTTGATCTTCAACATGAGCTTGACGTGAATGAGATCCAGAGAATGGTGGAGGAGTCTGTAACCACCAGAAGGGATAGTTTGCTGGTTGACAAGACGATGAATCCCATACAGGTTCTTGAGCGGTTGGGCCTGATTAAATATGGTCGAATCACCAATGGAGGCGATGTGCTTTTTGCCCTTCATCCCGAGATTCGGCATCCTCAGGTTACTGTTCGTGCTGTTTATTCCACCAAGAGCAAGACTGACAATATTTATGAGGATCAAAAGAATTTTGTTGGCCCTCTTTGCACGGTGCTCAATCAAACGTATGACTTTATCTTACGAAACACACCGACTCGCAGTGATTTTTCTACTTCTGAACTGAAACGGAAGGATGATGGTCTGTATCCTTTTCGTGCTATTCGCGAAGGATTGGTCAATGCCTTTGTTCATCGTGATTACGCATATTTTGGTGGAGGTATTGTTGTTGAAATATTTCAGGATCGGTTGAAAATCTGGAATTCAGGAAACTTCCCAAAAGGAGTTACCCCGGCGACTGTTGCGTCAGGCCACTTGTCTGTTCTGCGTAACCCTGATATTGCCAATGTGCTCTATCTGCGCGGTTTTATGGAAAGAATAGGTCGGGGTGCCCGCGTGATTCTTGAAGAGTGTAAAAAATATGGTTTACCAGACCCGTTGTGGGATGATTCACCAGGTCAAGGCGTAACATTGACCTTTTTTGCCCCGGAAGGTAATGGCGCACTTGTGGATCGCTACCAGGCGATGTTGAAAGAAGAGCTTGGCTATATCCGTATGCTTGGTTTGCCGGGCGTTGAGAGCGTCAAGGTTAACCTGAATGATGATACTTTTGTGCCGTTGCGCCTTTCCGACAGGCAGGAGAGTGGCTTCCATCCCAGAAAACAGGATATCCGTCAGGGACGTGAAAGGGTTGAGGATATGCTCAATCCCGATGAAGTGATGCAACGCGCTTTCAAAAAGCGAAGGATGTTGCTCATTATCGGGGACCCTGGTGCTGGAAAAACAACGCTGCTCAAGTATTACGCTTTATGCGCCCTTGAGAAGGAGCATTATAAAAGGCTGGGGTTTGCTGCTCCGGTTACTGTTTTTTATCTGCCGTTGCGCGACCTTGTCCGTCATGAAAAAGGCCATTACGATTCGCTGCCAGCCAATTTTGCCCACTGGTCTGAAAAGCATCACCAGCCCATTGAGGCGACCTTTTTTGATGAGTGGCTTCACAAGGGAACGCCCCTCATTTTACTTGATGGTCTTGACGAAATCAGCAACACGCAAGATCGAATCGAGGTGTGCAAGTGGATTGATGCGGCCTTGAATACCTTTACCACAGCCCGTTTTGTGGTCACATCAAGGGCAACAGGATATCGTAAAGATGAGGGCATTGAGCTTGCAGCAGATTACGAACGGGCTGATGTGCAGGATTTTACGGTGGAACAGCAGGAGCGTTTTTTGAAAAACTGGTTCACCGAGGCCTTTCTGAAAGAGCCTTGTCCGAAAGATGTTGATGAAACGGAGTGGGTGCGGCTTAAAGTTGCGGAAGCTGGAGAGCGCACCCAAAAGATAGTTGCGCATCTGAAGGAGGAGAAGAACAGGGGGTTGCGTCAACTGGCCGCTATCCCCATGATTTTGCAGATCATGGCAATTCTGTGGAAAGACAGGGATTATATGCCGGAAAGTCGTGTAATGCTCTATGAGGCATCACTCGATTATCTTCTTGAATTCCGGGATAAGCGCAGGGGAATTATTCCTCTTCTTTCCGCAGCACGTGCCCGTCAGGTGATTGCTCCCGTAGCCTTCTGGATGCAGGAAAAGCTGAAAAAGGATGAAGTTGGCATGGCCGAGATGCACAAAAAAATACAGGAGCAACTCGACAAACAGGATAATCCGCCCTCGGTTGAAGACTTTTGCGACTATCTGGTCAAACGGGCAGGTTTGCTCGTGGAGACGGGAGCGCACGACTATCTCTTCCGCCATAAATCATTCCGTGAATATCTGGCAGGCGTTCAACTCGTCACCAAAGTGCGCTCAACAAGGTATCTCGGAAACCTCGTTGCAAACTTTGGCCAGGACTGGTGGGAGGAGCCGATCCGCTTTTTCATGGCACAGGTAGACGAAGCGATCTTCAACCTTTTTATGAAAAAGCTCTTTGACTCTCCGGTCAGTGAACAGTTGAACCAGAAGCAGCAATTGTTGTTGCAGACTGTTATAGAGGAAGCCCCGCTGAAAAAGGTTGATGCCTTGTGCAAGAAATTGCTTGATCCTGTCACCACAGCCAGCCGCCAGCGGGTGATTCTTGACTGCCTCAAAGCCATTGGAAAACGGACTGCTCTTGATGCTTTAAAAGAGTTCAGAGTAAAAGAGCTTGCCAAAAATGCTGATATAGTTGACCGTACGGAAGAGGTGATTCTTTCGCTTGGTGGAGAGGTCATTTTCTATGATGAAATCAAAAACAGATCATTTCGCAATCCGAATGAACAAAATGCGGAGTATATCTTGCTTCCGGGTGGAAGTTACCTCTCTTCGCTTTCGGAAAAGGAAGAGCGTGTTGAGGATCTTTTCTTTGCCAAGTATCCGGTCACCAACAAGCTTTATCGAATATTTATTACCTCGTTGCAGGTAAATGATTCACCAGCGTTGCTTTCGGCATTCAGGAAAGAGCTGGATTCGATTGTGCACAATAATCGTTGGGGAATAGGGTTTGGTGATTATCTCAAAGAGGGTAACAATGATCTTGCCAGCCATTTTCGTTCAAGGTATGATGAAGATCGCAAATACGATGGAGAGGATCAGCCTGTGGTTGGTGTTACATGGTATGCGGCTCGGGCCTATTGCCTGTGGCTTTCGATGCTTGACGGTGATGCTGAACGTTACCGTCTCCCGAATGAAGTTGAATGGGAGTGGGCTGCGGGCGGCAAGCAGGGAACAATCGGACAGAGCGTTCGCCCTTATCCATGGCCAGAAGAGAAGGGTGTACCAGCTCCGAAATTGGCTAATTATAATTCAAATGTAGGCGCAACAACGCCAGTAGGTAGCTATCCTGAAGGGGCGACACCTGAAGGGTTGTACGATATGGCGGGTAATGTGTGGGAGTGGATGGGAGACAGCTTTGTCAATAATGAGTCTATTCGTTCGTTGCGAGGGGGTTCCTGGTTCAACTCTCATGATGCACTGCGTTGTTCTTCCAGGGTCAGCGTCGATCCGATGTACTGGGTTGACTATATTGGGTTTCGGGTGATTTGTTCCGCGATCTCCTCGTAACTGTTGCCGTCAAAACAGAGTGTTGTGGTTTTTGACATAAAGCGAAGACAACCGGTCCAAAGATGACGGTGCTGATAACGAATTAAACTTGAACTTTCATCATAGGGGAAGGGAACGAACGGGCAGGAACTGCTTATATTGTGAGTTGCTGATATCGCAAAATGGATATGAAGTTATGGCTGATGTTTTTATAAGCTATGCCCGTGAAGATACAGAGCGGGTTGGGCAAATTGTCGTGGAGCTTGAAAAACGGGGATTAAGTGTTTTTTGGGACAGGGGTATACCACCTGGACGGCATTGGAAAGATTATATTGCCAAGGCGCTTGATGAGTCTCGATGTGTGCTTGTTGTCTGGTCCCGACATTCAATAAACTCTGCTTGGGTCAGAGAGGAGGCTGAAGTTGCCAAAAAACGGGGAATTTTGGTTCCTCATCTTCTTGATGAAGTTCAAGTTCCTCCTGGATTCGGTGGTGTTCAGGCGGCAGATCTTTCTGAATGGAAAAACAACTCTTCTGAACCGGTATTTCAGCTGCTTATTGGCGCGATTGAAGCTAAAATTTCTTTGTCATCAAAACAGGTGGCGCAAAATGTATAGCACTGAATGGTAATTTCAAGTCGAGCGGGATATCATGTTGATAGTTTGCCGAAATATTTTAGTGGCGGTATTCGCCTGTATTATGATGCCAAATTTCCATCGGATGGCAGCGCCAAAGAGGGGGTGCTGCTTGAGGTGGGTTTTGATGATATCATCCCCAATCAGCCGATGGACATCAGTTCATGGATGGTAGATTTCGCCTTGGAAACCTGAAAGTAGGATAAAGCGCACACATTAACGAAAAACATCACCGAGCAGGCACGATTTTCAAGCAAAATCGTGCTTTTTTCTTGCTTTTTAACGTGTACGTATGTATATTAAAGAAAACACGACAAATAGGAGCAAACCCCATGTCTAAACCAGTAACAGGAAAAACTCACGTTGGAGAACGCCGTGAACGGCACCCGAATGGCGATGTTTACCTCTATGAGAGGGTTACGGCCTATAATGAACAGTCCAGAAAGACCTATACAGTCAGTCAGAAGCTGAAGGGGAAAATCAAGTCGGGCACACAGGAGGTCATCACCACACGTCCGAAGAAACGCAAAGGTGAGGGAGTCGTGGCTTGCGCGATGCGCAAGCACAGCGGACTCACGGATATTCTGGAGTGGGTCGGATCAGCCTCCGGCATTGACGATGACGTGCGATCTTCGTTCAGCGAGGGCGACGCAGCCAAGATTCTCTCCATTGCGCGATACTGGATCGGTTCCGGCGGAAACACCTTGCCACGCCTGGAGGGTTGGCAGGTAATG
>CAJEXI010000008.1 GCA_903994455.1 uncultured Chlorobiaceae bacterium | reverse complement strand
GATGTAGATAGTATCATTGATTTAAAGTGTAAAGAGGCAATTCGTAAAATATAAAATGATGTATTTGAAAGTTTTAAGGGGAATCCTATAATATACTCTACAGAATGGGGAATGATAAAATTTTTTACAGTAATCAGGTATCCCTCAAGCCTGAGGATTGATGAAGTCTATACCGCGCAAATACTGCTTTCTGACAACCAACTAAAATCAGTAAATGAAAACAAATCAAAATGGCATACTGACTTCACACTTGAAATTTTTGAAAAACCATTAACTCAAAGCGAAACATCTCTTGCTGATATATGTTTTAAAATAGATACGGTTCAATTTGGCTTGGGATATGATACAACAAAACAAAGACCAGCTGAAACCGAGTTTTACAAATCACTAATTGGGTCAGATCCAAAATCTGTCTTTTATGTACCAATTCACGTTAATGGATGTCCCTGGTTAGCCATCTATAGGATTATCGGTGAAAATGAACCAGTAGATAACTGGTCATTAAATTATGAAATGTACAGCCAATATACTTTGCTTATTGCTGAAAAAATAAGGCTTAGAACCAAAGAAGTAATCTTTAGTTTAATTGACACATTTATTCAAGATGCAATTATTATTAATAGGACAATAGACGGCTCTGTTAATCTGAATAGTTTTATAGTTAGCTTAAATGCAATGATGGAAATAGTATCATGTTATTTCCCTTTCCCTGTTCCGATTTTTAAGAACCGAGTAGCTGAAAATTCAGCTTCAAAGTATTTGAATAGTATATCAGATAATGATTTTAATTTATTACCAAATTCAATTTGGTTGCCAACAGTATCATATACCCGAGCTGATTTGGAAGAGTATAAAGAGAAGGTAAAAGATATTATAAGGATAAACGCAGATTATATTAAGGCCAGTAATGCTGACAGAGACTTGATCGCAGCTTCCTACGGTCTTTCTCATTTTTATGGCAATAGATTAAAATTAGTAGCGAAACCAAGACAAGAAGCAATTGATTTAATCTCAGACACATTTACATTAACTGCTGAAATGAAGGCTAAAATTGAAGAAGCTGCTTATGAATTTAAAAAAATAGAAGAGCTCTCAGAATTAATTACAATAATCTCAAAACAATATACTGAAAGGATAGATGGGGCATTCTTTGAAGTATGTAATAATGATGATTATTTAGAATCTGAAGTCTATGATATAAGTAAATCAATTCAACATGTTTTTACCGGTTATGTTAAGGACAAGAAGAAAAAATTGTCAAACAAATGCAACTCCCTTAGCATCGGAACTTACATTAATAACAACAGACCGTTTAGTAAGCTTTACGATAATTTAATTTTGGAAGTTGTACGAAATTTTGATAAAACAGGTGCAAGTGATTTAATTATCGGAATAGATTCAGGTAAATGCTGTTTTTATTTTATGAATCAAATGTCAAAGGAAACTAATATAACATATAACGAAGATTGGCAACCAATAAGCCCCAGGAAATTTTGGGGAGCTTTGTATTACCTGCATTTATTGCTTAAGGAAACTCATACCGGAGAGATATTGCTGGCATATGAAAAGCATCAAGATAGTAACAAAATATATTATAAATGTGGTCTGAAGCTAAATGGATTTCATCATGAATAACAATACTATAAATGTTTTATTGATTGATGATAATCCGGAATATGCTTTCTGCCAGAAACGTAAAGTACCGGATTTGCCAAATCAAATTCAAGAAGAAACTCAAGTTACAGAGTTGCCTTGGGTATCTCGTCAGGCACATGCTGAAACGTTTACGATAAAGGATAGATTAGAAGGGGTAGAAAGCTTTTTTAAACTTAAATGGCTTCAATTCCATCCTGATGTATTTGAATTTAGAAATCTATCTCTTGAGGTAAAGTTAAAATATGGCTTACATAAATTAGCAGAAATAGGTTTTATTCCAGATCTTATTGTTTTTGATTATGCATTAACAGATAATAGCCAGGAAAATCCATCTGCGTATTTACATTATTTAGAAAATGAAATTATTAACAGTTTTATAAACCCTAATAGACCATTAGCAAATTTTCTTTCTATGAATGAGAATAGAAATATTTTACTGCCGAGAAACAGTGGTTATCATGATAGTTCCCCTATAAATCAGCATAACGTAAATTTTGATTCCTATGGTTTGTATTGCGGCAGTATGGTTTCAGAAATGTTTAAGTATGAAACTCCCATTGCAGCAATACCTGTCACTCGTAAAAGCAAAATAACAATAAAAAGCGAACCGGACCCTGATTTTTTTGAGTGGTTCATTAATAGCTCATACCATAAAGTATTTGATAGAAACCACAGAACAAAAAAGGATTGGGATTCTATTTTAAATGATGGGTTAAACGTTTACAGGAAAGAAATTATAAATATGATAAGTAATGGAAAAATTCAAGTTGACTTAATAAATTTAATTCGGCTACTTAATGGTGAGTTTTCTAAAACAACAAAAGATATAAGAGGTATCCAATATTTTTGTTTTACTACTCTTTATGGAAAAAGAAGTATTCCACTTGATGGTTTATTTATTGACTTTTCGTTGGAATTAAATTACAAGAAGCCAAATGAGTTACTATATCTCTTAAATTATCTGAATAGTCAGATTGAATTGACAAAGGCTGAGATTTTAAAATTGAATGCAAGGAAAATTATAAGCGAAAAAGACAAAAGCAAGATCGACAATGAAATTTCAAAATCCACCAAAAGATTCGAAACATATAAAAAGCAGGTTGCAATTTTTAACAATATATGTGAAAGGGATTTTGAAATTTGGAAATTTAGTAAAGAAATTATTGATACTATAATTAATTCTTCAAAAACAGGACTGAATACATCAGAATTATTAAATGTTATGGACAACACTAACAGCCTAATGTCAGTGTTTGATTCGGTAGATTTTAAGAAGAGGATATTGCTTTCTTACTATCACGATAAAGTTAATAAACAGGGCAGATCAAGCCTTACATCAAATGAAGAAGCAATTTATAATGAATGCTTAAAACTTTATACCTTAAAAGATGATAAAATTGATAAGCCAGAAGAATACTCTCTTTCTGCAATTGGCTCAAAAGGAAAGGGAGCTAATCCCGTCATAAATCGTTTAACAGTATATTTTGTTGCAATAAGACTTTGGGAGAGATATTCCAGCTATATAAGTTCACTTAATGATGATAGTACAAATTCTAATACACCTTCTGAGCAATCATTAATTGCTATTAATCCACCAAAAGTTTTAGACTTGCTATTGGCCTTATTTCCTATCTGGACAGACCATGTTGTATTATTTAAGGATGATAGTACAATGGAAAAAAAGCCAAGTGATTCAATGAGCAGAAGGCTTAAAACATTGACTGGTTTTACGCATGGCAGCATAAATGATGATAATGGTATTGATTTACGCAAGCAAATGACATTAGGTGAATATATGATAGCTAAATCATTTGCAGTAAGTTTTAATGTTGATTTACCTATTTGGCTAAAAAACTATACCGATGAAGCTTGATAACAGCAACAATAATGAGTTTGCTAAGAGCATTTATGCTACAGTATTGGCATTGGTTAGAGGAAATAATAATTTTAATTATACGAAATTTTCTAATGAAGATGCCGAAGATTTTACTCAGGAAATTATTGCGTTTAAATTACTCAGATTGCGGCGGCGACTTAAAGTTGAAACTGCAACTCGTTATTTTCGAGTAGTGGTTAGAAATTTTATTATTGATAAGATAAATAAATTGAGAGGTGATGATGGGATCATAGCTGTTTTAAGTGAACTTTCGGATAACTTGTCAAATAAAGCTGATGATATAGAGTTTGACGAAGGAAACGCGCAGAAAAATATGACGGTAAGAGCCAAATCAATTCGGGAAAGTAATTTGTATACGTATCTCAGTTCAGTAGCTGATAATAAATTATTTCAACATATACAGAAATGGATGTTGTGGGATAGTAAGAGCGTAGTCTATAATGATAGTCTATCAATAATTCCAAAAACTGATTTAAGCAGAGTATGTTTTACAACCCTTGAACCCTCAGCGTATAATGTTTATATAAACCCATCATCATTAATTGCAAAATATGATTTATGGCGTAATCATAATCTAATAGATAGGGATTACATGTGGTGCGCTATTCAGGAAATGAAAGAATCAATACAGGAAGAGGATAAAGGTCGAAATAAAAAAGATCCAATGGTTGGTGCTGTCCTTGTAGATAATGAGGGTCGAGTGATCGCTTCTTCTTTTAGAGGTAAGCATGAACCAAAAGGACACGCTGAATATAATTTGTTGGAATGCGATGTTCATGAAATAGAACCAAAAATCATTAAACGTAAGTATAAAGTTGAAGAAGGTAACCCGGGAGCTGGGGCTGATGTAACAGAGCTTAATTTAAAGGACGCTGTACTTTATGTAACATTAGAGCCTTGTGCTGATAGGAATATCGGTAAATGTAGTTGTGCAGATAGAGTGATTTATTCAGGCATTAAAACCGTATATATCGGGTTAAAAGACCCTGACAAAACTGTTGATGGTAATGGAATAAAAAAAATGGAAGAGGCTGGTATAACTGTTAAATATTTTCACCAAGATCTGTTATTTGAGATTATAAAGGCAAAAAATAAAAATGGAGAGCAGCAAAATTTAGAGTTTATCTTATCTAAGAAAGAGTTCTATTTAAAGGAACAGCCAGAGCTTTTTATAAATAATATTTTGCTAATTTAATTTCCCTTCCTTTTTTTTAAACGGTATTAATACTGAAATGATTATAGATAAAATTTATAATTATAATATGCGCTCAAAAAAAAGTCATTCGGTAGTGCAGGATAGATTTGTTGTTTGATGCTAAAATCACCTTGCTACTTCCATCACGCCCCAAACTGCCTCAACATCCGCAAATCATTCTCAAACAGCAGCCTGATATCATCAATCTTGTACCTGAGCAGCACCGTGCGGTCAACGCCCATACCAAAGGCGTAGCCTGACCACTCTTCGGGGTCTATGCCGCAGTTGCGCATGACGTTGGGGTGTACCATGCCGCAGCCCATGATTTCGAGCCAGCCTGATTTTTTGCAGACTTTGCATCCCTTGCCGCCGCAGAGGTAGCAGGTGACGTCCACTTCGGCTGATGGTTCAGTGAAGGGGAAAAAGCTTGGGCGGAACCGGAGTTTGACGTCGGTGCCGAACATCTGTTTGGCGAAGGAGTAGATGGTGGCTTTGAGGTCAGCGAAAGAGACCTTCTTGTCGATGTAGAGCCCTTCGAGCTGGTGGAAGACGCAGTAGCTTCGCGAGCTGATGGCTTCGTTGCGGTAGACCTTTCCTGGGCAGATTACCCGTATCGGCGGTTTCTGGTCGAGCATGACCCTCACCTGCACCGGGGAGGTGTGGGTTCTGAGGAGCACGTCGGAGCCGGGGTTGCCGCTGGTGACGAAAAAGGTGTCCTGCATGTCGCGGGCGGGGTGGTCGGGCGGAAAGTTCAGCATGTCGAAGTTGTAGCTGTCAAGCTCCAGTTCGGGGCCGGTTGCTATGCCGAAGCCCATGGCTGAAAAGATTTGCTTCATCTCGCCAAGCACCTTCTGTACCGGATGTTCGCTGCCCGTAAAGTAACGTCGTCCGGGGAGGGTGAGGTCAATGCCTTTGTTGCTGCTGCTGCTTTCGGTTGATGCAAGCCTCTCCTCGGCTTCGGTGAGCTTTGCATCAGCCGTCTGCTTGAGCTGGTTCAGCAACTGACCAATTCGTGGTTTGTCAGCAGGGTCAACCGACTTGAGCTGGCCGAAAAGAGCTGCAATGAGCCCTTTCCGAACCGTGTATTTGAGGCGAAAGGCTTCAAGATCGGCCTGCGCTTTAATCTCAACCTCAACTATCTCCTGCTGTAAACTGCGAATGCTCTCTTCCATTATGGTACCAGTGTAAATCTTATTCGATAACCGATTTGACAATCTGTGCAAAAGCAGCCGGATCCTTGACGGCAATCTCGGCGAGCGCCTTGCGGTCGATTTCGACATTCTTCTTCAGCATGGCGTTAACCAGGCGGGAGTAGGTGGTGCCGTTCAGGCGTGCTGCGGCGTTGATACGCATGATCCAAAGCGAACGGAAGGTGCGTTTTTTAACGCGACGGTCGCGGTAGGCGTACTGTTCTGCTTTATCGACCGCATGTTTGACAACGGTCAGAATATTGCCGCGTGATCCCCAGAACCCTTTGGCTTTTTTAAGTACTCTTTTTCTCCGTGCTTTTGAGGCAACGGCATTATTTGCTTTAGGCATCGTTGTGTCGAGTTAATGTTAAAAATTTAAGCCTGAATCATCCGTTTGATCTGCTTCGCCTTGGTGCCTTCAAGCAGCGTAGACTGATGGAGACGGCGTGAGCGCTTTCTGTTCTTCTTCTCAAGGTTGTGCGATCCATTCATGCGTTCACGCTTGATTTTTCCGGATGCTGTCGTCTTAAACCGTTTGCATGCTCCACGGTGGGATTTCATTTTAGGCATGATCGTCCTTTATTTTTTGATATAAAAATGGTTCAAATTCCTGTGCTTACTCCTCTTCTATCAGATCCTCAGGAGCCAGAGGCGCAAGCGGCGCTGCCGGTGGCTGGTTCGTTTTTGCCCTGATGCGATCATAAGCGTCGATCTTCTTCTTGTCGGGCTCAAAATAGACGAAGAGCTTTTTACCCTCAAACTTTGGATCACCGTCACGGGTGCTCACCACGCTCAGGCGCTCAGTCAGCCGTTCCGCCAAGTCCAGCCCCTTGTCCTTGTAGATAATGGAGCGTCCCAGAAAAACAATGGTGGCCCTGACGCGGTTGCCCTTGCGCAGAAACTCTTCAAGATGCGCGGTCTTGAAGTCAAAGTCGTGCTTGTCGGTGTTCGGATGAAAGCGCAGCTCCTTGAGGGTGGTGGTCTTCTGCTTTTTCTTCAGATCCTTGTCCCTCTTGTCCATCTTGTAGAGCAGCCTGCCGAGGTTGTCGAACTTGCACACCGGCGGATCAGCGTTTGGCTGTACTTCAATGAGATCCTGATTTCGCTCTTCCGCAATTCGCTTCGCGTCAATGGTTTGCATCACCTCCTGTGTTCCATCCGGAAAAATCATACGGACTTGCGGAACACGAATCTGCTCATTGACTCGATAGGTGAGTTTTGGCTTTTGAGTCGTAACCTTTTGTTTCTTCATGCGTTCAGGTTTTGTTTAGATAGTCAGGTTCTTCCGGTGATCTCTTGTTTGAGCTTGTCGATCAGTCCACTGACGCTGAAGCGCCCCTCATCACCAATGCGATGACGGCGCAGCGAAACTTCGCCGCTCTCCTGCTCTTTCTGTCCAATAACAATCATACAGGGGATCTTGCTGATTTCGGCGTCACGGATCTTTTTGCCGATTTTTTCACTTCTGGTGTCAAGTTCGGCGCGGATTCCTGCTTCGAGGAGCGCCTGGTGTACGCTTTTTGCATAGTCGTGAACATCTTCGGCAATCGGGAGCACCACGGCCTGCACCGGCGCGAGCCAGAGCGGGAAGTTCCCGGCGGTATGCTCGATAAGAACGCCGATAAAGCGCTCCATGGAGCCGAATGGGGCACGATGAATCACAACGGGGCGATGTTTCTGGCCGTCGCTGCCCGTATAGGTGAGGTCGAACCGTTCCGGCATCACATAGTCAACCTGGACGGTGCCGAGCTGCCACTTTCTGCCGAGAGCGTCACGCACAATAAAATCAATTTTCGGGCCATAAAAGCTCGCTTCGCCAACGCCGATAAAGTAGTCGATGCCCATGCGGTCGGCAGCCTCTTTGACATCCTTCTCCGCCTGCTCCCACACCTCGGCGGTACCGCCGTACTTCGCCTGGTTTTCGGGGTCGTGCATCGAGAGGCGGGTCTGCACCTCTGAAAAGCCGAGGGTTCCAAAGACAAACTGTGTCAACTCAATGGCGCTGCAGATCTCGTCAACAAGCTGGTCGGGGCGGCAGTAGATGTGCGAATCATCCTGCGTGAAGCCTCTCGCACGCACCAGGCCGTTCAGCTCACCCGACTGCTCGTGGCGGTAGACTGTCCCGAACTCTGTCAAGCGAAGCGGCAGATCGCGATAACTCCGCATCTTTGAACTGTAGATGAGGTGGTGGTGCGGGCAGTTCATCGGTTTGAGAAGATACTGCTCCTGCTTTCCCTCTTCATCGTGATAGGTGAGCGGCGGAAACTGCGAATCGCTGTAGTAAGGATAGTGGCCCGAACGCTTGTAGAGTTCAATATTGCCTATATGTGGCGTATAGACCGGCAGATATCCGCGCTTGCGCTGCTCCTCCTTGAGGAAGGCTTCAAGCTCGTTGCGGATAATGGCACCTTTCGGCAGCCAGATCGGCAGACCGCTTCCAACCTCCGGCGAGAGCATGAACAGCTCCAGTTCAGCGCCGAGTTTGCGGTGATCGCGTCGTTTGGCCTCTTCCAGTCGGGCAACATGCTCTTTCAGCAGCTTCTCCGAGGGTAAGGTGATGCCGTAGATGCGCTGCATATTCTCCCGTGCCGAATCTCCACGCCAGTAGGATGAGGAGATGTTGGTGAGGAGAACCGCCTTCACTTTGCTGGTTGATGGCAGGTGCGGCCCGATGCAGAGGTCGGTAAAACCATCCTGATGGTAGAGCGAAACCCTCTCAACACTCTTCAGGGTATCTTCAAGAATCTCAACCTTGTAGGGGTCGTTCCTGACGCTCTTGAAAAACTCTATGGCGTCGATGCGGTTCATCTCTTCACGCCGTATCTGTATATCGCGCTTGCTGATCTCCAGCATCCTCTCTTCGATCTTGCGGAGATCCTCTTCGCGGAAACGGTGCTCAGAGGCGACATCGTAGTAGAACCCCTGCTCAATGGAGGGGCCTGCGCCGAATTTGCTGCCGGGGTAAAGCTCCTCAATCGCCTGGGCCATAAGGTGGCTTGAGCTGTGCCAGAAGATATTCGGCCCGTCGGGGGAGCTGAAGGTGATAATTTCTATTGCCGCATCGGCGGTAAGGTGAGTGTTGAGGTCAATCGCAACACCGTCAACCTTGAGCGCCAGGGCATCCTGGGCAAGTTTGCGTCCGATAGAGAGCGCAACGTCATTGCCGGTTGAGCCGGTGGGAAATGTTTTAACACTCCCGTCCGGAAGGGTAAGGGCTATTACAGCCAGTGGTTCCTGATTGTCAGACATTTTTTTTCTGTCGTTTCGCTTCATGGCAAGAGCCCAAGCCCTTTCCATGATAATAGTCAATGCAGCCTCTTTACGTTAGTACTGTCGGGCCGGGGGGGCTGTTTCACTCTCTACTTTCGCAGGAGTGGTTTCCCCGGATCCGTAATGTGGACTTGGACGATACGCAAAAAATCAAACTCTTCCAAATCAGTTGACCATTTGCAGCAGCTCCGGCGTGACGCACTCTTTCCCCTGTTTCAGGGTGAGCAGCTCCGCTTTCCGTTTCAGCTCACGCCCGTAGGAGATCTGGCTGATGAAGGGGGCCTTTTTCACCATCTCGTTCAACAGGGCATTGGCTTCGCTGCTCCAGGCTACCTTCTGCGCAGGCTCCTCCACGGCGGTGCGGCGGTTGAGTGGAAGGAAGTTGAAAAGCATGTCGTAGAGGGCGTTGACAATCTCCTGCAAGAGATAGATGGCTCCGCTGTGGCCCATGAAGGGGGTGCCGAGCGCACGACGCACGATGGGGCCGGGGAAGCCTGCCGGAATGAACCGGCTTTTCGAGTCAAGTTCGGCCAGATAGATTTTATCGACAATTCTGCCGAAGAGGAACTGCGGCTGTTTCTGCTGAATCTCCTCGCGGATGAGGGTGTTGTCGGCTTTGGCGGTATCGTGGCTGAAGAGGCACTGCATCCCCATCTCTCCCGCCAGAAAGGTTTCGAGGCCGAGGGCGTAGGTTTTTGCAGCGGTGGCGCCGAACCGGATGGTCGGGAACCACTCCGCCTGTGGCCCGCGCCAGAGATCCCAGAGCGGCTTGAGAGTGGTGCGTTTCTCCTTCAGCAAAAAAGCCTCTGCCTCCTGCTCCCGCTTCAGAAGGCGGCCAAGGTCGTGAATGAAGTTTTTGGTCTCGCCAATGCCGAAGGGGGCCTGCAGCGCCGGGCGGCCAAGTTTTTCCGCCAGGGCGTGGCCGAATTCGTGGTACAGCACCACCAGCACATCGGAGTTTTTCAGGTCGGCAACGTCGTGCAGGGAGCTTTCAAAGGGGTAGACGTGCAGCAGCTCTCCGCCAACTCCGGCAATAAGCCGCTTGATCTCGGCCAGATCGGAGGGGCTGTTGAAGCAGCCGTAAGTGGGGCCGATGATGGAGACTGTGCCGGGCTTTACGGAGACGGGGCTATTGTCGCCAAACGTCTCATTGAGCCACACCAGAGCGCGGTTGCGTCCCTGCCACTCATCTTCGCCAAGGGAGTTTGAGGGGAAAAAGCGGACATCGGGGTACTTCATCGTCAGCATCCGCTCGTGGTCGCTGCCGATCATCTCGCTCTCGGCGCTGGAGACCAGAATCAGTTGCCGCCCCGGTGCCTGAAGCTTTTCAATGGTCTCCCTCACAATCTCCGAGCTGCCTGAGGAGGCGATCTCCTTTTCAGTGAGGCTGGTCGGGGTAAAGTTCTCCAGATAGGGTACGGCATCGGTATAGTCAATAACCGCCACTCCCACCAGGTTGTAGCAGCCTACCGGCGCATCGGCTATGACGTGAACATCCTGCAGTGAGCAGAAGGTGTTGACTGCAGCCCAGTAGGCGCTTGCGGTCGATTCGTCCCGAATGGTTTTTCCCATGGTGATAGTGCTATGTTGTTCAGCGGGAGTGCCCCTGCAGCGACACTGGCAGAACTCCCCGTGGTTTCAGTGCTCCCCGCAACACCTCAACCGCCAACTCCTCACAATCTTCAGTGGGGGAGTAGGTGCAGAGGTAGCTGCTTATTTCAGGAAAATAGTTGATGATGTACGGAGTACCAAGCGACAGGAGTATCAGCGGGCTCTCTTTCGGTACAATCCCGACGAGAGAGTGAATGAACTGCTGCTGTTGGGCAGAAAGTTTCAGGGCGCCGGAGCTGCTCAGTGACTGGCTGTATGAGGTGACGATCACCGCTTTTGCCTTTGAGGCCAGCTCGGCAGCGTTGGCGTAGGTAAGTGAGTCCGTGCCGGGGTTGATTCTGATATGATTGACCGTATAAAATTTGTCGAGCTGCTTTATATATCTCCTTGCCGTCTCATTGTTTATTCTGTCCTGCACGATAATATTCACCATCCCCTCGGTTGGTTTGAGAGGCAGGAGGTGGTTGGTGTCGCTCACCAGCGTGACGGCGCGTGATGCAATTCTTCTCGAGAGATGCTGATGGGTGGGAGGGCTCACCTCTCTCTTGACCTGCTTCAAATCGGCAGTTTTTCGCTTCTCTATCTCCAGCCACGCTTTGGCCTGAAGGATTCTGCGCACGGAGTTGTCAATCTGCTCCATCGCAATCTCCCCCTTTTCAACCGCCTTGACCACAGCACAGTGGGTCAGCTCAGGATCGGGAGAGAAGAGCAGCAGGTCATTGCCCGCTTGCACCGCCTTGACCGAAATCTCGGCAACGTTCTGGCCGTTGTAGAGCGCCTTCATGTTGAGGGCATCGGTAATAATCAACCCCTGAAAACCAAGCTCTTTACGGAGCAGTTCAGTCACAATGAGTTTCGAAAGGGAGGCTGGCTCCATGCTTCCGGTCAGTTTAGGTACGGCGAGGTGCCCCACCATAACGCTGATGACCCCCCGTTCAATAGCGGCCCTGAAGGGTTGCAGCTCGTAGGCATCAAGCTGCGTTCGGTCTGCCTTGAGCACAGGCAGTAAAAAATGGCTGTCAACCGACACATCGCCGTGGCCGGGGAAGTGCTTTGCCGTTGCGATGATACCGTTCGACTGGAGCCCCTTGATGATGGCGTTCGACATGGCAATGGTCTGCGGCACGCTGTCGCCGAATGAACGGGTGTTGATAACGGGGTTGAGCGGATTGATGTTCAGGTCAACCGTCGGGGCATAGTTCTGCTGCATCCCGAGCATGGTGGCCTCTTCGGCAATTGCCTCCGCCATCTCCTCGGCAAGTTCCGGATCCTGCGTGGCAGCCACTGCCATATTCGGCGGAAACTCCGTTGCTCCGCTGAGGCGCATGGCCACCCCCCGCTCCATATCCGAGCTTATCAGCAGAGGATGGGGCGCAATCGACTGAAAATAGTTGATATAGGTAGCTGCGGTGAGTGCATCGCCCTTGAGCAGCATGATGCCTCCCACCTTGCCCTCCTGCACCTGACGACTCAGGAGTTGGTACTCCTTGTACTGGGGGGAGATGGTGTGCGGTTCAATTTGTGCGATCAACATCTGCCCCACCTTTTCCGGCAGGCTCATGCCCTGCAGTTGCTCTTCAATGCCCGAATCCTTGCGGCTGAAAATCTGCTGGGCGCACCACCTCTCTGTGCCCGGCTTTGCATGAGCCAGTCCGGGCAGAGAGAGCAGGAGGAGAGAGAGCGAGAAGAGCAGCCTCAGGGCTTGTCCCCCCGTCATGAGCAGCAGATGTTGAGCTGCACTTCGGCAGGAGCCATGCGCAGGAATGTTGAGGGATGGATGCTCTCAAGAGGGAGTTCCGGGGTATCGTTTCCGGGGAGGCAGTATCCCTTGCCACCCTCGCGGGAACGATCAAAAATATGTTTTTCTCTCATGACCTTTGGTGCGAATCTCGTTATATTATTACTTAAAAACTCTTTAACCCGGTCTTTTCTTGACAGAAACTTTACGGATGTTTTAATAATCCCGTTTTTGATCTCCCATTATATCTCAGGGCAGTATAGAAAGTCAAGATAAAGAAAGTATAATATTCTGAAAGGAAGCATAAAGGAAGAAATCAAAAAAGCTGAAGTGGATGAAGGGGGATGGAAAAGCGGAGCTGGTGAGTAACGTCGCAGATGGCGGAGCCCACTGCGATGTCTGCGTTTGCGGTAAAGCGCTCAAGCTGCTGGCAGGAGGCAGGAACCCCGACCTCAACGACCACCATTCGATGCTGGAAGAAAAACGTAACGTGATGGAGAACAACCAATGATCGCCAATAATACTGTTTTGGTCAACATGGATATTGCCCCTCTGGATGGGGTTGATGTCAGCAATGAAGAGGTAGTCATTACTACGCCGTTTGATACCAGCAAAATTCGGGTAGAAACCAAAAATACCCAAATGGATTCCTTGATAAAACGCATCAAGAATAAAGAGATTGATCTTGTCCCAGGATTTCAGCGCCGTGCCGGAATATGGAGTGATAAAGCGCAGAGTCTGCTTATTGAGTCGATGTTGATAAAAATCCCTTTACCGGCATTCTATATGGATGCAACTGATGATGGGCGCTGGTTGATTGTTGATGGATTGCAGCGCTTGACAACTATCCGCAGATTTGTGATTTCTGAAGAGTTGGCGTTATGCGGATTGGAATTTTTGACGGATTACGAAGGGAAAAAGTTTAGCGAATTACCTCGTAGTTTTCAGCGTCGTATTGAAGAGACCGATATTGTTGTGTATCAGATTCAGCCAGGCACGCCCGATGATGTAAAATTCGATATTTTCAGGCGAATTAATACGGGCGGCGAACCATTAAGCGCTCAGGAGATTCGCCATGCCCTGAATCAGGGAGATGTTACTCAATGGCTGGAAAGATTGGCTAATTCTGATGCTTTTAAGGATGCTACGGACAGGGGGGTTTCTCCAAAGCGAATGGATGATCGAGAATGTGTTTTGCGTTTTTTAGCGTTTAGTCTCTCGCCTCCAACGAGCTACAAGGAAAATAATTTTGACCTGTTTCTTAATAGCGCGATGCAGAGAGCGAACAAGCTTGATTCAAAAGTGTTGCAGGAGTATGAGAATCTTTTTTATAAAGCAATGAACACTGCTCAACAGATATTTTGTGGCGATGCCTTTCGTAAGCGATATAAGGAAATAGACTCACGTTATCCAATCAACAAGGCGCTTTTTGAAGCATGGTCGGTAACTCTTGGTAAACTTGATGCCAATGAATGCTCCTCGCTTATAAGGGATAGGGCGGTTGTCAAAACAAAATTTTTATCGCTTATGAATGATGACAAAGAATTTGAGGCGGCAATTTCTCAAGGGACTGGTTCGGTCAAACGGGTTCGTTACCGTTTTGCTCAAATTGAGAACATTATAAAGGAGTGTTTGGTATGATTGAACAAATCAAGATCAAAAATTTCAAATGTTTTGAAGATGTTGTTATTCCCCTAAAACCATTGACAGTGCTTTCCGGTGTTAATGGTATGGGAAAAAGCTCTTTTTTACAGTCGCTTTTACTTTTGCGCCAGTCGCTCAAGTATCCAACACAAACATCGTCGGCACTGTTCAATGGGCCATTGATCGAATTGGGTTACGCCGATGATGTTCTTTATGAAGGGGCTCAAAAAGAGGAGATCATAACATTGGACGTGACTGAACATGGAGAGCAGTTCCATTGGTCATTTCAGTATAAAAAAGGCAAGCAAGAGTTAGAGTGCCGTGAAAATATTTTTTTAGCTGCCAATAGCAGCCTGTTAAAAGATGATTTTTATTATCTCAAAGCTGAGCGGATTGGGCCTCGAAATGCTTTTCAATCCAGTTTCAAAGAGGGAAAAAATTATAACTCTATAGGCAATAGCGGAGAGTATTGTGCTTCTCTTTTGGCTGCTCATGAACGCCAACCCATTGCATCAAGATCTCTTTTGCATCCAGATGAGCCGCTGAACGAACTGAGGGCTCAAGTGGAAGCCTGGCTTTCTGAAATCGGGCAAACTCCTCGCATTCATCTGAATGAACATCAAAGCATGGATCTGGTTAATTTACAGTATTCCTTTTTGCGCGACAGCGTTCCCTCCAACAAATACAGGCCAACCAATGTTGGGTTTGGCTTAACGTATTCCTTACCTGTTTTTGTCTCCTCTCTGTTGGCAAAACCTGACAGCATGGTGTTCATTGAAAATCCGGAAGCGCATTTACATCCAAAAGGGCAGGTGGCGATGGGCAAATTTCTTGCTATGGTGGCGGCGAGTGGTGTTCAGGTAATCATCGAAACTCATAGTGATCATCTCCTGAACGGCATTCGTATTGCTACCAAAAGGAGAGATATTAAACCAGGTGATGTCGCGTTTCATTTTTTTCAACGCAACATCGGCGCTCAATCCACATCAATCATTTCTCCAAAAATTAATGCTGACGGCAGACTCGACTGTTGGCCAGAAGGTTTTTTTGATGAATGGGAAAAAGGGTTGGCTGAATTGCTATAGGAAAATAATATGGATCAAATATTTAATGAGCTATCGGCTTGTTGTTGCTATCAATCAAAACAAAGCGCCAATGCTGGCATAGAGAGAATGCTGAAATTGGTAATCGAAATGAATAAAATTGGTTACACTCAACAACTGCGCACTGCACGAGATTTTGGACAGCTTGAAATTGCACCACAATACACGATAAATGATTGGGTATATGATCGAAATGATTGGGTTGACAGAGACTTTCAGCGACGCCTTCTTACATTTGTAGCAAAATCGCCTTATGTAGAGGATTTTCTTGATCAATCGCAAAAAGAGTTGGTGCATGAGTTTACTTTTGACGGTTCCAATGCCTGCGGCCTGGGATTGGCTTACTTATGGGGAAGTTGCACTCTTTCTCTTGATGGCGACAGTCGTTTTGCAAATGACCGGATAAGCCTCAGATTCTATCAGATTGATGATAAACAGGAGTTGGAAGAGATAGTTCAAGTCATCAATTTGACAACTTTAGAACATGTTTTGGCGAATAGCGAAATATTACGTTCGAGCTTTATTAAAGAGATAACTAATGGTTCCAGGCTATTGGAACAATTTGAGAGGTTGTTTCCCAAGATCTCTTTCAGTGAAAAAGCCAAAAAACAGATAGCAGTACTTACTGGTAGTGAGCAATATTTTCAGGAGATCGTTCGTCATATCAAGGTGTTACATGAAACAATGGTCAATTGGTCAAGCGGACCATTCGATCCACAAGGAATAACCTGGTCTGTGGAGTCCGTTCCCACTTTAAACCAGTTTGGTGCTACTCGACAGTTTACCTGTTCTGATGGTGTTGATCGTCTGTTTTCTTGCCATTCAAAGCTCATGAGCGCTAATAAACGAATACATTTTTATCCAATTACTGAGCAGCATACGGTTCATATTGGTTATGTCGGTGATCATTTGCCAACGCATAAATACCCGACTTGATGAAACCTATGGACTTTGAGGTGATTTATGCTGAAAGCTGAATTTTTCGAAATTGTTGCGAATGGTGAGAACTCTGGTGTGGAATTTAAGCGGAATAATGAGGTGCTGCCGGTTGCGGGAACCTCATTATCCATGCTTGACAAAAGCAGACTTTCTTATTATCTGCAAGATATTATCAAGGATCCGGGGGCTATAGACTCTGCAACACTATAACGTTTTTTTGTCAAAACCATGTGTTCATATAAACAACAACTGACGATTAACAACTCGAGAAACAGATGGCTATTTATTCAATATGGAATAACAAGGGTGGCGTTGGGAAGAGCTATCTGACTTTTCAGATTGCCAGTGAGTATGCGGCAAATCACCCCGATAAAAAAATTCTTGTCATAGATTGTTGTCCTCAGGGAAATGCTTCTGGCATGTTGCTTGGCGGGATGCAAGAGGGTGAGCGTGTTCTCAATGAATTAAGCAGTCAGGCTCCACGGAGAACAATTTCTGGATACATTGAAGATCGCATCCTGAGTCCTTATGTTAATCCCCATACCGGGTCATCATACCATTTGAAGGTTTCAGATCGTAATGCAGAGGTTCCGGAAAACCTGTTTTTAATTACAGGGGATGAGCAGTTAGAAATACAAGCATCACGAGTACTTGGTGCGACAGCTCCTGGCCCTACAGATGCATGGAGAATTGTTCATACCTGGATGAGTGATCTCATTGAAGATATTCAGCGCTCATGGAATCAAGTGGATACAACTGTATTCATTGACTGCAACCCCAGTTTTTCGATTTATACTGAACTTGCGCTGTCAGCTTCAGACAGACTCATCATTCCATTTTCTGCTGATGGTTCTTCAAAACGCGCAGTCCGGGCTGTTCTTGCTTTGTTATATGGGATTACGCGTGCTTCCGGAAGAATGCAATCCCAGTTTTATTTGAACTGCCAACAGTTTCGACTCCCTATTCCGAAAATTTATTGCTATATCGGCAACCGTTTAACTCAATACGTCAGATCAGCCAGTGCATTCCGTACCGTTGTTCACGAGATTGGAAACGAAATTTGGTCTGTTTGGCAAAGTAACCCAAATATATTCCATATTCATCCGACAGTGTCCGGGAGCCCCACAAATCGATCCGCATTCAACAGGATGTTTCAATATGAGATCGTCGATGCAGACACAGCATCTGTTGTATCAAGCTCTCTGGGTATACCAATGGTTCGTATGACATCTGGTTCTCGTGTCGTTGCCGGGCGGAGTGTGATGGTAAATCAGTCACAACTCGACAACCAGCAACCGAATATCAGAGATCTGGTTACAGCAATTGAATAAGATGCAGACCAGTGCCATAAAACAGATGGCCATAGGTGCCTGAATCCGTCTTGTGTGCGCAATGGTAGATTGGACGGAGTGGAAGTACATCCTGAAACTGGTCAAAGAAATCCTCAACTGAGGCCAAAAAAAATTGCAGAAAACATTTGCATAAAAGAACGATCGTTCTTAAATTCTGTCAAGAAAAACAAATTATGTCAAGACCGAAAAAAGTCACCGACTCAGCGATACTGGACGCCATCGAGCGGGTTGTTGTCAAGCATGGTGCATCGCGCCTCTCCATTGATGCCGTGGCTCAGGAGGCTGGAATCAGCAAATCGAGGGTAGTCTATGACTACAAATCCAAGACCGCCCTGCTCGAAGCTCTGATCGACAGGCAGTTTGAGCGGGATACGGCACGGATCAATTCGCTGCTTGTCGAGTGCGCCAACACCCCTCACCCCGAACTTTTTGCACGTCTCAAAATGGCCGAGCGTGCCCTGGATGATACGGAACGAGCTGTCGCCATGGCTATCACCTCGTCAATGTCGAGCGAAGAGTCGCTCAGGCAGCGAATGCTGAAGTGGATAGAACGGGACCTGCTCGCCATGGACAGGGGAGCGAAGCCTGAAGCGGCCCGCATGGCCTATTTCGCCTTTATCGGTTTCAGTTGTCACGAGTGGTTCGGTCTCGTCCACAGAAGCGACGAGGAGCGTCTGCCGTTCCTGGAACAGATCCGGAAAATGTATGTCGGTTATCCTGAAAGCCATCCGACTACCAAACCAAACTCACAATAATCATGAAAAGGTCGTTTATCATCGCCGGTTTGCTTGTCACCCTGATTGCGGGCTGGTATTTGTGGCCGAAGGGATCGTCAGACCACCTTCAGGGTTTGAGCATGAAACCGGAAGTCAGTGTCGTAACCATGAAACCCGAACCACTGGTCTTGACCAAAGAGCTGCCGGGCCGGACTTCGGCTGTACGTATGGCCGAGATCCGTCCGCAGGTCAGCGGCATTATTACGAAGCGCTTTTTCGTGGAAGGAAGCCTGGTTCAACAGGGTCAGCAACTCTACCAGATTGACCCCGCGACCTATCAAGCCGCCTCTAACAGCGCCAAAGCAAACCTCAGTAAAGCCGAGGCCAACGTGAAATCACTCCAGGCCAAAGCAAGTCGCTACGAAGAGCTGGTTAAAATCAGTGGTGTCAGTAAACAGGAGTACGACGATGCGAAAGCGAGCCTTGCCCAGGCCAAAGCAGATGTTGCCATCGCCCGATCCGAAGTTTCCATGGCCGGTATTAACCTCGACTACACCAGGGTCATCTCTCCGATTTCCGGGCGAATCGGCCAATCGAAGGTGACTGAGGGGGCTCTTGTCAATGCCAATCAGCAGAGCCCCCTTGCGGTGGTGCAACAGCTCGACCAGATCTACGTGGACGTTTCACAGTCGAGCGAGGAGCTGATACAACTGCGACAGCTCCATCTGGGTCAGGTGGGTAATTCCAGCGCTGATAGTGCTCCTGTCCAGCTTTTGGTGGATGGAAAACCCAAAGGAAAACCCGGAACGTTGAAGTTCTCGGATGTCACGGTCAACCCGAGTACCGGTACGGTCCTGTTGCGAATACTGTTCGCCAACCCCGGCAATGAAATCCTCCCCGGCATGTTCGTTCATGCACGTCTTGAACAGTGGAGAGACGATCATGCCATTCTCGTGCCGCAAAAATCGGTCAGCAGGAATGCGGACGGGTCGGTTTCGGTCTGGGTTGTCGGAGCGGACGGCAAAGCAAACCCTCGGCCGATCATTGTTACGGAGGTTGTCGGCGACAAGTGGCTCGTCAGCAGCGGACTCAAAGCAGGCGAGAAGGTCGTGTACGAAGGCATCATGAAAATTCAGCCAGGCATGGCGGTCAAATCCGTCGAGGCTGTACTGCCAAACGTGCCAGCGAAATAATCCATTACATTTAGACGCACCAATTATGTCCGGATTTTTTATAGAGCGACCCGTCTTTGCCTGGGTGATCTCCATCTGCATCATGCTCGGCGGAATTATCGCCATCAATACTCTGCCGGTCGAGCAATATCCGCGCATCGCGGCGCCGACCATCAATATCAACGCCACCTATCCCGGCGCATCTGCGGAAGCAGTTGAAAACAGCGTAACGCAGGTCATTGAACAGGCTCTCACCGGTATCGACCATCTCCGCTACTTCAGCGCCGGAAGCGATTCGAACGGCAACGTCACCATCACGGTGACCTTCGAACCCGAAGCTAACCCCGATATTGCCCAGGTGCAGGTGCAGAACAAGTTGCAGTCGATCATGGCGAATCTGCCCCAACAGGTACAGCAGCAGGGCATCAGGGTCACCAAGGGAGATACCGGCTTCC
Organism: uncultured Chlorobiaceae bacterium; assembly: GCA_903994455.1. Classification (GTDB taxonomy): domain Bacteria; phylum Bacteroidota; class Chlorobiia; order Chlorobiales; family Chlorobiaceae; genus Chlorobium. The sequence goes on along the minus strand of CAJEXI010000008.1, from coordinate 92,686 downwards.
TGATGGTCGTGGGCGTCTATTCGGACGACGGCCGGGTCGATGAATATGCGATGAACGATTTCATCAACTCGAAGCTCCTCGATCCGCTGAGCCGCGTCCCCGGTGTCGGTAACATTCAGGTGTTCGGGCAGCCCTATTCGATGCGTATCTGGCTTGATCCCCACCGCATGGCGAGCTTCAACCTCACCACCGCCGAGGTACAGAGAGCTATCATGGCACAGAATGCCGATGTCTCCGCAGGCCAGTTGGGCGGAACACCGTCGGTTCCGGGCCAGCAACTGAACGCCACCATTACAGCACAGTCGCGCCTGAAAAGCGTCGGGGATTTCGAAAAGATCATGCTGAAGGTCAATACCGACGGCTCGCAGGTACGCCTCAGGGATGTCGCTCGCGTCGAGCTCGGCGTGCAGAACTACGACATGACCACGCGCTTCAACGGCAAACCGGCTGCCGGTATGGCCATCACGCTGGCGACCGGGGCAAACGCCCTGAACACTGCCACTCTGGTCAAAGAAAAAATGGCCGCCCTGAAGCCGCTGCTCTTGCCTGGTGTAAAGATTGTCTTCCCATTCGACACTGCACCATTTGTCAAGACATCGATCGAAGGGGTTGTCCATACCCTGATTGAGGCGGTTATCCTTGTCTTTTTCGTCATGTTCCTGTTTCTCCAGAACTTCCGGGCCACGCTGATCCCCACCATCGCAGTTCCTGTCGTGCTGCTGGGTACCTTCGGGATAATGTCGGCTTTTGGCTTCTCCATCAACACCCTCAGCATGTTCGCCATGGTGCTTGCCATCGGACTGCTTGTCGATGATGCCATTGTCGTGGTTGAGAATGTCGAACGCATCATGGAAGAGGAGCGACTCTCCCCGCTGGAGGCGACCAGAAAATCGATGAAGCAAATCTCCAGCGCACTGATCGGTATTGCCCTTGTACTCTCGGCCGTCTTCGTGCCGATGGCCTTCTTCAAAGGTTCCACGGGGACGATCTACCGTCAGTTCTCAATCACCATCGTCTCGGCGATGCTGCTCTCGGTCCTGGTTGCGCTGATCCTGACACCGGCTCTCTGCGCCAGCCTCCTCCGGCCAGTCAAAGCGGGTGGACATCTGTACGGCGCTGGCCCCCTCGGGCGCTTTTTCGTCTGGTTCAACGGCATGTTCAACCGCAACCGGGAACGCTACGTCGACGGAGCCCGCGCAATGACGGGAAGTGTCAACCGCTCGCTGCTGGGCTTCATGCTGGTCGTGGTGCTGCTTGGCATCGTCCTGACGCGCATTCCGACCTCGTTCCTGCCGGACGAAGATCAGGGGTTCCTCTTCGTCCAGCTCTCCACCCCATCAGGAGCGACCAAGGAGCGGACGCTTGAAAGCGTTAAAAAGATGGAGCGTTACCTTCTCAATCAGGAAAAAGAGAATATCGAAAGCATCTTCAGTGTGACCGGTTTCAGTTTTGCGGGGCAGGGCCAGAACTCGGCCATAGGTTTTGTCCAGCTCAAGGACTGGTCCAAACGCAAGAACAAGGGTCAAGATGTTGCCTCGATCGCCGGAAGAACCATGGGTGCCCTGTCGAGCGTGAAGGATGCCATGATCTTTGCCTTTTATCCGCCAGCCGTCATGGAACTCGGCAACGCCTCCGGATTTGATCTTCAGCTTGTCGACCGGACCGGCAAAGGTCATGAGGCTCTCATGGCTGCTCGAAATCAACTGCTCGGAATGGCTGCGCAAGACCCCTCCCTGAGCGGCGTGCGTCCCAATGGCCTTGAAGATGTGCCGCAATTCAAGATCGATATCGACCACGAAAAGGCGAGCGCCTTCGGGGTATCGATTGCCGACATCAACGCAACGCTGCAGACCGCCTGGGGTTCGAGCTATGTGAACGATTTCGTGCATGAGGGGCGCATCAAGAAAGTGTTCATGCAGGGAGACGCACCGTACCGCATGAACCCGGAGGATGTCAACATCTGGCAGGTCCGAAACTCGAATGGCGAGATGGTTCCCTTCTCATCCTTTTCCTCGGGCCGCTGGAGCTTCGGTTCCCCCAAGCTCGAACGGTTCAACGGCATATCGTCGGTCAATATCCAGGGAGCCCCCGCACCCGGCGTAAGCTCGGGCGATGCCATGGCCATCATGGCGAAACTGGCCGGAAAACTCCCGGAAGGTTTCGGTATCGAATGGACCGGTCTCTCCTACGAAGAGCGTGCAGCCGGCCAGCAAACGCTGCTGCTCTATACGCTCTCCCTGCTTTTCGTCTTTCTTTGCCTGGCCGCCCTTTACGAAAGCTGGAGCGTGCCGATGGCCGTCATGCTGGTCGTCCCGCTCGGTGTTCTGGGCACCGTTCTGGCAACATTCCTTTCGGGTCTTTCAAACGACGTTTACTTCAAGGTTGGTCTCTTGACAACTGTCGGCCTGACGGCAAAAAACGCCATCCTTATCGTGGAGTTCGCCAAAACCCTCTACGAAAGCGGTATGAATCTGAAGGAGGCAGTCCTCTCTGCCGCAAGTCAGCGACTTCGCCCGATCGTTATGACCTCCCTGGCATTCATCCTCGGTGTCACGCCGCTCGCATTCTCCTCCGGAGCTGGATCGGCAAGCCAGCACGCTATCGGCATTGGTGTGATCGGCGGAATGTTGTCAGGTACGGTGTTGACGATCTTCTTTGTGCCGCTCTTCTTCATCCTCGTGCAATCCCGGTTTGCCCGAAAAACGGTAACCGACACAGCAGTTAATCAAAACGACACGCACCATGAACACTAAGCTTCTGCTTCCTTTATGCCTGGCAGCAACTACCCTGACGGCCTGTTCGTTTGCGCCAGCATACGTACGCCCAACGGCACCCGTTAGCACGCAATGGCCGGTCGCTTCCACTGCACAGAACGGGGAACAGCCGCGTACCATCGATATCGGATGGCGGAGCATGTTCAGGTCGCCAAAACTGCAAAGCCTTATCGAAGCATCCCTTGCCAACAACCGCGACCTGAGGATAGCCACCCTCAACATCGAGGCAGCCCGCAACACCTGGCGCATCCAGCGTTCGGCTCTTCTTCCATCGATAAACGCCTCGGGAAGCTTCAGCCGCCAGGAGGTCTCAAAAAGCAGGAGCGGCACCGGACAAGCGGAAATCACCTCGACCTATACCGCAGGGATCGGCACGACGGCTTATGAACTGGATCTTTTCGGGCGAGTACGCAGCCTCAACAATAGCGCCATAAACAAGTATCTCGCTACCGAAGAGGGGCGCAAAGCCGCCCAGACAAGCCTGGTCGCCGAAGTGGCCAACGCCTATCTCACCTGCCTTGCCGATATCGAGCTGCTGCGACTGACCGAAAGCACGCTCAAAACGAGGCAGGATGCGTATGATCTCATCAAACGCAGCTTCGATCTCGGGGCAAAGTCCGGACTTGATGTAGCACAGTCCGCAATGCTGGTCGAATCGGCCCGGGCCAACCGGGCGCAATATCAACGTCGGGTGGAACAGGACAAGAACGCCCTGACCCTGCTGGTCGGAAAAGAGATCGACCCGAAGCTCCTCGAGCCCCAACCCCTGGCCGATGTCGAGATGCTGGAGAGGCTCCCCGTGGGCATTCCCTCCGTCGTCCTGCTTGATCGTCCGGACATACGGCAGGCGGAATACGCACTGAAGGCAGAAAATGCCAATATTGGAGCTGCACGGGCTTCATTTTTCCCCAGCATAGGACTTACCGGTTCCGCCGGGTACGCCAGCACCAGCTTGTCGGATCTCTTCGTGAGCGGGTCGAGCAGTGTCTGGAGCTTCGCCCCACAGGTGATGCTTCCGATCTTTCAGGGTGGCCGGTTGCGCTCCAACCTCAAACTGGCTGAAACCAACCGCGATATTGCCGTCGCCCGATACGAAAAAGCTGTCCAGACAGCATTCCGGGAGGTCGCCGATGCACTGGTCGCCCGTGCGACCTTCACTGAACAATGGCATGCCCAGCAAGCTCTGGTCAAAGAGAGCGATCAAGCCTTGACCATCACAAAAGCGCGTTACGACCATGGAGTTGACAGCCATTTCGCCCTGCTTGATGCCCAACGATCCCTCTTTGAGGCTCAGCAGAACGAAATTCTGATTCATCAACAGACTCTTGCCAACCTGATCGACCTTTACAAAGCCCTCGGAGGCGGGTGGCAATGACAAGCCACTTTCCCTTATTGTATTTCTCATTTTATCTTATTTCTTTACAAATCGTTGAAGACGCTATTTCATGGAATAACAAAGTTTTATAAACTGGAATAACAAAGTTATATTACGGGAGGAAGGTGACGTAGCTGTTGCGGTAAATCCAATTCTCAAGTGCAGATGGCAAAGCCGAATGAAAAACTGGCTGACGCATTGCGGGCGCTGAAGCGGTTGCAGGGCAAGTATAATGGTGTGATTGAGTCTGGCGATATTACCGAGGCGCAGCGTGTGATTCTTGTCGATGAGGGGTTCTTGCGACCGGTTATGAAAGGGTGGTACTTATGTGCCAATCCGAGAGATCATGAAGGGGACTCTACGGCTTGGTATGCCAATTTCTGGTCATTCTTGTCCGGTTATTTGACCAGGCGCTTCAAAAAGAGATACTGCCTGAACGCAGACGCATCACTCATTTTGCATACCCGGAGCACTCGCATACCCCCGCAGGTCACCGTCATCACCACTGAAGGTGGTACCTCTGTGCTCGACCTCCCATACGGGAACTCCGTGTTGATCTACCCTGATAAAAAGAACTCGCCCCGTCATCAAACAGAGGTGAACGGGCTGCAACTGCACTCTCTTCCGGAAACCCTCTGCAAGCTGAGTCCGCAAGCATTTATCTCTAATCCGCGTGATGCCGAAATTGCTCTCAACATGGTTGGAGATCCCGGTGAACTGCTGGAAATATTACTCACCAAAGAGGGGTCGGTTGCTGCTGCCGGGCGACTGGCAGGAGCCCTGCGCTTTGTCGGGCGTGCTGATTATGCCGAGCGGATTATCCACACCATGAAACTGCTCAAATACGATGTTCGCGAAATAAATCCGTTTCATATCCCTGTACCGACTCTGGGAAATACCAGGGAGCGATCACCATACATCATGCGGTTACAATCCCTGTGGTCTGGATGGAGAGAAGAGGTCCTGGCACTCTTTCCTCCAGCACCTGGAGTGGCCTGTAATGCCGATGCCTCAGGCGGCTATCCCTGGACAGTTATTCGGGTTCAGCGGCACAGTGACTATAGTTGATCAATCACCTGATTGGACGGGATGTGTTTGATACCAATATGGTCAGTGGAACAGGAGAAGGCACACACACAACAACGCGTCGGCAACTCATTGTTCTCGACAATGGGGTAATGTTCATTGATACGCCAGGCATGAGAGAGTTGGGCCTTCTGGGTGCCAGTGAAGGCGTAAACAAAGGTTTTGAAGATATTATTGAACTCTCGAATGGCTGTCGTTATGCCGATTGCAGCCATACACAGGAATCTGGCTGCGAGGTTCTTGCCGCAATTGCAAACGGCGAGTTAAGTGAATATCGCTATGCAAGTTATATGAAAATCAGGAAAGAGTCAGAGCATTATGAGATGTCGTACCTTGAGAGACGGAAAAAGGAGAGGGCATTCGGGCGCTTCGTCAAGTCTGCGAAAAAGAGTATGAAAAGATGAAACCCAACAATTTCAGCCTCCCGGCATATTTTTCAAGAATCGGCTTTCATGGGGCAGCTTCTGCGGATTTTGTCACCCTGAAACGTATGATGCGTTGCCAGCTTTTTTCGGTGCCGTTTGAAAACCTCGATGTTCAGCAGGGGAGAGTCGTCTCGATTGTCCCGGAGGAGATTTATCGCAAAATCGTTGATCGGCATCGAGGAGGTTACTGCTACGAGGTCAATGGTCTCTTCGCCATGGCGCTTGAGGCGTTGGGAATTCCCTGGCAATTTGTTGCTGCCCGTCCGATGACCTACCCAGTCCGTCGTCCGAAGACGCACATGGCGATTGTGGTGACGATAGAGGGTGAGCAATGGCTCTTTGACCTGGGGTTCGGCAGTTACGGCATACGGGAGCCGGTCAACCTGAACTGGCTCGACCGTGAAATCAGGCAGGATTATGAGACCTTCAAACTGACCATAAGCCCTGAGCGGGACTATCTTTTACAGTCGCTGAGTGATGGTGTCTGGACAAATCTCTACGAGTTCAATCTCTCCCCACAGGAGTTGGTGGATTTCGAACCGGCGAACTATCTCAATTCCATGCATCCGGACTCTCTTTTTGTTCGCTGCCTGATGGTTGTCATGCAGAACCCTTCAGGCAAGGATGTGCTTATCGGCGACCGCTTCAAGTCTGTTTCGGCAGGCAGAACAACGGGGTGGGCGGTCAGGCGCAAAGATATTCCGGAGTTATTGCAAGAGAAGTTTTCTCTCAGGAATCTCAATGAGTAATCGCCTCAAAAAATTTCCGCGCACACTCGATTTTCGTCGCTTCAATGGCGTTGTCGTTCAGCGGGTTGGTTTTGGCTTCCGGGTAGCCGTTTTTCGTGTTGGGTTGCTGCTCCTCAAAACCGTTAACAACGAATGCAATTGCTGAACTTTGAATTTGAATTTCATACGTGTTCTCAAACAAAGGATTCGAGGCGTTCAAGCCATGTGTTGAATACTGGGCATTGCTTCCGCATCTGTGCTATACCAATCCGGTGTGCAACAGCAATACCCGTAGTTACTTTTGAAAATCTCCCCTTTTTTGACCATTTGTCGAGCCGCTTTGAAGGGGCTGTTTTATGGCTGTTGTTGATAGCTTCAGGCTCACCACATTCAGTTATGACAGCGTCAACAGCTTTTTTTGAAATTCCCAACTCTAACGCCAGTAATTCACTGTTACTGAAAAGAAGGGCTTCAAATTCATGAATTGCCATGTATGGAATAAACCTTTGATCGGCACCTTGTTTTGCAAAGAGCGCCAGAACAGCGTCCGTGGTTGCACCATTGATGATTTCTGCAATCTGTGCTGGAATTGCATGTGCAGGAATCCGGTCGAGGCCGGGCCACTCCCTTACACCATAGTAATCCACAAAGGTTGTAACAAAAATGTCTTTGCGCTGTTTAAGGTGCAGTTCAATATCTCTTTTAACCCGTTCAAAACGAACATCTCCACCCTTTTGCCCTGACTTGGTCACCTGGGTTGCTGTCATGTACACCCTCTTGAGCGCAAGATATGGAGCAAGCAGCGATTCGATAAAAATCTGCTCGGTCTTACCCTCTACTATCGCTATAACGTTGATGGAGTTATTACTCATACACCGCACCTCCGGCAATGACGTTTTTTGTCCAGAGTTCACCAACCGAGTAGCTTTTAAGCCACTCGGTAAAGTCTTGTTCTTTGAGCCTCTTAAAGGTTGATGCGCCATTTTCGCGATTGACAACAACGATATCTTCAATACCAAACTGATCAATCAAAGCAGGCGACTGGGTTGCCACAATAACCTGAGTTTGTTTTGCTGCCACCTGAATCAACTCAGCAAGAATAGCAATAGCGGCGGGATGAAGCCCTAATTCTGGTTCATCAATAATAATGGTTGCTGGCGGATTGGGTTGCAGTAATGCAGTTGCAAGGCATATAAACCGGATAGAGCCATCGGAGAGATGATAGGGCTGCATAGGATAGTCGGAACCCTTTTGCGTCCAGCTCAAGTTGACCTCCTTTTTAGCGCCCGATTCTTGTGGTTCAAGAATAAAGTTTTCAAAAAAAGGAGCGACCAAACGAATTGCGTTCAGAATATCCTGGTACTCTTTCGGATGTTTCTGTTTAAGTTTTAACAGGAATGGCGCAATATTAGCAGCATCACTTCGGAGCACTTTACTATCCTGAACAATCTCGTAATTTCGCATAGCGGCAGTAGAGCTGGTATCATGAAAATGATAAATCTGCCAGGAAGAGATTGCGTCGTAAACCGGTTTGCTGTATGGTGCATCTTTTTGTTTCATCACAACCTCTTTAACCATCAGGGAAGAGGTATCTTCACTATCACCAAGAAGCCACCAACCAGAAGGGCTATAATACCGTGCTTCATCTTCAATGGCAAACGCATTCCCAGGGGTTGGAGCCAACTTGAAGCGAAAACCACGCGAACCAAATCGCATTTCAAACTCCATTGTTGCAGTAACTTTGCGCCCATTAAACAGGATATCGCCAGCACCGCCGTTGTCCTTGACATAGCGACTGAGATTGCCGTCTATGAGTGCCCTGAGCATTCTGAAAAAAGAGATCAGATTGCTTTTTCCTGCTCCGTTGCCACCAATGATGACGTTTAACTCTTTTAATTCAAAATTAATAACCTCTTTGATTGATTTGAATCCTCTTATGGTCAACGTATCTAACGAACTTGTCATGGTGTGTATCCTCAGATTGATTTCACTTCAGTTCCGGGCGACAACTGCCTGAAAATCTGATCTGTTAAATAATTATCAATTCCAAATATTTCATTACAGACATTCCTTAGATGAGATACTTCATTGTCATCAATGCTGATAAATATCACCCCATCATCCCTCAGCAGATTCCTCGCCAGCTTCAACCTTGGATATATCATACTCAACCAATCCGAATGGAATCGACCATTCGACTCTGTATTGGCAACAAGCCGGTTGCCCTCCTCATCTTTCTGATTTGAACGCAGCAAAAACTCTTCCGTAGTTTCCGCAAAATCATCCTCGTAGATGAAATCATTGCCGGTATTATACGGCGGGTCGATATAGATCATCTTGACCTTGCCGAGGTAGGTCTCCTGCAGGAGCTTCAGGGCATCCAGATTGTCGCCCTCAATGAAAAGATTTTTTGTGGTATCAAAGTCAACGCTCTCTTCACGGCAGGGACGAAGGGTCCTGGCAATCGGAGCATTTGCGGTCAACAGCGCTTCGCGTTTCCCCGGCCAGTTGATGTGGTCGCGCTCCTGCGGCCCGTCAACGATATGCCCTGAAAGCTCCTGACGCAACAGGTCAAAATCAATGGCATATCGCAAGGATGAAGGATGAGGGCTGACGGCTGAACCCTCTCCCTTTTCATCCCCCATCCTTCCACCTTCAACCTTAATTTCGGTGACACAGCCGGGAAACAGTTCTCGAATGCGGGCAATATTGCCGTCAGTCAAGTTGGGCAAGTGCATTTTCAGTTTTTCCATATCAATACCAGTTTATTGCCACATTGCCACTATAAAGCGCATACCCTACCCCCGAAAACAAGTAACCCCCCATGGTGCGCAGAGCTGACGAGATGCGTGGGGGGTGTTTAATCATCAACTTAACACCATAATTCAAGAGTTACAAACCAATAAAACCGCTTTTTTCCCTTTAAGCTTGTTCAGCAATCGAAATATTTCTTCTTCCACCATGCCTGTTTCAGGTCACAGGCTGTGACCTCAAGTGTAGGCGTTATCCCGGGGATAATCCAAACAATACCTTTTTCAACTCTCTTAGCTTGTCGTTGATCTCCACTTTCTGATTGAACTGTTTTTTTGAAGGGACTTCGAGTGAACTGAAACAATCTAACAAGAGGTTACATGAAAACCGTTACAAGCTATGGCACGAACTCGTTATGTGCCAGAAATAATAAATCTTTTACAGATTCCAATTAATGTGTATAATATTCAAAAACATACACACAGGAGGTAAGAGATGAGAACGAATGTCGTGATAGATGACGCTCTGATGGAATCCGCTCTCAAGGTATCCGAACTCAAGACAAAAAAAGATGCCATTGAAGAGGGGCTGAAACTGTTGGTGCAAGTGCACAGCCAAAAAGAAATCAGAAATTTTCGAGGAAAACTGAAATGGTCCGGTAATCTTGATGAGATGAGGTTGGACAAATGATTTTCGTTGATTCGTCAGTCTGGATTGACTACTTCAACGGAAACAAAACAGCACAGACGGACTGGCTGGATGCTTCATTTGGCAGTACACCCATCATCATGGGCGATCTGATCCTGACCGAAGTGCTACAGGGGTTTCAAAGCGATAAAGACTTCAAAACAGCAAGAGACGTTCTTTTAGGTCTCCCATTTATGCCAATGGGAGGACGGGAATTGGCGTTGGAAAGCGCCATGAACTATCGATTCCTCCGGAAAAAAGGTGTGACGGCGAGAAAGACCATAGATGTCATTATTGGAACTTTTTGCATTCATCACCACCTCCTGTTATTACATGACGACAGGGATTTCGATCCAATGGTTACCTTTCTGGGCTTGTCCGTTTTGAGGCCACCTGAATCAGCTCCGCGTTGATCTCTACTTTCCGGTTAAACTGTTTTTCCTTGCGGAGCCGGGCCTTACATCGTTCAATGTCTCGTTCCTGAGCACGAATCATACTCATTCGTTCAACCTGTTGTTGTAACCGTTCACCCTGTCGGGCTGGGCAGGGCATCAATGGTGCCAGCAGTTGATCATAGAGCGCTTGAAGGGGTTCCTGTTGGACCGGGGAGTGAGCGTGGTATCTCTCTCATATCCAGATTTCCATCGCCGACCCGCTCGATATACGTATGGTTGCGGATACGTTTTAACCAAAAAAATCGTTACAGATTGAAAGTATTTACGAAAAAGATGTAACCGCTCGGCATTATGGGATCACACTCCCTGACCTACAAACAACACATTCCAGTCTCAATCGTGGAGGCTTGGGATTTTTTTTCTTCTCCGGCGAACCTGGCACGGATAACTCCGCCTGAAATGATGTTCAGGATCACCAATGGCATCAGCGGGCAGAAGATTTATGAGGGAATGCTGATCAGTTATACGATCTATCCCTTCATGATGCTGCCGGTGCAGTGGGAGACTGAAATCACCAAAGTTGACAAACCATTTATGTTTGAGGATCGCCAGAAATCGGGGCCTTATGAGAGCTGGCATCATCAGCATCAGTTTTGTGAAATTCCGGGGGGTGTTGAAATGACCGACCGGATTGACTATGTGATGCCGATGGCGATGTTCGGCGACCTGATTGATTTCCTGATTGTCAGTCGCAGGCTTGAGGAGGTTTTTCAGTTCAGAAGAAAAAAAGTAGAAGAGATTTTAGGCACTCTGTGAACGGTTTAAAAGCGCAAAAGGGATTGGTTGCAGTTCGATCGGCGAATGGGAGGCACGTGAGGTCTTTGCTCTCATGAACATTATCAAGGGGCAGGAATCTCTCGGTGATGTTCTTGAGAGTGTTGAAGGAAAGCTGCTTGAAAAAAACGGTGAGGGCGATCTGAGCCAGGAGGGTAAAGATGATGACAGAATGAAGTGCATAAAAACAGATTCCGTTGGGAACCCTGTCAAAGTTGATCCCTCTGATTTGCTTAAGTAACATTGATATATGTATACTCCTGTGAATCGATCATTCATTGAAGCCGGATTTTGATGCAAGCTGAAAAACACCTTTTTGCCACAACCCCCCTCCTCGGCAGCATCCTCAGGAAGAGGGCGGTGGAGCGCCTTTTTTCGAGCAATAGCCGGGAAGCTGCGGTTAAGCTGGTTGGCGCGGTAGAAGAGGGGCATCCAGAAGCGGATGAGATATTCCGCCGTCTTCTGCTTTTGCAGCACAGCAGCCAACCTGTTATACACAGCGCACTGTGGAACTACTGGAAAGCATCCCGCTTCGAAGAGCTGCTGAAGAGGATGCACGCCTCTGCAACGCTTCAGCCCGTTCTTCTGCAGGCGCTTGAGGCCATGCCGGAAAACGACTGGGGCAACGGCCTGCTCTTCATGCTCTGGACTCTCCTTGACCGGGACGACATCGCCGACAAAATAGAAGCGAGCGGTCGCCATGCGCCTGCTCTTGAAATGGATGCCCTTTTCGGGCTTGTGCGAGGCAATCCTGGGCGCTACCTCGATCTTGAAGATCCCGATTACTCAATTTTTGAAAAAGCGTGGCTTGCTGCGTCCGGTGCCCAGAGGCAGCGTATCAGCACAACAGTTCTCAAAAGTCAGGATCCCCGGCTTGTCGCGGCTTACGATCATGCCGTCAAGGAGGGGCATGACCCGCAACTGGTCATCGAGGCGCTTAAACTCTGCGGAGATCACGATGCACTGCTCGACCGGCTGCATGGTTTGCCCTTCACCTGTGCGCTTGAGGTTATCGCTTTCTGGGAAGAGGGAGGCGGAAGGCCGAAAAGTCCCTCAAAAAAAGCCGTTGTCGAGGCTGCTGTCGTTCTCTATCGTGAACTGGCTGAACTTCTTTCGCAGCCCCGACCGCCCCGACTGCCCGGCACCAGAGATATTTTCTCTTTCTGGACGCAGCGGCATCGATCCGACGAACTGCTGCAGCAGGATCTCTCAAGCCCGGACCCTTTCAGACGGGCTGGTGCGCTCTTTTCAGCGGCGCAGCGGGGGCTGGTTCCCCGCAACAGGATGCAGGAGATCTCCCTGAACGGTACGTGGCCTGAAAAACTCGCGCTGCAGTACCTGTTTACTGTGCCAGACGCAAGCTCCCGGCAGGAGCACGTCTGCTGGCTCCAGCCACAGGAGAATATTGTGGCCGCCATATTGACGACACGCTTGCCCGGTTCGCTTGAAGAGAGCACCCAGTTGGACGAGAGAGTTCATGCTGGTGCTGGAGCGGCTGATCAGTCGGCACAGCTCCAGCGTAAACTTCTGCACTTGCTCAGAGTCCTGCAGGGCTATTTTCTTCGCGGTCTGATCACCGTTGACAGTAATGACGACGCAACAGAAAAAAATGCCGTGGAGACCGAAGAGCTGACGGATGTGGAGTGGTAAATCAGGATAACTGTTTGAGTAAATGGCTCTCGCTTTTGATTTCGGGACTTGCAACAGCGTGGTCGCACGCTGGAACGAAGCCCTGAACGACATAGAGACTCCCGACCTGCCCAACCTCGGAATCTTCTATCCGCAACCGGGATCGGAGCCTGCGCGGGTCATTCCCTCTGTCATTCATTTCGACGTGGAGAGCGCTCTCCTTGTCGGCAGCCAGGTTGACGCAGCAGGAGTCGTCAATCATCCGGGTACATTCAGATGGCTGAAAATGGATATGCTTCGTAACGGTGGAGCCAATCGTGGGCGGCGCGTCAATGGCAGGGTTATCTACCCCCGCCATGCAGCCGACGAACTTGTCGATCGCATCCTGATGTTCGTGCGCGGCTATTTCGGCGACATCGACGAGGAGATTGTGCTGACCGTCCCTGTGGAAGCCTTCGATCACTATATCGACTGGCTTCGCGAAGCGGCGATAAAACGCTTTCGGGGAGGGATCACCTTCATCGACGAAGCAACCGCCTGTATGCTTGGTTACATCGATAAGGTTCTCGACCGCGAACCCTACTGCATCGTGGATTTCGGCGGAGGCACCCTCGATGTTTCGGTCGTTCGTACCGATCTGCTGCGTGCCGGACATGCCAAATGCCGAATACTGGGCCGGGCAGGCGAGGAGATCGGCGGGATTATGATCGATAACTGGCTGCTGGAACATATTCAGGAAGAGCAGGGGCTCGCCGATGACGATATTGCCTCGATCGGCCCATCACTGCTCGAAGCGATTGAGGGGGCGAAAATTGCCATCTCGAACGGCAGCGAGCAAGCATCCTTCACCCGGTATAACGATGTTACTGGCCGTCTCATCGAGGTCACGCTCACTTCCGCCACCCTGAAGGAGGCGCTTGAAAAAAAACGGGAGCCGGACAGGAACAACCTCTACCAGCACATCATCCGCACGCTCGACCGCGCTCTCGATCAGGCACGCGACAGGGCAGGTATCCGCAAGGAGGAACTCAAGGGGATTTTTCTTGTCGGGGGAAGCAGCCTGCTGCCCGGCATCGAGGAGAAAATCCGTGAGTTCTTTCCTCTCAGCGACGTTCATGCCGGTAATCCGTTCGAAGCCATCGCCAGAGGGGCATGCCGCTACTCCGGCGGCATCTTCGACCAGACGCTGACTCACGATTACTGTCTGCGAAGCTGGAACCGGGAGCTCCGGGATTTCGAACTGGTTCCCGTTGTTCCACGCGGTACCCCTTACCCGACAGGGAAACCGGTATGCAGCAAATATATCAAGGCCGCTTCGGACAAGCAGGAGACGCTCGGACTGGTCATTTATGAGCGTTCGTCAATGAGCCGCCCGCTGATCACCTATGTCAACGGGGCCGACGGCTTGCGTCCGGTACGGGAAGGGGAGCGAGAGGAGTGTCGGCATAAGCCCCTCAATCCCGAAGACAGCGAGTTCATTCATGCCGTACCGCCCTGCCATTCGGGAGAGCGGCGTTTTATAGCAGGATTCGGGGTGGACAGCAACCGCCGCCTCACGCTCTGGCTGCGGGATACGGAGGAGAACAATCGTTCCTATATCCTGTTACGCGACGGCTCGCGACTTCCGTTGCCAGTAACCGATCTGCCGGTAGTGAAACTGTAATGTTACAACCCGATAACTTAACGCAGTATGGCTTGGCTCGACGAACTCAAACTTAATGTTGACGCGCGGGTAGCCGTCATACACCTGGCAACCATCGACGAAGAGGAGGCCATGCGCGCGCTTACCGGCTGGTCGCAATCAAGCGAGTGGCCTGAAGGCATGGGGCTCATCACCTGGGATATCGGCGACCAGTTTCGGCACCTGCGCGAGCCAGCAGCGACCTTCAGCAAGCTGGCGGCCACCCCGGAAACGGTGCTTGATATCATCGACGACTACAAGGGCTCCGCAACATTCGTGCTCAAAGACTTTCACCATTTCTGGGAGCACAGCCGCAAGGTTTCGCGCATGTTGCGGAACCTCGCATCACGTCTTCCTTTCCGCAGCGAAACGGTGAACATTATCATCACAAGCCCCCAGCTCACGCTTCCCATCGAACTTCGTCACGACATTCCAACCATCGATGTGGGAAAACCGGACGGCAAACAGATTCTCGAACTGCTCGATCGGGAAACCCGCTCGACGCGGGTGCTCGATAACGCCACGCACGGTTTGCGCGAACGTCTGGTCGAAAGCGCACTCGGTCTTTCCATCGTCGAAGCGGGAAGGGCGTTTCGCAAAGCCATCGTGGTTGCCGGAGGCCATGGGCTCGACGAACGGAGCGTCCGGCAGGTGCTGAACGAAAAACGCCATATTATCCGTGAAAGCGGCGCTCTCGAACTCTACCCCTATACTGGCTCGATGAATAACGTCGGCGGACTTGGGGCACTGAAAGCGTGGCTCGACGAGCGTCAGGAGGCGTTCAGCCAGGATGCGCGAGAGTATGGCCTCAGTATGCCGAAGGGTGTGGCTCTCATCGGGATTCCCGGAACCGGAAAAAGCCTCTGTGCAAAAGTAACCGCAGGCCACTGGGGGATGACGCTGCTGCGAATGGATGTCGGCGCTATCTTCAGTGGTCTCCTTGGGTCGAGCGAACAGAATATTCGCGAAGCGATCCGTATTGCCGAGGTTATCGCTCCCTGCGTGCTCTGGGTTGACGAGATAGAAAAAGCCTTTGCCGGCTCAATGGGAGACAGCGGCACGGCAAGCCGGGTTTTTGCCACCTTCCTCACCTGGATGCAGGAAAAAACCGCTCCGGTATTTGTCTTCGCCACCGCCAACAATGTCCGGCGGCTTCCCCCTGAACTCCTGCGCAAAGGTCGGTTTGATGAGGTCTTTTTCCTCGATCTTCCTACCCACGGCGAGCGGATAAAGATACTCGAAGTCCATCTCAGGGAGCGCGGCTATACCATGCTTTCGCAGCGCTTCAACCTTGGCGCGGTCGCATCGGCAACCGAGGGGTTCGTCGGTGCCGAACTGCAGGCGCTGGTCAACGATGCCATGTTTCCCGCATTCCGCGACAACCGCCGGGAACTGGAGACGGAGGATCTGCTCAACGCAGCCGGAGAGATGGTTCCCCTCTCGGCATCGCATCAGGAGCATATCGAACAGTTGAGGACGATGGTCGGAAACGGACAGGCGCGCAACGCCTCCGACGACCGGAGTGCTTTGTCAGCCTCATTGAAAACCGGAGATAACAGCGCCCTATGAATACGCCAACATATAACGAAATCCTTACGGAACTCAGAAGACTCGCGCTCTGTCCATCCGGCAGCGAGCTGCCTCCGGTCGTCATCAACGAGCAGGACGGCTCCCCGATGGTGCTTGTTCCCGCAGGCAGTTTCACTATGGGAGACGACCTCGACAAAGAGAGCCCGCAGCGTAGCGTCACTCTCGATGCGTTTTATATTTCGGTTTATGCCGTCACCAATCGCCAGTACAGGGCTTTTGTGCAGGCAACGGGCCATCGGCCACCAAATATCGGCGCAAGGATCGACTCGCTTTCGGTCTGGCACGAAGACGGCTGTCCCGAAGAGTTTGACGATTACCCGGTTGTGCTGATCAATTGGGACGACGCGGAAGCCTACGCCCGGTGGGCGGGATGCCGTTTGCCCACGGAAGCCGAGTGGGAAAAGGCCGCTCGCGGGCCGGAAGGACATATCTACCCTTGGGGAGAGCGGTGGGATGAAAACAACTGCCGGAACCGCAACAACCGGGGCGCGGACTCGGTCGCCCCGGTGTACGCCTATCCTGAAGGCGTCTCCGGCTACGGAACCTGGAACCAGAGCGGCAACGTCATGGAGTGGTGTTCCGTCTGGCACGAGGAGACGGATTCGGGTAACGCGTCATCCGGTGAAGATGCTCTCCGCCAGGAACGGGGCGGCTGCTGGCGTTATCCCGACAAGTTCGCCTTTCGCTGTTCGCAGCGCTCGTTTGTGGTTTCCAAAGCGGTTAACGATTTCCGGGGGTTTCGGATGGTGTTGCCGGTGAAGTTGGGGGAGTGAGGAGCGGAAATAGGGGAGGCGGTGTATCTCCTGCGGTTCCCGTGCAGGAGACTTTCGTATATGTCAGGTGAAACGGATAGTGAATTGGTGCCCACCTGAGCATGCATAAGCAAGAGATTGTGATAAATATTTTGACATATATTTGTACTTTACAACTAAAAAGTTGCAGCCGTTCACACTGTACAGTGACTAAATAAGCGATGCTGTATTGAAAGGGTTCTTTTTCGTTGGAAGGAGTTGTAAAACTATGATTCAGACCAGCAAAATAAATCACCAGGGCGAGGATAGGCTGAAACTTGTGTTTGCCTATAATGACTTCATTATAAATAAGATAAGGCATATTGAAGGTGCTGTCTGGAGCAAGACACTCAGAGCATGGCATATCCCGTTCACCGAGGAAGCTTTTGGCGAATTTAAGAAGCTATTTCCTGATATAGTCTTACCAGATCCTGCAGGTTCAGCAAACATGTCAGGTACCGAAGAGCTAACGGAAGCTACCAATGAACCACCGGTGCCAGCACATTCTGTAAAGGCGCAATCTGAAGTGAAAACTGCGGCAAAAACAGAGCTACAAAACGTTACGCATCACAACGGAATCGCTATCGAATTATCCCCGAAACAAATTACCGTTACAATGCCTAAGAATGAGACGGATATACAGTTCATCCGTACCTTCAATTATGTGAGGTGGAACAGCAATAAATTTTGCTGGGTCATACCGAACTACGGCAAAAATATCGACTTGTTAAAAAATTACTTTGGTCAGCGTATCACAAATATAAAAACCATAATTGCGCTATCGCCAAATCCGTCATTGAACTACGCGGCAACTGAAGTTATTACCGATTTACCGTTGTTGGACGAAGTCAACGATGATGAAATTGCTGCCTTCAAGCAGTGGATGGAGCACAAGCGATACAGCGGATCTACGATAAAGACCTATACACAAGCAATTACATTTTTTTTAAGGTTTATTAAACCAAAAAGAAGTACTGAAGCGACCAATGATGATATGGTGCGGTTCGTTCACCAGTATATGCTACCGAAGAAGCTAAGCCAATCATATCAAAATCAGGCTGTTAACGCAGCAAAATTGTTTTTCAAGACAGTACAAGGTTCAAAGCTCATAACAGAACAGATCGAGCGGCCAAGACCAGAACATAAGCTGCCCAACGTGCTGAGCAAGGAGGATGTTGCAGCTATACTTCAGGCATCACAGAACCTCAAACACCGTACGATGTTGAGCTTGATTTATGCCTGTGGTCTTCGACGGGGAGAGTTGTTGAATCTCAAACCTGAGAATGTTGATGCGAAAAGGCATTTATTGATAATAGTCAATGCAAAAGGAAAAAAAGACAGAGTCATTCCCATATCGGACAAAGTGATTGTAATGTTGCGGGAATATTATAAAATATATCGCCCCAGGATTTGGTTGTTTGAGGGTCAGGAACCTGGTACACAGTACAGCGAAACCAGCTTGCAAAAAGTGTTAAAACATGCACTCGATCATGCAAAAATAAAAAAACCAGTAACGCTTCATTGGTTGCGGCACTCTTATGCAACACATTTACTGGAAGCGGGAACTGATCTTCGATACATACAAGAGCTCTTAGGGCATAAGAGCAGTAAGACGACAGAAATCTATACCCATGTGTGCGAACAGAGTTTACTAAAAATTTCCAGCCCCTTTGATAATTTGTAAAAATATTATGTACCTTAAAGGTGTATAAAGCATGACAGAATAGCTGGCTATATGCACCTTTTGGTAGGTTATGGTGCATATATAAAGGAGTTATGCGTCATTCTATGGCGACAGTGCAAACATCAAATCGACAAGATAATATTGATATTATGAAAGAAATTTTTCCAGTTGAATTAGGACTTGAAATAAACAAGACCCTTAAAGACAAAAGCGGACTGACCCCATTTTTCCAAAGAAGTGGCAGACGTTTTTTTGAGTATTTGTTTAACTACAGATTTCATAAGCATTTCTTCAACATGATGGACCCTCCAAAAGCGACAGTGTCATTGATGAGAGAGTTGGTAAATACTAATCATTATTTTGACAATGAGTTATTTCATATTTTATTCAAAGCATTTGTTTATGCAGAGGCAAGGTTTATTCAAAATTACATACCACAAAATAGCCACGAAGAAAGATTAACAGGGCACTTAATTTCGGAATACTCATCTGCACTAGGGATTGTAAAAAAAACATTTCAACAAAAGTCACTTGAACTCTATAACGAGAACTTATCATTGGACTTTTATTATGCCGACCTTTCATCCAACAAAAGAGAGAAAACCACAGGTGCTGACTTTGGAATAATGTTTCACATAAATTTACCTGACTATCCAACTGAAGTTCGGACGGCAATTTTCCAAGCAAAGAAGTTTAAATCAAATGCAGTTATTGACATTGCCCAGTGTAACACTCTTAAAAACTACGGTGAAGAAGGCGCATATTATTGCTTCTATGACATGACAACTGAGGGAACATCGTCTCCATTAGTATTACATGCAAATCAAATCTCGCTTCCATCGGACAAAACACAGAAGACTAAGAGTTATTCAAGAGACGAATTTTTTGCAAATTGGGACGGTGGTATTCCTCTTTCAATTTTTTTAGTTTTTAATATGCTGAGTGGCGACAACAAAAAATACTACAAAACTTATAGTAACATTTGGCAAGCGAAAGGTTACTTTGACCAAAAGGAAAATAGAGAAAGTAATCCAAGTAAGTTGCTAATTGTTTCGGTTGGTGGTTTGACAGGTGGCGGACAAGACTTGAGAGAGCTTTCACAGCTTTATAATTTCCCCAACTCTGAAGAGTAACCAATGAGTGAAAGAGAAGAACGAACGCATAACAGCACCTACAAGAAATTGGCGGTTCAGTGGTGGCAGACAGCTTTGTGCTTCGAAATCGCCAACTTCTTGTAGCTGCAAAACGTTAGTCGTAATTATAAAGAACGTAACAAAATTAACAATATGGAATATCACGAAAGCACAAAATACAATTTAAGCTACTACGGGTCTGACTACCCTGTTGACAGTTTAGTTCAAAGAATGAACGAAGAAGAAATTATAGTTCCACATTTTCAACGAGAATATGTATGGAAACATGACGAAGCATCTCGATTCATTGAATCATTAATATTAAGACTTCCTGTGCCTTCAATATTCCTGTTGAGAGACAAGGTTACTAATAGACTAATTATAATTGATGGGCAACAAAGACTCAAAACTTTGTTATACTTTTTTAAGGGAGAATTTCCGGGTGGACAAAAATTCTATTTAAAAAATGTTCTTCCAGAATACGAGAGAAAAACATTTCAAAATTTGAATATGTCTGACCAGCGAGAATTGAAAAACTCTATTATTCATTGTATTATCATAATGGATGAGGAAGAATCAGACGCTCCATATCACTTATTTGAAAGGCTAAACACAACTGGAACACCATTAACATCTCAAGAAATCAGGTCTGCCTTATATTTTGGCCCATTTAATGACCTGCTTATTTTATTGAATAATGAAAATGACTGGAACAGAATTGTAAAAAAAGACATTCGTTTAACAGACCAAGAATATATTCTAAGGCTAATTGCATTTCATTATGACTTTGAATACTACAACGGGAATATGAAAAGTTTTCTCAACCAATTTATGATGCGAAACAGGGAACTAAGTAATTTTAACAAAGATGAAGTTCAATCATTTTTTCTACCAACAATACATTTTCTTTCCGAGATACTATCAAGTCATAAAAGAGCTTTCAGCATTGCATTTTTTGAACCTGTATTCTACTTCATTTCAAAAGAAAGACTTTATGACAAATCAGTATCTGAAGTTTCGGAATTAATAAAAGACCTTAGTAATGATGAAGAATATTTGAAATTAAGTAAGAGTTCAACAACAAGCAAGTCATCTATTTACCATCGCTTTGATTACGTAAAACATAAATTCTCTGAATTATTATGAATATTAAAATAGTTCAGCATAAACAGAAGTTAGACACACTCTTTACTCTGGCTTCAACAATCACCGACATGAAAATGCAAGGTGAGTGGGCAAAATATTTATGTGTGTTAGCATCAGGGTATCTAGAGAACTCGTTACGCATTTTGATTTTAGAATATGTATCAAAAAATAGTTCTCCAAGAATTCAGAGATTTAACGACCCACAAATAAGTAATCTAACAAATTGCAAACATGCAAAAATAGTAAAAGTATTAGACCAGTTTGACGTTAACTGGTCAACGGCATATATTGCAGAAATTGAAGCTAAAAGTAAAATAACAGATGAAATAAAAGACAGTATCGACAGTTTAGTCCAAAACAGACATGATATTGCTCACGGCAAAAGTGTAGGAGTTGGATATGTAAGTGTTAAAAAATATTACGAACAGGCTCATAAAGCGGTGGAAATAATTGACAAAATAATAAAATAACTACGCCTAACACGGGTTTTGCGTCAGGCGGGGTCACGTGCAAACTTGAAGCTTTGTGCACCTATTCAAGTGCTTTGCTGGTTGACAGTTATGTGCTTGGATTCCCGCCCGAACGCAAAGCCCAAAACCGTTAGGCGTAATGCTATGACGACCCAGCAAACCTTCGATGAAATGACAAAATATATGGGACTTTTAGACCGGTTATTTGAAAAAGAGGAAACGAATAAAGACACACGAAAAAGAGTGTATATTAGTTTTGCTATTGAGGATGTTGAGTATCGTAATTACTTAGTTGACTAAGCAAGAAAAAAACATTCACCGTTTGACTTTATAGATATGCCAGTAAAAAAGGAATGGAATAAAAACGAGTGGAAAGATAGATGCAGAACAAAAATAAAAAGATGTGACGGTGTAATTGCCTTGTTGAGCAAAAACACACATCAAGCAGGAGGAGCGAGATGGGAAATGAAATGTGCAAGAGAAGAACGAGTGAGAATCATCGGTATGCATATATAGAAAAATGACAAAGGAGCAATTCCGCCAGAACTGCATGGCAAAAAATAATTTTGTGGAGTTGGGATAATTTAAAAAAATTTATTAATCAATTATAAAAATCAAAAATCATGGCAGACCCAAGAACATTTATTAGTTTCGATTATGACCATAACGAAACAGAGAAAAACTTATTTGTTGGACAATCAAAACTTTCCAAATCTCCTTTTAACATAGAAGATTGGTCATCAAAATCATCTCTTCCTCAAAGTCAATGGGAAGCAATAGTTAAAGAGAAAATAAATAAATGCCATATTCTTATTGTTTTAGTAGGCAAAACAATGGCAACTGCTACTGGTGTTGCCAAAGAAATTCAAATGGCTAAAGACCAAAATGTTCCTATTTTTGGAGTGTATATTGACGGAGCAAATACCTCAAGTAACCTTCCATCTGGATTAGCACGAAATAGGACAATTGATTGGGATTGGAAAAAGATTTCTGACGCAATTGACCAAGTTATGAAAGAAGGTAAAAATAAATAATCATGAGAAAAGCATTAGTCGTAGGAATTGATTATTACGAGAACATTAAACCATTGCACGGATGTGTTAATGATGCATATGCAATAAAGTCTGTTTTAGACAGACATAGTGATGGAACGAAAAATTTTGATGCTATTATTGAAATAGCAACTGGACCTAAAGCTACCATCGAAAGAAAAGAGTTGAAAAATAAAGTTGAAGAACTTTTTAAAGACAAAAGCGACATAGCTTTATTTTATTTTTCTGGACATGGCTATGTCGAAAGCACAGGAGGTTACTTAATTACCTCTGAATGTAAAGATGGTGATGATGGTTTTTCTATGAATGATTTATTAGAAATTGCTAATAATTCTCCGGCGCGTAATAAAATAATTATCCTTGACTGTTGCCATTCAGGTATGGTGGGAAAGACTTCTCAAAAGGAAGATAAGTCTATTCTTTCAGAAGGTCTAACCATTCTGACAGCTTCGAGTGAAACTCAATATGCAATTGAAGAAAACGGCTCGGGAGTTTTTACAACACTATTTATAGACGCAATGAATGGCAGTGCATCTAATTTAGTAGGAGATATAACTCCAGGTAGTATATACGCACATATTGACCAATCATTGGGTTCGTGGGAACAACGACCAATCTTTAAGACAAATGTTACAACATTTACGACATTAAGAAAAGTTCAACCGCCTATTTCGCTTTTAGACCTTAAACGCATAATTGAATTATTTCGAATCAAAGGACAAGACTTTAAACTTGACCCAAGTTTTGAGCCTGAAAGTGAAAATCCCAATGAGGAAAATGTTGCAAAATTCAAACTCTTACAAAAGTATAATCGAATAAATTTAGTTGTTCCTGTTGACGCAGAACATATGTATTTTGCTGCTATGGAAAACAAATCTTGCAAACTGACAATTCTTGGTGAGCATTATTGGAATTTAATATCTAAAGACCGAATTTAAAGGAGGACAAAAAAGTACATACGCCTAACAACGGGTATAAAATATAGCGGTTTCAGTTGGTTATCAAGCGTTTCAGCCCGCATCAAGTTTTGTATCGTGGGATACAGACGCATCTCCGCAATCCGCTACATTTCATACCCGCGACCGTTATGCACCATTTTAGTAAAAGACACAAACAGCTAGTTTGAATTCTAACTATATGTTTAAAATAATAGAATCCAATAAAAATGAAAGAATATAGTATTGCAATATTTCCTATAAAGAGCGAAACAAGCACTGAGCTTGTTAACGAAATAATCATTTTGCTAATGCGTAAGTATTCGTTACCGATTAATGAATACAAAAACCATTCTGTTGATTATGCATTTGAAAAAGAAATAGAACAATTATCTAAAGAAGGTTTACTACTTAAAATATATAACCGGTTTGTTCAAGAGATTGTACAAATGGATTTTTTGGAGGCTTGTTTATCTGATGATATTGTGATAATTGATGCAACTAGAGAAGGTGAAGACAATGAAATAAATAATTTTGATATTGCAAATGAACATCCAAAATCATTGGAACACATTCTTGTTGTTAGTAGAAATTATCTACCTATTAATTTTTATGGTACTGATAATGGAGGCTATCCTGATTATAAGACAAATATTTTCACCAATCTACAAATTATTGATTGGTTAGAAAAAAAACTTGTGCTGAGCTCAGAAAACAAACAACAAAACCAAATAGTTTTAGAGCCAAGAAAAACAAATAAACCTGACATAAAAATTATTTTATCAGGTGATAAAGACACTATAAATGGTTTTTACAAATACATGGAAGAATCAATAGACCATGTATATAATAATAAAAATCAAGAGATTTCAATTTTTATAAGTTTCAAAACCAAATATCAATATCAGAAATCTATTCGACTTGTAAAAAAATCTTTTGACCATCTCAAATCTTTTGTTCCAGAGCATATATTAAATAAATTAAGAGAAATTTCAAATAATACATTTGACACTGATACTAATGATTTTCAAAAGACTATACAAAGGATACTTGGAAATGATTATAATAAATACAAATCCTATATAATGGATTGTGCTGAGCATTTACATCTTCCTGCAAACTATAAAAAATCTGTAAAACAATTATCCTTGGATTTAAAGGAAGGTATTTATCACAACAACAAATCCAAGACTGCAAAATTCCTTGAAGATGGAAATTTAGTTTATGCTACTGAATTAAATACCAAACAACGTATTTGGCAATTGCTTACAATTATTGACCATGATTATATAATGCACTGCGATGAATTATGGATTTATGGTTCCGATGATTATTTAGATTCATGGTGGACTCGTGGAGAATTGTTGGTTTATTCATACTTATTACATCAAAACATAGATAAAAGAAAGAATGAAAAACCAAGAAAATTAATGCTATATAATCCGGTTACAGCATCTGTAAAAGAAATAAAACCTCTTACAATAAGTGATAAAATTGCAAAACGAATTGCCAGAATACAATCTAATTGTTCCCCAGGAGGAATGGGATATGAATCAGTTAAGTCTTTAAGGCTAATGAACAGAATTTTATGGGGCATAGAGACTGATAGTGCTTTGGCAATAGAAGAATATATTAAAACGATTTTCAAGAAAATGTTGCCATATATGTTACTGCAACAAGGATTGAACGAAGAGCAGGTAAGCGAGGTACTAAAAGATCAAGATGCTTTGATGCAAATTGAAACAAATATTAAGGAACACTTTTCTGAATTAAAACTGCAAGTAAAAAAAGGCGAACTGAGTAAAGAGAATAAAGAATATTATCAATCAATGTTCAGACAACAAATGAATTATATGCCTGAAAGTACGTCAAATTTAATTAACGAAAATGAATTAATTGACTTTTTATTTGGCAAGGATTATTTAGGCGATGAAGTTTTTTCAAAGGAGTTTTGGGAGACTGTTTTATTGCAAAAGCCAATCAATAAATCAGAAAAAGATATAGAAGAAAAATTGGATGATTTAGAAAATGAAATTGAAGAATTGCTGAATTTCAACAAACCAGAACATGAACACTTAGGCACAATAAAGGATGTTGAAGCAAGGATGATGGTTGGTGAAAATAATGTAATTCAAAAAGCTTCACGTTTTATATTTATGCCTTCACGATTAGGTGGTTTGATAAATCTTTCAGAAACAGGGAATAATCTTCAAGAGTTACCTATTTATATAATTGAAAATTAATTTTTGAGGGAGTATATGAAAATATTTATAAGCCATCAAAAGAATGATAGTGATTATGCAAAAGTTATAGCCAACTTTTTAAGAGAACAAAGTATTGAAGTTTTTTTTGATAAAGACGAAATGAATTTGCAATCAATTGATAGACATAATGACCCAACAAATGTTGTTTTGGCAATAAAAGAAGGAATACAAAATTCTGATTTCATGATTTGTATAGTTTCGCGGAATTCGCTTAATTCAAACTGGGTGCCTTTTGAATTAGGTTATGCTTATGATAGAGTAAATATATTTGCATTAAGACACAAAAATATTATCGAAGCTGAATTACCTGATTATTTAAGGATTGTTGATATTATTAGAACCAGACATGACTTTTTTTATTTCCTTAAATTGTTAAAGAATAAATTAGGATTTGATTTTAGTCTGGAAGATATGAATAAATATGAATATTTATTACTTCCTTTAGCTGATATATTGCGCTGGGATATTGATTTACCAATTCCGAACATTATGCATAAAATAAATATAAGTAAATCATAAATTTATGCAACCACACAAAGTATTTGTTAGCTATCATCACGCTAATGACCAGCATTATAGGAATGAATTTGAAGGGATTTTGCAAACCATTATGATATCATAGTTTCAAAATCAGTTCAAATTGGTGAAATTAATTCAAATCTTAATACAGAAAAATACGTCAAAATATTGGAGGTGAATATTTAAGAGATTCAACAGAAACAGTAGTTCTAATTGGAACCCAGACATGGCAAAGAAAACATGTCGATTGGGAAATTGGATAAAGTATTCGAGACACAAGACTAAATCAACGTTCGTGACTTTTAGGTATTTTTCTGCCAAGTTATCCTATTACATCTGATAATAAATTTAATCCCTACACAATCCTTCCAAGGCTTTATAAAAATTGGGAAAAAGGATTTGCAAAACTATATAATTGGAACACAAATTCACAAATTGTTCAGAACTGGATTCATGAAGCATTTTTGAATAGGGATAAAGTTATTCCTGATAATTCTTTTCCTTCATTTGTAAACAATAGAACAGGAGACCGTTGGTGTGAATGAAATTAATATTATAGATTTTAAGCTCAATCTATGTGAGGGAACATTTTCTCTCATCTTGAATATTTGGATTTTATTAATTGGAATTGCGTTATTCGTCCTTATTCGATATTTAATAAAACGTTATAGTAAATCGAACAAAGTTCACAATGAAGTAATTCCGATAAAACTTAAATACAAAATTGGTGGAGCAGAAGTTGAATATGCAATAAACCGTAATTATCAAAATATTGAAATGGCTCATAGAATATATATAGAGCTGATTACTAGAAAAGCTGCTCTCCCGATTGAGAATAATGATGTAATAGTAGAAGTTTATAATTCTTGGTATTCATTATTTCAAATAACAAGAGACGAGTTAAAGAAACTTTCAGGCGTAATGCTCTTAGAAAATAATGAATCAAAAGATTTAATAAAACTTTTAACTGACATTCTAAACGAAGGATTAAGACCTCATCTAACAGAATATCAAGCCAAGTTTAGAAAATGGTATAAAGAAGCTTTAGAATTAGAAGAGAACAAAAGAAAAACTCCACAGGATATACAAGCACAATATGACAAGTATCAGGAACTATTTGACTCAATGAAGTACGTTAATGGATTATTGAGTGATTATAAAGATAAATTGAGTGATATTATAAATGGAAAAAAGAAAAACGGTGCATAACAAGCGGTCATACGCCTTAGGATTTTTAATGGTATATCAAGTGTTTCAGCTCGCATCAAGGTCTGTAACGGGTGATACGGACGCAGCTCCGAAATCCCCTACGGCGCATACCGCCGACCGTTAGCGGTCATTGTAACGTGACACAACAGACAGCTACAATACATAATTTATCATTTCTTTGGATAGTAAAATTCAAAATGACAGTATAGGTAACATTCAAATCATGAGTAACATAAAAATATCCATACGCTTTTTTGACGATCGCGAAGTGCGAGCTGTTTGGGATGAGCAAAATTCCAAGTGGTGCTTTAGTGTGTTGGATATTGTAGCTTTGCTTACTGACCAGGATGACTACACCAAAACTCGCAACTATTGGAAATATCTTAAAGCCAAATGAAAAAAGAAAAAAACGAGTTGGTTAGTGCCACTACCCAACTGAAACTTTTAGCGAGTGACGGTAAACGATATTTAACTGATATGTTGGATTACACTGGCATTATTATTTTAGGCAAAGAATTTCCGAGCAAAAAGGCAAACCGATTTATTGAATGGTTTACATATAGTGATGAAAGTATAGATGGAAAAAGCAAGACAAAAGCGTATGCATTGTTTGAAAGTACTTTTATCAACAGCCTTGAAATTGGTTCAACAAAAGGTTTACAACAAATACACGCTTATTTGTTTGGCGGATTATATGATTTCGCAGGGCAAATCAGACAAAAAAACATTTCAAAAGGCGGGTTTCAATTTGCCGTATTGCGCTTTTTAGGCAACACATTAAAGCAAACAGAAGCAATGCCCGAAACTACATTTGACGAAATCGTAAACAAATATGTAGAAATGAACATAGCCCACCCTTTTATGGAAGGTAATCGGAGACGCACCAGAATATGGTTGGATTTGATACTAAAAACACGCCTTAAAAAATGCGTTGATTGGAGTAAAATAAGCAAACGAGATTACATGAACGCAATGATGCTAAGTCCAACTAAAAGTAGTGTTTTAAAAACACTTTTGGAAAAGTCGCTTACCACCAAAATAAACGACCGCGAAATGTTCATGAAAGGAATTGACTACTCATATTACTATGAAGAAAATGTCTAATGAAAAACGGTAAAAAAAGTTTTCGGGCATTCCGGAAATCATGAGCATGCAGTGAAAATAAGTCTTGGGGGGAAGGCATGAGCGGAAGAAAAAAAACAGGTAAAGAGGTCTCTATTATCCGCTCCTCGGCGGCTGAATATCTGACCTTTATCGCTGCCAGCGGCACTGGCGGCATCGATGCGGTTTATGCCGATGAGAATATCTGGCTTACCCAGAAGATGATGGGGGTGCTCTACGATGTGGCGACTCATACCATCAACTATCACCTGAAAAAAGTTTTTTCAGACAGCGAATTACAGGAGGAATCAGTTATTCGAAATTTTCGAATAACTGCCGCTGACGGAAAAAGCTACAACACCAAACACTACAGTCTTGCAGCAGTCATTGCCGTCGGTTATAAGGTAAACTCCGAACGTGCGGTGCAGTTCCGCAAGTGGGCGACTACTATCATTGAGGAGTTCACCATCAAGGGCTACGCCATGGATGACGAACGCCTGAAAATCGGTGGCTCCATCCTTACCGATCAGTATTTTGAAGAGCAGTTGCAGCGCATTCGGGAAATTCGCCTGAGTGAACGCAAGTTCTCCCAGAAGGTCACCGACATCTATGCAACCTCCCTCGACTATGACGTGACGGCTCAGTCCACCAAGCGCTTTTTCGTCACTGTGCAGAATAAACTGCACTGGGCCATACATGCAGAGACCGCAGCGGAGGTCATCTATAACCGGGCCGATGCCGAAAAACAGAATATGGGGCAGACCACCTGGAAGGATGCGCCTGGAGGAAAGATCCAGAAGTTCGACGTTGTGGTTGCAAAGAACTACCTGACCGAACACGAAATGGCACAACTTGCACGGTTGGTTTCGGCATACCTGGATGTTGCCGAGGACATGGCGCTGCGCAAGATGCCCATGACCATGCAGGACTGGGAAACCCGCCTTAATCGCTTCATCGCAGCGACCGATCGTGAAATTCTTCAGGATCCCGGCAAAGTGACAGCAGAAATTGCCAGAGCACACGCCGAAAGCGAATTCGAGAAATACCGGATCGTGCAGGATCGGCTCTTTGAGAGCGACTTTGACCGCATGCTCAAGGAGATCGAGTTTCTGCAGAAGCCGAATAACCGGGCCGATGAGTAGGAGGGAGGTACCTGTCAAACCCCTCCGGCCATTGTTACCGGACGGTTTGCGAAAAGGGAAATTGCCGGGCATTAGCTTGGCAACCACTGAGGATTTTACCGGAAAGTTGAGCTGAATGGTTGAACAGGCATCGTTATAATTTTCCGGGAATTTAGGTTGTAACCAAAAGCAGCAAGAACATTCTCCATCCCTTCACGATACGATTCACGAAAATCCAATTCTCCAGTTGTATTAAGTAACGAATTATGTTGCTTTATTCGATTGATTCATGTAATTATGGGTATGTTTATTTCGGACTACATTGATGCTTTGCTAGCCAAAGGTGTCTTCTGTTTCAGAGGAGCTGAAGCTTCTGACGCGCTTGGATCAGGCGTTATCGCCACCCGTGCGGCCTTGCGTCGTCTGCGGCATAAGGGTGAAGTTGCCATGCCGTATCGGGGATTTTATGTTATCGTTCCTCCGGAATACCGGAAGATGGGATGCTTGCCCGCAAACCAGTTTATTCCTTTACTGATGGATCACCTGAAAGAGCCCTATTATGCAGGCATGCTTACCGCAGCCGAACACTACGGTGCAGCTCATCAACGTCCTCAGGCGTTTCAGGTTCTGTTGCAACATGCTCGACCAGCTATTATTTGTGGGGATGTGAGGATTGATTTTATCATACGTAAGAACGCAGCGCTTATGCCTGTACAGGATTTCAAGACGCCTCGCGGTTATGTAAAGGTATCGACCCCTGAGGTCACAGCATTTGATCTAACTGGCTATCCGCATCATGCAGGGGGGCTGGACAATACGGCGACTGTTTTATCTGAACTTGCAGAATATCTTGACGGCGGGAAGTTGGCTGAAATAGCGGCACTCTCTCCCATAGCGTGGTCTCAGCGATTGGGTTATTTGCTTGATGTGATTGGTGAAGCCGGATTAGTAGATGGATTGGCTGAATATGTTGCAAGTCGCAATCCTGTGCCGACCCCGCTCTCGCCGTCACAACCATGCAGCGGCGTTCGAATGGTGGCTCGCTGGAGGCTAATGCCAAATGAAAAGGTAGAACCGGAAATATGATCCCTCTTGACTATATCACCGCTTGGCGATTTAATGCTCCATGGCCGCAGTTATCTCAGATTGAACAGGATCTGATTATCTGTCGTGCCCTGGTTGAACTTTACTCCCATCCGGTTGTAGCGAAAAATCTGGCTTTTCGTGGTGGAACTGCGTTGTTCAAGCTTCATCTTCTGCCAGCAAGATATTCAGAGGATATTGATCTGGTGCAAATGCAAGCGGGGCCAATCGGTCCGATCATAGATGCTGTACAAGAAAAGATCAATTCCTGGTTGGGTATTCCTTGATGATATCTCACCACTGCTGACAATAGGGAGATCATGGGATCCCAAGGCTGCTGCACGGTATGTTCTGGATTCTCTCGCACCATTTAATACCGGGGGATGCATGGCAGAAGACAAAAGAAAAGATTATTATTCTGCAAAAAGGGGTTGATGACTAATCCTCCCATGACTGGCCCTGCTTTTCCACAACTGCATAATACGTGAGTGCCGTCATCATTTTTGATTGTACAACGCCCCTGACTTAGATGCTTATCTATGATCAATCATCATAAGGAGGTCTCTATCGTCCGCTCCTCAGCGGCTGAATATCTGACCTTTATCGCGGCTGTCGGCAAGTCGGAAACCAGCGTTGAAATGCGCTATGAGGAGGAAAATATCTGGCTGACGCAGAAAATGATGGCAACGCTGTACGATGTCTCCGTTCCTGCCATAAACCAGCATCTGAAGCGTATTTTCTCTGCAACATTGGCAGGCAGCTTTGCTCTCGGGTGGTCGCATTACGTTGCTTTGCTGACCATTTCGAATGCTGATGAGCGTCGGTTCTATGAAATTGAAGCCCGTGAAAACAGTTGGGGTGCCAGAGAGCTTGAGCGGCAGATTATTCAGTTGAATTCCGCTAATCGAAGTGCTCGTTTAGTTCCCAAAGCTGTCAACGATTTCTGGGGGTTTCGCTTCGCATTGCCGGTACAGCAGGGCTCACGAGGAGCGGAAATAGGGGAGGGGGAGGCTGTGCAATAGAATCACAGTGCTTTATTGTTCTTGCCGTTCTTTTGCTGTAATAGTATATTTCCTTTTTGCAAAACGAGTTATTCTACCATCTGCTCTCATATGCTGTTCACGGACAGACAGCCGCCGAAGTCATTGTCAGACCACGACCGATTTCAAATTTCTTGACCCAATTGATAAGGGTTTACGGGCTCATATCAAGTTCATTGAAGTAATAAATCAATAAGAAAAAGCCCGGCAGGCTGAGGAAAGTGGTTATCTATCCATGCCTGCTGGGCTTTTTTGGCAGGTGAAGCTCAGAGGAGTTCGAAGCGGTCGAGGTTCATGACCTTGTTCCATGCAGCGATAAAGTCGTGCACGAACTTTTCTTGGGCGTCATTGCTTCCATAGACCTCCGCGATGGCGCGGAGCCTTGAGTTTGATCCGAAAATCAGATCAGCGCCGGTGGCGGTCCATCTGGGTTCACCGGTTTTGCGATCACGACCCTCGAATACGTCGTGCTTTTCCGATACCGCTTTCCACTCTGTACCCATGTCGAGCAGATTGACGAAGAAGTCATTGGTAAGCGTTTCCGGTCGCTTGGTAAAGACGCCATGCTGTGACTGTTCGAAATTGACGTTCAACACACGCAGGCCGCCCAGTAGTACGGTCATTTCCGGAGCTGTGATCGTCAGCAACTGCGAGCGGTCAACCAGCATCTCTTCGACAGGCACGCTGTATGTTTGTTTAAGGTAGTTGCGGAACCCGTCTGCTCTTGGCTCGAGAACGGCAAATGACTCCACGTCGGTCTGCTCCTGTGAGGCATCCGTGCGTCCCGGTGTAAAGGGGACGGTCACGTCGCTGCCTGCACGTTTGGCGGCCTCTTCGATGGCTGCGCATCCGCCCAGTACGATCATGTCGGCAATGGAAACCCTTTTTCCGCCAGACAGCTCGCCGTTGAATGCATCATGGATTTCCTCAAGTTTGTTCAGCACCCGTTGCAATTGCTCTGGCTGGTTGACCTCCCAGTCTTTTTGCGGGGCAAGCCGGATGCGTGCGCCGTTGGCTCCGCCGCGTTTGTCCGAGCTGCGGAAGGTCGAGGCCGCAGTCCAAGCAGTGGAGACCAGTTCCGGGATCGTCAGGCCTGAAGAAACAAGCCTCTTCTTAAGCTCGGCGATCTCTTCGGCACTGATCAGCTCATGATCGACTGGCGGTACCGGATCTTGCCAGATCAGATCCTCATCCGGTACCTCAGTGCCAAGATAGCGCGATTTTGGACCCATATCGCGATGCGTCAGCTTAAACCAGGCTCGTGCGAAAGCGTCTGCGAATTGGTCGGGATGTTCATAGTACCGCCGTGCAATCGGCTCGTAGATCGGATCCATGCGCATGGCCAGGTCGGCTGTGGACATCATGGTCGGCACACGTTTTGACATATCGTGGGCTGCCGGAGCGAGATCCTCTTCGGCCACATTTTTCGGCTTCCACTGCCAGGCTCCAGCAGGGCTCTTGGTCAGCTCCCACTCGTATTTGAAAAGCATGCCAAGATAGCCCATGTCCCAATGGATCGGGTCGGGTGTCCATGCGCCTTCCAGACCGCTGGTCATGGTTTCATCCCCCTTGCCGCTACCGTAACCGCTTTTCCAGCCAAGGCCTTGTTCCTCGATAGGGGCGGCTTCGGGTTCGGGCCCCATCAGCTTCGGATCGCCGACGCCGTGGCATTTGCCGAAGGTGTGTCCACCAGCCACGAGTGCGACGGTCTCCTCGTCGTTCATGGCCATACGCGCAAAGGTTTCGCGAATGTCCCTGCCCGCAGCAACAGGGTCCGGGTTGCCGTCCGGTCCTTCGGGATTGACGTAGATAAGCCCCATCTGCACTGCAGCCAAGGGGTTTTCAAGATCTCGTTTCCCGGCATAGCGATTGTTGCCGAGCCACTCGACCTCTTTGCCCCAGTAAATATCCTCTTCTGGTTCCCAGATGTCCACGCGTCCTCCGCCGAATCCGAAGGTTTTGAAGCCCATCGACTCCAGCGCGCAATTTCCCGTTAGGATCATGAGGTCGGCCCAGGAGAGTTTCTCTCCATACTTCTGTTTGATCGGCCAGAGCAGCCGCCGCGCCTTGTCGAGGTTAGCATTGTCGGGCCAACTGTTGAGCGGTGCAAAGCGCTGATTGCCAGTGCCTCCTCCTCCTCGGCCGTCGCTGGTCCGATAGGTCCCTGCGCTGTGCCACGCCATGCGGATAAAGAGTCCGCCGTAGTGACCATAGTCGGCTGGCCACCACTCCTGCGAATCGGTCATCAGCACTTTGAGGTCTTTTTTCACGGCTGCCAGGTCAAGCGTTTTAAAGGCTTCTGCATAGTTGAAAGCTGCATCCAAAGGATTGCTCAGGGAAGAATGCTGATGAAGCATGTCGATATTAAGCTGGTTCGGCCACCAGTCGCGGTTCGACCGTCCGCTTCCCATGTCAGGATGACCATCTGTTCTGCCTGTAACGGGGCATTTGCTTTGTTCGCTCATAATGTTTCTCCTTCTCGATTGATGTGAACGTCTATCCTCTACTTCCTTATAAGCCTTGGTTCTTGTCGTGTCGCGACTTTTTGTGCTCTTTATTCGTAATCGGAATGATTATTATTAAGGAATTTTAAAAAAAATCAGGCCATTTCAATAGGATTTATATTGTTTTTTCTGGCATTCCCGGCAGATTCCGAAAAAATCTATCCGGTAACCTTCGATATCGAAGTCTGTTGAACGTCTGATTTCTTCGTTGATTGCAGGAAAAACTTTTTCCTCAAAATCGATGATTTTTCTGCATTTAGTGCAGATCAAATGGTGGTGCGGGGTTGTTTTTGCCTCGAAACGGTCGAAAGTGCTGCTGGCACTGATTTTTTTAACGATGCCCTGGTCTATGAGAATTGAGAGGTTTCTATAGATGGTTCCAAGGCTCAGATTGGGAAACTCCTTTTTCAAATGGTCATAGAGCCATGATGCGGTGGGATGGATTTCTGTCGAGCAGAGCAATTCCAGGAGCCGTTTTCTCTGACGACTGGATCGGTAGTGTTTTACAGAACTTTCCTGATGATTCACTGTCAAATGCTTTATAAAATGTAATGGACGTGTTCAGTTGACTCTTCCAAATTTCGAGTCCAGGTACGCCTGGTGTTCCACGTCGGTTCGGCTACTGATTATTCGGTGTTTTGTCTCTGGCAGCCTGTCAGACTTAACGTTTTAACCAAAATAGCAATTTTGTCACCCATAAAATCGCCAATCATAATATTTTTGGTGGTGAATGCTATTCCGGAATTGTCGTTTTACCGGAGAGACACCCCTTTGGAGCCTCTAAGCTACCTGCATGGGCAGAGAGCTGCTGCAGGTTTCCGGAAGTCAGCCGATTATCGATGGGGGACATGGAGACCAGGAGCTGGAGGGCATGACCGCTCGTTTGTTCGACGATATCCTTGACGAATGGTGGGGTGGCATGGAAAGCTGAATAGACCTCAAAGTTGATTAACCTCTCTGATGATCAGATGGAATATCAGATCACTGACAGACTCACCTTCAAACGCTTTCTCGGTCTGAAATCAAGTGATAGAGTACCTGATAGCAAGACCATCTGGAATTTTCGTGAAACCTTTATTCTGGAAGATGTTATTGCACCACTCTCAAGAACTTGAAACTTTGATTGATAAAGACGATGCCGGTCAAATACTGTATGGAGACAGCGCCAATATCGGTCAGGAAGAAAGTATTGAATGGTGCGGCATGACAGGTCAGATCAATGAAAAAGGTTTCAAAAACCGCCCACTAACGAACGAACAGAAAGCCTCCAACCGCCAGAAATCAAAGACAAGAGCTCGCATTGAGCCGGAGCACTACCCATGGAGCGGCCATGCAGCGTTCAAGGGCAGGAAAGTGTATGAGTGGCAGGATTCAGACTCTGTGCTCGGCTATTTCGGAAAACGGGTCAGTGCTATCCGAATGGCTTATCTGGAGTTCAAGCAGAAGGAGCTAAAAACCAATCTAAATACCAACTTTTCGCCTTCTTATTGTAATCAGATTACAATAAACACTCTAAAATGCTTGCATCATCATATTTTATCGTCTATATTTGTAGTTAATTTACATAAACAGAAAGAAAGATGATAATTAATTTCAGTGTGCAAAACTTTGGGTCAATCAAGGACAAACAAACATTGACCTTTGAAGCTGACAAATCAGAGCATCTTGAAAATAGCTACGTTATTAATACAAATGGATTGCGGCTTTTAAAGATAATCCTGATCTACGGTGCCAATGCCTCAGGAAAAACGACTATTCTTAAAGCACTTGAGTTTCTAAGGGATATTGTTCTTGAACCAGAAACAAAAAAAACTGATGAGCTATATTTTCAGCCATTTTTATTTGATTCTGAAACACCTGAACAAAATTCGATAATGAGTATTGAGTTCTTGGCAAATGATACTAAATATTATTATGAAGTAGAGTTCTTCAAAAAAGCTATCGTTAATGAGGTTCTAAACTATTACAATCCAAATAAAGCGAATGTATTTAAGCGAAATACAGACATAAATAATCAGTTCGCCGAAATTAAGTTTGGGAGTAAGATTAAAATCGACAAGACCATTGAAAAAAATTTAGAAGCTAATACACTTTGGAATAATACTGTATTGGGTGGATTTTTAAAAACCAATGTTGACATCAAAGAACTTAAAGTAGTCGTCGAATGGTTTAAAAACTATTTACATCCTTTGATTGACACAAGAACACAATTAGAAGGATTTGTTACTTCAAAGATTGAAAAAAGTGAGTTATCGAAACTGGATGTAATAAACGTACTAAAGAAAGCTGATTTCCACATTACGGATATAGTAATTCAGGAAGAAGAAAAAGAAATACCTGATGGCCTTATTCATTTCTTAAAGGGACAACTTAAGGATTCTCCTGATGAGATAAAAAAACTGGAAGAAAAGGGGAAGGTAACATCGGTAAATATCGAGTTTGAACACACCGTTAATCAAACTAAGTATACATTGCCGATTGAAATGGAATCACAAGGAACCAGAAGGTTTTACGGTTTTGCAGGATTACTCGCACTCTTAATTAAAAATTCGACAGCTTTTCCTATTGATGAATTAGAATCATCACTACATCCTGACCTTTATATGCATTTTATACTTTCATTCTTGCTGAATACAGATAAGTCTCAACTCATTGCTACTACTCACAACAGAGAAATTTTCGACAATAAAGATGTTTTTAGAAACGATGCGATTTGGTTTACAGATAAAAATGAAAACTGCTCAACCGAATTATATTCCTTAGCTGATTTCGACAGTTCAATAGTAAGAAATACAACAAACATTTTAAACGCCTATAAAAACGGAAAATTAAAGGCAACGCCGAATTTAGGTGATAACTTCATTGATTTGGAGATATGAGAAAATCAAGGAAGATTATAAGTCAGGTTCCTCCCACATTTGCATTTGTTGTAGATGGAGAAACTGAAATTTGGTATTTGCAGATGCTGAAACGCAATGAGCGACAATTGAGATTAAACATTGAGCCTAAGATACCCCAAAGGAAAAGTATTGAAGAGCAATTCAAATTAGTTGTAGATTTATCGGAACGTGAATATTTGAAAGTCTTTTGGATTATTGATTTAGATACAATTATTAAAGAATCAAGAGAGACTCCTAAAGGAAAGAAATCAGCGCTTCAGGTTTTTATAGAATTCAGAAAAACTATTAAACGAGAATACAAAAACGTCATTTTAATTATTAACAATCCGTGCCTGGAGTTTTGGTTCATACTGCACTTTGAAAAAACCTCCAAACTTTTTGACACTTGCGCTAAAGCAGAAAATGAGCTTAAAAAGTATCTCAAGGATTACGAGAAGACTCAAAAATATTTCACAAAACAAGACAATGATATCTATATAAAACTGAAGCGATTTTTAAAAACTGCCATCAATAATTCAGAAAGTTTGGGACAGTTTGATGTGGACGAACCAACAAAAGCAATTTGTGAAATGAACTTACTATTTCAAACTGACGAATTAAGAAAATATTTTTGACTGAAAGAATACCTACGGCTAACATGCGGTATAAAAAATTGCCGGGGAAGTAGGTTATTCAAGGGTTATAGCACTAAAGCTAATAATCGCTATAGCAAATGCAGGTTTGTGTAAAAGTTGAAACAATTGAGATCGTAACATATATTTGTGATGACATGCTGTTGAGCAACAATTTATACACATGCTTTGGCTTTAATCGTATATTTCCTTTTTGCAAAACGAGTTATTCTACCTAAAAACTCCCATAACCCTTGCCGCTTTCGAATGGATAAAAAAACTCTCACCGTGCGTCATGTCGAGGATAACAAACACTCCCTTGGCGACGCGGTACAGCAGGCGCTTAAGGCCGAACTGATGGCTTGCCATTTGATAGACAAGAGGGTGAAAGTATGAGCGGGAGAAAAAAATCAGGAAAGGAGGTCTCTATCGTCCGCTCCTCAGCGGCTGAGTATCTGACCTTTATCGCTGCCAGCGGCACTGGCGGCATCGATGCGGTTTATGCCGATGAGAATATCTGGCTTACCCAGAAGATGATGGGGGTTCTCTATGACGTGGCGACTCATACCATCAACTATCACCTGAAAAAAGTTTTTTCAGACAGCGAATTACAGGAGGAATCAGTTATTCGAAATTTTCGAATAACTGCCGCTGACGGAAAAAGCTACAACACCAAACACTACAGTCTTGCCGCTGTCATTGCCGTTGGTTACAAAGTAAACTCCGAACGTGCAGTGCAGTTCCGCAAATGGGCGACCACTATCATAGAGGAGTTCACCATCAAGGGCTATGCTATGGATGACGGACGCCTGAAAAGCGGTGGCTCCATCCTTACCGACCAGTATTTTGAAGAGCAGTTGCAGCGCATTCGGGAGATTCGTCTCTCCGAACGCAAGTTCTACCAGAAGGTCACCGACATCTATGCAACCTCCATCGATTACGATGTGACGGCCCAGGCTACCAAGCGTTTTTTGCCACAGTGCAGAACAAACTGCATTGGGCAATACATGCAGAGACCGCAGTGGAGGTCATCTATAACCGGGCCGATGCCGAAAAACAGAATATGGGGCTTATCTCATGGAAGGATGCTCCCGGAGGAAAGATCCAGAAGTTCGACGTTGTGGTTGCAAAGAATTACCTGACTGAACACGAAATGGCGCAACTTGCACGGTTGGTTTCGGCATACCTGGATGTTGCCGAGGACATGGCGCTGCGCAAGATGACCATGACCATGCAGGACTGGGAAACCCGCCTTAATCGCTTCATCGCAGCGACCGATCGTGAAATTCTTCAGGATCCCGGCAAAGTGACAGCAGAAATTGCCAGAGCACACGCCGAAAGCGAATTCGAGAAATACCGGATCGTGCAGGATCGGCTCTTTGAGAGCGACTTTGACCGCATGGTCAAGGAGATCGAGTTTCTGCAGAAGCCGAAGGAGCGGGGCGATGAGTAGTATATTTATTTTTTGTAAAATGAGTTAGCCATGGATTATTTTGTATGGCGAAATTCAATTTTTTCCTATTAAAATCCGCAAAGAGCACTTGGTTTGTAATAAACGCTCTATCAGTAAGACGCTTCTTTGTTGCGCTTATTCATCGAATATGTCGTGTAAGGCGCAGTAGAGTAGCGCATATAAGCAAGTTGTGGCTAATTGTTGAAAAACAAATTCGTTCAGAAAATTCTTTGAAAAAGGTATCTAATTAGATACTTTTGAAGAAAAATTGCCAATGCCAACAATCGACATCATTAACGGAATAAAATCTGTGTATACAACGGGGATCATCGACCACCACATATTCACGCACAGGATAACGAATTTGAGGTATTAATTCAGATTGAAGATGGAGTGATTTATGCAGGTGATTTACCGAACAGACAATTAAAGTTGGTTTTCGATTGGTTGTCAGGTAATTCAGATTGGGCATTGGGAGTGTTTTATGAACTTAATCCGCAATTAAAATGAGACATAATATCAAAATACCAAGGATTTTAAAAATCAATTGGATTAAAGATTTAGCAATTTCTGTGGTTTTCAACAATGGAGAATCCAGAATAATTGATTTTCGAAAACTTTTCGGCGATATTGGAGTCGACAAGAATACACCAGCATTTATTCTTTACAATCAGACTGAATTTGAAAAGGTCGAACTTGTTGGAAACACCTTGTCGTGGTCAAATGTAGAGCAATCCATGACTCTGAGAAATTTGGAAAAGCAAAATGTTCCATTTGAAATTGGTGCTGACGTATTGTTAAAATACAGTCAGCCAGAAAAATCGGATTTGATGATAAAAATTGGGCGGTTAGTTCGTGAAGGTAGAAAAAAAGCAGGAATGACTCAACAAGAATTGGCATTGATAAGTGGAACATCTAGAACATACATATCGCGAATTGAGAATGACCGTTCAGATATTGAGCTTGCAACATTGAGTAAAATAATCGAGACCGGTTTAGGAAGAAGATTGGAAATTACTGTCAAGTAAAAAACAACTAGCCACAACCAACGCTATAGCAAATGCGGGTATGCGTGTTCGTTGAAACATTTGAAATCTTTACATACATTTGTGCTGGCTGACAGTTGAGCAGCAATCTAATCGCGCACTTGCCATAGCGTCAACCGTTATGTCTCATTGTAAAATGACCGATAAAAAATATACCTGTGAAAATAGAAATTAAAGTTAAAGCTAAATTATGATAGCAAAAAGAAATCATATTAGAGTATTTGTAGCTTCAACAGTTTACAATTTCGAGTACCAACTAAAACAAATTTATGATTTGTTGGATAGTTATGGATACGATGTATTGATGTCGCACAAGGGCACTATTTTGTTGGATAGTTTACAATCGAATTTAAAAAACTGTACCGATGGTGTTGAAGAATGCGACGTATTTGTTGGCTTTATCAGACCTGATTATGGCTCTGGGGTGTTAGACAAAGCTGGTAAATCAATTACACATTTCGAATTTGAAACAGCCTTTGGTAGAAATATTCCACGATTTGTTCTTGCTGATTATCGGGTAGAGTTTACAAGAGCATTATTTAAAGATTCTTTTGTTATTGAAGATATGACTTCAAAAAAGATTGATTTCGATAAGATCTCTTTTGAAGATAATGGTGTGATGGACACAAGATGTATTAGAATGTACAACGATGCTATAAAAGACAAAGAATGGTCAGCTTCTAAACGAACTGGGAATTGGGTTCAACCTTATATTAGTTATGATGATATCAAGATGCATCTTGAAAGCCAGTTTAAATATCAAGAACGCATTCAAAAATTAATTGATAAATCAAAAGGAACAGGGATATGAGCGCAATAACATTTATAAAAGAACTTATCAACCAACAAGAGCATAATTCGCTTGACTTTAAAGCTGGATGGAATGTCGAAGCTATTTTGAAAACCATTTGTGCTTTTTTAAATACAGAAGGCGGTTGGATTATTGTAGGACATAACGAAAAAGAACTTATTGGTTTGCAAGATATTACAGAACAAAAGGTAAATGAGCTAAAACAAAATGCTTTAGAGAATATTTTTCCTCAACCCTTGGTTTATGTGCAATTAGAAACTGTAAATGAAAAATCTATTGTTTTAGTGAATGTATTAAAAGGGTCAAGACATCCATATTCTTATCAGAATAAATATTTCATTAGAAAAGGTCGTCAAACTTTAGAAGCTAGTCCAGATGATGTGAGTTTAATTTTAAGGTCATCGAATCAATATACTTCAAGTTGGGAAAAGCTTACAACCGTTGATGCGAAATACAATGATTTAAGTGAAAATGAAATATCTGCCACAATCGTTGCGGCCAATAAGCTTGGAAAGACTAAATCACTACCCAAGAGCCCGAAAGATTTTTTGAGTTATTTTCAATTGATTGATTATACAGCAGTGAAAAACGGAGCAGTAATTCTTTATGGAAATGAACCAACAAAGTTTTTTACTCAATGTAGAATACGTATTACTAATATGCCCGAGGGTGTTACTGGCGATAACTTCAGCGATATTGAAATAATTGAGGATAATCTTTTTGTTTCTTTCAAAAGAGTGATGGATTACTTTAAGAAAAACAATCCAATTGTAAGTGAATTTTATCAAGATAGTCCTTTAAGAACTGACCGTGAAAAATATCCGTTTGCAGCCTTAGATGAAGCTATTGTAAATGCGATGGTGCATCGTGACTATGGCGATATGTCTGGAGAAATAACAATCAATATTTATAAAGATAAAATCGAAATAATTAACTCGGGTGAAATCCCATCTGATATTATTACCAAGAAAAATATAATTGAATCCCACCATTCAGTTTTGAGAAACCCCACTGTGGCTCATATGTTTTTCCTTAGAGGGAAAATGGAGAAGTTAGGACGTGGACTTTCACTCATTAAAAAGCAGTTTGATGAATTAAGACTAAAATCTCCTGAATGGACATTTCAAAGTGGATATACAAAACTTACTTTATTTGGCATAAAAGAAGAAATAAAAATCAACGGCCGTATGGTTCATTTTTTTTCCGAAATGAATCCAGAAAACGCTTATTCTAGTGAAGATTATATGGAGTTTTTTATGGGAGAAATTAAAGAACGGACTGCAAGAACAGACCTTCAAAAACTAACCGAAGGCGGGTGGGTCAAAAAAATTGGAGATGGACCTCAAACAAAGTATTTAAAAACGAATAAAAAATTGCCGGATATTGCCGGATAGTACAGATGTCTGATTGAAAGTCATTGAAATACAATAAGTTAAGAAAAAATGTCAACAAAGGACTTTGCCGGATACTGCCGGATAGTCCATTGGTTTCAACAAATTGATGATTGCCGGACTTTGCCGGATAGCAGCGTAAAAATATAAGAACAGATTGTTAATCAACTGTTTAGAACAATTGTGATTTGCCGGTTATTGCCGGATAGTAAAAACAAAACAGAAGAAAAATGAGCAAATAAATCACGATTGAAAACGAACAACGAAGGCAAATCGGAAACCAGTGTTGAAATGCGCTATGAGTATGAAAACATCTGGCTGACGCAGAAAATGATGACAACTCTGTACGATGTCTCTGTTCCCGCCATCAACCAGCATCTGAAGCGTATTATCGACGATAACG
This sequence comes from uncultured Chlorobiaceae bacterium, assembly GCA_903994455.1. Classification (GTDB taxonomy): domain Bacteria; phylum Bacteroidota; class Chlorobiia; order Chlorobiales; family Chlorobiaceae; genus Chlorobium. The sequence goes on along the minus strand of CAJEXI010000008.1, from coordinate 50,064 downwards.
AGCTTGAATGAAGAAGCCTCAGTTTTTAAGCATTACTTAACAACTGCCAGTGGACGGCAAAAACATTATACTTTTGCAGAAAGGGGAATTATCGCTTATGATGTTCTGAATCCTGGGCAGCTCAAAAAGTATTTGAACTCAAATTGGTAAATCGAGAACCCTATGAATTATAAACAGTTACTTGCCCTTTTCAAAGAGACCAACCTTGAGTTGCACCGTAATTCGCCTTGTGTTTCGGGCGAGCAAGAGCTTCATTTTTCCCCAGCATAGGACTTACCGGTTCCGCCAGCACCAGCTTGTTGGATCTCTTCGTGACCGGGTCGAGTGGTGTCTGGAGCTTCACCCCACAGGTGACACTCCCGATCTTTCAGGGTGGCCGGTTGCGCTCCAACCTCAAAATGGCCGAAACCAACCGCGATCAAGCCTTGACCATCACGAAAGCTCGTTACAACCATTGCATCAGCGGGCAGAAGATTTATGAGGGAATGCTGATCAGTTATACGATCTATCCCTTCATGATGTTGCCGGTGCAGTGGGTGACTGAAATCACAAAAGTTGACAAACCATTTATGTTTCAGGCAGGCTTGTTTTGTCCATAGAAAGCCATATTTTGCATAGATAATCGACTAATAATCGATTATCTATGCAAAATGATGACATCATGCAACTTGAAAAGAAGCTCAGTTTACTGGGTGGTGTGCCTCTGACGCACGGAGCACTCCTCTCCATGCTCAAAGAGTACCGCTCTCCGAACGATAAAATTGTCCGCTTGATTGATGAAGGGTGGCTTGTATCCATCAAGAAGGGGCTTTATGCCGTTTCACCTGAACGGACAACGATTCCCATTTCCACACCGCTTGTGGCAAATCTCCTCTATGGGCCATCCTATGTTTCGATGGATTATGCGCTGTACCATTACGGGATTATTCCCGAGCGAGTGGTTGAGGTGACTTCAATGACCACCAGGCGCGGGAAGGTGTACGATATTCCGATAGGCCGGTTTTCCTATACGCATTCTCCGCTTGATTTTTATCCAGTCGGAATTGATCGTGTCGAGAATACCGATAAAACAGGTTTTTTGATGGCCTCTCCAGAGAAGGCCTTGTGTGACAAGCTTGTGTTTACCCGGAACCTGAATATCGCATCACAACGTGCATTGCGGGAACTGCTGTTCGATGACCTGCGCCTCGATGAAGAGAGTATCACCCGCCTTGACTCGAAGGTGATAGAGGCCTGTATCATGCCTGGAATGAAAGAAAGAATGCTGCGGGCATTGCTGGAGCTTGTCAACTCGATGAAAGGAGATGTGAAATGAGTGTGCTCGGCCAGATGCTTGAGAAATATGATACGACCACAGTCGAAGGGAGAGTCAACGGACTGAGGGAGGTGATGCAGGAGGTTGCACTTGCCGGTTTGTATCGTGGCGGATTTTTTGACCGGGCAGCTTTTTACGGGGGCACCTGTCTCAGGATATTTTATGGGTTGCCAAGGTTTTCAGAGGATCTTGATTTTTCATTGCTGACGTCTGATGCCGATTTTTCTCTGGAGCCGTATTTCGGGGCAGTCATAGCTGAATTTCTCTCACTGGGTCTTGATGTTGAGATTTCTTCGAAAAAGAAAACAGTCCGGACAGGGATTGAGTCGGCGTTTTTGAAGAGTGATACGCGGCTGTTCAGTCTTGCCGTGCACGGTGAAAAAACGGTTAAAATCAAGTTTGAGGTTGATATGCTCCCGCCATTGGGATTTTCAACTGAAGAAAAACTCCTGCTTGAGCCATTCTCATTTTATGTCAAGTGTTTTGGTTTGCCTGATTTGTTTGCCGGAAAAATGCATGCGTTGTTGTTCAGAAACTGGAAGAGCCGTGTAAAAGGGCGGGACTGGTACGATTTCGAATGGTATGTCAGGAAAGGGGTTCAGCTTAATTTGTCCCATTTTGTCAGCCGAGCTCAACAGAGCGGTCATTTGATAGAGTCTCAGCTCTCTGAACAGGATTTTCGCCAGCAGTTGAAAGAGAGAATCGACTCCCTCGATGTGACATTGGCCAAGAGCGATGTATCGCGGTTTGTGGGTAATGCTGATGCCTTGAAAATCTGGTCACCGCAATATTTCCATCAGTTGGCGCAGCGGATAATCATGAGCAGAGGTTGATGGCAGATGCGTTATGAATGGCAATGATGACCTGTTGAAGAAGCCTTGCTGCTTCTGAAGTTCAAAATGTGTCCGTGAATTTTGGTATGTCTTTATTTTATCTATGGTCAGCTATTTTTTCGTTTCAAACAGTGCAAACTTCTTTTTTTCAGCTTTCCTGTACACACAATCCGGTGGATAGAAAGCGCATATCTCCTGATATCTGCCGAAAACCATTGAGATGACAAGAGGATGAAGGGAGTGTTCGAATCTTGTATTTGCTTAATAGAGAGTGATATATGTATCATCTCCAAATGGAAGCTACAGTTCAGGAACAGTCTGGAACTTGCTGATTTATCAGTACAGTTCAACCCGATACTGAGGGGATGGAAGAACTACTTCACGCGATTTTATGGTTCAGCAAGGGCACCAGTTTGGCAACACATGAACTATTACTTGGTACACTGGATGATGAGAAAGTACAAGCAATTGAAGAGGAGCAAAACCAGAGCAAGCAGAAAGCTGCGACTTCAGTGGTTAAATTGCATCAGTCCAGGAAATAGGTGATGCAGTGCAATAGAATCATAGCTTGTCATTGCCGTGTTTTTCGGTAATCGTATATTTCCTTTTCGCAAAAAGAGTTATTTTACCCAAAGGCTCCCATAAACTCTTGCAGCTTTCAAATAAATAAAAAATTTTTCTCCGTGCGCGACATCTGTACGAAATTCATCACTTCGGAGCTTGAGTGTTTTGGGGGGGGATGTCGAGGATAAAAAACACTCCCTTGGCGACGGGATGCAGCAGGCGCTCAAGGCTGAACCGATGGCACCCCTTTTGACAGACACGAAGGGGAAGGCGTGAATGGGAGAAAAAAAACAGGTAAAGAGGTCTCTATCGTCCGCTCTTCGGCGGCTGAATATCTGACCTTTGTCGCGGCTGTCGGCAAGTCGGAAACCAGCGTTGAAATGCGCTATGAGGATGAAAATATCTGGCTGACGCAGAAAATAATGGCAACGCTGTACGATGTCTCCATTCCCGCCATCAACCAGCATTTGAAGCGTATTTTCGACGATAATGAGCTTGAAGAAGCTTCAGTTATTAAGCATTACTTAACAACTGCCAGTGGACGGCAAAAACATTATACCGTTGCAGAAAGGGGAATTATCGCTTATGATGTTCTGAATCCTGGGCAGCTCAAAAAGTATTTGAACGTAGATTGGTAAATCGAGAACCCTATGAACTACCAACAGTTACTTGCCCTTTTCAAAGAGACCCACCTTGAGTTGCAGCAGAGAGCCGCTCGATCTGTTGATACCTCCCTTGTGATCCGGAACTGGCTTTTCGGATGGTACATTGTCGAGTTTGAGGGGGGTGGAGCCGAACGATCTGAACTCTATGGCAAAGGCCTGATTAATCGGCTCTCAAAAGAACTCAAAACCCTTGGGTTAAAGGGTATCTCTTCGACTAACCTCAAGTAGTGCAGAATGTTTTATCTGGCATCTCAAAAGATTTGTCAGATGCCGTCTGACCAATCTTTTGAGATGTCGGTTGGTTTGCAAAAGAATCAACAGACTCTGCCTGTTACATCTTTTGATGCCATTGCCATTGCTCCAAAAAAAACTCCAGAAACTCTCTGCAACACTGGCAGGCAGCATCGCTCTCGGGTGGTGGTTGAATTCCGCTCATCGCAGCGCTCTTTTGTGGTTTACAAAGCGGTCAACGATTTCCGGGGATTCCGGCTGGTATTACCGGTACTGTCGGGGGCGTAAGGAGCGGAAACAGGGGAGTCGGTGCACCTCCCGATTTCTGTGCAGGAAACTTTCGTACATAATAGGTGAAACGGATCGTGAGTTGGTGCCCACCTGAGCCTAAATAAGCAAAAGATTGAGATAAATATTTTTGAAATATATTTGTACTTTATAGCTTGAAAAGTTGGAGCCGTTCACACTGTACAGTGACTAAATAAGCGACGCTGTATTGAACGGGTTCTTTTTCGTTGGAAGGAGTTGTAAAAAACTATGATTCAGACCAGCAAAATAAATCACAAAGGCGAGGATAGGCTGAAACTCGTGTTCACCTATAATGATTTCATTATAAATAAGATAAGGCATATTGACGGCGCTGTCTGGAGCAAGTCACTCAGAGCATGGCATATCCCGTTCCCCGAGGAAGCTTTTGGCAAATTTAAGAAGCTATTTCCGGATATAGTCGTGCCAGACACTGCAGGTTCAGCAAACATGTCAGATACCGAAGAGCTAACAGAAGCTACCAATGAACCACCGGCGCAAGCATCTTCGGTAAAGGCGCAATCTGAAGTGAAAACTGCGGCCAAAACAGAGCTACAAAACGTTACGCAACACAACGGAATCGCTATCGAAATATCCCCGAAACAAATTACCGTTACAATGCCTAAGAATGAGACGGATATACAGTTCATTCATACCTTCAATTATGTGAGGTGGAACAGCAATAAATTTTGCTGGGGCATACCGAACTACAGCAAAAATATCGACTTGTTAAAAAATTACTTTGGTCAGCGTATCACAAATATAAAAACCGTAATTGCGCTACCGCAAAATCCGACATTGAACTACGCAGCAAACGAAGTTATTACCGATTTGCCGTTGTTGGACAAAGTCAACCATGATGAAATTGCCGCCTTCAAACAGTGGATGGAGCACAAGCGATACAGCGAATCTACGATAAAGACCTCTATACAATCCATTACCACTTTTTTGAGGTTTATTAAACCCAAAAGGAGTACCGACGCGACCAACGATGATATGGTGCGATTCGTTCACCAGTTTATGCTACCGAAGAAGTTAAGTCAATCATATCAAAACCAGACCGTTAACGCAGCAAGATTGTTTTTCAAAACAATTCAAGGGTCAAAGCTCATAACAGAACAGATCGAGCGGCCAAGACCAGAACATAAGCTGCCCAACGTGCTGAGCAAGGAGGACGTTGCAGCTATACTTCAGGCATCACAGAACCTCAAACACCGTACGATGTTGAGCTTGATTTATGCCTGTGTTCTTCGACGGGGAGAGTTGTTGAATCTCAAACCTGAGAATGTTGATGCGAAAAGGTATTTATTGAAAATAATCAATGCAAAAGGAAAAAAAGATAGAGTAATTCCCATATCGGATAAAGTGATTGTAATGTTGCGGGAATACTATAAAATATATCGCCCCAGGATTTGGTCGTTTGAGGGTCAGGAACCTGGTACACAGTACAGCGAAACCAGCTTGCAAAAAGTGTTAAAACATGCACTCGATCATGCAAAAATAAAAAAACCAGTAACGCTTCATTGGTTGCGGCACTCTTATGCAACACATTTACTGGAAGCGGGAACTGATCTTCGATACATACAAGAGCTCTTAGGGCATAAGAGTAGTAAGACGACAGAAATCTATACCCACGTATGCAAACAGAGTTTACTAAAAATTTCCATCCCCTTTGATAATTTGTAAAAAATATTATGCACCTTAAAAGTGTATAAAGGATGCCAGAATAGCTGGCTTTATACACCTTTGAGAGTGATATGGTGCATATATAAAGGAGTTATGCCCAATGCTATGACGACAGTGCAACAGACGAACATTACAGCTTGACATCAAGCTTTTGTGTAAAACTTGACGACCAAACAGAACAGATTTAAATTCTAAAAACATTAACTTAGCAACAAATATTTAAGACAAGATGCAGGAAAAATTAACAAAGGAAATTCTAATAAAAGAAGCTCAATTATTTTGTGTTGAACAGTCAAAATTTCAGCATAAAGAATTATATGGAGTTACTGATGGAAAAGCCGTTGGAACACTAATTGAACAAAAGTTTCAAGCACATTTAAAATCAAAATATGATGTTACTGTTGGCTCTTCTGCAAAAGGAATAGACTTGCCTTCGGAAGACATATTAACCGATATAAAAGTTACATCTAACAAACAACCACAATCATCTTGTCCTTTTAGAGATGCAAAACAAAAAATATTTGGACTTGGATATAACCTCTTAGTATTTGTTTACGACAAAACTGACGACCCAGAAAGTCAAACTTCAATATTAAATTTTGTTAGTTGTTCATTTGTTTCAAAAGAACGAACAGCCGATTTTACGACAACGAGTATTTTAAATGAGATGAAGAAAGTTGGAGCAAACGAAGCTGATATTATTGCCTTTCTTGAAGGAATAAAATTACCAGCAGACGAAATAGCTTTAAAACAAATCACCGAAATCATTTTAACAACTGAAATTCCTATTGGATATTTAACAATTTCCAATGCACTGCAATGGAGATTGCAATATGCAAGAATAAGAGATTTGAAGAATGACATACCAGGCATTGACAAAATTATAAGTTATAACAAACCTGAATAATGAAAGTATTTGAAGCAAATATTACTCATCAGGTTTCAGATTTCTTGAATGACAATCTGAAAAAGATTACATCTTTTGAAAAGGCAAATCAAAAAATGTATGATGCCTTCGGCATCATACATTTTTTTGATAATGATGAAGAATTGGAAACTCTCAAAGAAGTTCTTTCAATTACTCATAATATTATTGAAGAACCAGACAGAGCAGAATATGGAGACTTTCAAACGAATTCAGATTTAGCTAATAAAATTACATTACACTTGGCTTCAAAAAACATTTCACCCGAAGTTGTTATTGAGCCAACCTGCGGAAAAGGGAATTTTATTCTTGCTTCTCTACGCAATTTCAAAAACATCAAAAATGTATTCGGAGTTGAAATTTATAAACCTTACGTTTGGGAAACTAAATTCAGTATTGTAGATTTCTTTCTTTCTAATCCAAAATCACACAAGCCAAAAATTTCGATAGTTCATTGTAATGTTTTCGACTACGACTTCAAAACGATAGCAAAGGAGCATTCTACGAATGATATTTTAGTAATTGGTAATCCACCTTGGGTAACCAATTCAAAATTGGGTAGTTTAAATTCAACCAATCTCCCTAAAAAAACGAATTTCAAAAATCATAGTGGTTTAGACGCAATGACAGGAAAAGGCAATTTTGACATTGCTGAATTTATTACGCTTACTATGATTGAAACCTTTCAAAATATGAAAGGTGATTTATTGTTATTGGTAAAAAATTCTGTTATCAAAAACATTGTCTTTGACCAAAACAAAAATCGTTACAAGATTTCAGCTATTGAAAAACATTGTATTGACAGTAAAAAGGAGTTTAATGTTTCAGTAGAAGCAGCTTTGTTTTATTGTAAACTAAATTCAAAACCGACATTTGATTGCTTAGAATTTGATTTTTACAACAATCAAAAATCTCAACTTAAATTCGGTTGGTTGAACGACAAATTTGTTTCAAACATTGACACATATATTCATACAAAAGAAATTGATGGTGAATGTCCATTTGTTTGGCGACAAGGTTTAAAACACGATTGTTCTACTGTAATGGAGTTAGACAAAGTGAACGGACATTATGTAAACGGACTGAACGAAAAAGTGAAATTGGAAGAGGGTTTAGTTTACGGTATTCTCAAAAGTTCTGACCTTAAAAACACAGTAATCAATCAGACACGAAAATTTACGATTGTTACTCAAAAGAAAGTAGGACAGGAAACTAAATACATCAAAACTGAATATCCTAAAACTTATCAATACTTGACAGAACATCAAGCAAATTTTGATGCAAGAAAATCAAGTATTTACAACAACAAACCATTGTTTTCAATTTTCGGTATTGGCGACTATTCTTTCAAACCTTTCAAAGTAGCCATATCAGGACTTTACAAGACATTTCATTTTACACTTATTCTGCCAAAGGACAACAAGCCTGTAATGCTTGACGACACTTGTTATTTAATAGGTTTTGACAAAATAGAATTTGCTGTTTATGCTTTAATTCTTTTAAACTCCGACACGACAGTTCAGTTTTTACAATCAGTAACTTTTCCAGACGCTAAAAGGACATTTACAAAGGACGTTCTAATGAGAATTGACCTTTTAGAATTATCAAAACAAATTGGCAAAGCCGACCTACAAACAGAACTTGAAACGCTTAATAAAAAGTATCAATTCAATTTGACACTTGACTTGTGGGACAGTTTTATTAAAGAAATGACACCTGTAAACAATGGACAAATGGCAATGTTTGCATAGACTGAAAAAAGCACTGGGCATAACAGCGGTTTGGCGTAATGGCGGGTGCGGTGCTTCGTATGACAGTTTTGTGGTAGGTTCAAGTGCAGTTCTTCTATTAAACTTTTGTGCTAAAAATCCGCCACTACGCCAAGCCGCAAACCGTTGGGCGTCATACTGAAAAACCGACAGTTATCAACAACAAGATTAAAAAATTAACTTTGCAAAAAAAAGAAAAATGAAAGAATCAATTCATATAAAAAATCTCGGACCAATAAAAGATGTTTTTATTGATGATATCAAACCAATTACAGTATTGATTGGAGAATCAGGGAGTGGAAAAAGTACTTTAATGAAGGCTATTGCTCTTTTTAGATGGATTTACAAAATGCACAACATTCGTTCCTATCTAAAAAGAAGTAAGGTTTCAAAAAGTCCATTTAGGTTCAGGATGGACACTTATTTTAAAAATTGTGGTTTTGAGCAATATCTAAAAAATAATCCAGAAATAACCTACTCAGTAGAATTTTCTAGTGGAAGAAAATACGTATTACATTTTTCAAAAAATAAATTAACTGGCACGAGCGATAATGACTTAGTACATATTAGTGACTTGCAATACAATAAATTAAGCTTTATTTCAGAAACTCGAAATATAATTCCACTTTGGGCAGATAGGGGAGCTTCACTAACGGGGGCTTACTTGGGATTTTATTTCCACGAAGTGTATAACGACTTTGATTTGGCAACTGAAAGCCTCAAGGAGCTTGATGTTAATTATTTAAAATTAAAACTTTCAGTTAGAAAAGTCCAATCAAATAAAAAATTCTTTATTCAAGGCTCGAATAAAGAATATGAAATTGATTTAAAAAATAGTTCTTCAGGGACACAGAATGCTATACCGTTATCTCTTATTGCTGAGCATTTTTCTAAACATTTTGATTTCGAAGAAGCATTTAATCGTTCTCTGTTAATTTTTTTATCTAAAACAGATAACTGGACAGATTTTAAACCGGTGAAAAACTTAGGTGATATTCAGAAGAAATTATTCATTCATATTGAAGAACCTGAACTTAGTTTATTTCCTGAAGCTCAGTGCGAACTTATTAGTGACCTAATTTCAAAATGTTTTGTAAATAATTTAAATAGTATTGACCTTATTTTTTCAACTCATAGTCCATATATAATAAATCATTTAAACTTGCTGATAAAGGCTTATGACTGTAATCAACTTATAGATGGGGCTAAGATAGATTTTGATAAGCTTGCAGTTTATCAAATTGAAAATGGACGTATTGAAAGTCTGATTGTTCAGAACCAAAAGATAGTCAATACGAACACATTATCTGATACAATAAATAATATTTACGACAGATTCAATCAATTAAAATAATATGGAAGACCTACTAAGAACAGGTTTCACTTCTCATTATGGTCTTTCAGTTTGCACAACAGCTAACATAACTGTTGTAACAAATGAACCTTATTTTGAGATAGAAGACACAGATGTTAAGGAAATTATGTTGCATACTTCAAGAGGACGAGGAATGGCAAATATTTCAAATCCAAGCAAAATGCAAATAACTGTGGCTAATTATGATAAATTTATTTCAAACCTGCCCCATTCTTTTCAAAATGGCAGAAAGAGATGCGACATTTTAGTAACATGCGATAATGATAGATATTTTATTCTAGGGGAACTTAAGGATAGAAATATAAGCAATAAGAACTCAAGACATAATGTTAAAAAAGGGGCTAAAGAACAGCTATTTCAATCATTAAAAACACTAACTGATGTCCAAGAAATACTCGATTATATTAATGCCAAATCAGTTAAAAGATGTTGTTATTTCAACAAACAATCAAAATCGCCTACAGTTTTAAATGCAGTAACTGCTTTTAATAGATTAGCAAATGTTTTCCCTGACGGGTTTAAGATGACTCATTCAGATATTGAAGCATTAGGTTTTGAGTTTTGGGAATACACAGGAGAGCAAACACTGAAAATGACTGCATAAAAGTACGAACGCCCAACAGCCGGTATACGCAATTTCCTGGTTTAGGGGTTGATAGTGTTGGTCCATTTGCTTACTTAGTTGGTAATCCGACAAGTATGCGCTCTGTAGCGGCAACTGCACATACCGGCGGACGTTGGCGGTAATGGCAAGAGAGCGACACACCAGCCTTTGAGAGACTATTAAAGGTTGACAAATATCTTCATAAAAACCCGATTTTTTGACTAAATTTGCCTCATGAAATTTTGCACAATGAATTACAGACAGGACATACAAAACTATATTACCAACACGGAACAGAAAGAACCTTTTTTTTTATTAGGGGATTGTCTGAATTTGCTTGATTTAATTCCTGATAATTCAGTTGATTGCATCATTACAAGTCCACCTTATTGGGGGCACAGATTGTATAGTGGCGGAGGTATTGGGCTTGAAGATACTTATAGTGAATACATTGAAAATCTTATCAAAATTACCGAAGAACTTTACAGAGTTCTTAAACCGACAGGCTCATTTTGGTTAAATATTGGTGACACATATAAAAATAAAAAACTGTTAGGTGTTCCTTGGCGTGTTGCTATCAAGATGATGGACAAGCAGAAATGGGCGCTTAGAAATAGTGTTATATGGAACAAACACAAAGGCGGGCTTGACAGTAGTAAAGACAAATTGAGAAATATACATGAAAATATATTTCACTTTGTTAAAGACGAAAAAAAATATTTTTATGATACATCTAAAATTCGTTCTGATGCAAGAAAATCCATTGTAAAAAACGGCACAGTTATATCTGCAACAGGGGTAAGCGGAGTTAGATACAAAAGGCAAATTGAACTCTCAACAGCATTAACAGATGATGAAAAGAACAACGCTTTTGTAGCATTGAATACGGTTTTAAATAGAATCAAAAATAGTGAAATTGCAGATTTCAGAATGATAATTCGTGGGCAACAACGAACAACACATTCGGATTCTGAAAAAGTATCTGGTAGAGCAAAAGAATTGGCTCAAAAAGGTTTTTATTTTTTGTTTTATCATCCTGACGGTACTTTGCCTGGTGATGTTTGGGAAATTATTCCCGAAGACACACAAAAACGAAAAGACCATTATGCCGTTTATCCAGAAGACTTGTGCAAAATTCCTATCTTGGCAACTTGCCCTATAAACGGAATTTTATTAGACCCATTTTCGGGAAGCGGGACGACATCTTTGGTTGCGATTAAGCATAATCGCAAGTCTATCGGAATAGATATATCCGAAGAATACATAGAATTTTCAAAAGAACGAATAGATGAATATAAATACGAGAATAGCGGAGTTCTTCAACTTTTCAACGAAGAATGAAAATGTAGATTGGAATGATGTGCTTATTACACAGCATTGCGGCTATCTGAATAAAACATGTATTAAGGTTCGCAAAAGCGAACCAAGTGTTTCTATTGGAACTTGTACAGTTCAATATGGAAAAGAGAATCAAGAAGTAATTATTTGTCCTCACAGACTCATTGAGAAAAGACAAATTTTCATTGACTGCATTCACTTGCTTACACTTCATGAACCGGGGAATGAAATACATGTTATACCCGAAATAAGCATTCCGGGCGGAAGCGTTGATTATTTTTTAGCATCAGTTAGAGACAAAAAGGTTATTGACTTTGTTGGTATTGAATTACAGACCTTAGACGCAACAGGAACGGTGTGGCCTGAAAGACAAAGATTTCTTACAGACCTAAATATTCTTGAAGAACTCGAAGAAGGATATGGTGACAAACCCTATGGAATGAATTGGAAGATGACAGCCAAAACGATTCTTGTTCAGCTACACCACAAAATTGAAACGTTTGAACATCTTAGCAAACATCTTGTTTTAGTTATGCAAGACCATTTACTGAACTATATGAAAAAAGAATTTTCCTTTTCTCATATCAACGTAGTTCCAAGAATTGGTGACCCAATGCACTTTCATTCATACATATTAGAACTCGGCAATGACCAAAACTTTCATATAAAACTCAACGAACGGCTAAGCACAGACAGTTTGGGGTTGGCATCTGCAATGGGGTTAAAAGCAGAAGCTAAAATTGAACTTGAAATTATTATTAAAACATTAGAAGCAAAAATATCAGATTATACACGACTGACGATATAAAGCCACATACCGCCAACAAAGTGTATATGCCATAAGTGTTTCAGTGGTCATTCAGGCGTTGTAGTTTGATCAAGCTCTGGTGTGGGTGTACAGGAAATTGCCCCGCAATCCCTTGGCACATACACTCGACCGTTACAATCAAGCCGAAGAAAAAAGACAACGACACAATGACTATGAAAAAAGTTTTGTATAATCTGATAGGGTATATAAAGAAATTGATTCAATTTGCAAAATACGGAAACTTGGGATATGAGTAAAATAAGAATTAAAAATTTCGGACCCATCAAAGAAGGCTATCAAGAAAATGATGGTTGGCTTGATGTGAAAAAGGTTACCGTGTTTATCGGTAATCAAGGTTCGGGGAAAAGTACTGTGGCAAAGTTGATTTCAACATTTATGTGGTTGGAAAAAGCCTTGATTAGAGGCGATAAGAAAGCTCCTGTTTCTTATCAAGAATTTGTTGAATTAATTGAATTTCACCGTCTTGAAAATTATCTGCAAGCCAATACTGAAATAGAATACGTAGGAGCTACTTACCGTTTAAAGTTGTCAGGCAGTTCAAATAAAAAAACAATTGAAGCAACTAAATTAAATAACAAATCGGTTAGGTTGCCTAAAATAATGTATGTGCCTGCTGAACGTAATTTTTTGAGTTCCATTGAAAACATCAATAAAGTTTCGAATCTAATAATAGGAAGCCTTCAAAATTACTCAGTTGAATTTCGGAATACACAGCTTTCTCACAAAGGCAAGACCATTGAGCTTCCAATCAATAAATCCAAAGTAGTCTATGACCCAAAAGATGATGAGAACTACTTGGAATTTGATGGCAAACGACTAAAACTTTCACACGCATCAAGCGGCTTTCATTCTATTGTTCCGTTGTATTGGGTAACCAAGTATTTGATAGATTTTGTAAAGCAAGGCGAAAAGAAGTTGTTACAATTATTAAGTCCTGACCAAACTGTTCGAAGAAATAATGAATTGAAAAATTTGAATACACTGGGACTTGATGAAAAAACATTTCGAACAAAGGAAAAGAAAATCAATGAGAAGTATGTGTGTAAATACCTTGTAAATATTGTTGAAGAACCAGAACAGAATTTGTTTCCGACATCGCAAAGGTTATTACTGAATAGTTTGCTGGCATTTAACAATGGAAATAATATGTTGGTAATAACAACGCATAGTCCATATTTGTTGGTTTATTTAACCTTATGTGTAGAAGCAAATAGGTTAAAACAAAAAGTTAATACCGATGAATCAAAATCTAAACTAATTGAAATTGTTCCTTTGGCATCTACAGTTGATGGAGACAACCTTGTGGTTTATCAATTAAATGAAATTAATGGGAGAATTGAGAAGTTGAAAAACTATAAAGGATTGCCTTCTGATGAAAATGAACTTAATAATGGATTAGCTGATGCAAATGAAGATTTTTCAAAACTATTAGACCTTGAGGCTCTTGGTCGAATTTAATGGCTTGAAGTGAAATTCTATTACGTCATCCCCCGATAGTAAGGTCCAGTTTCCCACAGTAAAAGAATATTCTGGTTCGGTAGCTCAGAAAACTGCGAAAGCCTCGTGCGGCATGTGTTTGGATATTGTCGCTGTTGTTGTTGCAAGCTCACCCGGTTTTGCGTGAGCCAAACCGGGCAGTAAGAGCTTGAGGAACAAGAGTCAGAAGTGCCGCCGTCGCATCATGAACAGCAGATGTTGAGCTGCCTTGAGGCCATCGCTTCGTCGAGTCGCTTCACCGGCGTTGTCACCGGAGCGGCCAGAACAACTTCAGGCGTTGTTGCAGCCTCTCGGGCAATGCTGAGCAGCGCTTCGGCAAACACGTCAAGCGTCTCTTTTGACTCGGTCTCGGTCGGTTCAATCATCAGCGCTTCGCTGACAATGAGCGGGAAGTAGATGGTTGGGGCATGAAAGCCGTAATCAAGCAGCCGCTTTGCAATATCAAGCGTTCTGACACCGTGTGCTTTTTTCTGCCGGTCTCCCGAGAGGCAGAACTCGTGCATCACCGGCTTCGGATAGGGCAGGTCGTAGCTTTCGAGGAGCAGGCTGAGCAGATAGTTGGCGTTGATGATGGCGTTTTCCGAGACCCGGCGCAGGCCGTCGGGGCCGAGCATGCGGATGTAGGTGTAGGCCCTCACCAGCACTGCAAAGTTGCCGTAGAAGTTCATCATGCTGCCGATGCTCTCCGGGCGATCGTAGGAGAGTTTGTAGGTTGTTCCCTCCTTCTCGATAATCGGAACCGGCAGGTAGGGCACAAGTTTTTCGCTGACACCGACCGGGCCGCTGCCTGGGCCGCCTCCGCCATGAGGTGCTGAAAACGTTTTGTGCAGGTTGTAGTGCATCACATCAAAGCCCATGTCGCCAGGGCGGGTGATGCCGAGGAGGGCGTTCATGTTGGCCCCGTCCATGTAGAGCAGGCTGCCGTTGTCGTGCACCATTTTGGCCATCTGCTGAATATCCTTTTCAAAGAGGCCGATGGTATTGGGGTTGGTCAGCATCAGCGCGGCCACATCGCTATCAAGTTTTTGGCGAAGATCCTCCAGATCGGTGCGCCCGTCGGCATTGCCCTTGACGGAGATAATCTCGTAGCCAGCCAGAGCGGCTGAAGCGGGGTTGGTGCCATGCGCCGAGTCGACCACCAGCAGCTTGTGACGTTTTGCTCCCCCCTGTGCTTCGTGATATTTTTTGATCAACAGAATGCCGGTCAGCTCTCCATGGGCACCAGCAGCCGGTTGCAGCGTGACGGCCGCCATACCGGCAATTTCGCGAAGCATCTCAGCCAGTTCATACATGAGCTGCAGGGCTCCCTGTGTGGTTGCTGCAGGCTGCAAGGGGTGAAGGGCACTGAAGCCTGGCAGGTCGCAGGTGTAGTCGTTTATTTTGGGATTGTACTTCATGGTACAGCTTCCCAGAGGATACATATTCTTGTCCACATGGTGGTTCAAGTTCGAGAGCCGTACAAAGTGGCGCACCACCTCGCTCTCCGGCACCTCCGGCAGATCCGCTGGAGCCTTGCGCAGAAACGTTGAGGGGATGATGCTCTCAAGTGGGAGTTCAGGACAATCGTTTCCGGAGAGGCTGTATCCCCTGCGTCCCTCGCGGGAAAGATCAAAAATTAGTTTTTCTCTCATGGTGCTTGTTCGGCTTCAGGAGTGGCGGTTGAATGATATGCTGTTCTCCAATATAGAAGATGAGAAAGAGAAGCTCAAGACAATCAGAAATTATTTTTCGTGTGATATCTATCCTGGGAACGCGGAGCTCCAGCTCGGCAAAGGTCGATATGCCGAGCTGGAGCTCGGCGCTCCCAGCGCTCCCGGAGGAGAGGCTCAAGCGTTGTTTTCTGAAACAAGCTGTTCGCCAATTTTCTCCATAGCCTCTTTTGCCGCCAGTTGTTCAGCATCCTTTTTGCGTTGTGCAGTTCCTGTTCCCAAAAGCTGTTCGTTGCAGGTTACCGTAACCGTAAACGTTTTTGCATGCTCTGCTCCGGCTTCGGTAATGACGGTATAGTGGGGTGGGGGCAGATGGCGCGACTGTGTATACTCGATGAGGCGGCTTTTGTAGTTGTGTTCAGCGGCTACAATTGTGGTGAAATTGGCATGGTTGATGATATGGCAAACAACAAAATCGTAAGCTGACTCGACCCCTTTATCGAGGTAAATTGCCCCAATGAGTGACTCGAAGGCATCGGCAAGGGCCGACTCGCTCTGTCTGATGTTATGGTGGTCGGCGGATTCGCCAAGGAGGAGGTGTTCACCAAGGCCAATACTGCGGGCAAACCCGGCAAGGGATTTGCTGTTGACAATTTTTGCCCGTGTGTTTGAGAGTTCACCTTCAGCGCTTGCCGGAAAATGGCGGAAAAGGTAGTCGGAAACAAGCATGCCGAGCACCGCATCGCCAAGAAATTCAAGGCGCTGGTTTGATTCGACGAGGTCGGGTGTGGCAGGGTCGTGAACAACGGAGCGGTGGGTCAGAGCTGTCTGGTAGAGCAGCATGTTGTTGCCGGGCCCCCCGACAAGCTGTTCCAGGTAGTCGATTGATTCCTGCGCAAGGATGGTTGTCTTTGCCTCAACGGTGTTCTCGCCTGTTCGGTGAAAAGCAAAAGAGGTAAGCTTTTGCCAGAATTGCTCCACAGGCAGCAATGGTTTTGTCAGAGTGAAGAGCCGTTCCTGAAAATAATGGATCCATTATGGCCGCCAAACCCGAAGCCGTTGTTAAGCGCGTACTCTATGGTCCGTTTTTTCGGTGTGTTCGGTGTCACATCAAGGTCAACCATCGGGTCAAGATTATCAAGGTTGATGGTTGGTGGTACGGTCTGGTGCTGCAAGGCAAGAAGACAGGCAATTGACTCAACAACTCCAGCGGCGCCCAACAGGTGACCCGTCATTGACTTGGTTGCGCTGATACTGAGGCTGTAGGCGTGCTCACCAAAAAGCGTTTTGATGGCAGCAATTTCGGCAAGATCGCCGAGGGGTGTAGAGGTGCCGTGGGTATTGATGTAGTCGATCTGTTCAGGCGCAATACCAGCCATCGTTATGGCGGTTCTCATAGCATTGACTGCACCGAGTCCTTCTGGATGTGGAGCTGTCAGGTGATAGGCATCGGCAGTTGCACCTACTCCAACGATTTCGGCATAGATTTTTGCGCCACGAGCCTTTGCTGACTCAAGCGATTCAAGAATCAGCGATCCCCCACCCTCTCCCATCACAAAGCCGTCACGATCGCGGTCGTAGGGGCGGGAAGCTTGCTGTGGCCGGTCGTTAGCCGTCGAGAGCGCCCTGGCTGCATTGAAGCCGCCAACACTCATCTGTGTTATTGGTGCCTCTGAACCGCCGCATACCATATAATCAGCCATACCAGCCTGAATCAGCAAGTAGGCATCCATAATGGCATGAAGTGAGGTTGCACACGCCGAGGAGGTCGCATAGTTTGGCCCCATGAGCCCATGCCGGATAGAAATTTGCCCGGCAGCAATGTCGGGGATGAGCATGGGAATAAAGAATGGGCTGATGCGTCTCGGCCCTTTTTCCAGGAAGGTCTTGAACTGCTGTTCATAGGTGGTCATCCCGCCTATGCCCGAGCCATGCACTACACCGATTCTGAGCGGGTCAATCTCCTTCAGATCAAGCCCGGAATCGGTCAGCGCCTGACCTGCGGCAATAACAGCATACTGACAGTAGGGATCCATCCGGTCGGCGGATTTTCGGTCAATATGGTCTGCTGCCAAAAATCCTTTCAGCTCGCAGGCAAAAGTTGTGGAAAAATCAGTCGTGTCGAAATAGGTGATCGGTGCCGCACCGCTCTTTCCCTGTGAGAGGGAGTCCCAGAACTCCTCTTTTGAAAGACCTACGGGAGTCAAGACCCCTATTCCGGTAATGACGATTCTTTTGCGCTCCTGAGCCATTGGTTCTGATTTAACTTGTTGTCGTTTGCCTGCTTTATGAGGGGATGTCGGTTACTGCTTGTTGACGATGTAATCGATTGCCTGCTGCACCGTGCCGATCTTTTCAGCATCTTCATCAGGAATCTGTACACCGAACTCATTTTCAAGCTCCATGATCAGCTCAACGGTATCAAGTGAATCAGCGCCGAGATCATCTGAAAATTTTGATTCCATCTTGATCTGATCCTTGTTGACGCCCATCTTGCTGACAATAATATCATATACTTTATCTTTGATTTCTGCCTGAGTCATAGTGTTGTTCTCCAGATTAAGAGTTGGTTGTTAGAATGAAAAATTTTAAAAAAGTTAGTCAATATACAAAGAAATCAAGCTTGCCCAAATCACATAACCATCCCGCCATTGACGCTGATGACCTGACCGGTGATGTAGGAGGAGTGGTCGCTGGCCAGAAACGCCACAGCATTGGCCACATCCTCCGGAGTACCAAAGCTGGCAAGGGGGATAGCCTCGAGCATTTTCTGGCGAACTTCTTCGGAGAGTGCATCGGTCATTTTCGATGAAATAAATCCGGGAGCAACGGCGTTTGCCCTTATGTTGCGTGAGGCGAGCTCCTTTGCGACAGATTTGGTGAAGGCAATGACACCACCTTTCGATGCAGCATAGTTGGCCTGGCCAGCATTGCCCATGAGTCCGACGACGGAAGCAATGTTGATGATTGAGCCGGAGCGCTGCTTCATCATGATGCGGCTGACTGCCTTGGTGCAGGCAAAAGTTCCTTTCAAATTGACGGTAAGTACCGCATCCCAATCCTCTTCGCTCATTCTCATCAGCAGACCGTCTTTGGTAATACCTGCATTGTTGACGAGAATATCGATTCTGCCTGTCTCGGCAGCAATATCATTAAAGACATTTTGCACCGCAGTAGCGTTGGTGACATCAAGCTCAAAACACCATGCCTTTCTGCCCAGTTTTTTTACCCCTTCGGCGCTCTCTGAAAGCCACTCAGCCTTAATGTCGCCCAGCACAATATCAGCGCCGTTGGCTGCCAGGTTATAAGCAATAGCCTGCCCGATTCCTCTTGCTGCACCGGTGACAACAGCGATTTTTCCTTCAAACATAGTTTCAGTCGGTTGATGTTAAATAATCCTCAAAGTTCCGGGGCTTGCGCTTTGTGCTACCGATAGTCCCCACTATGGAGCTGTCAGAGCCTGAATATCCGCGGCGGTATCAATGCCACGGATAGCCACACTTTTGTCAATTCGTTTGATCAGACCCTGCAACACTTTCTGCGGGCCCACTTCGATAAACTCTGTCATGCCGCTTTGCACCATTGCCTCGATTGACTGCGACCAAAGCACAGAGCTGGTCAGTTGAAGAAGCAGATTCTTGCGGATCTCTGAAGCATTGGCTATCGGACGGGCCACAGCATTCATGCAGACCGGAATCTCGGCATTCTTGATCTCAATAGTATCAAGCGCCACAGAAAGCTCCTCTTCGGCAGGCTTCATGAGAGGGGAGTGAAACGCTCCGGAAACCACCAGCTCTTTGGCCATACGGGCACCTTTGGAGGGTGCAAGCGCTACGGCTTTTTTGATGGCGGCAATATCGCCCGAAAGGACAATCTGACCAGGTGAATTGAAGTTTGCGGCCTGAACTATACCTTCTGAGCCCGCCTCTTCAAGAAGCCCAACAAGTGCGCTGTCGGGCATGCCGATAATGGCGGCCATGGTTCCGGGGTTCTGTTGACCGGCATTTTGCATCAGCTCTCCCCGTTTTGCCACAATACGCATGGCATCGTCAAAACTGAGCGATCCGGCAAAACAGAGCGCAGTATATTCACCAAGGCTGTGGCCCGCAGTCATGGCAATATCTTTTCTGCCGAGAAGTGTTGCTGCGGCAATACTATGGAGAAAGACAGCCGGTTGGGTATACTTTGTCTGGCGCAACTCATCTTCACTTCCCGAAAACATGATATCGGTTATTGAATAGCCAAGGATCCCGTTCGCCCTCTCCATCATGGCGCGGGCAGCGGGGAAGTTGTCGAAAATGTCACGGCCCATGCCGCAGTACTGGGAACCCTGTCCCGGAAAAACAAAAGCTTTCATAAAGAGTTTTATTGCCATTTGATATAGATGCCGCCCCAGGTATACCCTGCGCCAAAACTGACGAGAACAAGATTTGTGCCTGAGAGCAGTTTCTGCTGTTCATCAAGTTCAGCCAGACAAATTGGTATGGTCCCTGCCGTTGTGTTGCCGTACATGGCGACATTTGAGAAAACTTTTTTGTCGTCAAGCCCCATTCGTTCTGCTGTGGCGTTGATGATGCGCTGATTGGCCTGATGCGGAACAAGGTAGTCGATATCTTCAGCCCGGAGGTTGTTGCGGCTCATGATTTCTCCGGCAACCTCTGCCATGGAAGTGACCGCAGCCTTGAAAACCTGTCGGCCATCCTGGCGGATGTAGTGCATTCGTTTGTCGATGGTCTCGTAAGTTGCCGGATGACGGCTTCCACCGCCGCTCATGAGAAGATGATCGGTTCCATTTGCTCCATCGGAGTACATGCGAGCATCAAGAATGCCGTATCCCTCCTCTTTTGCTGGTTCAAGGATGACTCCGCCAGCCCCGTCCCCAAATAGAATGGCCGTTGAGCGATCAGCAGGGTCGGTGACTGCTGACATTTTGTCGGCACCAATGACCATCACGTTTTTGTGGGCACCACTTTCTATAAAGCGGGCTCCGATGTTCAGCGCGTAAAGAAATCCTGAACATGCAGCATTGACATCAAACGCCCATGCGTTGGTGGCTCCGAGAATGCTTTGTGTAAAACATGCTGTTGAAGGGAAAAGCATGTCGGGCGTCATGGTGGCAACAATGATCAATTCGATATCATTTGCAGCAATCTGCCTTTTTTCAAGAAGCTGCTTGCCAACCTCACCGCACATGTACGACGTTGCTTTTTCGGGATCCTTGAGTATTCTGCGTTCGCTGATGCCTGTTCTGGAGCGAATCCATTCGTCGTTGGTATCGAGCACGAGCTCAAGGTCATGATTGCTCAGAATATCGGGAGGTAAATAGTTGGCCGTAGCCGTAATTGCAGCTTTCATACGTGGTATGCAGTTTTTCTAATTTTCAGACAGAACTTCAGCGATATGTTCATTAACTCTCCTTTCGATCATGTGCTCAGCCATGTAAATCATGTTCTTTATTGCTCTTGAAGAAGAACGGCCATGACCAACGATGGAGATGCCGTCAACCCCCAAAAAGGGTACGCCTCCAAATATTTCAACATCAAAGGGTTCAAACATTCCTTTGAACATGCCAGTCGTCAAAGCTGCAATATCCGGACTGAACTGACCGGAGATGACAAGTTTTTCCAGAGAACGCTTGAACAATTTGCCCAGAAATTCAGGAATGCTTTCGCCAAATTTCAGAATGGTGTTGCCGACAAGACCGTCGCAAACCACGATTGTTGCCTCTCCCTTTAGAATATCGTGCCCTTCTATGTTGCCGATGAAGGTGATTTTTCCCTTGCTGTCAGCCTCTTTCAGAAGACGGTAGGTCTGCTTGAGCACTTCCGATCCCTTGCCCTCCTCCTCTCCGATATTGAGCAGACCGGTAATCGGCTTTTCTATTCCTGCACCATAGCGCTGGTAAATAGTAAGCATTTCAGCAAACTGCACCAGATTATCAGGCTTGCAGTCAACATTTGCCCCGACATCGACAATATTGGTCAGCCCCTCACCGATACGCGGAAAATAGGCATAGATCGTCGGACGAAGCACACCGGGAAGTCGGCCAAGCACAAAGAGCGATGCCGCCATCTGTGCGCCGGTATTGCCTGCGCTGACAAAGGCATCTGCCTGTTTGGCCTTGCAGAGCTGCAACCCCTTGACAAGCGATGACTCCTGCTTTGTCTTGACGGCAGTGGCAGGAATATCTTCCATGGTCACCACCTCGGGAGCGTGCAGAAATTTCAGGTTAAGCCCACTGGTATCATAGGCGGCCAGCAGGGGCTCTACCTTGCTTGACTGGCCGATAAGCACGATTTCAAACCTGTTGCCACTTTCCTGCAATGCCTGAACAGTTCCCTCTATCACACAGGCAGGAGCATTGTCCCCACCCATGGCGTCAACAACAATAGTCAACATGATCGGGTTTTTGTCTTGTTTATGGATTATCAGCTCTTTGCCAGTTTATTGACGACGCATCTGCCACGGTAATGTCCACAATGGCGGCAGGCGCGGTGGGGAAGGGTAGGTTCGCCGCAGTGAGGGCAATTGACCGTTGTTGCCGGTTTCGTGCGGGCATTGAATTGGGCGCGTCGTTTGTCCCTGCGGGATTTCGACATTTTGGCTTTAGGATTGGCCATGGTGCTGCTCTTTATTTATAAGTCAGTTAACGATACTTTTCTTTCAGCTTTTCAAGTGACTCCTGCCATGAGGTTTGCTGTCCGGCCGGAGGCTCTTCGTTTTCTTCTCTGTTTCCCGAGAGTTCATGGCTGCTGAACAGCCGACAGTCAGGGTTGTTCGTGCAGGTCATCTTCATTGGCACCGAGAGGATGAGCGTGTCGCAAACATCTTCGGTAATGTCAATGTATTCGGTACTCTTCTCAAGGTGACGATGCTCATCATTCTCGTCGTCTTCTCCGTCAAGATCGGCCCCAAAGGTATAAATAAGATCAAGCGAGCCGGTCAGAACCTTTGCTATCGGGGCAAGACATCGGTCGCAGGTGGAATCGGCAACTGCTGATGTGTTGATTGTGACCGATATTTCACTGTCACTCTTTTTTACAATGACATGAACGGTAATTTCTGCCGTAAAACCTGCCTCAGTTAGCCCTCTCCCTTCGAAATCCCCGGCTTGACAGGTAAAATCAAGCTTGTTGATTCCCTCTGAAAGAGTACTGGTGCGAATCTCTATCAGCGATTTCTCTTTATGCATAGACCATCTTTTCGATAAAAGAGAACCAATGTACAAAAATTATTATGGAAAATGAAAGCCGTCAGCAGAACAACTTTTTTTGCCAAAACGCACCAAAAATGGGTATAGAAATTTGTTTTTTCTGAAAACAGGTGTATATTAGCCAACAAAATATTCCGTGGTAGCTCAATGGTAGAGCATGCGACTGTTAATCGCAGGGTTGCAGGTTCGAGTCCTGCCCGCGGAGCAGACAAAAGGGCAGTACACTTCATTACAAAGGTGTGCTGCCTTTTTTGTTTTTATACTGCCTGTGCGTCATCTTTGTGAAGAGCCCGACAGGATGAAGTGTATCCAGGACTTACTGCTCCGCGACTCATCTTTTCTGCGAAGTACTTGTTTGCGGTGAAGTTCAAATCCTTATTGACAGGTTCAACGTATCCGTCAATCATCATCCAGTTTAACAGGTTATCTTATGCAGGGAAATCCGCTACGCTCACCGGAAGATTATGAGCTGTTTCTGTACACAATCACTGAACACGAAAAAATTACTTATTCTCATTCCCCTTATCTTTTTCTGCTCCTCATTCTGTTTTGCTGATGATATTCCAACTAATCTGCAGATGACTCGGGAAGGCGCAAGGGTAAATCCAGTAATCGAGACGCACATGCAATCTGAAGAACATTGGGATCGGGTATATGAAACGAAGGCAACTGAGTCGCTCAGTTGGTTTCAAGAGCATGCAAGCCGCTCACGACACCTGATCCAGAGTACAGGTGTTGCGCTGTCGGCTCCGATCATTGATGTCGGTGGCGGGGCATCAACGCTGGTTGATGATCTGCTTGCTGATGGCTATTCACATCTCACAGTACTCGATATTTCTTCGGCGGCTCTGGCTGCAGCTATGAAGCGTCTGGGTTCCGGACGCAGCGCGAAGGTGCAATGGCTCGCGGCAAATATCACCGAGGTCAAGCTCCCCGTTGATACCTTTGAGGTGTGGCACGATCGGGCGCTCTTTCATTTTCTTGCCTCAGCGCAAGAGCGGCAAAGCTATGTTCAGGCGGTGTTGAGGGCAGTCAAGCCTGGCGGGCACGTCATTGTGGCAACGTTTGATGAAGGTGGCCCCGTCCAGTGCAGCGGGCTCACGGTGGTTCGTTACAGCGCACAAGGCTTGCATGCGGAGTTTGGTGAATCGTTTGCGTTGGTGCACCATGAGCACGAAGCACACACCACGCCGTTCGGTACCGTGCAGCAGTTTGTCTATTGCTGTTTCCGGAAGCTCGTTTCGTGAGCAAAGGGCTGACATTTTCTTCTGCGTGACAACTTCTCAACAGATATTTTTCAGGGTGACAAGTATCATGGAGCAGAACATCCGGTCTGTTTTTGAAGAGTGGCCGGGGGCTTGCTATCTTGATTTGTTGTAATCCAGCTCAGGATTTGCAAAAAATGGGATTCAAAAAAACTTGTCGAACAGTGGCATACAGGGTAAATTGCTCGAGAACATCTTATTTTTCTGTAACCAGTAAAAAGGAGGGAGATGATGAAGACCATGACAATTGGGAGCAGTTTTTGTTCGTTGAAGGGTCAAGGAGCGTCTGAGCGGGGCAGAGGTGGAAACCGGCTGTTGAGGGTTGTTGGTCTTCTGGTGGTGACGAGCCTCTTCAGCATTTTCGGTGCTTGTCATGCATCACAAAAAGATCCGGATGTGCCAGAGAACTTTGTTTTTATACGTGGCGGCGAGTTTACGATGGGAAGCCCGGATGGTGAAGTTGGCAGTGCAGAGGCCAGGGCGTTTTGGCAGCAAAACTTTGGTATAGACTACAGTGAGACGCAGCATCAGGTGAAGGTGAGCGACTTTGCCATGAGCAAATATTCGGTGACGGTTGGAGAGTTCAGGCGCTTTGTAAAAGCAACAGGGTACAAGACAGATGCTGAAAGAGAGGGCTTTAGTAGCTTTGTTTATTTTGGGAACAACACTGCCGGATTTAAAAATAATGTCAATTGGCGTCACGGCGTAAGGGGAGTTTTGCGTCCTTCGAGCGAAGAGAAACATCCGGTGTTGCATGTAAGCTGGAATGATGCGGTGGCGTATTGCAAGTGGATGACGAAACAGAGTGGAAAAACGTATCGTTTGCCAACGGAAGCAGAGCGGGAGTATGCGTGCCGTGCAGGGACGACAACGCCGTTCAATACTGGCGAGAACCTGACGACAGATCAGGCGAACTATAACGGCAACTATCCGTACAGCAATAATCCGAAAGGGGAGTATCGGGAGAATACGTTACCGGTGGACAGTTTTGCACCGAATGCGTGGGGATTGTACAACATGCACGGGAATGTGTGGGAGTGGTGCAGTGACTGGTTTGGAGGCAGGTACTATGACGAGTGTAAAGCGTCAGGCACCGTAACAGACCCTGTTGGGCCTGCAATCGGTTCGTCCCGCGTTCTTCGCGGCGGGGGCTGGTACTACAACGCCGAGTACTGCCGGTCGGCTTATCGCGGCGGCGGTACCCCTGGCAACCGCAACAGCTTTGTTGGCTTCCGCCTGGTGTTCGTCCCGTAGTTCAAGTGGCAGTTTATTCCGGCTTTACTCTTGAGCTAACGCGGAGCAAAAACAAGGGTGAGGAGAGCGGCTGTGAGGGACGAACTGCCGCACACCTCAACCGGGCAGGTGTGCACGAACCACAGAAAAGGCCGCCCCGTGGCGGCCGATTTTTGAAACGCTCAGACACCAAAACACGTCTTGAGGAGAGCCCGGCATGGGCTATGAATCGCTGTATTCCATTGCACCATTGATCATTGCTGAACTTGACCGACGTTTTGGGGTTGCAACACGTTCGATTGAACGTCATCTGCACACCCGTGCAGACTGCGGGGCAATTGCGTCGTATCGGCACCCGTCGGGGTGGGCAATGGGAGGCACCGGAGTGAACAAGAGGATGCGGAAGAAATGTTTGGGTGAGATTTGCATGCATGGTAATTTTTTTTATCCCAACTCTCAGTTCGTGGCACCATATAACTGTAATGATAATTCACAAATTATCACTATCCTGCAAGCAAAGGCTATGGGTATGATCGAGATAACAGCACCGAATTATTTGTCATTTTTGTCTGGAATTTAGACTCCATCTTCATGAAACTAAAGAGAGTAGCAGTCAAAAATTTCAAAGGGGTTTCTGATATTGAGTTTTCAATGGAGAACAGCACACAGATTCCTCACCCGCTTATCGCGCTTTCGGGTGACAATGGTAGTGGAAAGACGAGTGTTCTTCAGGCAATTGCGCTCACCCTTTCTATGGCGACGCGTCGCACACCCGATCTCGCCTCTTTCCATTGGCATGGATTTCTTCCTGAACGGGTCTCAACCCTTGGACCTACTTGCGTTGAGCTTGACGTTCTCTTTGACCCGGAAGAGGTAGAGGTGACGAATGACCTCTTTACAGCATGGGAGGATTCTCTGCCCCCTGATCTGAAAGAGCGCATAAAAATTGTTCCGCCTTCAAAACGTACCGAAGTGACACTGCGATTCGAGAAAGGGCGAGTAGTTTCTCCTCAAGGCTTTGAAGCGGTCAACCAATTTTGTGGTCGCTATTACATCAAGGCGATGAAAGATACAAGACCTGATCTTCGTGACAGATTCGCTAAAATCGGTGATATCTTCTGGTTCGATCAACATCGTAACCTCGGTTATAGAGCGCCCGAAGAGATCGCCGGAGAAAACCCTGGCGCTGAAGGCTGGCAGGCTGGAGTTGAACAACTTCGAGAGTACTTGGTGGGGTGGTGGGCTTATCATAAAACTCCCGCATTACAGCGGAGAGGAAAAGATAATATTGAGCCACTGGAGCAACTTTTTCAAAGAGTGTTTCCCGAAAGAAAATTCTTTGGCGTTGAGGTTCGTGGGGAAGGCTTGCGAGGCAGGGCAAATGACTTTTATTTTATGATTGAGCATGATGGCAAGCATTATGATCTTGCCGAAATGTCATCAGGAGAACAGGCTGTGTTTCCAATGATCTACGAGTTTGTCCGACTCAATATTCATCGATCGATTGTGCTGATTGATGAACTGGAATTACACCTGCATCCATCAGAACAACAGAGACTACTTGCCGCATTGCCAAAAATAGGGTCGGATTGCCAGTTTGTCATTACGACACACTCGGAGTTTCTCTCTTCTGCCATTCCGGGCGAACGGGAGATCCGTCTTGAAAAGGGACGTTTTGAAAGGGAGGCAATATGCCGGTAGCCACACTTTTCATCGAAGGAAAACTTGACGCAGAGCTCCTCAATTCGATCTTTCAGGGCAATCCAGTACTGAAGATAGGAGGTTCAAAAAGCAATCTGAAGACACGGGCGCGGGCTGAATGTGAAAACAAAATTACAGCCGGTTATCTCCGTGACCGCGACTTCGATTACGATCCACCAACAACTCTCTCCTCGCCAGCACTGGATTGCGACAATCCACCTGGTTGGCGCTGGTGTAGGCATGAGATCGAGAATTACCTGATCGAACCGTCTCTTATCAGTGAAGCAATGGGATTTTCCATTATAGATGTCCATGATGCGATCTGCAATTCTGCAAATAAAATAAAGAGTTATGAGGCTGCAAGGTGGGCTGTCGGTATTGTGCGCCGTGCCCTGCCTCCGTCATACGAACTTGAAACGCGCCCTGATAACCTCAAGGAAATCGCTTTTCCACAACAATCAGATATCCCGGCAGTCAGCACTTGGGCATTAAAAACTATTGAAGCTCATCGAATCAGAATCACTGATGCAATTGAGCCCTCCAGAGTAAATGAATCTCTGCAATATTTTCTTGCCCGATTCGACAACGATTTCATTGCCGATATATCGAATGTTCTCCTCTGGTTTTCTGGAAAAGACATTCTTGCCGGAATGGATGAATGGCTCAAAACAAAAAACTTTTACAATCCCGGATTGTTCCGTGCATCAATACGCGACTGGGTCATTGCTCATCCTGAACGAACACTTGAATTACTTCCTGAATGGCAAAGCCTTGCAAGAACTCTTCAGTGTCGAAGTAGTAAACCTTGAATCGTTGCGTAACAATATGCTGTGCCGCAAAATCCTGTGCGTTTCCTTTTTATTGATCTAAATTTCAATAAAGTCTATCCAGACCGTCAATAACACCCATTATGATTCGAGAACTTCACCTGAAAAGAGTAGGGCCTGCCCCGGAATTCCATATCGCATTTGCCGACAGGTTGAATCTGTTTACCGGTGACAACGGACTTGGCAAGACATTCCTGCTCGACATCGCCTGGTGGGCACTCACAAATACGTGGGCTGGAGACCCGGCTTGGCCTCAACGTGGTAAAGGTGAGCCAGCCGAAATCAGCTATCACCTGGTCGGGAAAACAGGGCTGACAAAAGAGCCAACAACCAGCCGTTTCGATTTTGCACATCAGTTATGGCCTCGCACCAAAGCTCGTCCGGTTATGCCCGGTCTTGTCATTTACGTGCGGGTTGATGGCAGCTTTTCTGTCTGGGATCCGGCGCGCAATTACTGGAAAGCTTTACAAGTGAAGGGTGTTGACCAGCCTGATCGGCCAAATGCCTACCATTTCAAGCCGGAAAACATCTGGAATGGCCTTGAAGAAGACAAAAGGGTGCTTTGTAATGGTCTGATTCGTGACTGGGTATCATGGCAGAATCAGCCAGAACAGGATGACACTTCGCCATTTAATCTCCTTTCAAAAGTAATTGAGACGCTCTCACCTCATCCGTCTGAGTGGATGAGGCCGGGGAAACCAGCACGGGTGTCAATTGAAGATGTTCGCGACATACCTACTGTTGAGCTGCCATACGGAAGTATTCCTGTGACACAAGCCTCGGCAGGAGTGAAACGTATTCTCGGATTGGCGTATCTCCTTGTCTGGACATGGTACGAGCATGCGCAGGCTTCAGCCCTGCTGAATCAGCCCCCGACAAACACTGTTATCCTCCTGATGGATGAGGTTGAATCCCATCTTCACCCACAATGGCAAAGGACAATTTTGCCAGCAATGCTCAACGTGGCAACAGGTTTGAAAGAGAGGATTATAACCCAGGTCATTGCTTCCACCCATTCACCTCTTGTTCTTGCCTCCATAGAACCGTTCTTCAATGACCATACAGACAAGCTTTTTCGTTTTGCCCTTGATGGCACCAACGTCATGCTGGACGAAATTCCATGGGCAAAGCAGGGTGATGTTGTCGGTTGGTTAACCTCTGATGTTTTTGAACTCAAACAGGCTCGATCAAAAGAAGCCGAGATCGCTATCGAAGCCGCTGAAGCATTCATGAGATCCGATACACAGAGCTTGCCCGACAATCTCCAGACCAAAGAGCAGATTCACCATGAACTCTTGCAGGTGCTTGCTGGCCATGATCCCTTTTGGCCGAGATGGATTGTAAAAGGTATGGGGGATAGAGATTGATACGATTTATCCCGATTTCTGAACCGGCTGATTTTGAAAGTAAAGTCCGCCGACCTGGTATGGTATGGCTATCTCGTCACTCAGATGGAAGGTCGAAAGATTTCTGGAAAGAGTGCAAATCGGCATTGGCAGACGGGTTTCGAAATCTTTGTGCCTATTCAGCCATGTACGAGCCGGTAGGAACCGTGGATCATTTTTTCAGTACAAACACTCATCGTCATTTGGCTTACGAATGGAGCAATTACCGTTATGCCTCAGGCTGGATAAACAGCAGCAAGCAAGATAACGTTGTTCTTGATCCATTTCAGGTTGAAGACGACTGGTTTGAAATTATTCTGCCATCACTCCAGCTTGTCATCACTGCAGATGTTCCACAAGAACAAAGAGAACTTGCCGAATATACTCTTTCAAGCCTGCACCTGCGCGATGATGAGCGAGTAATCAGGCAACGACAAGAATGGTACAGAATGTATCTGGAAGAAGAATTAACATTTGCAGGTCTTGAGAAAAAAGCTCCCTTGATAGCGCGTGCCGTCAGAAAACAGATGGCAGCGCAAAGCTGATATTGCTCATCGGGGCGTTCGATAGACGGGGATAGAGAACAGGATAGACCGACTTGATGGTGATCTGTATTTTCAGCCTTTCGTCATTGTGCCAAACCAGAAAGGGAGTAGTAGTTGTTTGTGGACAGTAATGCTTTCGCCTTCGTGATCTTGATAGTAATCGCAGTATTGGCTTTTGCTTCACTACTGCGGCGTCTTCCTTCACTCAGCGGAAAACGGGGCGAAAGCAGAATTGCCAGGAAATTGGGTAGACTTGAAAAGGATTATTACACAGTCCTCAATGATCTGCTAATTTCTACACCGACCGGAACCAGTCAGGTCGATCATGTTGTGCTCTCCAGAAGTGGCATTCACGTGATTGAAACAAAAAACTACAGAGGCTGGATTCACGGAAGCGAAGGCGCCGAGCAATGGACTCAATCTATCTACAGAACGAAGAACAGATTTCCCAATCCTGTGAAGCAGAATTGGGCGCATGTCCGAGCCCTGAAGCGAGTCTTGTCGGAGCTGGGCGACATCCCAGTCTATCCGATTGTCGTATTTGCTGGTTCTGCCGAGCTCAAAAACGTGAATAGCAAGAGCCCCGTGGTCTATGGCTCAGATTTGTTACAAACAATCAGAAAGAACCAGGAGTTTTCACTCTCACCAGATCAAGTCAGGAAGATTGAAGAAAAACTGCTCCAGAGCAACATGAAAGACAGATTTTCGAGGAAGGCTCACATTGATCAGATTCGAACAAGGCAACATCAATCTCGACAAAGAGAAAGGGAGTTGATCTGTCCAAGGTGTGGTGGCAGGCTGGTCAGCAGATCGGGCAAGTTCGGGAGTTTCTATGGTTGCAACAACTACCCACGATGCAGATACACTTTCCGTTAGCAAACCGTCAAATGGACTCAATCGGAGAAGAGGGTGCCGGGAATGAGACAGAACATCCGGTGTGTTTTTGAAGAATGACCGGGGGCTTGCTATCTTGACTTGTTGTAATCCAGTGCAGGATGTGCAAAAAAGGGACCCGAAAAAACTTGTCCAACAGTGGCATACAGGGTAAATTGCGCGAGAACATCTTTTTTTTATAAACAGCAAAAAGGAGGGAGAAGATGAAGGCCATAACAATTGGAAACTGTTTTTGTTCGTTGAAGGGCCAAGCAGCGTATGAGCAGGGCAGAGGAGGAAACCGGCTGTTGAGAGTTGGCGGTCTTCTGGTAGTGATGTTCGTGCAGTTTTGTCTTCTCTGCGCCTGTACCGGATCGAATAAAGAGCCGTTTGTACCAGAGAACTTTGTTCTGATACGCGGCGGAGAGTTTACGATGGGGAGCCCGGAGGGAGAAGTTGGCAGAACAGAAGCCATGGATGCCTATCTGCGATTATTCGGTATAGACTACAGTGAGACAAAGCATGAGGTGAAGGTAAGTGACTTTTGGATGAGCAAATATGAAGTGACAGTTGAGGAGTTCAGGCGCTTTGTAGAAGCCACGGGTTATCAGACAGATGCTGAAAAAGGAGGTTTTAGCATTATTTGGTCAGGAAATGAAGTGAAAAAGGGTGAAGGGATAAACTGGCGTCATGGAGTAAGGGGCGAGTTGCGTTCTGAGAGCGAGAATAACGATCCTGTTTTGCATGTAAGCTGGAATGATGCGGTATCATATTGTGTATGGATGACGGGGCAAACGGGAAAAAAGTTTCGATTGCCAACGGAGGCGGAGTGGGAGTATGCGTGCAGGGCAGGGACGAGAACGCCGTTCAATACAGGCGAGAACCTTACGACAGCTCAGGCGAACTATGATGGCAACTATCCATACAGCAATAATCCTCCAGGGGAGTTCCGCGAGAATACAGTACCGGTGAACAGTTTTGCACCGAATGCGTGGGGCTTGTATAACATGCACGGTAATGTTGCAGAGTGGTGCAGTGACTGGCTTGGAGGGAGGTACTATGATGAATGTAATGCGCGAGGCACAGTCGAAAATCCAGCGGGACCAGTAAATGGTTCGTACCGCGTTCTTCGCGGCGGGAGCTGGCACATCAACGCCGATTACTGCCGGTCGGCTTATCGCAACCTCGATACCCCTGGCCCCCGCGACAGCGATGTTGGCTTCCGCCTGGTGTTCGTCCCGTAGTTCAAGTGGCAGTTTATTCCGGCTTTACTCTTGAGCTAACGCGGAGCAAAAACAAGGGTGAGGAGAGCGGCTGTGAGGGACGAACTGCCGCACACCTCAACCGGGCAGGTGTGCACGAACCACAGAAAAGGCCGCCCCGTGGCGGCCGATTTTTGAAATGCTCAGCACCCGAAAACCCTCTTGAGGAGACCCAGGCATAGGCTATGAACCACCTTGTCCCATGACACCGCCGATGGTTCAGCAGGTTGCAAAGATTGTTGAACTCGTTACCCGCCGGTCTGCTTCTGATGAACGCCGCCTGACTCCGCAGCTCAGGCGAAGCAACCAAATTCGTACTCTTCAGGCTTCGCTGGCTATCGAAACCAGCACCATGAGCAGATGCCGGCTGGACAATGGGAGGTGTATGAAATATTCAGGTGAAATTTGCAGGCAGTGGTAATTTTTTTATCTTCAGGAAGTAAGAAGATATTCAGTTCATCTTTTGATTATTGTGGTGATAACCATGCGTATAACGAACACAAACGACCTTCTGCCTATTCTGAGCCTGCTGCTGGCGGGTATTGGCGTTCGTGGGGGTGGCGGTTTTTAGTTCGTTTTCGTCGTCAGAGAGAACATTGTGAAAGCCACCAGTCCCTCCAGGATTGGTGGCTTTATCCGTTTCTGTATCCATTCATAAAAGAAGAAAAGGGAGCGATGACCATGATGAATTATAAAAAATATGCACCATATCCACAGGTTGCTCTTGCCGATAGAAGTTGGCCAGACAAGACCATCACCAAAGCCCCGATATGGAGCAGTGTTGATCTTCGGGATGGCAACCAGGCACTTCCCGTGCCGATGAGTGTGGATGAAAAGGTCGCCATGTTTCAGCTTCTTGTCTCCATTGGTTTCAAGGAGATAGAAGTTGGCTTTCCTTCAGCATCGGCAACGGAGTATGCCTTTGCCCGCCGACTGATTGATGGCAACCTGATTCCTGATGATGTCACCATCCAGGTGTTGACCCAGGCGCGGGAACATCTGATTCGTAAAACTTTCGATGCCATCAAAGGTGCAAAACATGCCATCGTGCATCTTTACAACTCCACATCGACCCTGCAGCGCGATGTGGTCTTTCGCAAAAACCGGGAGGAGATCAAGGCCATCGCCATTGAGGGAACGGCGCTGGTTCGTCGTCTGAAGGATGAATCGGGCAACCCTGGTATTCGCCTCGAGTACAGCCCTGAAAGTTTTACCGGCACGGAGCTTGATTATGCGCTGGATGTCTGTCATGCGGTCATGGATACCTGGGGTGCTTCTGCCGATGACAAGATTATCCTGAACCTTCCCTCGACGGTCGAGATGTCGCAACCCAATATTTATGCCGACAGGATTGAGTGGTTTTGCCGCAACCTCAAGGCGAGAGATGCTGTCCTGATCAGTGTTCATGCCCATAACGATCGAGGCACTGCCGTAGCGACTGCCGAATTGGCCCTGATGGCGGGTGCTGACCGTGTTGAAGGCGCTTTGTTTGGCAATGGCGAGCGATGTGGCAACATGGATATTATCACCATGGCGCTGAATCTCTTTACCCAGGGAGTTGATCCTGAACTTGATTTTTCTGATTTGCCCCGTATTCGCGAGGTCTACAGGCGTTGTACCCGTATGGATATTCATGCCCGCCAGCCTTATTCCGGCGACCTTGTCTATACGGCGTTTTCCGGTTCGCACCAGGATGCTATCAGCAAAGGGATGAAAGCGCAACCATCATCTCCGGGTGGCTTATGGGCAGTTCCCTATTTGCCTATTGATCCTCAGGATGTTGGCTGTACCTATGAAGCCATTGTGCGTATCAACAGTCAGTCTGGCAAGGGAGGCGTGGCGTACGTGCTTGAGAAGGATTACGGTATTCAGATTCCGAAATGGATGCAGCCTGATTTTGCCGAGGCGGTGCAGGGCGTTGCCGATACCACAGGCGCTGAGTTGACGCCGGATCAGATTCATGAACTGTTTCATGCGGAGTATGTGAAACTCAGGGAACCGGTTACGCTCAAAAAGTGCCATATCACCTGGGATGATGAGGAGCCGCGTCGTCTGGATGAAGAGGATACCACCATCAGTTGTGTGGTGCAGACCAAAGAGCGGGAGTTCAGCTTTGAGGCTCAGGGAAATGGCCCTCTTGATGCCTTTGTCAAGGGATATATCAGGGCAAGTGGACTGGATTTCAGTGTTGACGAGTACGCAGAGCATGCTATCGGGCGCAGTGCCGGAGCCTTGGCGGTTGCGTACATCAAGATTGTTTGTGCCGATGGCAGTCTCTCCTATGGCGCAGGGATTGATTCGAATATCAGCCTTGCATCAATCAAGGCGACGGTCAGCGCCCTGAACAGGCTTCCGTAACCGCAGGCTCAAACGCTCAGCCAAAGCCGGCCTGGAAAGAACCGGGAAGGCTTTGGCAAACCAGAAGCTATCAGGGAGAGTGTCAGGCGCTTGCCTGGCGTTTTTCCTGAAGCATCATGAAAACGGCAAGAGCGACACCGGGCAACCAGCCGAGAAGCGTCAGAAGCCCGGTCAGCATAATGGTGCCTGCTTCTTTGTTCGTTACGGCGGCAGGGGGAAGAATAAAGGCCAGAATCCATCTGCGAATATCCATGTTGTCAATCTCCTGTTTTTGTGAAATAATTGAGAATTTACGACTTATACCGACAACAAGCAATGCTAAAACGCTATCCACAGGTTTTTACAAGCAGAGAGTTACGGTATTGCTTGGATTTTGATTGTAAAATGGTAAATTGAACTCCCTTCAGAAAATAATCACGGAGTAAAAAGAGTGCTCTTGATTTGTTGAACATAAATTGAAATAACTTGCTTACTAAAGTTCATCCCGACGTGGTGTTGGATGATGTTGAGGTCATTGACGAACCGAATTTTAATAATCACAATACCTCTCCAGACCCGCCCAGCCCTTATGCTGACCTTGAAAAAAAGTATCGTAAAAACAGGTTTAACAAAAGCAGAACCAAAAGCCCCTCCGACTACTTCAGTGTAAGTGGTGGTGTGCATGCGGCTGCTAAAAATGTGGACGGAAACAAGCCGCAGAAAAGAAAGCCGAAAAAGAAGACTTTTTCAAAGGGCCCCCGTGTCTCTTCCGGAAAACGCAATCCATAAGCGAACGTCGCTGAGTGGGAGCGTGAACTTGTGGTTTCGAAAGATCATGAAATAGGCTTTTGCTTTTTTCAGCGAGCCCCTCCCGCTTTTTTCAGGTCATGCAGCAGAACCGAAACTCTTGCGGGAACCGATTCCGGGATTTCGGCCTCTTTTTTTCCGGCGGGGCAGTAGATGATCATGTCTAAAGCGTCAAGCACCATCGGGAGCTCTTTTCGGGTTTCATCGGTAATGGTGATCTCCAGCAGAGCCTGTTTCAGCTCTTTGCGTGTCAAACATCCCGGGCTTTTTATTCCCGTCTCTTCCAGCACGGTGAAAAGCTGCTGCTTCATTGTTCCGGCAGAGCTGCCACTATCAGGCCGGACCTTTTCTGCGGAGTCACGTTGTGCTATGGCTCTCTTTTGAAGACGTTTTTTTCTTGCTCTTGCCAAGGCAATGCCAAAGAGCAGCAAGAGGATGATGATTGCAGCCGTGGTGAGCAGCGGGGAGAAGAGACTCGTTTTTTCCTGAGTGGTGTCAGAGGGCTCTTTTTCGTTTGCCATTGCACCCTGCATCGCCCCGGTTACTGTTATGGCAAACGGTTTTGAAAGAAGGGTGCTGAATTGCCTGCTCAGAGGATTAAAAACCACCAGACGCAGTGACGGAATCTGAAAATCGCCTTCAGATTGAGGCCAGGCAAGAGTGGTAGAGGTTATAGAGCCTGAGCTGAGCGCGGACTCTTTGTTGAGGGTTGTCGTTCTTTCGGGAGGGTTTTGCCGGAAACTTTCGGGGAGGTGAACCATGGGAAGTTCAAGCGTCAGCAGGCTGCCTGTTCCTGTGAGCGTGAGTTTCACGGACAGGGGTTCTCCAACCCTGAGTTTTTGTTTATCGGTGAGAACGGTCAGTGAAAAGTCACCAACGGCACCCGAGAACCCTTCCGGCACTGGTTCAGGAAGAGCGCGGGCAGCGATGATA
The DNA here is from genome assembly GCA_903994455.1 of uncultured Chlorobiaceae bacterium. GTDB lineage: Bacteria > Bacteroidota > Chlorobiia > Chlorobiales > Chlorobiaceae > Chlorobium. Next base: position 14,097 of record CAJEXI010000008.1, on the reverse strand, counting down.
ATGGCTGGCGCTGTGATTTTTACAGGGGTATCGGGCAGCTCATTTCCATTGGTCGTCACCTGTTGTTGTGGTAGAGCGCACTGCATGTTGTAGCCTGAAACCGTTACTCTTCCGCTCTGGATGGGCACCACCCTGAACTGCTTGACAATGGCGCTTCTGAAGCTTTCTCCCTGAATGGTTGTTGGAGTGCTTTTGATAAAGTGGTCAGGGACGCTCTCTTTTGCCCATAAACCCTGCAGTGAAGGGTTGGTTTCTGAAGATATTTTTGGCGCAACATTCTTGAAACAGAGCGTATAGGTCAGGAGGATTTCCTGCCCAACATAAGGGGTTGTGTTGCTTATTGCAGAAACAAGGAGTGGCTTATCCAGATTCCCTGATGCCCCTGCAGTTGCTGGAGCGCCAAGGGCCATGACAAGCCAGAAGAGAGCGCAGAACCGGTTAAGAGCAAAGCCTTTGGCCATAGTGATTATTTCATGAGTTCTCTGGATCGGGCCGCAGCGGCCGCAACGGTCTCTACCAGAATCTGTCTGATATTGTTTTCATCCATGATCTTCAGGCCCGCTTCTGTTGTTCCACCCGGCGTCGTAACCTCCCGTTTGAGTTCATTAGGACTTTTTGTGCCTGAAAGCGCCATGGTTGCCGCCCCGATCATGGTTTGTGCAGCAAGAAGAAGCGCTTCATCGTAAGCAAGGCCGCACAGTCTTCCCCCTTCGGCCAGCGAGTCAAGGATAGAGAACATATAGGCAGGTCCACTTCCGGAGAGCGCTGTTGCTGCATCCATCTGTGATTCATCAAGAATAATGACCTTGCCAATTGAGCGGAAGAGCTCACTGGCAAGGGCGACATCATCATCAGTCGCCATTTTACCCCGGCAGAGAGCGGTCATGCCTTCGCCAACGAACGCCGGAGTATTGGGCATAACTCTGATGACTTTTAATGCTTCCGTTGCATTGTTTCTGATAAACTCCGACGAGATACCCGCCGCAACGCTGATCATGAGGTGATCGGCATTGAGTGATGGTTTCAGCTTGTCGAGCACCTCTGCAATCTGGTAGGGTTTGACGGCAAGGATGATGACTTGCGCCTTTCGGGCTACCTCTTCAATCGACTGACAGGGCTGAACGGGGTAATCGGCGCATATTGAGTCGAGCGCAGCAGGCTCCTTGTCAAAGCCTGAAAGACCAATGTTTTCTCTTTTGCTGAGGCCTCCAATAAGGGCGCGGGCAATCCTTCCTGTTCCGACAAAGCCAATGTGAAGGTGGGTCATGAGGGTAAAATATTTTGGGGTGAGAGGTGTGTTGAGAGAGGAAATGCGGGGAGTTGCAGTGTTCCAGCTCCCCGCTTTCGTCTTTACTTCGATTTGTCGACCATGAAGGCAACGGCGCTGCTGACCTGTTCGTTGGTCAAACTCGCATTTCCACCTTTTGCTGGCATCATGCCCACTTTACCCTGGAACCCGTCAAGAGATTTTTTTGTGATGACCTCCAGGCCCTGTGGTATACGAGCGCTCCATGCTGCTTTGTCGCCCGGTTTCGGCGCACCCATCATGCTGGCCTCATGACATCCAGCACAACTTGCGTCATACACTGTTTTGCCTGCTGCCAGTTTAGGGTCTGCCGGAGCTTCACTTGCGGCAGGTGCAGCGGCGGCAGGTGCAGCATCAGGCGCAGGTGCCGCCGCTTCTTTCTTGTCATCAGGAAATTTGAGTGAGGCAGGTGGCTTTTCAAGGCCGCATGCGCCGAGAAAAAGAAGACCGACGCTCAAAAAAGGCAGAATAGGCTTCATGGTCATTATTGATACAGGTTTAGGTTGTTATGCCGGGTGTCAAAATGAAAAATCTTGAGTGACAGTTTAAAAATTATTCAGCGTATGGCAAAATGGTTTTTTGTGCGGGGCTCTTTTCTCGCTGTTGCCGGAGGTCATGGCGGGAGAGCTTGTAAAGGTGCGTATAGAAGAGATTGAACAACATGACAGCGCTTTTTGCTCTTGGAGCAGCCATCCCTCTTGTCAGGGCATTTTTTATGCTGAACACTTGCCGGGTAAGCGCCGAGTAGCTCTCGATAAAGGCATCGAGTGGAATATTTTTTGGCAGGTAAAGCATCTCCTGGCCGAAGGAGTAGCGATATGCGGTAATGTCGAGAGGGTCAAAGAGCAGTCGGCCCTCCTCTCTGAGCCGCTCAAAAACCTGTGTGCCTGGAGTAGGTCGCAGGATGTTGATGCCCGGCACGTCAAGCTTTGTTTCGTTGATGAAATCAAGAATTGCTGCCGGTGTCTCGATGGTGTCGCCGTCAAGGCCGTAAATGAAGCTTCCGTAAAGACTGATGCCAGCCTCTCTGATGGAGGTAATGGCCCTGACCAGCTCCCCGGCCCTGTTCTGGTTTTTTTTGTGGGCGCTACGGCTCTTTGCTTCGATGCTCTCTATACCCACAAGAAGTGCCTGGCACCCTGAATTGGCAAAGGTTTCAAGCAATTCCTGCTGCTGGCCAAGGGTTGTGGTTGCCTGCCCGAACCAGCGAATCTTCAGCGGAGTGAGTTTTTGGAAGAGTTCGAGAGCGTAAGCGGGGTCGGCATTGATGGAGTCATCAACAAAAAAGAATATTCTGTGGTCATCCTGCTGAAAGCGCGACACTTCACTGACAATGTCGGCGACGGCCCTTCTTCGCAAGGCATGGCCGTTGAGGAGATGGACATTGCAGAAATCGCAGTTGTACTGGCATCCTCTTCCGGTTTGGATAAGGTTTGTGGTGAAGTATCGGCTTTTGATCAGAGCATCTTTTCTGACTGGTCTTGAGCGTCCGAGATCGGGAAAGCTGTCGGAGCGGTAGAGTGGTCGAAGCCTGCCTGCTGCAAGGTCGGTGAGCACCTCCTTCCAAAGATCGTCAGCTTCTCCCTGCACAAGCACATCGGCATGAGGACGGCATGATTCAGCAAAGAGCGTGACATGAGCCCCTCCAAGAGCGACGGGGATGCCTGCTGAACGAAGTTTGTCGGCGAGGGCAAACGCATTTTTAGCCATTCCGGTCTGGACACTGATACCCACCAGATCCCATTTTTCCTGCCAGGGAAACTCTTCAAACCGCATGTCGCAAATCGACTGCTCAATCCCTGAGACCTCAAGAGAGCTGAGGATCATGAGCGAAAGTGGGGGGATGGCGAACTGGCTTTGTTTGATGAGGGTTCTGAGCGAACGGTTGAACCATCTGAAAAAAGGGGTTATCTCTTTTTCGCTGTAGAGTGAACGGGCTCCATCAACACCGCTTTCTGAAGGAAGAAAAACCAGCAGGACTTTTTTTGTCGGGGGCATGTCGCTTTACCAGTCCAGGTTGTTTTTGCGGCTCGGTGATGCTGATTTTCCAGTTCCTGAAAGCCTTCGCATCAGTGAAGATTCATCATGTTGAGCATTCTTGAGCAGGCGTTCTGCGACCTCCTTGCCAATACCGGATGTTGGTTGCTGAGAACTTTTTTTATCGGTTGTTGACGACGATGATTGTTCCGGTTTCTCCAGTTCATCCAGATAACGGAGAACAAGTTCATAATTGATTTTTGCATCGCCATCGCCCGGTTCGGTTAACAGGACTCGTTTGAAGCAATTGAGCGATTGGTGGAATAACGCGTTTTTTTGTGCTTTTTCGCGGCTTCCGATGGCCTGCATGGCAAGGGTATTGCCTTCATTGAAGATTGCCTTCAGTCGGTTCTCCCGGTGATCGTTGTCAGGTTTGGTGTTGCTGGCAAAGAGTGACCCCGCTTCAGGATATTTCCCTTGCATGTAGAGAGCACAGGCAAGATTGAAACTGGCAGCCGCTCTCTCTTTTGGTTCGGGAGCAAGGGAGACAAGCTGCCGAAAAGCTGTCTCTGCTTCCTTGTAGGCACGCCGTTCATAGAGTGCATCAGCTTTCAGTTGAAGACGATAGTCCCTGAGCATCTCCTGCATTGAAGATGTGAACGCAACAACAAGCAGGAGAGTGTGCAGGAAAATCATGGTGAAAGCACTCCCCTGGCTTTAGTTGCCGAGGAATGCTTTCTGGACAGCGCTGACTCCGGCTCCGATTTCAAAAGGAAAGTCAATCTCTTTCAGGGCCCGCTCAATGCCGCCAATGACGGTCAGCATGTCGAGTTCATCGTAAAAACCAAGATGGGAGATACGGAAAATTTTATCCTTGTACTCATCCTGGCCAGCCGCGACTGTGATGCCATTGCTCTTTTTAAGCGCCTTGTTGAAGGCTGACCATTTGACTCCTTCAGGAAGCCAGACAGGAGTAACAGCAAACGACGGAGAGTTGCTGAACAGCTTCATACCAAGAGCGTTGCATCCCTGCCGGCAGGCGCTTGCAAGACTTTCATGCCGTTTCCAGATATTTTCAATCCCCTCAGCCTTGATCATCTGCAATGCTTCATCAAGACCGATGACCAATGAGACCGCAGGAGTGAAGGGGGTATCGTCGCCGGCGTGAGCTTTCAGAGCTTTTTTCAGGCTCAGGTAGTACTGTGTCATGCCGGTTTGGCCTTTAATGATATCCTGTGCCCGTTCAGAAATGGCAACCAGCGCCAGTCCCGGAGGCATCATGAGCCCTTTCTGTGAGCCGGTTATGCAGATATCAACGCCCCAATCGTCGAAGAGGAACTCGTGAGCTCCGACTGCCGTAATGCCGTCAACAAGAACCAGGGCATCTGACTGTTCGCGAATCAGTGCGCTGAGAGCCTGAATATCGGCAGCCGTGCCGGTTGATGTTTCCGAGTGAGTCAGGCAGACTCCTTTGGCATCAGGGTGCTCCTTGAGCAGTTCTGCAAGTCGTTCAGGTTGAATGGCCGAACCCCATGCCACTTTTTCCTCAATACAGTTGCCAGTGAAGACGCGTACCAGCTCGCCCCATCGCTCACCAAACTTTCCGGCATTGACGGTGATGACCTTGTCGCCCTGTTTGAAGAGGCTTGAAATGGTGGCTTCCATGCCCCCGGTTCCAGAGCAACTGAGCACAACAACGGGCTGGGTTGTTCTGAAAAGATATTTGAGGTCTTCGTGAACCCTGGTCAATATCTCCATGAACTCGGGGTTCCTGTGATGGATAATTGGAGCCGCCATGCGAAGCATGACATTTTCGGGCACCGGGGTTGGCCCCGGAGTAAATAATCTTTTTTTCATCTCTTTAATGTAATGGGTTGAGGTAAATCCATAAGCGAGGTGAACTCATCAAAAAGGTAGTTCGAATCGTGTGGTCCGGGTGCGGCTTCAGGGTGGTACTGGACCGAAAAGCAGGGGAGTTGTTTGTGTTTTATCCCCTCAACGGTATTGTCGTAAAGATTGAGGTGAGTCATTTCAAGCTCTTCAGGCAGAGACTCCATGGTGACCGCAAAACCGTGGTTCTGTGATGTTATCTCTATCTGACTGCTTTTTAAATTTTTAACCGGGTGATTTCCGCCGTGGTGGCCAAATTTCAGCTTGTAGGTTTCAGCACCGAAAGCCAGCGAAAGCAACTGGTGACCGAGGCAGATCCCAAAAATTGGCAAGGGCCTTGTGCTCCGGTTATAGTCGACAAGTTTTTTGATGGTTTCGATGGCGTAGCTGACGGCTGAGGGATCTCCCGGACCATTCGAGAGAAAAACCCCGTCCGGGTTGAGTGCGATGATCTCTTTCGCAGATGTTCCGGCCTTTAACACCGTCACCCTGCATCCTGCCCGGTGCAGCATCCGAAGAATATTGGTTTTAATGCCAAAATCAATTGCGGCGACATGGTAGCTCGCATCCTCTCGTTCAAGGGTATAATTTTCGGCGACGGTAACGGTTTTGACCAGATCGCGGCCCGACATTTCAGGGCTCTGAAGCGCTTTTGCTCTCAGCGTTTCATCGCTCTCGTCAACCACAGAAATAATTCCCCGCATGGCCCCTTTTTCACGGATCTCGCGCACAAGCCTGCGGGTATCAATATCGGTAAGCCCCGTGACCCCGGAATCCCTGAGCAAAGAATCAAGGCTTTGCGATGCTTCAAAGTTACTGTGAATGCGTGATACTTCGTGAACAATAAAGGCCGATGCCCATATTTTACCGGATTCGTTATCGGTTGGATTAATGCCATAGTTTCCTATCAGCGGATAGGTCATCATCACCATCTGACCGGCATAGGAAGGATCGGTCAGAATTTCCTGGTATCCGGTAAGCGATGTATTGAAGACCACCTCGCCGGTTGCTTCTCCGATATGGCCAAATGCGGTGCCTCTATAGACAGAGCCGTTTTCCAGGACCAGTTTTGCTCGTATTGGCTGCATTATATCTTTTTACTCTTTGGTCGTGAGTTTATCGCCCGAATCCTGTTTGTCAATATTGGCAATGGCAGTGCGGTCGAACGTGATTTTTGAGGTGTCGCTGACCTGAACAAGAACTGTTTTTTTCTCGGTGTCAATTCCGGCAACAGTGCCATGAACGCCACCTATGGTGATAACCTTGTCGCCCCGTTTCAGGCTGTCGAGCACTTTTTCACGCTCTTTCTGCTTTTTTTGCTGAGGGCGAATCATGAAGAAATAAAAGACAACAAAGATAAGGACTAACGGAACAATCTGAATCAACGGGTTCGGGGCCGCCTGACCTGCGACGGGAGGTGCAAAAAGAAGTAGTGACAGTAAAGTATTGTGCATAACAGGGTCGTGATATTAAAAAAACATAACAGCCTTTTGGTGAGCATTAATGTAATGTATTTATAGAACTATTTCAATCCTGCCTTCTTTGTGCCGGCGGCAAAGCTTGCATAAGGTGCCACATTGTAGTTGCGCTCAGCCTGCATGCCGCGAGAAAGTTTCAGCCAGGCAAGGGTGGCAATCATTGCGGCGTTGTCGGTAGAGTAGGTGACGGCTGGCAGATGCAGTGCCATCCCTTCTTTATCGCAGGCCTCCTGCATGGCTTTTCGCAGTGCGGAGTTGGCGCTCACTCCTCCGGCAATTGAGACCGCCATGACGTTCCTGCTGCGTGCTGCCGCAATGCTCTTTTCGACCAGTACCCCGACAATAGCCGCCTGAATTGATGCGGCAATGTCTGCCTGATGGCGCTCAATAAACTCCGGGCTCTGCTTCTGCAGCCAGGTGAGGACGGAGGTTTTCAGGCCCGAAAAGCTGAAATCAAAATTTCCGTGCCAGCTTTTACTGCTCTGCGATTGGGAGGTAAGCGCCCTTGGAAAGAGGTGAAAGGTCGGGTCGCCTTTTTGAGCCAGTTTGTCAATGACCGGGCCGGCAGGATAGGGGAGCCCAAGCATCTTGCCGGTTTTATCGAACGCCTCTCCTGCGGCATCATCAAGCGTCCGGCCAATCACCTTGTAGGAGAGATCAGGTGCCACGGTCGAAAGCAGGGTATGGCCTCCTGAGACCGTCAGTGACACATAGGCGCCTTCAGGGGCATTGTGCCCGGAACCTTCATGAATAAAGGGAGAAAAGATATGAGCCTCAATGTGGTTGACCGGCACAAAGGGGACTCCGAGAGCATAAGCCAGGCCCTGGGCAAAACAAAGCCCCACCATGACGGCACCAATCAGACCCGGGCCCGCAGTCGCTGCTATGACATCCAGTTCATTTTTTGTTATATTGGCTTCAGTAATGGCAGTATCAATAATTGAAACAATAAGCCGTTCATGTTCTCTTGAAGCCAGTTCCGGCACAACGCCGCCAAAAGAGGTGTGACAAAGCTGTGAACTGACGACGTTGGAGCTGACGTTGCCGTCACAAAGCACGGCTCCCGATGTTTCATCACAACTGGTTTCTATGCCTAAAATATTCATGGTATCCTTTATTTCAGAAAATCTATGGGCAAAACTAACAATCCGGGCAACAAGAGCAAACCCCGGGTCAAAGTAAGCATTCTTCACCTGCTTTTGATTTTGGCCGGTGCGAATTGTATCATGTTGTTTGCTCCCAATGTCGGGATGCTCAACAGCTTTCTTTATATTCCTGATCTCTATACCTGGCCAGCATCGGTTGTGGGAATTGTACTGCTGGTCTTTGGTTTCAACGGTCTTTACAAACAATAAAGAACATATCCAGGCAAAAAGTAGACGAGAGGATGCACTATGCAGCTTGCCGTAGAACTGGAGGAACTGGGAACGCAGATCATTGAAGCATCCCGTTTCCTCGAACATGCAGAGGAGGAGCTTTCCCTGCGGATTATAGGCCAGCGAGATGTGATCAGGAGGGTCTTTATCGCGATGCTGGTTAATGGTCATATCTTGCTCGAAGGGGTGCCGGGTCTTGCCAAAACGCTGATTGTCAGCACCTTTGCTGCAGCAATGAACCTGAAGTTCCAGCGTATTCAGTTTACCCCCGACATGCTTCCGGCTGATCTTGTTGGCACCATGATCTATAACCCGAAGGATCTGGAGTTTTATCCCCGCAAGGGACCGGTTTTTGCCAACGTGATACTGGCCGATGAAATCAACCGCTCTCCGGCCAAAGTGCAGTCTGCGCTGCTTGAAGCCATGCAGGAACGGCAGGTTACCATCGGCAGTCAGACCTTTTCTCTGCAGGAGCCATTTATGGTGCTTGCTACCCAGAACCCGATTGAGCATGAGGGCACCTACCTTCTTCCTGAAGCACAGGTCGACCGGTTTATGATGAAGGTTATTGTTGATTACCCTTCCTATGATGAAGAGCTTGAAATCATGCTTCGATCGGCGACCAATGCGCGCAAAGTTCCTGTTCGAGCGGTGGTGCAGTCGGACGATATTTTTCGGGCAAGAACCTTGATCGACCGGATTTACGTTGATCCAAGAGTCCAGCGCTATATCGTCGATCTTGTTGTGGCGACCAGAAAACCTGCACAGTACGGTATGGCTGAGCTCGAAACCATGATAGAATACGGTGCCTCGCCGAGAGCATCGATATTTCTCCTTCTGGCGGCCAAAGCGCATGCATTTCTGCAACATCGACCCTATATCACCCCGGAGGATGTCAAGGCTATTGTCTACGATACCCTCCGTCACCGCATAAGGCCCGGATACGAAGCTGAAGCCGACAACATAAAGCCTGCCGACATTATCCGGCAAATCCTGCAACATGTGCAGGTGCCATGATCTGTTTTGGAAGCAAAAAGCGTGGAGAGAAGTATGGAAAAGGGTGAAGAGTATCTGAAGGAACTCCAGCATATCATCAGGAGGGTTGAAATCCGCTCCAGGCGCATGGCCAGCGAGCTGTTCAGCGGCGAATACCACTCTTCATTCAAGGGTAAAGGCGTTGAATTCAGCAATGTCCGTGAATACCAGTACGGTGATGATGTCCGTTCTATTGACTGGAATACCTCTGCCCGCAAGCATGAGTTGTATGTCAAGATATTCACTGAAGAGCGGGAGCGAAGCCTCTTGCTTGTTGTTGATGCCTCGGCTTCAATGCTTTTTGGCAGTCGGGAGCACAGCAAAAAGGATCTTGCCCTTGAAGTGAGCGCTGTGCTTGCTTTCAGCGCTCTTCAGAACAACGACAAGGTGGGGCTTCTGGTCTTTACCGACCGGGTTGAAACCTATATTCCGCCCCGAAAAGGGAGGCATCATGTGCTGATCATTATCGAAGAACTCTTTCGGATGAAGCCTCAGGGTCGAACAACCAATATCAACGCCGCCCTCTCCTTTATTCGCTATACCCGACGGCGGCAAGAGATCATTTTTCTTTTGACTGACCTTGTCGACAGTGACTATGAAAAAGGGATGAAACTGTTGAATACCCGTCACGATTTTATTCTGGTGCATATCAGCGACCCGCTCGACAAAGCTCTTCCTCTCACCGGGTTGCTTGATCTTGAAGATCCTGAAACAGGTCAGCGCTTGACGGTTGATGCTGCAAGCCGCCAGGAAATCGTGCGTTATGGCCATGAGCAGTCACGTCAGTACGAAGAGCTGCGGCTACGGCTTCGGCGCATGCGGATCGACTCGGTATTCCTTGATACCGATCGCTCCTTCATTGGCGACCTGAACTCTTTTTTTCGGTATCGTGAACGCCGGGTCTGAACGGCATACAGCGGGGTTTTTCACACTGCTTCTTTTCTTGCTGTTGATGACCTTTCCGATGAGCCTCCTGACGGCAAGGTCAGCAGCAGCGGGAAAAACGGAGCAGCCCGCCATAACGGTGATGGTTATCCCCGACAGCGTTCTTGTCGGCGACCGCATTCGCTGCATCTTCAGCATCAGTCACTCAGGCAAAGAGGTTGCCACACTTGAATGGCGTGCTGTTACCGATATCCTTTCGTCTCGATCGTTTGAACTGATCAGCAGCAAACACCTCTCGTCCACTCCCTTTCCCGGTAGCAGCCAGGAGAGGTTTGAGCTTGAACTTGCCGTTTTTGGCGCTGGCCACCAAACTCTTCCACCGGTGACTGTGGCGTTTCGCGACAGCAAAGGCCGGGTTACGAAAAAAGTTGTCTACACTCCTCCGGTATCGGTGTTTGTTCGTGCGCTCACGGACTCATCAATGCACGATTTTGCACCTCTCAAGCCACCGCTGAAGCCGCAGATTCCCTTTCTTTTGATCATGCCCGTTATACTTGGAGCAGTTGCTGTTGCCGTGCTGGTGCTTCTGCTGCTTTTTCTGCTCAAACGTATTGTGCGGAGAGGCGCTGAAAAGGTTGACTCCAGCCAGGTAGCCCAGCGAAAGCTCCGTAAACTCGGTTCAAGCCTTTCTGCCGGAATGCCCCCTCACGAATGCTATGAAGAGCTCAGCAATATCATGCGCTCTTTTCTCGAAAACCACTACCGCATCAGAGCCCTTGAAGCCGTTACTCAAGAGATCGAACGTGACCTGAAAAAGCTCGGCATCGCAGGTTTTGAAAACATCATGAACCTTTTGAAGCAAGCTGATCTTGTTAAATTTGCTGATAGCCGCCCTGACGCAGAAGAGTCACGGCAGTCGCTCCAAAAGGCATCAGAAGTAATCCGCTCAACCCGCCATTCCCGTCCGCCGGAGGAGTAAGAGGGTTATTATACCAGCGTTCAGTTCTCTTTGCGGTAAGCGCTGAGGAAAAGAGATGCCAGTTTTCCGCCAAAGTGCAACACTTCGCGATCAGCAAGCAGAGAGAGTATCTGACCTGTTATTCGTCCAGGGTTGTTTCTCAACCACTCGTTGCGGTAGAGCACACTCATGAGTTTGTCCATGGAAACGGCACAGGCAGAGGCAACCAGTTTGTCAAGTCTGATTTCCGGGCCAGTAATGGGGGGCAGTGAAGAACCGTTCTGGTGCAGTATCATGGTGAGCACCCTGTTGCCGTTACGTTCAAAAAGGGTAAAATCAATACATCTCGCTGGTGAATGCAGGATACGGACGTGCAGAGGCTCTGCAAGTGGTTTGCATGAAGCGGCAGCGGGTTGTTCTATCTCGCCATGCTTCTGTTCGAGAAAGAGTTGAAGGGCGTTAAATAAAAGGTCTCTTATCTGCTCATTCGAGTTGTTTTTATTGATGCGCAGAAGAAAACAGAGTTGAAAAAGATCGATCATAAAGCTGAGGTGCACAGCTTTGGTGCTGTTGCGTTTCATCACTGAGCGATAGCCATTGAACGCGACGTTGCAGTAGGCCAGCATCGCGATGAGAGTATCGGTGTCCATAGTTCGGGTTGCAATAACCGGGCAGTAGTTATTGTAAAGGTCCCAGTCAAATGAGCGGATTTTACCCTCGTCCTTGTACTCTTTGAAAATACCGGTACCGGGATATGGAGTCATGATCATGAAGAGAGACTGCCGGAGTCCAAGTGATCGGGCAAACTCCGGATAGGCCAGGGTGTCCTCGACGTTTTCTGTATAGTGGCCGATAATAAAATATCCTTCTGCACCGATACTGTTTTTCTGGCAGAGAGCAATGGCTTTGGCTACATCGTTGAGGCTGTTTTTTTTGTTCATGAGTGCAAGCGTTGCTTCACTCGGGCTTTCTATACCAAGTCCGATTTTGCTCAATCCGATTTTGCGAAGCTTCGGGAGAATTCGTTCAGCTCTTACAAGGTCTTTTGCCCTGCTCTCCGTCATGATCCTGAAATTGGTCAGTCCTCTTTCGATCATCATGTCGCAGATTTTTTCTGCCCGTCCAATGTTGGTGAGAAAGTTTGCATCCCAGATTTTCAGGAGTTTTTTGTTTTTAGGATCGTGCAGCAGAGCGATCTCTTCAACAACATTTTCTGCGCTTCGCCCTCTCCAGCCTTTATGCATCTGGTCATTGGCGCAAAAAGAGCAGCTCCACGGGCATCCCCTTGAGGTATAAATCGTATCGATGGAGTAGGCGTTACCTTTTTCACCGTAACGATCTGGTCGCAACCTGCGAAGTGGAAAACGGATAGAGTTGATGTCGGCAATAACCGGCCTCGGATCGGTGTGAACAATGCCACCGCCCTCCCGGTAGGCGATGCCCTTCACGTCACGTGAGGGCCCTTTGAGCACAAGCTCTCTGAACGTCTCTTCTCCCTCTCCGATGACAACAACGTCAACACAGGAGAGTTTCAGTACCTCGTCGGGAAGCGCTGTAGGATGAAAACCACCCATGACAACAAAGGCACCGGATTCTTTGGCAAGGCGGGCAAGTCGTTCAGCCTGGTTGAAAGCGCCGGTCATTGAGGAGATGGCAACAAGATCGACTGGTCGTTTTTTGAGAAGTGAGCGCATGCTCTCAAAAATACCGTCATTGTAGAAATTGTCGGGCATAACGAGGCTTTCGACATCATGCTCCACGGCTGCTGCAAGGTAACAGACACCTATACAGTCGGTGATGAAGCGGGGAAAAGGCGCAATGATCGTCTGGGGAGCCTCAACGAGACAAAGATGCTTGAAGTATGCCATAAAATTCCGAATATTGATGTCGATGACCGGCAAAATAATAACGGAAGATACGCATAAAAGCCATTATTCTCTTAACCTTATTCACTGAGGCGGACGGCAGCAAAAGAGCGGCCTCTCGTTGGAGAGAGACCGCTGCATCAATACTTATGCCACTTTTACCGCTTCACACAAGAGATGACCGTATTTCTTGACGGTTCGAACATCACTGAAGCCGAGGGGTTCAAGAATTTCCTTGTAGCGTCCCTGCTGCTTGAAGCCAAGCACCGAAAATGGCAATCCTGCGCCCAGAATATAGTGGCTGAGATAATCGAAATTAGGCTCTTCCGGATCATCGATAATCATGTCGAGAATAAGTATTTTGCCGCCTGGCGCAAGAGCTTCCCAGGCTTTTTTGCACAGCATGGAGGTCAATTGCTCGTTGGCCGAATACAAAATCCGGCAAAACATGACCGCATCGGCCTGTGGATATGCATCTCTGTAGATATCGACAGCGATGCCTCTCAGCCGATCACCAACCCCTTTTTCTGCAGCATTTTCATTCACCAGGTCAACGGCACCGGGCAGGTTCAGAATCGTGGAATCAAGCTGCGGAAACTTTTTCAGGAGTGCGGCAGAAATATCGCCGATGCCACCGCCGACATCCACAAGGGTTTTGGCGGTAGCAAGGTCGGCCTCTTCGAGGAGCAGCATGATAGCAAAATGGGCGTTACTGCGATGAATCTCTTCAAAATACAAGTTGTCTTCCCGTGTTACCGGCGGATAAGGTACCTCTGCACTGAAGTTCATTTTTCCCCTGACGGCATCAGCAATTTTCATATAAAAATTATCCGACAGGTGTGCCATGGCTTTTGCAACCGGAATCATATACAGATTTGGCTGCTCAGGATTTGGCAGAAACACGGCTTTTGCAAAAGGGGTGAGGCGCCACTTACCACTCTCTTCAGTCGTAATCTCCATTTGCTTCAAGGTCTCAAGCAGCATGACAAGCCGGCTGGTAACAGCATCAGCAAGTGCTGCCAGCGTATCGGTATCCTTTGCTTCATCAGCAAGGTGTGAAAAGAGATCAAGTTCAAGAGCAGCCTTGAAGCATCCGCACTCCACAAGACTTTTAAAAATAAGTTCGTTGGCTCTGTGGTTATGTTTCAGTAACTCGTTGGCGTTCATAAGGTAAGTATTGCTGAATAGTTATTGAAAATTTAATGTTGTGCTGAAAGAGAGTATCATGTTCAGAGCATTGAGTTGTTTGAACGCTCGATGCAGGTATCGGGCATCGTTTATTTTTTGATGAAATTATCCTGCTCAAAGGTATCGAGTTGCTCGCGAA
>CAJEXI010000007.1 GCA_903994455.1 uncultured Chlorobiaceae bacterium | reverse complement strand
CTGTTCATCGGAGAGGTTATAGAGACTCTGAAGGATAAGTATTTTGAACATCAGATAACGGTCGAAAGCCGGGCGCCCAACATCTGTCGGCTTGGACTTTTCAAAAACGACATCAAGTACAGGATAAAATATCTGCCACTCAATGTGAGCTTCGAGTTTAAGAAGAGGATCATTCAGTTTTCTGAGTTTTTCCAGCATAAAATGCTCGTCAAAAACTCGCGGAGGGTAGATTTTTTTCATAAAAGCACATGAAATAAGGTAATTATCGCGAAAGTACGAAATATTCGCCAGACTTCAAAATGCTAATTTGTTAAATTATCGAAAGATATATCTTTCGTTAATAAATAGAGGTGCCCTATATTACCGTTACCATTAATTGCACTGCTTCCTGTTAAAATGAGGTTTTCAACATTTGCGGGTAAATCATAGGTTATTGAGCTGTTGACCGTATCGTTGCCTTCGTTTGGCTTTTCGATGACTTTATCGCCTGTGCTATCTACATAATACACATCATCCCATGGATGACCTATAAATGTTTCATTACTATTATAAAGTGAAACCGTTGCAAACAATCCATTATAAGTGCTTTGACCTACTGCTTGAGTAGAACCAGCGATAGCAACAACTGAATCGCTAAGCAATGTTATGCCATAACCCAACTCGTTGCCTGTGCCACCAAATGCTATGTGTTTAGTTTCATTACCTTCGCTATCAGTTGTTACAAGAAAAACTTCCGAACCATTACCATTCGATTCTGTAGAACCAACTAATGCGAATCCACCATTTGAGAGTTTAACAAAATCATAGAATTGGTCATTTCCGACACCACCATAATAGTGAGTCCATACCATATTGCCAGTGCTATCAAGTTTAAGAAGAACTGCATCCAGTGCGTTACTACTATTGTACATTGTACCAGCAACAACCAGTGAGTTATCGCTCATTTCCCGCACTTGATATGCTCTATCCCATGCATACCATCGTCCTATCCCTCCATTTCCTGTTCCACCAATAAGTTGATTCCATAGTTGATTACCACTTCCATCTGTTTTAATAATCCACATTGGTGTGCTTGAAGAGTGTCCACCAGAAAGTCCTGTAATTACATATCCTCCATCAGATGTTTGAATAACATCATGAGCAGTGTCGTCAAGACTACGCCCAAAAAACTTTACCCATTGTTCATTACCATTAGCAGCTACTTTTGTTAAGCGAATATCAAACCATGCATCTGTTTCAGTTGATGGACCTGCTATTATATAACCGCCATCAGTTGTTGGAGTAGCTGCAAATCCAATGGCAGCATCCATTCCTCCATAATTATGCAACCATTCTTGATTACCATTAGCATCTGTTTTTACGACGAACTGATAATCTCGATAAACTCCATATGATAGGGTTGCACCTATAGCAATGTATCCACCGTCAGGAGTTGCCTCAATATTGAAAAAATAATCACGGCTGGTTCCA
This sequence comes from uncultured Chlorobiaceae bacterium, assembly GCA_903994455.1. Classification (GTDB taxonomy): domain Bacteria; phylum Bacteroidota; class Chlorobiia; order Chlorobiales; family Chlorobiaceae; genus Chlorobium. The sequence continues at coordinate 113,980 of CAJEXI010000007.1, read as the reverse complement.
CCATAGGTTTTTGTCCAAAGGATATCCCCTGAAGATGTTACTGCCGTCAGTAGAGCATCTTGGCTATTGTAACCAGCAACCAAAAGATTACCATCAGCCATACATTGTACATCTCTATATGCCTCATCTAATGATGGTTCGCCAACAATTAATTGTGTAAGAAGAGTTAGGACGGTTGTATCAACAAAAGTTTCACTGTAAGCATCAGCACTTACCACTGCAGTTTCAACCACCCCACTCTTCACCTCCAGCACCCAATCCCCCCCAAGCGCTGCACTACCCGTCACATCATCCGAAGCCGCAACATCCGCCTGCGTCAACCGCGCAACAGACTCAACAAACGCCAACCCTTCAGCTCCCGCACCAACATTGCACCCATAAAGCAAAATGTCGCCCGATGGCGACAACGATGAACCAATCTGCGACAGCGTTGCCGCGTAACTGTTGATATTGTAACTGGAAAGCCTTGTTGAACCTATCGAAAGCTCACCCGCGCTGCCGTGGCTGAAAATATGGATGGCATCAATGCCGCTCTCACCCTGAAGCCCCCGAAGCGTCAAGGCAATCTGTTCCAAACCATCCTGCGTTGCATCAATGAGATGAATTTCAGCGTTGGCTGGTAATGCAGAGGTCAGGGTAAAAAGGTCGGGAAGCGAGGCATCAATAAAGAAAACGTCACGACGCAACAACGAGCGTGGAGAGATTTTTGCCATGGCAGGAGGTGATTATAGGTGAAGGAACAAAGAGATTTGCTGAATTTTTTACTGTAATGCCAAATTATAATTTTGATGAAGCAAAAGCAATTCTGAATGGTATTCAGTGGTAAAAATTATTCGTCCGGTGGTGGATGTGATGGGTAGCGATGGATAACACCGGTGCTTGAGCACGCCTCGATACGCGCTTTGCGCTACTCGGCGTCCCGCATATCAGACGCGGTCATTGAGCAGGCTGCGCTTCGTGGCGCTCGGTGTCTAAAGTGGACCCCAGCCGATAGACAAAAAGTGGCGAGTTTACGTTGGTAACCCTACCTCCCCTTGGCTGTCCTGTAAACTTTATCAGGTGCACTGTACAACGACTAATGCGGCCGCCCTTCGTTTAACAGTACAAAATATTCCTTTAATCCGCACAGGAATTCTGCTGCGGTAGCAGGATCCTAAGCAACAAGTTTGCTCTTCGTAATTCGTAGATTTCATGGCCACTGGGAAACATATCGTAGAGTGAGAGGTCTTAACAGCTCAAAATCATCCAGCGAACACAGCTTTTAAAGCGACTTCTTTCTGAACTCAATAGCTCAATAGCTCAATAGTCATGAAATTCCCTTTGGAATTGCTGTCGCAAACACGTATCCTTAAACCGGTAAGATAATTTTTCAACCTCCAACCTCTGAGGATATCATGTCAGTAGATCAAGCAAAAGCGTTCAACGAGAAGATGAAGTCAGACGAGGCATTCAGGGATCGCATCATAGCAATTGAGGGTGTTGATGCAAGGCTTGCTGCGGCCAGGGACGCAGGATTTCAGGTTACCGAAGCGGAGGTTAAGGAGTTGCAAAGCGCATTGACAGACGATGAGTTAGACGCTGCGGTAGGGGGGCGCGGCATGAATGTCAGGTAACACGGCAACATGGATGGACTGGTAACGATTAAAGGCGGCATCACCAGATACTGGACATGTCCTGAAAGAGCTCCGACATCACTGGCGGAAGGTATGGCACTGATATCTGGGCAGTTTATGACCACCTCGGCATTCACAAAAGTCGCTTTTTTTGAAAACACACACCTTGCATAGGGTTGCCGTAGGTGTGTGTTACTCTATTTATTGTTCAGAGTCCCCTGCTATGTTATAATTTCCCCTTTTGGTTAAAAAAAATTTTACTTATACATGAGAACCAGAGCCGCCCTGCCCTAAAACTCCGCCGCTCGGCCCTGTCCATCCATATTGATACTGATAGACAGGGGCGTGAGTGCTCATGCTATTTGCCGGCTGGCCAACTCTTTGAAAAAACCCTCCTGGGCCATCAGCTCCTCATAACTTCCCGATTGAACAATGCGGCCCTTGTCAAGGCAGTAAATACGGTCAGCTTTGCGGATGGTGCTGAGACGGTGGGCAATCACAATCCGGGTGGATTGAAGCTGTTCAAGGCTTTTGCTGACCACCTCCTGCGTACGATTGTCGAGAGCGCTGGTTGCTTCATCAAAAAAAATAATGCCTGGTTTGCGCACAAGAGCACTGGCAATCAACAACCGCTGCCGCTGTCCGCCGGAAAGGGTACCACTCCCTTCACTAATCACGGTGTACATTCCCATTGGCATTTGCCGTATATCCTCATCAAAGCCGGCCATTTTGGCAGCATCCCAGGCATCATCAATAGTCAGTATGGATGAACCGATGATATTCTGTAAAATAAAACCTGGAAGAAGTTGACCGTTCTGCATGACAACACCAATCTGACGACGAACAGCCTGAACATTCAGGGACGCAAGATCCTCTCCGCCATAGTAAACCGTCCCTGAGTCTGCTTTTTCAAAACCGAGAAGCAACCTGAGCAGAGTTGATTTGCCGGATCCGGAGCCACCGACAAGCGCAACAAACTCGCCAGGAGAGACTGATAAATCGATATCAAACAAAATCTGGGGAGCATCACTACTATAGCTGAAATTCACCTTGTGCAGAGCGATTTCTCCAGAAAGTTTAGCAGGGTATTTTTTTGTTTCATCAGCTTCCGGCATCGTTTCGAGCACCGGCTTGAGCCTTTCATAGAGAGGCACAACATTGAGACTTGCTATCACGGTCATGACCATCTGCAGGAGCGTCGTCTGAAAGGTGGTGTAAGCGGTGGTAAAGGTAATAAATGAACCGGTGCTGAGTTTATCGCTCTGCATGATGGGGATTGCGAAAAAAAAAATAATAGCCATCGCCACCACTGGAAAAGAGGTGGTTACCACCGAGAGCGTATTCTGAAGTTTTCCTGCATCAAACATCAATTCCCTTTCCTGGATAAAAAGGGTTGCCCATTTTGAAAATGCTGTTTTTTCGGTACCAGTAACGCGTATTTTTGTAATTCCTCCCAGCCAGTTGCCAAGCATACCCGAAATCTTGCCCTGGACAGCAAGCGCATCCCGATGAAGTTTGAGCTGACGAAAAGAGATGAAAATGGTTGCTGCAACCATGATGAACGAAAGGAGAAGCGCAACAATTGCAAGCTTCCAACTGTAGTAAAAAAGCAACGCAAGGGAAAAGAGGCTGAACATCATGCCAAGCAGCACACTGACAGCCGAACTGCTGAGTATCTCCCTGATCCGGGTTGCGCCCATAACCCGCGAAGCAAGATCGCCCGAAGAGTAAATCCTGAAAAAGCTGCTGGGAAGATTCAACAACCGGTCGATAAGGCCGGGTTGTATCCGCATGTCAATTCGATTTTGCATTCTCATTGCCGCAATTTGCTTGGCAAGATCAAATCCTGTCACTGAGATGACACTGGCAAAAAGAATCAAGGCCAACTGCAAAAGCTGTCCACGATTTGACTGAGGAATAACTGTTCCGAAAAGCTGACCTGTCAAAACCGGGGTTAAAAGCCCAAAAAGCGACGCAGCAATACCAAGCAGGATCAGGCGTATCACATCCTCACGGCACCCGAACATGCCAAATTTAAGGATCTCCCGTCCCTGTAACGGCCTCTCCGGAAAAGGTGAATAAAACATCCACGCCTGTTCAGCTATCCCTTCCGCGACTGCAGCGTTAAGCTCAACAGTATCAGAAGATAATGGATCGGTCAACCGATACCCCGAACGACCTCCAGGAAGAAGGGCAAACGGCTTGTGCTCTTTGCTACTGAAGCAAAGCATTGGACCATTATCCTGGAGCCACCACGTATTCTGCTTTCTGAGAGTTACCATTCGTGCACGAATACCTGAAAAACGACAAATGAGCTGTAACGGATCTTCGTGCGAATCAAGGAGATCCCCATAAGGTTTGCGAAAGCCAATACCCGCAACATTGCCTATCAAGGCACAAGCTGCAAACAAGGGATCGGAATCAGCCAAAGACTCATGCATATTATCCCCGCTCTGCATCATAAGGGTCATCCCCTCAAGTGCTGAATGGTACTCTTTTCGCTGGGCACGAGCTTTCAGGAACAACCTCTCACCGAATGACCTGCCAGTGTCGACTTTATTGACATCTTTATCCATAAAACAGTTCTATCCCGTTTTGATCAAAGCCGCATAGACACCATTTGCCGCCATAAGAGATGCATGCGTTCCACGCTCTTTCACCTGACCATATTCAAGCACAATAATTTCTTCACAATCACGAATGGTACTCAACCGATGAGCGACAATCAGGCAAGTACATCCCCTGTCGCGGATATGACCATCAATGACCTTTTCAGTCGCCGGGTCGAGAGCGCTGGTCGCTTCATCAAGCACAAGAATGGAGGGATCAATGGCAAGAGCGCGAGCAATTTCCATCCTCTGGCACTGCCCCCCACTGAAATTGTTGCCGCCTTCCGTTAGAAGCCCTTGATAACCACCAGTTCGGGAAACAATAACATCGTGAATTGCAGCATCCCTGGCTGCACGGGCAATATCTTGCTGCGGCATAGTGCTATCCCACATGGCAATGTTTTCGGCAATAGTACCTTCAAAGAGGGTAATATCCTGATCTACCATTCCAAGAGAATCAATCATGACCCTTCGAGAAATCTCGCTCCCTGGTTTACCGTCAAAGAGCACTTCCCCACTCCATGGTTCGTAGAGACCCGCAACAATTTTGGAGATGGTTGATTTGCCAGAACCTGAACCACCAACAAGTGCCACTCTTGAACCCGGGGTGAGCTTGAGAGAAAAATCTGTGATAAGCGGAGGCTCCAGAGGATTGTAGCCAAAAGTAACATTCTTGAGTTCTACAAAACCTGCCAGTTTTAGAGGCATTCCGGTTTTGTTTTTCAGCATGAGGCTTTCATCATCATCATCTTCAGCAAGTGAAGCGTCATTATTCATGACATCATCAAGGCGCTGCATGTCACCCTCGGCCTCCTGTAATTTATGACCAAGGCTCACCATCTGGTTCACAGGATCCAGAAAAGAAAACAGAAGACTCTGAAAGGCAATCAGCATACCCATAGTAAGTGCACCTTCCATCACCCGCAGCGAACCAGCAGCAAGAATCACAATATTCCCCGCAGTTTGAAGGAATGGAGGGATAGCCAAAAGAAAAACTGTTGAAACTTCCAGGGTCTGACGACCCGTTACCATATTGGCGTATAGCCCCGACCATCTCGAAAAAAAGTCCTGCTCCGATCCGGCGGCTTTAATGCTTTCAATAGATTTGATGCCGTAGAATGTTGTGCCGAGAAGCTTGCCGTTATCCTGCTGGAACTTCTGATTCAGCACAATACGACGGCGAGAAACATATTTGAGCGCGACACCATTCATTGCCGCAATTAAGATTGCAACAGCAGTCAACACTACATCATAGTGAAACATCAGAAGAGCATAGAAAACGATCAGCAGTATATTCAGAGCGTTTGATGAAAGGTCACCGGCAACAAGAGCTGCGACCTTGTCGTTCAACTGAACACGACTGGAAATTTCTCCGGCTTGGCGCATGGAGAAAAACCTGATTGGCAAAGCAAAAACATGGTTGAAAAATTTGGCCGACGATGTAAGGGCAAGTTTCGTTTCAGCCTTGAGCAGATAGTACTCTTTGAGCCATGAGAGAGCACCCTGTAACAGGGCTGTTATAACCATGCCAACAAGCAGTGGCTGGATCCAGCCTGTCATCCCTTTTACCAGAATAAAGTCGATGAAGATACGCAAAAAAGAGGGCACTACAAGACCAGGAATAACAAGCAAAAGACTGACAAGCACAATATAGACCAGCACTTGCTCGAGGCCAGGCAATCTCTTTTTCAGGGCATCCACCAGACTGAAAGGTTTGCCGCCTCTCTTGAAATCTGGTGTTGGTGAAAAGGTCAACACAACTCCGGAAAACGAGTCACTGAACTCTTCCTGCGTTACCTTCCGCGGGCCTGAAGCGGGATCATTGATGTAGTATCCGCCATTTTTGTACCCTTCGAGCACCACAAAATGGTAAAGGTTCCAAAAAAGAATCATCGGAAGATGCTTTTCAAAAATCCCGTCCGGCTCTATCTTGAACCCTTTAGCTTCAAAACCATACGTTCGTGCAGCCTTGACCAGGCTGCTTGCATTGCTGCCATCGCGAGAAACTCCGCAAGCTTCCCTTAACTTTTCAAGCGGTTCAAACTTGCCATGATAGGCAAGAATCATTGCGAGAGATGCTGCACCACACTCTACCGCCTCCATCTGCAGCACCGTTGGGGTTTTGAGGCGAACCTCTTTCCAGGGCAGTTGTTCTTTTTGCGCTTTCATGGTGTGTTCCCTGTGATTTTGAGGAGCGGAATGGTAACAAGATCATTCTGCTCAACACTATTGTTGCCATCCTGAACACGCACGAGCGCAGCAACCTCAAAGCGAAGGGTGAGCAGTGAAATAGCATAGGCTTGTTCTGCAGCAAGAAGCTGCTTTTCAGCGTTTGCTAAATCAGTGCTGACTGTCTGCACCTTGAAAAGGTCTGACATACCCATCCTGTATTTTTTGAGCTCCGCTGCATGAAGAAGACGATAGGTACCAGCGCTCTGCATACTGAGCCAATACACTTCTGCCGCATTTGTTACCGACTCTGCTGCCAGCCCCACACTGCCGATGATGTTCCGCTCCAGATCCTCACGAGTGATTAACGATTTTTCATACAGTGAACGGCTACGAATAAGGGCTGCCTCATCACTGTGATTACCAGTCACGAACATGTAACGGAGTGTTGCCGAAACATTGAGACCCGGAACCTCACCGGCAAGCGAAGAGAGATAATCCGCAATAGCCGCTCCTTTATGCTGCCCACTATATCCAGCCCATAACTCAATATCTATTTTAGGCTTCATTCTGTTCCGACTCCCGGTAAGATTATCATTTGCAGCATCACTTTGCAATCGAAGCGCCTGAAGATCCGAACGGGAAGAGAGTGCCTGGGCTTTCAACGATGAAACACTATCAAGCAAAGAGAGAGCCCTGCCAGGAACCGGAAAAAGGTCAACTGGTTCTTCAGGATTTTCTCGCCCCGCAATGGAGTTGCCCATGGCAAAAAAAAGAGCATTCCATGCCTGGCGAAGCGACTGGGCGGAACTGACTTCTGCAACTTCCGTTTGCTGAAGATAAGCCTTCGCCTGGTCAGGCCTGATCATGGCAATTTCTCCAGCGCTGGCAAGAGCCCTGGTTTCCCTAAAACTATTTTCAGCCATCTCACGAAGCTGATGGTCAAGCTTCAGTGCCCGGTATGCATAAAGATAATTCCAGTAAGCGCGAGCCGCACCATAAATCGTGGAAGAAACCGTATGCTGTAATGAGCTGTTCTCTGCTTGATATACCTTCCGGTACGCAGAAAGTGCTTTCCGGGTAGAGTTGTCTCCAAGTCCCTCCATGAGGGGCAGGGTAAACGTGATGCCTGATGATGCCTGGCTGCTCGAAACTGAGCCTGGAGGAGTGTAACCCGCAACAGAAACCTCTGGCCGTACCATCAAGCCAAAAGGAAGCAAGGTACTTGAAGAGAGTGTAGAGGTAACAGTTTTCAGCTCAGTGCCTGAAATTGAAGAGAGTGCATCATGACGGTAACCAAGAGAAAGTGATACATGAGGGTCAAACGCTGAACGCGCAGCCAGCACGTCACTCTCGGCGCTCCGCAAATTCTCTCTCTGCAACTGCACTCCAGGTGCCTGATGAAGTGCGGTTCGCACCACATCAAGAAGAGAGACCGATGCCTTTGCCCCGCAAGGCAACAAGACCATTGCAACGACAGCAAAAAATATCGGGTTTACCTTTCTGCTGATAGGCTCAAAAAGTGACAGTAACCAGGACGAATCACGCATGGATGTCATCTTAACGGGTCTGACCCAGAATATGTTTCTTGAATACGGGGATAACAAGATCAATCGGGCGATGATCTTCAACATTAATCGCTCCTTTACAGAGTGTCCCTGAAGTAATTGATAGTCGTGGACCTTTACCTGATGTCCAGCGGTATCCACTGTACGATGATGCATCGCGCCGAAGTTTGACAATGATTTTGTAGACAGGCCCCATTGCAGAAAATTTCCGGGCCAAAGATTCATTGATATCGTTTTCAATGGAATCCTGAGTCTCGGGATAGTCGCTCACCGAGAGCACATCGCCGACTATATGGCCGTACTCTTCAGGTGCTACCGTTAATGGGGAGACATAAACCGTCATGCCTTTCCTTGCATTTTTGGCATTCTCAGCCGAGACGTACAGGTAAACAAAAAGTCCGTCCGGCGACTTTCCACTCACATCCGTCTGCTCAAGCAACAATAAATATCTGCCAGCGGTGACAAAATCTCCGTTATTATATTGAACCTCGGTCACCTTACCGGTGTAAGGAGCTACCAAATTAGTCTGCCACTTATAGTTATAACTTGTAGAGTTATAGCGTCGGTCAATTGCGGCACTCTTTTCCTGAGCATTGTACAGTTCATTTTTGGCATTCATCAAATCCTGATCAGCACTTGTAACAAGCGCTTTTTCAACAAGCCCTTCTTTCAACAGGCCTTGGAGACGGTTAACCCTTTCGGTCAAAGAAAGAATGGTCTTTTGAAGAAAGGCATCTCGTTCTTTCTGATGCTGGCTTACAAACTCCACTTCCGAGCGGGCATTTTCAACGGACTGGCTCAAATTGGGCTGCTCAACGACAGCGACAACCTGACCCTTTTGAACAATATCACCACCTTTCACCGTAAAATTTCTGAGAACTCCGCTTGTCCGTAGATAAATAGCGTCTATGGAACCCGTCACCATGGTAATACCCTCTCCAGGAATCGTGACCGGAATTTTGCCATAAAACCCCCACAGGAGCACAGCCAAGAGAAAAACCCCACCAGCAAACAACATAATCCAGCCTTGAGAATCAGTAACAGGCATTAACCTGTCAAGGTCATCGGGCGAACTCAGCTTTTTAAGCGCCTCCTTTCTGAATTCAAGAGCCATAGGTAATACCTTTTCGTAATTTTTTCCTGTGCTGACGATAAGTGTATAAAAAAATACAATATGCTACATCACCAAGTATGAGTCAGCAGTATTCTACTTTTCTTTCACTGGTTTTGCATCATAATTGTTTCTGATCATGATGGTTTGCGGATGTTCTTTGCCCAGAACTTTTTCATCGATGGCCAGCGCATGTCGATAGAGTGGTGCCGCAGCAGCAGACTTGCCCTGCGCATGCAATAATCCTGCCAGATTGTTCAGGCTCATGGCCACAGAGGGATGATCGGCACCCAGCGATTTTTTGTTGATGGCGAGCGAATGGCGATAGAGAGGCTCGGCTTCAGCATATTTGCCTTGCGCTTGCAGCAATCCCGCCAGATTGTTCAGGCTCGTAGCCACCCGGGGATGACCCGTACCGAAAAGCTTTTCCCTGATCGCAAGAGAACGACGATAGAGTGGCGCGGCTTCAGCATACTTGCCCTGCGCTTGCAGCAACTCAGCCAAATTGTTCAGAGTTGTGGCCACCAGCGCATAATCAACACCCAATTGCTTTTCCCTGATCGCCAGCGAGCGCCGATAGAGCGGTTCAGCTTCGGCATACTTGCCTTGACTTTTCAGTAATGATGCCAGATTGTTCAGGCCCTGTGCCACATCAGGATGTTCATTGCCCATCAACTTTTCCCTGATCGCAAGAGAACGACGATAGAGTGGTTCTGCTTCGGTATACTTACCCTTGTCTTGCAATAGTGAGGCAAGATTGTTCAGACTCTGTGCAACATCGGAATGATTACTGCCCAGTTGCTTTTCGCGGATCGCAAGAGCACGGCGATAGAGTTGCTCAGCCTCAGCAAACTTGCCCTGCGCCTGCAGCAATGCCGCCAAATTGTTCACGTCGGTGGCCACATCAAGATGCCCGGCACCAAGCGCTTTTTCATCGATAGCCAGGGCGCGTCGACTCAACGGCTCGGCTGCGGCATACCTCCCTTGCGCATCAAGCAACAATGCCAGATTGTTCAGACTTGTGGCCACCAGTGGATGTTCAGTACCCAACTGCTTTTTTCGAATCACCAGAGAACGACGATAAAGCGGCTCTGCTTCTGCATATTTTCCCTGACGATGCAGCAACAACGCCTGATTGTTCAAGCTCTGTGCATCATCTGGCGGAGACACTACGTTCAATACAACAGCTTTCTGTTTCCCACGTTTTTTAACCACACGGGAATGAGCACTACTCACCGACCTGGCTTTCCGTACGCTCTGTCTCTTATTTGCCTTCCTATGCGATGAAGCACACAAGCCAGGGTCAGGATTAAAAATCAACATCGTCATGAAGGCAAACAAACCAATACGGATGATGAAGAGTGCTCTGTTCATGATTTGCCCTTTTTGTATGGTGGAGAACGTTCCGGGAGTGAATTTGTCTCACTCTTCCCTTTTGCGCATGAGCTCGACAAGCTCTGCGGTTCGTGAAGCCTGCTTTTCAACAGCTACTGCAAGACGTTCCATGTCGGAGTGACGCCCGCGTTCCGTTTGTGTATCGAAGAGAATCGGTTTCTGAAACCCTTCCGAAAGACGAAAAATATGGATGCAGAGCTTGATCAGAATAACATAGAACACCGGCATCAGATACTCACCAAAGACGACCGGCATCTCCTGGTAGTGTTGCCTGAGCCCTTCCCAGCTCCCGCTGAAAAGCACATCCCATTTCGTAAAAAAGTAAAGATAAATAACGGGATGAAAAACGAGAAAGAAGCGCATAAATTTTGAGTGCCGGCGGTTTGCTTCTTCACTTTCATACTTTGAGAGCAGCCAGGGGAAATGGCCTACCAGCATGGCAGACCTTCGATCGTTAAGATTGCGCGCCCCTTGCAAGGCGGAATCAATAAAGGAGGAGACCTGGCTCAGAAGCACGGTGGAAAGAATCATGGCCAGAAAGGAGTAGCTGATATCATCGAACTTGAACGATCCTGCAAGATAGGGTAGCGTGATGGTTTTTGGTTTGATGACAATAAAGAGCATGGCAATTCCTGCAAGCAAAAGGGAAAACGTGTGGAGCTTGCGGGCATGGCGGAGGCTTTCGATAACTGCATCGGCATTGGCTCCCTGCATGGAGTTGCCCGGCGGATCAATCCTCAACAGTGCGGCTGAGTCGGTAAGGGGCGAATAAAGTCCATTAACACCAATATCACATCCTTGAACATCTCGATAGAGCGTGAAAATATCAATGGTACTTTTACTGAAATTGACTCCGCTGAGGTTGGTTCTGCTGAGATTCGTTCCCCGGAGATCCGCTCCACGCAAATCCGCTTCGGCAAGATTGGCCGCCACAAGATTGGCTTTCGCGAGATTTGCACCACCAAGGTCCGCCCCTGCAAGGTTTGCTCCTCGCAAATCGAGGGCTGCAAGAAGAGCATCGTGCAGATCCGGCCGGATAGCCGCATGCTCCTGGCGCCACAGGTTCCAGAGAGGAACTCCCTCTTGAAGAAGCTTCAGATGTTCAGCATCAGCCATTCTGTTATCCCGGAGACATTTCGAGCATTCTCCTGATAGAGCCCAGGGCTGCAAGACGAAGCGCATCGTCAACAACAATCTCAGGTTTTCGGTTCAGCATACACTGGTAAAGCTTTGGAAGAGTATTCTGCTTCATCTGTGTGCAGACACTTCTGGGATTATCGGGATCTTTGGGTGCTGGAATAAAGGTTTTTTCGGGCGAACGCTTCTGCATTTCGTACAAAATGCCCGGCTCTGTAGCAACAATAAATTTTTTGGCAGAGCTTGAAACGGTATGGTTCAGCAACGCCTGTGTTGAACCGATAAATGCCGCATGACGAAGCACCTCTTCACGACATTCAGGGTGAGCTATAAGTTCGGCATCGGGATGCCCGGCACAAGCATTGAGAACAGAGTGTTCAGAAAAAGCTTCGTGAACATAACAGTATCCCTGCCAGAGAATCATCTCCCTGCCAAGTTTTTTTGCAATATAAGCACCAAGATTTCTGTCAGGGCCAAAAATAATCGGCTGAGTTACGGGAATCTGGCGAACAATCTGTTCAACATTGGAGGAGGTACAGGTAATATCAGAAAGTGCCTTGATCTCTGCCGTCGAATTAATATAGGTAATAACAACAGCTCCCGGGTGCAACTCCTTGAATTTCAAGAACTCATCTGCTGGACAACTGTCAGCAAGCGGGCACCCTGCATGAGCATCAGGCATCAGTACCAGTTTGGAGGGATTGATGATTTTTGCCGTCTCAGCCATAAAATAGACCCCGGCAAAAACAATGACATCGGCATCATTTTTTTCAGCCGCACGGGCAAGAGCAAGACTGTCTCCAACAATATCGGCAACCTGCTGTATTTCCGGAACAGTATAATAGTGAGCAAGAACCAGAGCGTTCATCTCTTTTTTCAGAGCATTGATCCGCACGAACAGCTCTTCATGCGAATAATTGCCTTGAGCAGCACGGTCTGAAGCTAAATCTATGGTCATAAGCGAAATTACAATGGGTTACAAACAGGATTATTGGTATTCTTATCTGAGGTAGTAGTCAAGATCATCATCTTCCCTGATTAAAAGCAGTATGGCCGAATTCGGGACAATGATATATCGCTCCTCCTGATACTCAATCTCATAAGAGCTATTCTGAATAAAAATAGCCATATCACCAACTTTTGCCTGCAAAGGAATGTACTGGGCCGTTGAAACCCGCTCTTTCCATGGTTCGTCAGACTCCGGGGGTGGCCCTACAGGATAACCCGGTCCGGTTTTAATGATATAACCTGTCTGGATTTTCTCTTTTTCCTGAACACCAGGGGGAAGATAAATCCCCGATTTTGTTCGTTCGTCCAGAGATTTTGGTTTGATTAACACTCTATCGCCAACAACAACAAATTTATCGGTTATATTTGCGCCAGCCATTCTATCCATTTTATTTTGAATAAGTTAATAATATCAAAAACCGACAGCAATAACCGGGACGGAACACATTCTACAAATATCATCAGCTCAAGGCGGTTTTCATTGGACAAGATAGAGAATGAATTGTTCTCTAGCAAAAGCAACACATCGCAGCACTCCCAACGAAACTACTGCTTTCATTACAAAAATATTTCTTACATCACAAGATGGAGAGAATGCACCAATCATCGGAACTATAGTACACCAAAAAAGGTTTACCATCAAACGAGCAGTGAATGGTGCATTCGCAGAACAAAAAATCAAACAAAAAAGATGAAGTTGACTCAACGCAGCACTCAAGAGTTCCTTTGGAAACATTCAGCGAGATTTTTCAAGAATGGCATGAGCCGTCACAATTTCGTCACGCTTTTCAGCCACCATTTTTTGCCCAGAAAGGTTCGGTACGCCTTGATGACTGCGTTCGCCCTGAGCGTCTCGCCTTTCGCTTGCGCTCATGCCGGGCAATTTTCCTCGATCGTTGCTTTTGGCGATAGCTATGCCGATACCGGCAACATCCAGAAAATCATGGCGACGATCCCTGCTTACGCAAGTACACTCAATGATGTCAACACGTTCTATCCAACCGGAAGGTTCAGCGGTGGAACCAATTATGTCGACACCTTGGCGAGCCTTTATGGCATCTCACCGAAAAATTATGCCCTCGGTGGTGCGCAGACCGGAACAACTAATGAATATCCAGGTCTGCCAGGTTTCACTTATGAGTGGCAAGGTTTTCTGGCTTCCGATAAGGTCATCGCGCCAAATGCGTTGGTGACGGTCAACATCGGCGGCAATGATGCCCGCAATTATTATAAATCCGGCGGCAAAATGGCGGATGTCTCATCTAATGCAGCAACTTCGGCGGACAACGCGACAGCCGGAATCAACGCACTTGTCGGCGCGGGTGCCAAAACAATTGTTTTCACCGCTGGCAATGTCGCTGGCCTCCTCGAGAATCCAACCAACCCTGACAAGGTCACCGTTGGGTTTGCCTATAGCCAGACCTATAATGACTTGATGCAGCAAAATCTGTCGAGAGTGGCCGACTCAGGCGTGAGGGTCGAATATGTTGACCTTGCCATGATCGAATCGAATATTAAGGCCAATCCGTCGCTTTACGGCCTGAAATACGCTACAGCAAGCCCGATACCGGGTAATTCAGCCCTGGTGAACGAATATTTGTTCTACTTCGACGGGTTGCATCTGACTTCGTCCGGCTTTGCCATTGTGGCGGATTACATCGCCAATCGCCTCAACGCCCCTGAGACTTTCGCCTCAAGCTGCGAGCTTGGGTTTAGTGTCGCGGATGCCTTTGCCGACACCATGTTCGACCGGCTTGATCTGTTCAACGTCGCGACCGCGAAAAGCTCCGGCGCATCAGGAATCGGGTCAAGCTCATGGTCTGTGTTCGTGCAGGGCAATGGCGTTGTCTCCAATCGTTCCTCCAGAGAAAATTCGAAAGGATATCATTCGGATCACCTTGGCACAACGCTCGGCCTCGAATATCGCCCGACCTCCGAGACAATGGTTGCCACAGCCTATAGTTTTGACAATCCTTCTCAGAACCTGAGCCAGAATGGCGGAACCACCAGCGCAGATGCCAAACAGCTTGGACTCTACGGTACCTGGACACAGAAAAACCTCTTCCTCCAGAGTCTGGTCTCTTACGGCTGGCTGAATTATTCCAACAGCCGTTCAGGTGTCGTCAGTAATATCACCGCCAATCCAGACGGTAAGACTTTCTCGACGGCGTTGAGAGGCGGCTATCTTTTTGATGTCGCGCCGTCAGTGAAATTCGGCCCAATTGCAGGGCTCACCTACGTTCAGGCGCATGTTAACGGTTACAGCGAAACTGGTGATCCGGTTCTCACTCTCAGTCTGAATGAACAAACCGCCAAAACCGTGCTCGGTAGTGTGGGTGCACAGGCTCGCTGCGCTTTCGACCTGGGAAGCAAGAAGCTCGACTCCTATCTGAACGTCACCGTCGAAAACAATTTCGAGAGTTCAGACCGTGTCATCCAATACAGCGCCACCTCTGCACCGCTGATAGTTAATTCATGGACGGCGACGGGCGCATTGAACCACGCTTTCGTCCGCCTCGCTACTGGCTCCAATGCCAATCTGACAAGCGCAATCTCCATCATGCTGAACCTGTCGCAGACGATTGGGCAACCGGGAGGAAATGACTTTTATTGCACGGGAGGCCTGAAAATCTCTTTCTGATGAAACACATCCTTTTTTGTCACCCGGGACTGCTAAAGTTCCCTAATTGCCAAGCGGCAACAACGGTAACCCAAGCTCCTTCAAAAACTCATTATGCTTCCGGGTGGCAGCAACAATTGTCCGTTCAATCTCAACCAACTCACTATTAACAGCTTGAAGATCAATTTCTGCCTCTTGTTGAGCGGTGCTGATATAGCGTGAAATATTGAGGTTGTAGCCGTTGGTTTCAATCTCCTCCATCGTTACCCGTCGAGAGTAACGTAACTCTTCACAGCGAAATTGATAAGTGTCAACAATCTTCTCAATATCATCCTCCCGCAACCGGTTCTGCCGCTTCCCTTTCTCAAAGTGCTCGCTGGCATTGATGAAGAGCACGTCGTCGGGCCTCTTGCACTTTTTGAGCACCAGAATGCAGACGGGAATACCGGTGGAGAAAAAGAGGTTAGCAGGCAAGCCAATGACAGTGTCAATATGGCCGTCCTTGAGCAATTTGGTGCGGATACGCTCCTCTACACCGCCACGGAAAAGGACTCCGTGGGGAAGGATGATGGCCATAGTACCCTCTTTGGCAAGGTATTGAAAACCGTGCAGCAGAAAGGCAAAGTCGGCGGCAGATTTTGGGGCGAGGCCGTAGTTCTTGAAGCGCACGTCGTCGCCCAACGCGTCCGTGAGTTCCCAGCGGTAGCTGAAGGGGGGATTGGCCACGACGGCATCGAACTGTTTCTTTTTTGCCGGGTTGGCTTCGCGCAGCATCTCCCAATCGTTGAGCAACGTGTCGCCATGGAAAATCTCGAACTCAGAATCTTTCACCCCGTGCAGCAGCATGTTCATTCGCACCAGGTTGTAGGTGGTGATGTTTTTTTCCTGCCCGTAGATTTTGCCGATCCCGTGAGGGCCCATCTGATGGCGCACATTGAGCAGCAGCGATCCGGAGCCGCAGGCAAAGTCGAGCACGTTGTCGAGATATCTCTTTTTGCCGGTGGCCGGTTCCTGACTGTCGAGCGTCACAATGGCAGAGAGAATGCTGGAGATCTGCTGTGGGGTGTAGAACTCACCCGCCTTCTTGCCGGAACCGGCGGCAAACTGGCCGATCAGGTATTCGTAGGCATCGCCCAGGGTGTCGCTGTCTGTTGAAAACTCCTTCAGCCCCTCGGCAATTTTGGTGATGATGGTGCAGAGCTTGGCATTGCGATCGGTATACTGCTTGCCAAGCTTTTCCGAGTTCAGGTTGATTTCCGAGAAGAGGCCCTGAAAAGTACTGGCAAAGGATTCGTTCTCAATGTAATCAAAGGCTTTTTGCAGGGTATGCAGCAACTCTCCATCCTGCGTGCGAGCCATCTCCGCAATGCTGCCCCAGAGGTATTGGGGCTTAATCACATAATGCACCTTGAGACGCATCTGCTTTTCAAATTCAGCACTATCGTCGGGGTTGTTGTCGTACCAAAGTTGCAGCGGCGTGGTGCCGGGCAGCTCTTGCTTGACAGGGAAATCCCTGCCCAGCTCTTTTTTAGCCGAAGCTTCGTAATTGTCGGAGAGGTAGCGCAGGAAAAGGAATGAGAGCATGTAGTCGCGGAAATCGTCGGCATTCATGGCTCCGCGCAGTTGGTCGGCAATGCCCCAGAGGGTAGTGCCCATTTGTTTCTGGTTTTGTTCGGTCATGACTCTTTTGCCTCGGATGCTTTGCGGCGAAGTTCTTCGGCCGAAATCCGCACCACTTTTCCATTTTCCACAGTCACGATATTGGTATTCGTCTGAATAGCGGTTTCACGAGCTAATGCGGCGGCTCGTTTCATGGCGGCCATTGAAGCACGCATGGCTGGGTCTTTAGCCGTGGAAATATCTTTTGCGTTCACAGGTTTTCTCCCCATTCTAATAAGACCGGTGTATAACCAGTGTTGTCGTATTTAGCCCAGGCATTTACTGCGGCTTTGTAGTGTTGCTCAAAGTTACGCAATCCCGCTATAAAACGGCGGCGGATTACTGGTTCAGGAATATTATGCCCTCCTTGGCGAACGCGCTCCGCTACACGGGCAATGGCCGCTTCGACATTGGGTAACGACAGAAAATAGAGGCTAACCAAAAAGCCTTGAGCGCGCCATTGCTGGATATGCCTCAAATAACCAAGGCCGGATAGCGTGGTTTCATAAGCAAAACGTTCTTCACGTCGCACGCAATCGGCAATCTCTTCCAACATGACGCGCCCTGCTTTAATGGCAGCCACCTCAGGGGCAAAGGGTGACAATCCGGCTGCAATGAGATCGGCATTGATAAAGCGCAGGCATTGAGCTTCTTGTGGCAGAAACGTGCGGGCAAAAGAGGTTTTTCCTGCTCCGTTGGGTCCAGCAATAATGATGATTTTTTTGCCCATCAGCTTGATACCTCCTCAATCGTCGGAAAAAGCTGTTGCATCAGTGCTTTTTTATGGGTCTTGAGCGTGTCGAGCTTTTGCGTTTGTGCGGTGATCAGGTCATCAATGGATGAAAGGCATTCTGCGATTTTTTGTTGCTCTCTTTCCGTTATTGGAACAGCAAAAGGAATCTTCTCTAAAACATCTACTGACAACCCAGGCTGAGCTTGACCCGTAGCGTATCTGTTTAAATTGAGCAAATCAAGCTCGTAAAACAGCCAATTCACATCAGTGTTATGTTGAGGTGTTGCAACTACCGCGTGTTCGGTTGCATGAAATTGCCCCGCACCAAGTTTGACGTTTCCGCACAATGCTCCTTGTCGGCCAATAAGTGGGTATCTCCCTGAATGAGTATATGTCTTGGTGTAGCCACGTAATCCGTTTCCTCCATAACACGGATAGAAACCCTCTTTATTCTGCTCATATATTGCTGAAGCAGATATAAACTTGCCAGCTTGCATGTTGCAAATACATTTCAGTTGCTTTATATCCCACACTGGCGCATCCTCAAATTCAGGAAAGCGCAGCTTGGGCAAAGTCTCGCCTTCTGCCGGGAAGAGCTGCTGCATCAGCCCTTTTTTATGGGTCTTGAGCGTGTTGAGCTTTTGGGTTTGGGCGGTGATCAGTTCGTCGATGGATGAAAGGCAATCGACGATTTTTTGTTGTTCGAGAGGAGATGGGAAACTGACTTCAAATTTTTCCAAGTCGCCTTTTGAAAACCCTTTAATTGATGTGCCTTGGCCCAGGGATATCAGAGCTGATTTATTTGCAATAAAAAAATATCCAATAAAATAGTTGTAAATCTTCTTAGCTAGGAAGTTTGTAAAGTCTTGGCTT
The DNA here is from genome assembly GCA_903994455.1 of uncultured Chlorobiaceae bacterium. Classification (GTDB taxonomy): domain Bacteria; phylum Bacteroidota; class Chlorobiia; order Chlorobiales; family Chlorobiaceae; genus Chlorobium. The sequence continues at coordinate 95,485 of CAJEXI010000007.1, read as the reverse complement.
GTACATACATCTATATCAGTTATGGCCAATTTTCCAGTTCCAACCCTTGAAACGAATAAAACACTTCCCTTTGGAACTATTTTGGTTGCTGATTCCGATATTGATTTCTCGTTAATAAATCTGGTGACTGAAATGGTATAGATATCGTTTTCGTATATATCTGAACTTGAAATCCAGGGTATATCCCCCTGCCAATATTCAGCTACAGATTTATCTGGCGTTCCACCTCCACTTAGCTTACCAAGCTCTCCCAATTGTTTAACTGCCCAATCGTCCTGAAACTCCGGAAACCGCAACCTGGGCACCTTCATACTTCACCCCCTTGTTGCGTTTCCCAATCGAAAGTACCTTCATTGGCATACAACTCATGCAGTTTTGCCTGAAGCAGCCTCTTGTCAGGGAGTTGCAGTTGATATTGGGCAATGAGAACGGGCGACAAGTTGCGCGAGAGGGCGTATTCGACCACTTCATCATCTTTGTCACGGCAGAGCAAGACGCCTATGCTGGGGTTCTCGTGTAGTTTTTTTATATCGCGGTCAAGGGCTTCAAGATAGAAATTGAGCTGCCCAATGTATTCCGGCTTGAACTTGCCAATTTTCAGTTCAAATGCAACCAGTGCGGACAGGCCGCGATGGAAAAAGAGGAGGTCAATAAAGAAGTCTTGATTACCCACTTGCAGGCGATACTCTTCATCAATGAAAATAAAGTCATTACCAAACTCCAAAATAAAGGCTTTCATGTGCCGGGTGATGGCCTTTTGCAAGTCGTTCTCGGCATGCATTTCAGGCAAACCCAAAAATTCAAGCACATAATTGTCCTTAAAGGCGTGTTTGATGTCGGGGTGTAATTCTCTCAGCGCTGCCGAGAGTTTTTGATTGCCTGTTATGGTGCGCTCAAATTGCGAGGTGTTGATTTGACGTTCCAATTCTCGTGAAGCGTATTTTTCCCTGATGCAGAGACGCAAATAAAATTCACGCTCTTCGCTACTCTTGCATCTCGAAAATATGAGGGTGTTGTGTGTCCAGGGCAATTCTCTCACCAGTGGTGAGAGTTTTTCATCTGCCTGGTAGGTTTCATAAAATTGCTTCATGCGCCACAGGTTTTTATCGCTGAAGCCTTTGATTTCTGGATCGTTTTCGGCGATGTATCGTGCCAATTCGGCGACGACACCTTTTCCCCATGAGGCAGTTTGGACTTTGTAACTGATTGTTTTGCCGAGGTACCAATACAAATCAATGAGAACTGTGTTGATTTGGGCAAACGCTTTTTGGCGTGATTGCCGTATCTGCTGTAACACCTCCCTAAAGTCTTGTTGTCTGTCGAGTGTGTTCACCTCTTTTCCTTGTGGTTCATTATTGCTCATACCCCTCCAACCCCGAAATATCGCGCCCTTGCGCAAGTTTGTGCAGCACGGGAATCAGCTCTTCCATCAAGGCAAGCTCTTTTTGCCTTCTGCTTTTCCAGTTCAACCCCAGCGGAGCAAGCAGATCAGTCAACTGTTCACCATCGAAGATCATCCGCTGCATGATCGTCTCCACAAAGGCTTGAAGCGCGGAGGTTTCCAGCCCGTGCTTTTCGGCAATGTCAGCCAGTTGACGGGCGTTTTTTTCGGCCTTGAAGGTTTCGTAACCCTGACGAACCTCACTCTCTTTCAACCCTTCGCCTGACTTGAGGGTGCCGATATAGTCGGCTATCTCTTCGCGGACTTCAAGGAGGTTGGCCTCGGATGCAATCAGACCGATAAGTTCGGTGCGGCTCATCTTTTGCTTGCCGGGTGTTTGCTGCGAGTAGCTTGTAATGAGGCCCATGATGTAGTCGTAATCAATCATGGCTGAGGCAAAAAGCACAAATTCAAAATCGAGTTGCTCCTCTTCGGGGCCGTCGCTGTTTTTGCTCTTTTTTTCTTTCAGCCGCTGGGCGGTTTCGAGATAGACACCACGAAAAGCCTGCAACTGCTCCGACGGTATGACCTGCTCTATGGTGAAGGCGTTTTCCGCCGTCAGGTCGGTGTATTGGTCGAGCTGGGTCTTGAGACGTTGCACCTCCTTGAAGAGGTTGATGAACTGGCCGCGTGCTGCATCGCCCTTGAGGTTGGCCACCTCTTCCGGTGCGCTGGCCAGCCCCTGGGATTGCATGAATTCGCTCAGCTTTTTAACCGCACTTTCCAGTTTGTTGATGACCACCGGGGCGGAATCGACCAGCCAGATTTCGCGGGCGCGGTCGGCTTGCTCACCGGAAAAGAGGGCGATAGCATCGTTGACCGCGCTTTGCTGCTGGCGGAAGTCGAGAATGCTGCCGTAGGGCTTGGTATCGTTCAGCACACGATTGGTGCGTGAGAAGGCCTGAATCAGCCCGTGGTACTTGAGGTTTTTATCGACGTAGATGGTGTTCAGAAATTTGGAGTCAAAACCGGTAAGCAGCATATCCACCACAATCACAAGGTCGATCTTTTGGGCGTGCGGCAAGTCCTGATTAGGGTATTGCTGATCTTTGATGCGCTTTTGCACATCCGAATAGTAGAGGTCGAATTCGTCGATGCGGTGGTTGGTGCCGTAGTTGGTGTTGTAGTCGGAAATAATGGCTTTGAGGGCCGCCTTTTTTTCATCCGGTGCCTGCTCGTTGTCGGCCTTTTCCTGAGGTAAGTCTTCCTGTATCTGCTGCACATCCTTGTTACCGTTGGCTGGCGGCGAAAAAACACAGGCGATGTTCAGCGGCTGAAAGTTGCTCTCTTTGGCCTGTTTTTCGGCCTGAATGCTCTTGAACAGCTCATGATAGGCAATGGCATCGTTGATGGAGGCCGTGGCCAGAATGGCGTTGAACTTGCGCCCGTAGGTGGCGGTGTCGTGTTTTTCGAGGATGGCCTCAACAATGGCTCTTTTGGTAAGCGCCTCACCCGGCTTTGGCGTGTTCTTGCCTTCAGGCCTGAAATAGTCGACGTGGAAGCGCAGGACGTTGCGGTCTTCGATGGCGTGCGTGATAGTGTAGGCGTGCAGTTGCTGCTGAAAGATCTCTGCCGTGGTGATAAAAGAGCCCTGCTGCCCCTCAATCTGCTGATAACTGGCGTTTTCTGAAAAGATTGGCGTGCCGGTGAAACCGAAGAGCTGGGCGTTGGGAAAAAATTCCTTGATGGCCTTGTGGTTGTCGCCAAATTGCGAGCGGTGGCATTCGTCAAAGATGAAGACCATGCGCTTCTTGCGCAGCGGTTGGAGCCGCTCCTTGAAGTTGCGCTGACTGGTGCCATCAAGGGCGAGGCCGAGCTTCTGAATGGTGGTAACGATCACCTTATTGGCATAATCATCCGAGAGCAGCCGTTGCACCAGGCTGTCGGTGTTGGTGTTCTCTTCGACACAGTTCTCCTGAAACCGGTTGAACTCCTCCCGCGTCTGCCGGTCGAGGTCTTTGCGGTCAACAACAAAGAGGCATTTGTCGATATCCGGGTTATCCTTGAGCAGGGTGGATGCCTTGAAGGAGGTGAGCGTCTTGCCGCTGCCGGTGGTGTGCCAGACGTAGCCGTTGCCGCTGTTCTGGTGAATGCACTCCACGATGGCCTTGACGGCATAGATCTGATAGGGGCGCATCATCATCAGCTTTTGCTCGCTGGCTACGAGTACCATATAACGACTGATCATTTCGCCCAACGTGCATTTGGCGAGGAACTTTTCGGCAAAGCTGTCGAGATGAGTGATCTTCTTGTTGTCTTCTCCGGCAAACTGGTAGAGCGGCAGAAAACGCTCGTCGGCATTGAAGCTGAAGTGGCGGCTGTTGTTGTTGGCGAAGTACCAAGTGTCGGTGCGATTGCTGACGATAAAGAGTTGCAGGAAGCAGAGCAGGGTTTTGGTGTAGCCGTTGCCGGGGTCGTTTTTGTAATCGACGATTTGCTGCATGGCCGTGCGCGGACTGATGGCGAGGGTTTTCAGCTCGATTTGTACTACCGGCACACCGTTGATAAGGAGCAGCACGTCATAACGGTGATGACTGTTATTGGTGTTGATGCGGAGCTGGTTGACCACCTCAAAGCTGTTTTTGCACCACTCCCTGATGTTAACCAGAGTGTAGAAGAGTGGCGTACCGTCGTCACGGTCGAAGCTGTTGCGTTCGCGCAGATGGCGAGCCGCAGCGTAAACGTCCGATGTGACGATTTGATCAAGCAGGCGGGCAAACTCTGCATCGGTCAGATGCACTCCATTGAGCGCTTCGAACTTTTCGCGGAAGTTCTTCTCCAGCCCGGCACGGTCGCGAATGTCGGGGCAATAGCTGTATTTGAGATCTTTTAATTTATCGATCAGGCTGAGTTCGATCTTGTTTTCAGTAGGCATGCCGGGTGATCTGCTTTTCCATAATTATTACCTGAAACCACAGAAAACCCTCCAGTCTGATCGTTCTGAAGAATGACTCTTCTGGTTACCTGTTGCAGTAATGTAAACTTTCAGCGGGCAAATGTCGTCTATGGTTTTGCCGACAACGCATAAAACGCTTCTTTTTCGGTGGGTGAGCATCCTCGATAGGCAGCTTGAGAACACCGAACTTCAGCTCGGCAGAAGGAAATATAAATTGCCAAGCTGAAGCTCGGCGTTCCCGGATATAAGCTCAAAGATTTCGATACCTTCATCCCGAAGCCGCACAAAGTCGCTGGCAAAATTATCAGAACAGAAATGAAATGAAGCAGTTTGTAAAGGGCGGGCAGTTCTCGAATGAGGGCGGTTATAGTTGTAGTATGGTAGTGTTTTCAGGTAAACACCGGCACTCCACTTACAGAAATCGGTGGAACCAATACGGAACAAAAAGTTTATTATATTAGGTTTCTGAGTCTTGGGTATTCTCTTCACTTATTGACCGCGCTCTCCTTGTTTTTACAAAGAAAACGGAATAAAAAAAACGGAATATGAACCGTGCGGAAGTTTTTCATCTTTTTATCTAAGTACAATACATATCTGCTTTTTGTGATCTACTGCAGTATCTCGTTTTTTTTTATGAAGCTTCAAAATGAGAAGACGCTGACAAAGTTGCACACCAGCGGTCTGGAGTTCAGTGCGGTCATCAACGAGAAACTGATGAATCTCACCTATCTGTTTCGTCTGAATAGAGAAAACGAACGGCTGATGCGCGTAAATACTGATCTGCTGACCCGAGTACTGAACTTTGAAACTGCGGCTGTCGATGAACGAAACCGTCGAAAAATATTGACCGACTCAACATTCAACCCTTCAGGTTATCTCATCGCAAGGGTTGTTGATCGCAAATTCAGCGATCGTGAAAATATGCTGCTGATCAATGCCGGATGGAAAAATGGAATCCAAAAAGACATGACTGTTCTGGTGCCTGAGGGACTGGTAGGCCGGGTGACTGCTGTCTCCGAGAACTACGCGAAAGTAATGCCTGTTATCAGCACAGATTTCAAGGTCAGCGTTGTCTCTGACTCCTCAAACTGCATGGGCATCCTCAGTTGGAACGGAGGCCGGGAGTTCATCGCCCAAGTGGAACATATTCCTATAAGCAGTCACCTCAAGCTTAACGAGCGAATGGTAACGTCAGACTTCAGCACCTTTTCTATGCGTGGCATCCCGGTTGGAAGAGTCGTGCGCATTAAACCCGATAAACTTTTCTATACTGTTGATGTCCAGCTTGCGGTTGATTTTTCCTCCCTGACCCAGGTACTGATTGCCCCAATGAAAAGAGAACCGGAAAAAATCAAGATCACCACCGATAGCACACTTAATGAGCAGTTCCCTTAATTTCAAACACTGATTTGTGTCAAAAGCTTTCTCGCTCTCTCTCATTTTACTCTGCATTGCTTCAGCATTGGTACAGGAGTTTGGCTTGAATCGCCTGACGTTCTTTACCGTCAGCCCTGATGTTGTAACGATTTTTCTTGCATTTCTTGCCGTAACAGCCGGTCAGAGAAGCAGTGTCAGTTTTGGCTTTGCGACCGGCATCCTGACGGGCATCTTGTCTGGCAACATGGGGTTGAATATGCTTGCAAGAACTCTTGAAGGTTTTATTGCCGGTTATTTCCATATCCCGGAAGACAGCCATGCTACTGCAAAACAAAAAACCAGACGATTCTATAGTGCCATCGTTTTTGCCGGGTTCTGCGGTAACGCAGTGATTGCCACAGGATACAATCCTCTTGGCCTTTTACCCGCTTACCGGATTTTTGTGCTTGGCTTTCTTGAAGCTCTTTTCACCTTTACCCTTGCCATTATTCTGCATTGGTTCTTTTTGAAAAAATCACTTGCTGACTGAACGATGGATAAACTTCAGCGAAGCTCAACGATCGTAACACTTCTTGTCATAGCTGTTTTTACACTGCTGTGCGGCAGACTTTTTTATCTTCAGGTCATTAACTTTCAACAACTTGGTTCAATCTCCACCACAAACAGCATCCGCAGGGTTTGGGTTCAGCCTCCAAGAGGACGGATGATCGACAGAAAAGGTGTCGTCATTGTCGACAATCAGCCACTCTATACCGTCAAAGTCATTCCTTCTGAATTCAGGATAAAAAAAACCGGTTACCTTGCCTGGCTTATACAAAAACCACAGAGTGAACTGGCTGAAGCAATCAGAAAAGGAGACGCGTTCAACCGATTTTCGGCAGTCACCGTCTGCCGCAACCTGAACGCCATTGCAATAGCAAGACTGAGCGAAAATCTCTGGCAACTTCCTGGGGTGCTTATTGATACTGATAATAAAAGAATGTATCCTGATTCTCTCCACGGAGCACATCTTTTTGGCTATTTGCGTTCCATATCGAAAGAAAAACTTGAGGAACTGGCCGATCAGGGTTACGCCCAGGATGATAAAATCGGATTCAGCGGACTTGAAAAGTTTTATGAAGACCGGCTGAGAGGGCAGAAAGGTGCCCTGTTTGAAATGGTTACTCCCCGAGGCAAATATGCCGGAAAATTCGATAAGGGAAAAAGCGACATCGCTTCCATAAAGGGCGATGATCTCTATCTCTCCATTGATGGGGGGCTGCAGCAGCTTGCCGAACAACTGCTGAAAAGAACCGGCAAATCCGGGGCCGTTGTTGCTCTTGACCCCTCAACCGGCGGTGTCCTTGCCCTTGCCAGCGCTCCTGACTATGACCTTGATATTTTCAACGGCTCTACCGACCGCAAAGGATGGAACGATATTCTGACCTCTCCGCAAAAACCCCTTTTTAACCGTACAATTCAGGCGGTTTATCCCCCAGGATCAGTCTACAAGATGATTCTGGCTATGGCCGCGCTTGAGGAAAAAAGCATCGACCCGGGGAAAAAAATACTTGACAACGGCGTATTCATTTACGGGCACAGGCGATTTCTCAGCAATGAAGGCAAGGGGCACGGATGGGTTGATATGAGAAATGCCATTACGGTTTCATCCAATGTCTATTTTTATAACCTTATTTTTAACGTCGGGTTTGAGAATTGGACAAAATACGGTGCCATGTTCGGGTTTGGAGAAAAAACCGGTATTGACCTGCCTGGCGAGCGCGCAGGACTCTTGCCATCAGCCGATTATTACGATGAACGCTATGGTGAGAACCGCTGGACAAAAGGATACCTGGTCAGCCTTTCTATTGGCCAGGGAGAACTTGGCACAACGCCAGTGCAACTTGCTGTTTACGCTGCCGCCCTGGCAAACAACGGAATTCTCTTCCAGCCTCATATCGTCAACGGATACCGCGATACAGGAACCGGTAAATATATACCGTTCAATTATGCAAAACAGCAGCTTCCGATTTCACAAACAACGTTCAATCTTATTCATGAAGGCATGAGAGGTGTTGTGCTTCAAGGCACTGGAACACTTGCCAATGTCCCCGGTGTCACCGTGGCCGGAAAAACCGGAACAGCACAAAATCCCCACGGCAAAGATCATGCCTGGTTTATTGCCTTTGCGCCGGTGGAAAATCCGAAAATTGCCTTGGCAGTGCTTGTCGAAAATGCTGGTTTCGGCGGTGCCATTTCAGCGCCGATTGCCCGTGAACTTATAAAATACTATATCAAAGGGGGAGCAATTCCGATCTCCTCCGCCTCAAAAGGAATAAAGCCTGCCGAGGCTGCCGGAGAACCGCCTGACAGCACGGAAAGCACCTTACCGGATGTTCAGCCTGAGAAATCTGCCAAGGGTGCTGAACCTGCTGCCGAACCAACGATTGAGAACAACACAGGAAAAACTGTAGAATGATTTATAAGGATGATCAGTCATCAATCCAGGGATTTCTGGAGGATACCAGTAATTTAAAGATCGGCAAGACTCCAGGAGTTTTTTTCCCGGAAACAGTCACTGAAATTGCCGAACTGCTCAAAGGAGCGATAAAGGAGCATCGTCGCTTCACCATCGCCGGAAACGGAACAGGAACGACTGGAGGAAGAATTCCGCTTGGAGACTATGTCATTTCCATGCAGAAGTTTGACCGGATCGGCCAGCCGATACCATACGCCATCGACAAGGCATCCATGACGGTACAGAGTGGCGCTCTCCTTGATACCGTCCAGAAAAAGGCAGAGCAGAGCGGATGGTTTTATCCCCCGGACCCAACAGAAAAGCTCTGTTTTATCGGCAGTACCATTGCAAACAACTCTTCAGGAGCAAGGAGTTTCAAGTACGGTGCCACCAGAAAACATATTTCAAGAATCCTTATCGTCCTTCCGCAGGGTGATGTGCTTAATCTTTCACGAGGAAGCTGTATGGCCGACAAAAACGGGAGCTTCCGGCTCAACCTTCCGCTAGCCGGTGAGATTGCTTTCCAGAGAGCACAATACTCTATGCCTGAAACATCAAAACACAATGCAGGATACTTTTCTGAGGAGGGAATGGATCTCATCGACCTCTTTATCGGCTCTGAAGGAACACTCGGCATTATCGCCGAAGCCGATCTCATGCTCATTCCCCTTCCGAAAAACGTTATCTCCTCTCTTGTCTATTTTAGAGACTTCGACGATCTGTTCAGATTTAACCTTCTCCTTAAAGATCGCAAACACGCTCTTTTACCACGGGCAATAGAGTTTTTCGACAAAAATTCACTTACATTTCTTGCAGAAAAATACGCAAAAGTGCCAGCAGAAAGTGAAGGCGCTATTTTCTTTGAGCAGGAGACAACCGTGGAACGTGAAGAAAATGACCTTGATAAACTCTTTGAAGAGATGGAAGCCTGCAATGCCATGATTGACCAATCCTGGATGGCGCTTGATGGTAATGATCGGGCAAAGTTGCGAGAGTTTCGCCACGCATTGCCGCTTCTGGTCAACGACTGGCTCAGCAAACAACAGGAGAGCAAAATCAGCACCGACATGGCCGTGCCTGAAGGAAGATTTCTCGAACTCTTTGATTTTTACAAGAGCGCTTGCGAGAAACTGAGCTTTGTCTATATTATTTTTGGTCATATTGGCAATGCACATGTACACTTGAACATCCTGCCCCGAAACAGGGAGGAGTTTTTACAGGCAAAGAGTCTTTATAGAAAATTTATCGGCAAGGCACTTGCGTTGGGAGGAACACTCTCTGCCGAGCACGGCATCGGGAAGCTCAAGGCAGAATATCTTGTCGAGATGTATCATGAAAGCGGCATACGGGAGATGGCAAGGATAAAAAAATGTCTGGATCCTTTTCTTGTACTCAATATCGGAAATATTATTCCTGCCGCATATCTGGAAACTGAAACCCAATAAAGGTCACAGTGTCGAAAAAGCAACATCATCAGGAATACGTCAAGGCTATTCAAAACAGAAAGGCCAGATACGAGTTTGAAATTCTCGATACCATCGTTACCGGTATCCAGCTCTTTGGCAGCGAGGTAAAATCAGTACGCCTCGGACAAGCCAGCCTGAGTGACAGCTTCGCCATCATCCACCATAATGAGGTATGGCTGGAAAACATGCAGATCACCCCCTACGAGCACAACCGTATGGAGATGATTGAAGCAAAACGAAGCCGTAAACTTCTGCTGCATAAAAAGGAGATTCAGAAAATTCAGACGAAGATCAATGAAAAAGGGCTTACTCTGGTGCCATTGAAGGCATTTTTCAACGATAAGGGACTTCTGAAAATTGACCTTGCAATAGCCAAAGGCAAAAAACTCTACGACAAGCGCGAAACGATCAAAAAGCGCGAGAACCAGCGGCAGATGGAGCAGATCAAAAAGCAATACTAAAACCAAAAAACAGGGAATCGATGGGTTTTCCAGCCGTACAGGAGCAGCTTGACATTATTGTTGGTAATGTTGTGGAAATTATCAGCGTTGACGAACTTGAACAAAAACTTCTCCAGAGCCTGAAAACAGGCAAGCCACTCAAGGTAAAACTTGGGGCGGATCCATCCAGACCGGATCTGCATCTCGGCCACTCGGTCGTGCTCCGAAAACTCAGGGAGTTTCAGGATCTTGGCCATCAGGCTATTCTGATTATCGGCGACTTTACGGCAATGATTGGCGACCCTTCCGGTAAAAGCAAGACGAGACCACAACTTTCGGCCGAAGAGGCCCGGGAAAACGGAAAAAGTTACTTTGAACAGGCTTCAAAGATTCTTGACCCACAAAAAACATCCATCTGTTATAACGCAGACTGGCTTGGAAAAATGGGATTTGCTGATGTTGTTCGCCTTTCAAGCCACTACACGGTCGCCCGGATGCTTGAACGCGATGACTTCGAACGGAGATATCGGGCACAAGAACCCATTTCCATTCATGAGTTCCTCTATCCTCTTGCCCAGGGAATGGACTCGGTACACCTGAAAAATGATGTTGAACTTGGCGGAACCGATCAAAAATTTAATCTCCTGGTCGGACGAGATCTGCAACGGGAATATGGCATAACACCACAGGTCTGCATTACCATGCCGCTGCTGGTGGGCACCGCAGGTGGTGAAAAAATGTCGAAATCACTCGGCAATGCGATCTGTTTCAATGACTCCCCCGCCGACATGTACGGCAAGGCACTCTCCATTCCCGATACCCTTATTGAAACCTATGCTAAACTTCTGCTGCCACAGCAAGAATCTGCTGTCATCGAAATTCTCGGGCAAATCAATGAGAATCCAAGAACAGCCAAACGATCTTTGGCAAAGCAAATCGTTGCTTCCTATTTTTCGCAGGAAGAGGCCGAGGGCGCCGAGCAGCACTTCGATCAGCTCTTTGTGCTTAAAAAAGCCCCCGACAATCTTGACCTCGTTGAGTTTGACCAGCAATCCATTCCAATCATTGACCTGTTGGTAACCCTCGGAGCTGCGTCGACAAAAAGCGAAGCACGCCGGATGATTCAGCAAAAATCAGTGACTGTTGATGAGAGAAAAATAGAGGAGCTCACGGAAAACATTGAGCTTTTCGGTGAGCCAATAATAATCAAGGCGGGAAAAAGAAAGTTTTTTAAAGTCGCCGCAAAAAAAACTGTTGATTGAGTTCCCCGCAGCGACTGAATAAGCAATCGTCAAAACCAGAGCTGACACTGTCAACCCTCCAACAACTCTTGATTGATATGCAAAACCTTGGCTGGCGGAAAACCATTAAAAAAAGTCGATGACGCGTGACTGTAGGCTCCAATATTTTCACTGTAGAGTAAATCCCCTATCGCAAGGTCTGTAGGTAAGAGATTGGCCATCGTGATGGTGTCGAGAGCGTCACAGGTAGGACCATAAACCGCACACATTTTTTCATTGCCCTCTTTGAAGGATTTCACAGCATATTCGCAGTGATCAAAGATAATTCCTGAAAAAGTATGATATACCCCGTCATTGACGTAATAACATCGTTTACCATCACGATACGCTGTACCAATAATCTCCATCACGACCCAGGCTGCAGTGGCCACTAAAAATCTTCCGGGTTCGGCTATGATTTCAATGTCGGGCGGAAAGAGCCGGTCAAATTCGGAATTGAGCATGATGGCAAGCTCGGCAAACGGTTTTACATTTTTGTCGTAGGGAGCGGGAAATCCACCGCCAATATCAAGAATTTTTACCTGCGTATACCCTCTTTCCCACGATTCCCTGAAAATATTGGATGCCAGATTAAGTGCCTGAATATAGTTCTGGAAATTTGTGCATTGACTGCCGACATGGAAGCTTAACCCTTCAACCACCAGTCCACTCTTGAAGGCTTTGTCGATAAGATCAACAGCTTCTCCAGGATCGGCACCGAATTTGGAAGAGAGTTCTACCATCGCTCCCGTATTAGGAACTTTTATGCGTAAAACGAGACCAGTGTTCGGTGCATAAGTGGCAATTTTCGCTATTTCATCTTCATTATCGAACGTAACCAGCGGTTTATACTGATCGAGCTCCTTTAACGTCGGTATGGGCTTTATCGGATTGGCATAAATGATTTTATCCCAAATAAAATCCTGTTGCTGAACTGGTGTCAGACTTTTAATATTATTATAGACATTAAGAAACTCGGGCATTGATGCAACATCAAAGCTGGCACCAACATCATAAAACGTTTTCACTATTTCAGCGGCTGAGTTTGCTTTAACAGCGTAATAGGCCTGAACCCGTGGAAGATACTGCTTGAACTCACGGTAATTGGCTCGCAAAACCTCATGATCGACCACAAACAAAGGCGTACCATGCTCCAGAGCCAATTGTTTCAAATTTTGAGCTTCCATGTATTTTTTTTAATTGGTATCGGTAACGAGAAAATTCTTGAACTGCCAGGGATCCACTTCATCAATATCAGGGGTGTTGAACCCTGCAAAATAGTGTGTATTGGTTGATAATGGTGTCCAGTCGGAAGCCTTTGATATGAAATTGCCAAGCCAGGGTTTTGCAATGCCGAGAATATACTCATGATCGATATTATCAGGCACAACAACACCCCTGTCAGGATTTTCTATCATCCACATACAGGCTGCAACCACGGATATTGCCACCTGCATCGTGGTAGCATTCTGGTGAGGGACAAGTGCCCTTGATTGCTCGATGCTCAGGTCGGAGCCTGTCCACCAGGAATTAAAACAATGACCCATCAATAATGCGCCAAGAATATCTGAACCCTGAATGATTTCGTCATTCATAATCCTGAAGTTGGGCTGAAGATTGTAATCATAGCCACGCAGCTCCTGAAGAGAAATAATGGCAGCATCACTCGGACAATAGGCGTAATGGACGGTCGGGCGGTAAATGGCTTGCCCCTCTTTATAGACAGTAAGAGAGTCAGAAATCGTAAACGCTTCGCCATGCCGGACGACCATACCATTGATATTATAATCAGGCACCCAGGAGCGCACCCAGGTATTGAGGCCCATTCTGGCAAGACAAATCTGGTTTTGTGGTCCTTCCTGATGAGTATAGGCAAATTTTGGAAGCTCTTTTTCATGTGTTCCCCAACCCATTTCAGCGGTGGTCATACCCTCTTCCCGGAATCCCTCGACACTCCAGGTATTGACAAACTCATCAACCTGTTTTGGAACATCAGAGATTTGCGTGTCCCTTTCGGAGCAGTGAATCACTTTGACACCAAGCGCCATGGCCAATTCATTGAAAATTCTTTTTTCGGATAACTCTTTAAGAATTTGAGCTTGATCGTCGCTGACCTTGTTGCTGGCTATGGCTGCATTGGCAATATCAAGTAACCCTTGTTTGGTAAAATGCGATATCAATCCTGGATTGGCTCCATGCTCCAGCACCGCAGTTACACCTTTATCCTGCCATTGTGAAGTCATTCGACGAATGTTCATGTGCCGCCAGTAAAGGGTTCTTTGCGCAGGATGCTGTTCGATCGCCCCCGTATAAGGATCCCACACCTCTACCGAAGTATTAATATAGAGGACACCATGATCATGACACCATTGGAGAATCTCGCAACAATCGATATTCCAGGCTAAATCTATGATCAAATCGCCCTCTGCAACATAGGCTGCAAGGGTTTGCGCCAGGTTATCCTGTGTTATTTTATGATTGATAGACGCAACACCCAATGCTGTCCACGGTAATACTTTTTCACGAATATCCTCAAAATCCATAATCGTGACATGAGTATAATCGACGTTGATATGTTTAAAAAGAACAGGAACGGTACACTGGGATACAGAGCCGAAACCAATAATGAGTATTTTCTTATTAAAGTCAATCACCATTTTTTCACTTTATTTTTTTAGTAACCTATTTAAGATATATCGTGCCAGTTTTTTATGGAACAACAATATGTCTCTGAAAGTTAAGATTACAATAATGCAAATCTCGCCGAACGTCAATAAAAGTGTGCTAACTTCCTCATAAAAAAAGGATTATAAAATCTTTCCCTCTCTTTACCTCTCTATGGGCTCCGAAAGCCTTGCAAGATACTTTATCAGAAACTCAAAGCAAAATTTCCCCGTCAACAAAAGGTTTGCATGGCTTCCGCAAGCACTCTCCAAAAATATATCTCTCTTGATGACAAGAGTTGCCTGCTCTTTGATCGAAAGCATTTGTCGCTGGTTGACTGATGTTTTCGAAATGACCAATCGTCGCTCCGGGATCCTCGTTCCAAAAGAGCTGATGCTCAGTCCGGGAGTCAGCCGGTTTGACCGTGATGAAAAAAAAATTATCTTTGTTGGCTCTTTTGTGCACGATGATCAGCACTCCTCTTCGGGAGGGAAGTTGGCGGTATGTATTTGTTTTTATGTCGCTGCTAACCGGGCATTCAGCGCATGAGCCAGTTTAATGTTGTACACTGTTTTCCGAATTCTGAAGCGACCCAATGAAACTGCTCTTTCTATAATTCCCCAATTTCAATCGTATAAACGCTTTGAACAACACATTAATCCGGAGGAACAGCATTGTCATTTGTCCCATCAAAAGTTTTTTTCACCAAAGGTGTGGGAAGGCACAAAGAGTATCTCTCCTCCTTCGAGCTTGCCCTGAGAGAGGCCAAAATTGAAAAATGCAACCTGGTTACCGTATCAAGTATTTTTCCTCCTCACTGTGAACGTATCACCGTCGAAGAGGGGCTGAAACATCTCTCGCCGGGTCAGATAACTTTTGCGGTCATGGCCCGTAATTCAACCAATGAGTTCAACCGCCTTATTGCTGCTTCGGTCGGTGTTGCCATTCCTGCTGATGAAACACAATACGGCTATCTGTCGGAACACCATCCATTCGGAGAATCTGCCGAACATTCCGGTGAGTATGCCGAAGACCTGGCCGCAACGATGCTTGCAACAACCCTCGGGATTGAATTTGATCCAAACAAAGACTGGGACGAACGCGAAGGTATTTACAAAATGAGCGGTAAAATTATCAATTCCTATAACATTACCCAGTCTGCAGAGGGTGAGAACGGGCTCTGGACAACAGTTATTTCATGCGCTGTTCTCCTGCCGTAATCAAACAACTTTTCTGCTTCACTGAAGTTGAACATGGGACACTATGACGAACTCGATCAATACTGATGTCCTGGTTATCGGCAGTGGCATCGGCGGACTCTATTTTGCCGTTCATACGGCCGAGTACGCCAAGGTAACAATAATCACAAAAAAAGAGAGTTCCACCTCCAATACCAACTGGGCACAGGGTGGCATTGCAGCCACTATTGACTGCGATGACAGTTCAGAGCTGCATATTGCCGACACTCTTGATGCCGGCGCAGGCCTGTGCAACATAGAAATGGTCTCCATCATGGTCAAAGAAGGACCTCAGCACATCAAACGCCTTACCGAACTTGGCGTGAACTTCACCACTTCCGACCCTGACCATTTGCACCTTGGCAAGGAGGGCGGCCATTCCAGAAGCCGCATTGTTCATGCTCAAGATCTGACTGGCAGGGAAGTTGAAACTGCACTTCTCGCTCGAATCAACAGCCATCCCAATATCACTCTGCTTGAACACCATTTTGCCATTGAACTGCTGACGGAGCATCATCTTGGCCTCAAAACAAACGACATCACCTGTTACGGGGCCTACGTGCTCGACACGAAACAGCGAAAACCGATAAAAATCCTTGCCAAAATAACGATGCTCGCTTCTGGCGGCCTGGGGCACGTCTATCCCTATACCACCAATCCCGAGATTGCCACTGGAGACGGCGTTGCAATGGGATATCGCGCCGGAGCTGAAATTGCCAACATGGAGTTCATCCAGTTCCATCCAACCTCACTCTACCATCCAAAAGCTGACTCATTTCTGATTTCTGAAGCTGTCCGGGGATTTGGCGGTATCCTCAAACTGAAAAACGGGCAAGAGTTCATGCAGAAGTATGACCAGCGGCAGAACCTTGCACCAAGAGATATTGTTGCCAGAGCTATAGACTCGGAGATCAAAAAAAGCGGTGAAGAGTGCGTCTTTCTTGATGTCACCCATATCGACCCTGAAAAAACAAAAGAGCATTTTCCAAATATTTACGAAACCTGCCTCCAATTCGGCATTGATATGACCAGGGAAATGGTTCCTGTTGTGCCTGCTGCGCACTATTCATGCGGCGGTTTACGAACAGACAGCAAGGGCCGAACTACCATTCAGCGACTCTATGCCTGCGGGGAAACAAGTTGCACTGGCGTTCACGGAGCAAATCGCCTTGCAAGCAACTCACTGCTGGAAGCTCTTGTCTTTGCCTGGAGCGCATCTCTTGATATCCGCACAGCGCTGCAAAATATCGATAACACTGTCGAATTTCCAGACTGGGATGATACAGGAACCGTCAATCCTGAAGAGTGGATTCTTGTGTCTCACAACAAACGGGAAGCACAGCAGGTCATGAATGACTATGTCGGTATTGTGCGCAGCGACCTGAGGCTGCAGCGGGCGAAAAGACGAATTGATTTTCTCAAAGAGGAGACCGAATCCTACTATAAAAAGACAAAGATCACAACGCAGATTCTCGAACTGAGAAATATCATCAAGGTGGCCAGCCTCATTATCGAAGGTGCCATGAAGCGCCGGGAATCACGAGGGCTGCATTATACCACCGATTATCCAGAAAAAGACGACAAACATTTTCTGATTGATACGGTGTTAAGGTCGTTTTAGGAACAGCCGGGCAATCCCCTACCGCACCTCCTGCCAATCCCGGGCATAGCGGAAATCGATCCCTGGAGTTCTTGCGGAGATCTTGGCTATAACAGGCATCATCCTTTTGTATTGATTGCGGACAACCATCTTTCTGACTCGGTCGTAAAAAGGCTCCGCAACTCCTTCGGCAAGAATCGCCTGTTTATCCATGCGCTTTTCGAGCATCATGTAGAGCAACAGATCAACCGCTTCATAGCTGAACCCAAGATCATCCTCGTCGCTCTGCCCTTCCCACAGGTCGGCTGAGGGAGTTTTGACAATAATCGGCTCAGGAAGAGAGAGGTGACGGGCAAGTCCCCGTAATTGAGTTTTATAGAGATCACCAATTGGATTAACGGCAGAAGCCATATCCCCGAACAGAGTACCATACCCGAGAAGTAACTCGGTTTTATTGCTTGTTCCTGCAACAAGCCGTCCGTCTCTTGCGGAAACATCATACAGAAATATCATCCTGGTGCGGGCCATGATATTACCCCTTCTCAGCAACTGATCCCCGGGTATCAACGAAAAAAAAGAATCCACAACCGGAGTAATGGGCATCTCTTCAGACCGTATACCAAGCTTTCGAATCATGAGTTCTGCATGTTCGATACTTTCCGGGCTGCTTGAGGAGTATGGCATCATCAGTGCCAGGACATTATCAGCGCCCAGCGCCCGAACAGCAAGTTCACAGACAACCGCCGAATCAATGCCGCCCGAAAGACCAAGCACTATCGAGTTAAAGCCGAACTTGCGAATCTCATTAGACAAAAATGCCTTGAGAATATCCTCAACAATAGAATAATCAAGATGAAGATCCTGAAGCGTCATAACTGTAGGGCCCTCTAAAAGTTAAAAAGCCGCATAGCAGCGCTGATCAGCAAAAAAGCCACAATATTGACCAGCACAACAAAGAATGCGGAATTTCTCAGTACAGGTCGCGAAAGAGTCGGTTCAAGGTCAAGCAGAATTGTCAAGCCATTTTTCCCGATAACAAGGGCGTAGCTGAGTGCCAGAAGAGCAAAAAGCCAGCTCTGGATACCGGTAAAATAAAAAAGCTCAACCAGCCATACCGGAGTCATCGAATAACAAACAACCTTGAGCACCATGGCCTTGCTGCTCTCTGACTGTTCTCGCGCAGTCAGGTAACCCACTCCTCCCGCCACAAGATAGAGCACAGCAATATCCATAAGAAAATTAGTAATGGCAAAAAACATGGCTGGCTGAGGCACACCAATCATGGGAAACTTGGCAAGCTGTACAAGAGCAATCACCGGCACGGCGTACTCGCGAAGCACATTAAACTCTTTACCGGGAAGTTCCTCTTTAAGAGTTCGCCATAAGGTACGGTTGCGGAATAAAAGTGTGACTATCGCAACAAAAAGTTCTTTAATACCCATAACAGTTATCGTCTAAGCCATTTTTCAGGGTTTTGCTTGACTCGGCCTTTCCATATTTCAAAATGCACCACTGAACGGCCATCCCCCATTTTGCCCGACACACCCAACAATTGCTGTGATTTTATAAGATCATCTTTGGCCACACTCAACTGACCGAGATTGGCATACACGGTAAGGTAAGACTTTGGATGGCGGACAATCACGATATTACCAAAAGTGGGAAGAAACGCGATCTGGACGACTTTTCCTCCTGAAACAGCCCTTACCGGAGTGCTGGCCGGAACGGAAATATCAATCCCGTTATTGGTGGTAACAATTTTCAGATCCTTATCCTCCAGAGATCCGAACTTTTGGGAAACAACGCCGTTCCGTACAGGCCAAGGCAAGGAGCCTGACGCATTGTCAAAATCGGCAGAGACTTTTTCAATCTCAGGCGAATCGGAATTTGGTGCCACTGCAACACTCTTTTTTTCAGGAGACTTTAGGGGTGGCTTTTCATTTTTTTTACGTTCTTTATAAGCAGTGTCCGTTGTCTGACCAGCAGATTTTTCTTTTTTTGCGATCGCACGCTGCGCCTCAAGACGTTTTGATTCTCGTCGCTGTGCCTCCAGGCGCCTGGCTTCGAGACGCTTTGCCTCAAGACGCCTGGCTTCGAGAATCTTCTTCTGCCTGTTATTTTCAGCCTCCACCGCACGCTGTTCTGCCAGAATCAACGACTCTATCCTCGATTGCAGTTGCCTGCGTTTTTCCTTTACCGCAGCAAGCTGTGCTGCATATTCCTGTTTATTTTTCTTGAGCTTGTCAAGAACCTCCTCTTTTTCTTTTTTGCTGACCGCCCAGGTTTTTAACTGCCGCTCCTGCTCCTTGACCATTGCCGCTTTGTGCTGATAGCTTTGCTCAAGCGCCAGTCGATTGTTTTCAAGTTTGACGGCAACCTGCTGTAAATCATTAACATTACGGCGAACAGCGCGGGTAAAAAAACCAACATATTGGGCACGCACAAGGGCATTGTTCACCGAACCTGCACTAAAAATATGCTCAACATCCCTGTTTCCGCCATATTTATACACCGAAACTGCCGTCCTTCGGAAATCATCAGAAACTTTACTGTAAATCTGGCGATTACCCTGAAGCTTATCGCGCAGTTGCTCGATATCATCATCAAGCTTTGCAAGATAGATCTGGTTTTGACTGATAATTTTCTCAAGGACAAGAATCTGGGCACGGATATTTTCCAAAACCTTAAACGACTGCGACTCCTTTCGCGTTGTCTGATTCAGTTTTGACTGGTACTCACTGAGTTGTTGTTTCAAGCTCTGGAGGTTCTGCTCTACTGCTGCCCGCTCTTTGATGATCTTTGATATCTCTCTCGTTATTGGCGGAGCTGCAACCGCTGAAGTGAACACTCCTGAGACCATAAAAAACAATGACAAAAACAGAATTGCGGCCATCCGCAACACTCTGTCGAAAAAACTGGATGAGACGATAACGTTCATAGAAAACCCGTGAGCATTAATAATTCAAATACCATTGCGAAAGACAGGTGCAGCACACTTTCCACGCAAGAGACAGGGAATTTAACCCTTAACGAATAAATTGGTTACAAAAAAACAGCGAAAAACCGAAATAATCAGGTCTGCACAAGGTAACGGATAAAATCTTTTCTTCGCAAACGGTCAAAGAAAAAAATAATTTGTTTTTCATGACCTGAAATAATAGTAAATATCGGTTTTTCACCAGCGTACCAATTACATGGACAAGCTTGTCATAAGAGGCGGACACCGGATCTCCGGCAACATAACCGCCTCGGGGTCAAAAAATACCTCACTGCCGATCATTGCCGCCACCCTGCTCACCGGGAACGGAACCTTTACCCTTCATCGCATTCCCGATTTGCAGGATATCACGACTTTTACTCAACTCCTGCGCCATCTTGGAGCTGAGACTGCTTTTTCAGGCAACACGCTGCAAATTTCGTCACAAAACGTTAAAAATGTTCAGGCGCCTTATGAACTGGTCAATAAAATGAGAGCCTCAATCTATGTGCTTGGACCGATGCTGGCAAGGTTCGGCCATGCAAGGGTCTCTTTTCCGGGCGGCTGTGCTTTTGGCCCAAGGCCTGTTGATCTTCATTTAATGGCTATGGAAAAGCTCGGCGCAACCATCACCATTGAAACCGGGTTTATCGACGCTACTCTCCCAGAAGGAAAATTGCGGGGTGGACATATCGACTTTCCTGTATCCTCGGTAGGAGCCACTGGAAACGCTCTGATGGCTTCCGTCCTTGCCGAGGGAACAACAACCATCAGCAATGCTGCCGCAGAACCGGAAATTGAGACCCTCTGTAAATTTCTCATCGCCATGGGGGCGACCATCAGGGGGACTGGCACAACCGAGCTTGAAATAGATGGAAAAAAATCGCTTGATGCCATTGAATTTTGTAATGTCTTTGACAGAATTGAAGCAGGAACACTTCTTGCGGCAGCCGCTATTACCGGAGGCGACATTACGGTAAACGATGTTGACCCCGAACAAATGAAAGCCGTACTGAAAAAATTTGTCCATTCGGGATGCTCTGTAGAGACAACCGAAAACAGCATTATGCTGAAAAGTCCCCAAAAGCTTCTCCCTACAGATGTCACCGCAAAACCATATCCAGCTTTTCCGACCGACATGCAGGCACAATGGATTGCCCTGATGACTCAGGCTGATGGAACAAGCTCTATTACAGACAAGGTCTATCATGAACGGTTTAACCATATTCCCGAGCTGAACCGGCTCGGAGCCCACATCGAAATCCACAAAAACCAGGCAATTGTTCACGGACCTCAACTTCTTTCAGGAACTAAAGTTATGTCAACCGATCTGAGAGCATCAGCCAGTCTTGTGCTTGCGGGACTTGTTGCCCGGGGGACAACTGAAGTACTGAGAGTCTACCACCTTGACAGGGGATACGAGAAGATTGAAATGAAACTGAACAGCCTTGGAGCTGATATCAGCCGAGAAAAGTACAGCGAATTTTAGCTGTCAGAAGAAAAGAAGATTATTTTTTTTGGATATTGTCAACGAAGCATTATATTAAGAGCCTTTAAAGCCAAACATCAAGCATTGAGGGCCCTTAGCTCAGTTGGTCAGAGCAAGCGACTCATAATCGCTGGGTCGTAGGTTCAAGTCCTACAGGGCCCACGGATTGTGAAAGAGTGACAGAAGAAAATACCTGGCGTGTTCGTCTAGTGGCCCAGGACATCGCCCTCTCAAGGCGAAGATCACGGGTTCGAATCCCGTACACGCTACCCCAATAATGCACCCGTAGCTCAACTGGATAGAGTATCTGACTACGAATCAGACGGTTAGAGGTTCGACTCCTCTCGGGTGCACGCAATATGCTTTCTCTACTTGGCTTGACGGCTTTTTTCTTTCTGCCGATGTTTGATTTTGCATATTTTTGGCTCAGGCCCTTGCGACATTTTTTTCGGAATAGTTTTGCACAAAAAAAGCACGGGTTGAAAGTTTTTTATTATATTCTGCACTAATTATTGAGGAGTGGCCAAATTGGTAAGGCTCCTGATTCTGGATCAGGCAATTTGCAGGTTCGAGTCCTGCCTCCTCAACCGGGCCAAAAAAGAGACCAAAACATTGTGGTCTCTTTTTTTTTGCCCGGTTGAACCCACCAGCCCACACCTTTAAAATATTTCAGTCATCGCTCAATTCAGGGATCCACGTCAGATAGTGAGACATTCCTGATGCGCAAAAAAAAAGAGACAGAACATTCATTCTGTCTCTTCATGATAAGGAACCGGAAAACCGGAAACTTATTTTGCAGCAGGTGCGGCAGGTGCTTCAGCAGCAGGTGCAGCAGGTGCGGCAGGTGCTTCAGCAGCAGGTGCGGCAGGTGCTGGTGCGGCAGCAGGTGCTGCGGCAGGAGCTTCAACAGGAGCTTCAACAGGAGCTTCAGCTTTTTTTGCGCAGCCCACGAAAGAAACTGAGCTTAAAAGAAAAAGGAATGCGAAAAATTTTTTCATTGCTATGATTATTTTTGTTGTTTGATAATTGACAGCTTCATCAGCTCTCGAATAATAAAAAAAAACAGTGACTTTTCAAAAGCCTACTGTAAGGCGGAATATGCAAAAATTTCCCACATCCCGCCTTAATAAATGATTTTTTTATTCAACAAGCAACTCTAATTCTGCTTTTTCGAGTTCATGGAAATTAAGATATTGATAAATATTCCTTTCCTTTTCTCCTGAAAGATGGCGGTTGACAACCTCCATGTATTCGTCCCGGTTGGGCAAATGGCCAAGAAGTGCGCATACTGCGGCAAGTTCTGCAGAACCAAGATAGACCCTGGCATCGGTGCCCATACGGTTATCGAAGTTCCTTGTACTGGTAGAAAATACCACCGCATTATCGGCAACTCTTGCCTGGTTGCCCATGCAGAGTGAACAGCCTGGCTGCTCAATCCTGGCTCCCGAAGCTCCAAAAATTGAATAGTAACCCTCCTCAACAAGTTTTTTCATATCCATCTTGGTGGGTGGCACAATCCAAAGCTTGACCGGCACAACTCCCCTGTCCCTTAAAATTTCGCCGAGAGCACGGAAATGGCCGATATTGGTCATGCAGCTTCCAACAAACACTTCGTCAATAACTTTTGGTGCTTTTTCATCTCTGAGAACCTCACTCAGAGTCTTGACATCATCAGGGTCGTTTGGACAAGCAAGAATCGGCTCGGTGATACGACTGATATCAATCTCAATGACCGCTGCATACTCCGCATCAGCATCAGGCTCGAGAAGAGAGGGATGAGTAATCCAATCCTGCATTTTGCCAATACGACGTTGCAGGGTATCAGGATTGCCATAACCCTGCTCAATCATTTGCTCAAGCAATTTGATGTTCGAGCTGAGATATTCAATGACAGGCTCTTTGTCGAGACGAACGGTACAGGCCGCTGCACTTCGTTCTGCAGAAGCATCACTGAGTTCAAATGCCTGCTCCACCTTGAGCTTCGGCAGCCCCTCTATTTCAAGAATACGCCCGGCAAAAACATTTTTCTTGCCCTTCTTTTCGACGGTCAATAAACCACGTTTGATGGCCTCATAAGGAATGGCATTGACAAGATCACGCAGTGTAATGCCCTTCTGCAACTCACCGGTAAAACGCACAAGAACCGATTCAGGAACATTAAGCGGCATGGTTCCGGTAACGCCGGCAAAAGCGACAAGCCCGGAACCTGCAGGAAATGAAATGCCGACAGGAAAACGAGTATGAGAGTCGGCACCAGTACCAAGTGTATCGGGCAACACCATACGGTTCAACCAGGTGTGAATAACCCCGTCTCCAGGTTTAAGCGAAACACCGCCCCGACTCATGATAAAGTATGGAAGACTTCTGTGCATCTTGACATCAGAAAGCTTTGGATAAGCCGACGTATGGCAGAAGCTCTGCATCAGGAGATCGGCGCTGAAGCTCAACGCTGCAAACTCCTTTACCTCATCACGAGTCATCGCTCCCGTTGTATCCTGTGAACCAACTGTCAGAGTTTCCGGCTCTACATACATCCCCGGACGAACCCCGGAAAGACCGGATGCCCTGCCAATTATTTTCTGTGCAAGCGTGTAACCCTTACCACTGTCTGCTGGTTGTTCGGGACGCTTGAAGAACGACTCTTCCCCGAGACCAAGCACCTTTCTTGCCTTTCTTGTCAGGTTTCTGCCGATGATCAACGGAATACGTCCGCCGGCACGCACCTCATCCTCAATGGTATTTGGCGAAAGCTCAAAACGTGCGACAACCTCACCGCCCTTCACTATCGTCCCCTGGGCAAGATCAAGCTCAATGACATCGCCCATCTCCAGAGCCGACACATCGGCCTGAATTGGTAACGCCCCTGAATCTTCTGCAGTATTGAAAAAAATCGGGGCAATGGTACTGCCTATAACCACGCCTGCAGTTCGTTTATTGGGGACAGCAGGAATATCATTGCCGATGTGCCACTGGACCGAGTTTATACCGGACTTTCTGCTTGAGCCGGTACCGACAACATCACCAACATAGGCTAGCGGATAGCCTTTTGTTTTCAGCGCTGCAATGGTTCCAAGAGGATCGGATATTTTAATACCGAGCATACAACGGGCATGAAGGGGAATATCGCTGCGAGTAAACGCCTCACTCGCTGGAGAAAGATCGTCAGTATTGGTTTCACCCGGCACCTTAAAAACCGTAAGGGTCATTTTTTCAGGCAGAAGAGGCTTTGAGGTGAACCACTCGGCTTCTGCCCAGGATTTGAGCACCTCTTCGGCATAAGGGCTGGTTTTGGAGAGCTCAACCACAACGTCAAACATATCATAGACCAAAAGAGTCTTTTTCAACATTGCAGCAGCTTCACGACATATCGCGGGATCCTTATGACTGAGCGCATCGACCAGAGGCTTGACATTATAACCACCAAGCATGGTTCCCAAAATTCTCACCGCTTCAACATTGTTGATCACCGTACAGGGTGTTTCGCCTGTAAGAATACCATCAAGAAACGCCGCTTTTTCAAACGCGGCATCATCAACTCCCGGACTGATGTGATCGCAGAATAACTCAAGCAGATACTCCTTTTCCTGAACAATGTCCTGCTGAAGCAGCCCTACAAGCAAGCGTGCCTGTTCAGCAGTTAACGGTAACGGTGGAATACTGAGCTCCGCACGCTCTGCGGTATGCGCACGATACTGGTCTACAAGACTCATAAGGTAAATCTCCCTCGGTTAATGTATGTTTGAACAAATAAACTGTATAAAAACGCAAGCAAAAAGTATGTATCCGTGATGCAATAAAAATTAGCTCTAAAAATACCACACCTCCCTTTTAAAAGCAAAAAAAGCAACGGGCCGCATGCTTGGCAACGCATAAATTCTTCAGGCAACAAAGACGATCAATCCAGCTTCTTTAAGGCTTAAAACGGATCTATAGCTAATTATACGTAACAAAATATTAGCAAATTAACATGCTGTCGCCATAACTGAGAAATAAATAATCTTTTTCAAGCGCTTCCCTGTAGGCATTCCGCAGATTATCCGTGCCGGCAAATGCAGAGGTCAGCATCAATACCGTTGATCGTGGTGCATGAAAGTTGGTGAGAAGAGCATCAATCAGACGAAATTGATACCCTGGATAGATAAAAATATCAGCTTCACCTGAAAGAGGTTCACTCCCCGAAAAAGTTTCAATGCGCTCTCCAGCATGTTCGAGTGCCCTGGTAACGGTAGTGCCAACGGCAACAACTCTCCCTCCCGAGGTTTTGACTCTGTGGATTTTTTCAGCGGCTTGTGGAGGTATCGAATAAAACTCGCGATGCATGACATGCTCCTGAAAAGAGTCCACTCTGATGGGCAGAAAGGTTCCAAGACCAACATGAAGAGTGAGTGTGACAATGTCAACGCCCTTGTTGAGAAGCTTTTCAAGCAGCTCCTGCGTCATATTCAGGGAAGCCGTTGGAGCAGCCACAGAACCCGGAAACTGGGCAAACAGTGTCTGATAACGCTCCCGGTCCACCTCTTCAGCATCCCGTTTGAGATACGGCGGGATAGGCACTCCACCGAAATGTTCAAAAAATTCAGAGAGTTCTCCGCCATCCGACATCTCAATACGGGCAATTCCATGATCGACAATATCTGTAACCAGCAGCTCATACCCGTGCGTCTCAAGCTTGTCGCCTTTTTTCAGTTTCCCCCGGTAAAGTGCCAGATTCTGCTCCCCCTGATGTTTTTCAAGAAGCATCAGCTCGATCCTGGCTCCGGTGAGCTTGCAGGCAAACAAACGCGCACGAACCACTTTGGTATTATTGAGCACAAGCAGATCACCCGGCTGAAGAAAAGCATCAAGACCTGCATAAAAGGCGTGAACAAGAGCACCCGAAGAACGATCAAGCATCAGAAGACGGGTAGACCCACGCTCCAGAGGCGGATATTTGGCGATCTTCTCCTCGGGCAGCACATAATCAAAGTCGCTGACTCTCATAGCGTTCTCAATCTTGCCCGGACTGCCTCAGCATGAGCCTGAAGCCCTTCATAATCAGCAAAAGTGGCAATTTTTTCTCCCGACCGGCGCAATTGCTGTTTTGAATAGGAGATAATGGAGGTGTGCTTGACAAAGTCACGAACCGAAAGCGGCGAAAAAAAACGAGCCGTACCATTTGTCGGCAGCGTATGGTTCGGTCCTGCAAAATAATCACCGACCGTTTCGCAGGAGTACCCTCCCATAAAAAGAGCACCGGCATGATGAATGAACGGAAGGATATCCCAGGGATGTTCGACATGAAGCTCCAGATGCTCCGGCGCAATCATATCGGAGACCGTACATGCCTCTTCGAGCGAATCGACGAGCACAATAGCGCCATTTTGCTGAAGCGAGGAGGCAATAATCTCCCGGCGAAGCATTGCAGGCAGACGTGCTTCGGCACACTTCTGAACGGCTGCAGCCAGCGGCCCGGATGGAGTGATCAGTACGGCTGATGCGTCGGGATCATGCTCTGCCTGGGCAAACATGTCAAGCACAATAAAGTCCGGATTGGCTGATTCGTCGGCAATAATAACCACTTCCGAGGGGCCAGCTATACTGTCGATAGCGACATGTCCAAAAACCTGTTTTTTTGCCAGTGCAACATATTTGTTCCCTGGCCCGGTAATGATGTCGACCTTCGGGATGGATTCTGTTCCGTAAGCAAAGGCGGCTATGGCCTGTGCTCCGCCAAGCTTGTAGACAGAACTGATTCCGGCAACCGAAGCAGCAGCAAGAATATCAGGACTTACCTCTCCCAAAGCATCACAGGGAGTGGTCATAACAATATCCTTTACCCCCGCCACTTTGGCTGGAGCAGCATTCATCAGCAAGGAGGAGGGATAGGATGCCTTTCCGCCCGGCACATAGAGCAAAGCCTTTTCCATGGGAGTTACCCGTTGGCCGAGCACCACACCTCCCTCTGCTTCATAAAAAAAACTTTTCTCCACCTCATGCTGGTGAAACAAGACAATATTTGCATAAGCCTCTTCAAGCACCGCAAGAAAAGCCGGATCGGCATGCCTGTAGGCCTCTTCTATGGCATCGGGTGAGACCATCATGGCTGACAACCGGATACCCTGAAAGCGCTCCGTATAATCAAGCACGGCACGATCTCCATGCTGGCGAACCTGTTGCAAAATCTCATCAACAATGGACTGAGCAGAAGAATCAAAAGTAACGCTCCGACTTAACTGCTTTTTCAGGGCTGAACGTTCCTCAGCAAAACGATAGAGTTGTAACACTTCTTACTGATTTTTGTTTATCTGACGAAAAGAATTAACTGTATATGTAATGTATCTTCACGGCTTTATATATCGAAATGCAGCATCAACGGCTGTAGTCCACAACTATCCATAAAAAAAAGGGCAAAGGAAGCACTCTTTTCATTTGAAAAAAAAGTTGCATTAACTACCTTACGAGTTCAGTTGAAACCTTGGAATATAGCCTGAATCAGCTCCATTCCAAGCCACTATGACACAGCATATAGAACCATGTTAACATGAGCTTTTTCAGTAATCTGTTCAGGGATATCGCCATAGATCTCGGAACAGCAAATACATTGATTTTTATTCGGGGGAAAGGTGTCGTTTTAAATGAACCATCAATTGTCGCACGCGAACGCAATACAGGTAAAATTGTCGCTATCGGGCAAGAAGCCCTTCTGATGCATGAAAAAACCCACCCCGGCATTGTCACCATCCGTCCACTTGCCAATGGTGTCATTGCTGACTATGAAGCAACAGAAGAGCTGATCAAGGGATTAATCAATAAAACCAAAACCCAGTTTTCGTTTGGCATTCGCCGTATGGTTATCGGCATCCCTTCGGGCATCACCGAAGTTGAGAAAAGAGCGGTGCGCGACTCTGCGGAGCATGTCGGAGCCAGAGAAGTTTATCTGGTCACTGAACCCATGGCGGCAGCTATCGGCATCGGTCTTGATGTCAAGGAACCTATGGGAAATATGATTGTCGATATCGGAGGTGGTACAACGGAGATTGCCGTTATCTCCCTTGGAGGCATTGCATCAGGAGAGTCCCTTCGGGTTGCAGGAACCGATATCACCAACGCGATTGTGCGTCACTTCCGCAAGGCCTACAACCTGGCCATCGGTGAGCGTACCGCAGAAGACGTGAAAATAAAGATCGCCTCCGCCTACAAACTGGATAAAGAATTGACCATGATGGTCAGGGGCAGAAATCTTGTGACTGCCCTTCCTGAAGAGCGTGAGGTTAACTCCGCCACCATCAGGGAAGCAATTGCAACCCCAATCAGCCAGATCATCACCTCAATCAAAAAAAGCCTCGAAGTAACCAAACCGGAACTCTCCGCCGACATTCTTGACCGCGGCCTCTTTCTTGCCGGTGGAGGCTCACTGATCAAAGGGCTCGACAAAAGGATCATGGAGGAGACAAAACTTGCCGTGCATATCAGCGAAGATCCGCTGACGGCTGTTGCCAGAGGGACCGGAGAGGTGCTCGAAAACCTCGAAAAATACCGGACGGTACTTCTTACGACCAAACAGTACTGAAAAGAAAAAAATCAGAGCGCACTACTTTTCGTCAAGCAGCCGCGTATAGTACAGTTCATACTGTTCAACCAGCAAAGCGGTCTCGTATCGCTTTGCTTGCCGGACACAGGCCTCGGAACACTCAAGCCAGTGGTCGTGGTCTGAAAGCAGCAAAAGCGTTTTTTCTGTCATCCCCTCGACATCTCCTGGAGCAAGCAGATACCCGTGCTGGCCGGAGACAATAAATTCCGGAAATCCCCCTGCCATAGTGGCCACAACCGGCACACCACACGCCATGGCCTCAAGCGCTGCAAGGCCAAAAGACTCTGCATTGCTCGGCATCAGCATAACATCCGACACAGAAAGCAGCGGAACAATATCAACGAGTTTGCCCAGAAACCTTACCCGTTCTACAATGCCAAACTGACGCACGAGAATTTCAGCTTCACTCCTTTCCGGACCATCACCCACAAGCAATAACATGGCATTGGTACGCTGGCTTACCGCATAAAAAATCCGGACAATATCACCAATACATTTGACAGGCCTGAAATTGGAGATATGAATAATAATCTTCTCATCCCTGATGCCAAGCTGTTCGCAGACATCCTGTTTCGGAGAACGAAAAAAAAGCGATGTATCAACAAAATTGGGAATAACCGTGATCTCTTTTGTTGGATGAAACATCCTTACTGTCTCCTCTTTCAGATAGCCAGAAACGGCCGTCACTCCATCAGATTTATTGATGGCAAGCCTGACAACGTCCTGCATCCCCCGGTCAGCGCCAACAACGGTAATATCAGTGCCATGAAGCGTGGTTGCCAGTTTGAAACACTTCGACTCCGCACACTTGTCTTCGAGTATCTGCAGGGCAAGGATTGCGCTCAACGCATGAGGAATCGCATAATGGGCGTGTACCACATCAAGCTTTTCATAATAGGCGACCTCTGCAATTTTAGAAGCAAGAGCAAGGGAATAAAAAGGAGCATCAAAAAGTGGATAATGCATGACGTCAACGGCATGATAAAAAATATTGCGGGAAAAAGCACCCAGCCTGAACGGAGCCTCCTTGCTGAAAAAATGCACGATATGACCCTTCATTGCAAGCGCCTTGCCCAACTCGGTAGCAATGGCTCCGCTTCCACCATAGGTGTGATGACAGGATATTCCGATTTTCATTATTCGCATGTCATTCTTTTACTTGTCAATACATGAGACCGACTGGACAGAGTGCGGAAAACCAGAAGATCTGATATCGTCTCCGTATCGTTAAAAACTCTTTGCCTCAGGATGGTAACCCACAACCAGGTCAAACCAAAGATGCCAAGAAAACATATTTCCTTAATTGCCTTAAAGTTGTTGCTTTTATGTCAAATATAACCAGAGCATTTTGAATTTGTTCATGATTGGTGCATTTAAAGGTCACAATAGATGTGCATACAAAAAAATTCAGGATGACTCAATTCCTGGTCTTCAATTTTAAACTGATTACAATTCATGCTATTATGCGATATTAAACTAATTACAATTGTTATCAGCCGTAAGGTAATACGGGACGAAAATACGTTGACTTTTGAGAAAAACTTTCAACATTATAGCAACACTTGATGGAACACGGCCATAAAAAACAACAGGTTGCACTCACCTCGGTGACAGCAAGCCTTTTTCTTACCGCAATGAAGCTCGTTGTCGGCATGATGACCGGCAGCATCGGCATTATTTCTGAAGCAGCTCATTCTGCGCTCGACTTTGCCGCTGCATCCCTGACCTTGTTTGCCGTCAAAGTAAGCGATAAACCTGCCGACAGCAAACACCACTACGGACACGCCAAGGTTGAAAGCGTCTCGGCACTCATTGAAACAGGCCTGCTTGTGATAACGAGCTTATGGATCATCTATGCTGCTTCAGAACGACTGATCGCCGGAACAACGGAAATTGAGGTCAAATGGTATGCCATTGCCATTATGGTCATCTCCATTGTTGTCGATTTTTCCCGTTCAAGAGCGCTGAAAAAAGTTGCTAAAGAGACCAACAGCCAGGCGCTTGAAGCTGATGCCCTCCATTTCAGCTCCGATATACTCAGCTCTGCCGTCGTTCTTGTCGGTCTCATTTTTGTTTCAATGGGTATTATCTGGGCTGATGCTGTTGCTGGCATTGCCGTCGCAATTTTGGTTGGGTGGGCAGCATTCAACCTCGGGAAAAAAACCATCGACGTCCTGATTGATGCCGCCCCGGAAGGCCTTGCTGAACGGATTGAGGAGATAACCATTACAATCGGCGGTGTCATCGCCATCGACAAAATCAGGGTAAAACCCACAGGGCCGCAGGTCTTCATCGAAATGGCTGTCTGTGTCAACAGAACTCTCTCGGTAGAGAAAGTTCAGGCGATCTGTGCCAATATTGAGCAGAAAGTGCGCGATGAGTTTCCTGTTGGCGATATGACCATCAACACCAGACCCATTGCACTCAACAACGAAACGATTGCTGAACGGGTGCACGTCATCGGCCTGAACCATGACCTTCACGCCCACAACATTTCCACAAGCCTCTCGGGACAAAAAAAACAGATTACCTTTGATGTCGAAATTGATCAACGGCTGACGATAAAAGAGGCCCACAAGACGGTTACTGCCCTTGAAGATGAACTGCGCAGCGAGTTTGACGGAGAGCTTGATATCTGCATTCATCTTGATCCGCTTCGATATGATGAACGCTCCACAAGCTCCCTGGCACCCGCAGAAGAAGAGCACGTTCGCGCCCTGATTATCAAGGCATCCCAAAGCATTGAAAAAATTCAGGATGTCCACGACATACAGATCATGAAAAATGAACAGCAGAAGCTCTTCATTACGCTGCACTGCTCATTTCATGATGACGCTCTCATGGAAGAGGTACACTCACTCACGAGCCAGCTTGAAGGCGCTATCTACCGATCCCTGAGCGATGCCGGCAGGGTCATCATCCACGCAGAACCACTTTTGGCGTAACAAAGATGCGCCGTGTACTACCCAAAAAGAGCAAGTGAATGCATGCACTCATTGGAGAGTTTCTGCAGGTAATGTATATTGGCGCTCAGAGGTTTCTACAATTTTCATGCCAAAATGCAGGCGGCTGCTTCGAGGCGGCGGTCTCACCTGCAACCATTCACCCATCAATAAATAATGAAGACCAATAAACCTGTTTGCGTTACCGGAGCTTCCGGATTTATTGCGGCCCATATCGTCAGAGAACTGCTTGAACAAGGATACCGCGTCAGAGGAACGGTACGCAAAAGCGCCCAAAATTACCCTTTTCTTCTTGGCCTGCCTGGAGCGAATGAGCGACTTGAACTGGTTAAAGCTGACCTGCTTGATGCTGGTGCCTATGACCGGGTCGTCGAGGGATGCGACTTTGTGATACACACCGCAAGCCCCTATAAAATTAATGTTAAAAACCCGCAAATCGACCTTGTCGACCCGGCAGTTACAGGCACCGAAAACGTCCTTGAAAGTTGTTTGAAATCGGGGAGCGTCAAACGATTGATTTTTACCTCTTCGATTGCGGCGATTACGGACGAACCTGAAAGCGCAAAAATATTCACCGAAAAGGATTGGAATATCACATCATCCCTTGATCGAAACCCCTATCACTATTCTAAAACACTGGCAGAACGCGATGCATGGGATTTCATCATGAGAAAACGACCGGCATTTGATCTTGTCGTCATCAATCCTGTTCTGGTAATAGGTCCTTCGCTCTCCTCTTCGCTCAATACCTCCAACGAGATGATCCGTGATATCATGAGCGGAGTCTATCCGGGAATTATGGATCTCAACTGGGGCTTAGTTGATGTGCGGGATGTAGCAAAAGCGCACATTCTTGCCATGGAAACGGATGCGGCAAGCGGGCGTTACCTTTGCGCAGACAAGACAATAGACATGAGAGAACTGGTTGCACTGCTGAAATCATCCGGTTTTGATACCTACGCACTGCCAAAGGTTGATTTGTCGGGCACAGCAGGCTCACTGCTCATGAAGGCACTCTCTTTTACACAGCCAAAAAATACGGGCATGTATATCCGTACTAACATTGGGCGAACTTTGCGATATGACAATTCAAAAATCATTCGGGAGCTTGGCCTCTCCTTCATGGCGCTCAGGGAGAGTATGATTGATACCGTCAATGACATGGTCAAGTGGGGCCATCTTCCCGCTTCAAAACGTTAACAAGCAACCTGGAGCTTATCAACATGCCAAAATTTATCCGAATGAAAGAACGCTTCATTTTGCTCTTCATGACGGTGTTGTTTTTGTTTCTTTCTCATTCCGTCATGGCTGTGCCCATAACGACGATAACTCCCGATTCTTTATCCAGAGAAAAGGCAAAATTGTTA
Source organism: uncultured Chlorobiaceae bacterium (assembly GCA_903994455.1). Lineage (GTDB taxonomy): Bacteria > Bacteroidota > Chlorobiia > Chlorobiales > Chlorobiaceae > Chlorobium. The sequence continues at coordinate 62,220 of CAJEXI010000007.1, read as the reverse complement.
ACTGGAGAGGTCATTGTTGTTCTTTCCAACCTTGAAGAGGGTGTTACCGGTGTCGAGGGACAAATATATATCGCCGCACCCCCAAAAAAGGTCTGGGAAGTTCTCACCGATTACAACAATCACAAATATTATATACCGAACGTTATCGACAGCGGAATTATTTCTGATAACGGCATTGAAACGGTGATGTTTGAAAAAGGAAAGACAAGGATGTTTATCTTTCAGAAGGAGATCTATATAAAAATGAAAGTGTGGGGCGAAAACTTGACACGCCTCTGTTTTCAGCAAATCACCGGTGATTTCAAAGTCTATCAGGGTGAGTGGCTTCTGGTTGATTACCCACAAGGAGCAGGAACATTTCTTACCTACAAAGCTGAAGTAAAACCGGATTTTTATGCACCGCAGTTTGCTGTAAAAAAGGTTCAGACGCGCGATTGTCCTTTAATGTTGTCGGCAATGAAAAAACAGGCGGAAGCAAACAACGAGACAGCATTACCGTCGAGCAACCAGTGATATCGGAGAATGACGAAAAATGTCGCGGTCGCCAACAATCCTCATCGCCTGCACCTTGTGACGTTTCTTTATGGTTAAGGAAAGTTTCCTGACATTGTCAATCAGCGCACGACAGACTGCTCCTGATTTTTTCAGCACTCCGGGAAACTGGGTGAGGTAGAAAAGGAGGGCGGCAACCTCAAGCAGAAGCCGTAGCGGCACTACCCACAAGAGCCCTGCAAGACTCCTGTTCTTCAGGATCATGGTAACATTGTTTCGGTGGTTGAAATAAATTTTTTCTGCCGTACCGCCCTGCAGCGATGCACCACCTTCGTGCATCACGACTGATGAGGGAACCGAACGGACATGGTATCCAGCAAGTTTCATGCGCCACGAGAGGTCAATCTCCTCCATTTGCATGAAAAAATCCTCGTCAAACCCGCCAAGCTCTTCAGCAACACTTCTTTTTACAAACATGGCAACTCCCGATGCCCAAAATATCTCCTGCCCACCATCATACTGACCCCTGTCCGCCTCAATCGTTGAGAATGTTCTCCCAAGACACCATGGATAGCCCAAGCGGTCAATCATACCTCCAGCCGCACCGGCATAATCAAAAACTTTTTTGCCTTTCTTGTAATTCTTCAGAGACAGGATTTTCGGCTGCAACGCTCCCGTCCCCTTATCTTCAAGCGCTGCATGGACAAGAGCGTCAAGCCATAAGGGATCGTGCTCCGTATCATCGTTCATAAAAACAACATACTCGGCTGATGAATGTTTAAGCCCTTCATTGCAGCCACCGGCATACCCTCTATTTTCGGGAAGCCTCAGAAGACGGGCATTCCTGTAACGTTTGACGAGAAAAACAAGGCCTGCCTGCGATCCGCCATTATCGACCACCAGAATGCTCATTGATGGGTAACTGGTTTTTTCAAGCGAGTCAAGGCATCGCTCCAGCATGTCCCGCCTCTTGAAATGGGGAATAATGATCTCGACAGAGGGTAAACTGGCCATAGAAAACTATCGCAATGTTTTCCAGAACTCGCTGGCAAGACGGGCAGACTCTTCTGGAGTTGAAGAAGCTGCGATATGCTGCAGAAGTGCCGTACCCACAACGGCCCCGTCGGCCAGACTCCACATATACTCCACTCGGGACTTGTCCCTGATACCAAACCCGACAACAAATTTTTTGCGTGCATGCCTGCGTACCCTTTTCAGGTATTCATCCACAGCAGCCTCGGTTGACCCATCAGAGAGCTTGGAGGTGCCAGTCGTACCATTCACAGCAAGGCAGTAGGAAAAATCGGTTGAAAGGCTGTCAATAAGCTCTATCCTTTCGGGAGGAGTTACCGGCGACACAAGGAAAACAACGGTCAGCCCATATCCCTTGGCCTGCGCAAGAAAGTCCTCTGCCTCTTCAGGAGGAAAGTCGGGAATCAGCAAACCGTCAACTCCAGCCTCAGCAGCATCACGAAGAAAACAAGCTGGCCCATAGGCAATCACTGGATTGCAGTAACCCATCAAAAGAATTGGAGCGGTAATCTTTTTGCACCCTTTGCCCTGCCGGGCTCGCCGCACCAGCTCAAGAAGATATTTGATCGTCACACCGTTGCGAATGGCGATGTGGGCTGCCTCCTGAATGACAGGGCCATCCCCTATCGGATCGGAGTAGGGCATGCCGAGCTCAATGATATCAGCCCCGCTCTTTTCAAGTGCCTCAAGTACCGGAAGTGTGGCACCGACAACCGGATACTCGGGCATGTAATAGGCTATCAGCAGTTTTTTATCCTGCTGCAAACGGGTGGTAATTCTGTTTTGCGTCATAACGGTGCCTGTCAATCAGAATAAAAGTTGAGGAATAACAAAAATATCAAGCACCATGGAAATCATGGTAATAAGGTGCACCAGAACACTCCCCCACACATTCTTTGTTTTCAAAACAAGATAACCACCAAAAATACCAATCGGAAAAGCCATCATACCCATAAGCGCCCGCTCTTTCATGCCAACAGGTGCCACGGCAAAATGGTTGACAACGTAGAAGATGGCTGTTAAAAAAACCGTCAAATGTTTGTTAATCCCGCGCTCAATCATGGCAGAAAACATGATTCCCCGCCAAAGAAACTCTTCGGCCAGAACAAGCACCGGAAAAAGGAAGAGCAATGAACGGTTCACGAGAAGAAACTCCATCTGCACCATCGGGGCACCACCGTTTTTGTAGTACATCACCGTATTGATGATATCCATACAGAACAGCACACCGCCAGCAATACCACCCCACATCAGTGACTTTCGGATATCTCCACCGGCAAGATACATCTCCTGCCATTCACCACTCTTTTTTCCCCGATACAGAACAAGTCCGATAGATCCGCAAACATAGAGGAAGAGCGCGGGCCATTCAAGAAGTGGCGTGAAATGACCGACAAGACCAAACAACCAGATCGCCCCCATAAGCGAGAATGAAAGAGTCAGCCGTGCCTTGAGCGACTCTGAAGCAGGAAAGCTTGCACTCAACGATTTAACAGATTTCATGACTTGAAAATTAAATTAGCAAATATTATGCAATATAGTGAGGACGCTCTTCATAGTCAATCGGGTCACGAACTCCCGCAAGCTCGAACGCTCGAAGCCTTCTGGCGCAACTGTCGCACACTCCACACGCTTTCCCTTCGCTTTTATAGCACGACCAGCTCAATTCGAAGGGCACCTTTAATTCTATACCCTTACGGACAATTTCAGATTTCTGCATCTCGATGAGCGGAGTAAGGATTTCAATATCGGTCTCAGGTTTCGTTCCAAGCGTGATAACGGTATTGAAAGCGTCATAGAATATTTTTCGGCAATCGGGATAACCGGAGGAGTCCTCCTCAACTGCGCCTATAAAAATTTTGCTGGCACCAATCACCTCCGACCAACTCACCGCCATAGAAAGAAAACCTGCGTTACGGAAAGGGACATAGCTTGTCGGAATTGAAGAGCCCTGAATGCCTTGAAGGTCGGCACCACTCACCGGCATCGAGTAGTCGGTCAGGGAGGATCCACCAATCTGCGCAAGAAAATCCGCATTAACCTCAAGGCGCTGCTCAATAGTATAATGATTGCAGATCGCACGGAACGACTCGAGCTCCCTCTGCCAGGTGCGCTGCCCGTAATTGACATGCATGGCTGCAAGTGCAAAGCCTTGCTCATGGGCAATTGCTGTGGTGACAAGGCTGTCCATTCCGCCACTGAGAAGGAGTGCTGCTTTTGGTTGTGTTGTTGACACGAATCTCTACATCTTGTATTTTAAAAGTATTTTGTCTCGTTACAAGACAATCAGAACCCTGTCCGCAAAAGTACGCAACACCCTCGACTATCTGAAATGTTGATTGCCTCTTTTTCGATGCCATGAACAATGGTTGAGAACTGTCATTTCGCCTGTTCCCTGATTCCATCGTATTCCTGGTCTTCACGGATTTCCACAATTTTCAGAGTGTCCGGGAGATAGATCATACCATCATCCTGAAACTCAACACCACAAATATCTCGGAACACATCTGCAAGCTGTTCCATATCGGGATTGCCAAACCCCAGAAAATCAGCATCTCTGGTAACCCGGTAGTTCTGCCCCTTCCAGACCAGAAACAGAGTTGCTCCCTTCAGGATGAATCGATCACAATATGGGGAGACACTGAGTCGATAGAGGAACCGCTCCATGCCATAACGCGAGAGCAGAAGATTGAAGTCCTCCTTATTGGCTTTAGCACGGTTCAGCAAGCGCTGAAAGATTGAATGGGCAATGTTTTTCTGGCTCATACTGTCGCTTCCAGAAAGGGGCGCATGATTTTCGACACTCTGTCAATGCCAGCGGCTTCAACCAGCTCATCCATGGTAGCTTTATGTGATCGCCAAGTTTCGCGAAGCGCCTCAATGGCGACATCGAGACCAACCTTGTTACGAAACTTGAAGCAATCTGCCACCGTTTTTGCCGGACTATACATTTTGACACTCACTCCGTTGATGATATGCTCCTCAGTACCGAATGAATAAGCCGAACCGGAAACATAAGTCAGGTTCAACGGGGGATATTCTCTCTTCGGCCTCCACGAACTTCTGGGAACGGTCAGCCATATCTCATGAGGAATTTGAGTAGTCAGCCCATGATAACTCAGAGCTGACAGAAGAGAAACAATTGCATAAGGTAGCCTTATTGCAACTTCGGCCAGAGCCGAGTGTTCTGTCACGGGAGCTTCCGGCAGGGCGTAAAGTCCCACTGACCGCTTCTCCAGAAGCCCTTCCTTGTGCATTTGGTAGAGATAATTTCGGGATATACCTGCATTCTCAACATCTGCAGCCCGAATAATCCCTTTTTTTTGTAAGAGTTGCTGTATCTGTTGTTTTTGGTTCATGTGATCTCGTTTATGCAAATCCTCTTCAAATATACATAAGTAAAGAGCTTTTGCAATAACTCACAGCAGGCAAACGCCACCACCTTATCCATAAATATCTCTACGCAACTTTCGGCCTGCAATATCAAGCCACTGGTTGTGAAATAACACCCGCATCACTGAGAACCGTCTCCAGACTAAGGTAGTTAAAGCCATCGGCACGCAAGCGTGCTGCGGCATGAAAAAGCAACAAGCCACTGGACGGCATCACCTGAACATACAGATACAGACCACGACAAACCCGTACCAAATATCCAGCCTGCACTGCTCGACTCAAGAGGGTCTTGTAAAGTGGACCTTGCGCCACTGTACGCAAAAAAAAAGCCAGCATCGTTACGCAACCGCAGTGCTCCGATACGACTAAAATCATCCACCGCGCACAGGTAATCCAGCTCAGTCAAAGCTTTGAGGGTCGGGTCATTTTTACGCGCTTTGGCATGAGCCCGCGCAATGACTCGCCGTCCCCAGGCATCGGGCTCGGTGTCGGCCAGCGCAAAAAAGAAGCGAGAATCCTCTTTGCCGCGCGGTTTACACACCTGATAACCGGGCACCAGCGCCAAATCGGGCGATACCGAAAACCGTGCCGGATGGCTCAGCCAACCTACGCCGTAGGTAATAACTGAATATTCACGGTTACCCTCTTTGACAAAAGCAAGCTGCCCCACTGGCTGAGCTTCTTTGCCGATACACACCTCAAGCTGAACCTTACGAGTGTGTACTGCGCTGCGAGCAGCCATCACAAAATCCCCTGGCCTTGCCTCGGCTTGCGCACCCGCACTGGCACGCGTTCATCCATCAGCATAAGCCCTATGGTATCTTGTGCCGTATCGAGCAGATCGCCCAGTTTGTCCAACTCCCCAAACACCTGCAAGGCACGCTCCAAGTACTGCAGAGCCGTACCCCTGCACCCTTCCTCCATGCGCCGTACCGTAGTGACCGATGTACCCAGTCGCTCGGCCAGCATAGCCTGGGTCAGGCTGCATCGACGGCGTGCCAACGACAAATCCGCCCCCAACTTCTTGAGTGCTCGATCAACAGGCAATGTCAAAAATTAGCTCTCAATCACAAAAAAAAAGCCAACCCGAAAGCTGGCTTTTTTAAAGACATAAAGTGCTGAGCGCCGAATTAATACATGCCGCCCATACCACCCATTCCGCCTGGAGGCATTGCCGGCATGTCGGATTTATCTTCCTTGATGTCAGAAATGGCAGCTTCGGTTGTCAAAAGAATACTGGCAACTGATGCCGCGTTCTCAAGAGCGCTTCTGGTCACCTTGGTAGGATCGACAACACCGGCCTCAACCAGGTTTTCGTACTGTTCTGTTCTGGCATTGAAACCAAAATCACCGGTTCCGGCCTTGACCTTCTCAAGCACAACAGCGCCATCGGTGGTGCCTGTGTTGGCAACAATCTGGCGAAGTGGCTCTTCGAGCGCACGGCGGATAATTTCAATACCGGTCTTCTGATCTTCATTGTCTGCAATCGCTCTGTCAAGACCCTTGATCGCACGGATCAGGGCAACACCGCCACCGACAACAATACCTTCCTGCACAGCAGCGCGGGTAGCGTGCAGCGCATCTTCAACACGGGCTTTCTTCTCTTTCATCTCAACTTCGGTAGACGCTCCAATGTTAAGAACAGCAACGCCGCCTGAAAGTTTTGCAAGACGTTCCTGCAGCTTTTCAGTATCGTAATCAGAGGTTGTTTTTTCGATCTGTCCCTTGATCTCGTTGATGCGAGCCTTGATCAACTCAGGGGTGCCTTTACCTTCAACAATAATGGTGTTGTCCTTGTCGACGGTGACACGACCAGCCTGACCAAGATAGGAGATAGCTGCATTTTCGAGTTTATAGCCTTTCTCTTCAGAAATAACAGTACCACCAGTAAGAACAGCGATGTCCTCAAGCATGGCTTTGCGACGATCACCAAAGCCCGGGGCCTTGACTGCGCAAACTCTCAGGGTGCCACGGAGCTTGTTGACAACGATGGTTGCAAGCGCTTCGCCTTCGATATCTTCTGAGATGATAAGCAGCGGACGACCTGACTGTGCCGATTTTTCAAGAATAGGAAGAAGTTCCTTCATGTTGCTGATCTTCTTGTCGTAGATAAGAATCAGCGGATCTTCGAGTTCTGCATCCATGGTCTCGGAATTGGTCACGAAATATGGCGAGAGGTAGCCACGATCAAACTGCATACCTTCAACAACCTTCAGCTCCGTATCCATTCCCTTGGCCTCTTCAACAGTAATAACACCATCTTTTCCAACCTTGTCCATCGCTTCGGCAATCAGTTCACCGATTTCAGGATCGTTGTTGGCGGAGATGGTTCCAACTTGTGCAATCTCTTTTTTACCGGAGATGTTGCGGCTGATGTTTCTCAGCTCCTGAACAACCTCTTTCACCGCACGGTCGATGCCTCTTTTCAGGTCAATCGGACGAGCGCCAGCAGTGACGTTCTTCAGGCCTTCACGATAGATAGCCTGGGCAAGAACAGTCGCTGTTGTGGTGCCATCACCGGCAACATCGCTGGTTTTTGATGCAACTTCGCGCACCATCTGGGCACCCATGTTTTCAAAAGGATCAGAAAGTTCAATCTCTTTTGCAACAGTAACACCGTCTTTGGTTGAAGTTGGAGCTCCAAATTTTTTGTCGATAAGCACATTACGCCCGGCAGGTCCGAGAGTAACCTTCACGGCATTGGCGAGTTTGTCAACGCCAACTTTAAGTTTTGCTCTGGCTTCAGAGTCAAAAAGAATATCTTTAGCAGTCATTGTTCAGCGTTCCTCCAATAAGGTTATTAAATTTTAGTAAAACTAAAGAATAGCAAAGATGTCCGACTCGCGCATGATGAGGTAATCCTCGCCTTCAACACTTACTTCAGTGCCGGAATATTTGCCGTAAAGTACTTTGTCGCCAGCCTTGACCTGCATTGCAAGCAGTTGACCGCTGTCGGCAATTTTACCTGTTCCTACGGCAACAACTTCACCATACTGCGGTTTTTCTTTCCCTGTATCAGGAATATAAAGGCCGCCTTTGGTTTTCTCTTCCGCCGCTGCAGGCTTAACAATAACTCGATCAGCTAGGGGTTTCAAGTTCATTGTCTTCTCTTGTTTGGGTTTTGGATTTAATAGTAAGATACTATGGAAAATAATTCATGTTTTTAGCACTCAGACAAGGAGAGTGCTAAAAACAGTTCAATAATAATAAAAATACCCACTCATCCAAAAAAAATAATGACACAGCCATTCTATAACACCCTCGGTAAAGTCACCATGGAAAAACTGACAAGTATCAGGTCGAAAATGGAGGACGACACGGCAACCGCCGAAGACCGGTTGCTCGCGGTTCTTTTGCAGGAAATCGAGGCGCTCGCCAAAAACCGGCTTTCGGTAACCGAAAATGAAACCGGGTTCAGCAAAGGAAAAACGGTATGGGTTGAACGCACGGCGCTGTCACACTTCCCGCATATCAGGCTTCACGGTGGTGTGCATGATGGAGACAACCCCATAAAACGATGAAGAGCCAGTTCAGTAGTCGAACGATGGCTTGAGATATCTGCCGGTCAGAGAATCCTCCCGGGCAGCAATCTCTTCGGGAGTCCCTTCCGCAACAAGACAACCACCTTTATCCCCGGCACCAGGCCCAAGATCAATAATCCAGTCGGCCTGCTTGATAATATCGGGGTTGTGTTCTATAACGATAAGGGTGTTCTTCTGTTCAAGAAGTTTTTCAAAACAGCGGATCAGCTTGTTGATATCCTCAAAATGCAAACCGGTTGTCGGCTCATCGAAAATAAAAAGGGTGTGCGCCACATCGGCATGGGCAATGAAACTTGCCAGCTTGAGGCGCTGGGCCTCACCTCCAGAAAGGGTGCTTGACGACTGACCAAGCCGGATATAGCCCAGCCCTACCTCGTCGAGCACCATAAGTTTTCTTGCAATCCCCTTCTCATTGCTGAAAAAAGTGATCGCCTCCTCTACCGTTATGTCGAGCACCTCAGCAATAGACCTGCCCTGGTACTTCACTTCAAGAGTGTCTGGTTTGTACCGCAAGCCGCCACAATCTTCACAAACAGCCTCTATGTCAGCAAGAAACTGCATCTCAATATGGACACTTCCCTCCCCGGCACAGGTCTCGCAACGACCGCCCGGAATGTTGAACGAAAAATAACCGGCCTTCCACCCCTTTTGCCGGGCATCGATCGTCTGCGCAAACAGATTACGAATGTCGTCAAATATTTTCAGGTAGGTGACGGGATTGCTGCGACTTGATTTTCCAATGGGAGACTGGTCAACATGTTCGACACGATCAACAAGCCATGCGCCTGAAATTGAGCGGTGAGTTCCCACATTCTCCTTCAATGCACCCTTTTCCTTCATAACACCTTTGTTGAGAATATCATTGACCAGGGTGGACTTGCCTGACCCGCTCACGCCAGTAACGCAGGTCATGACACCAAGAGGAAAACGCACATCAATATTCTTCAGGTTATTCTGCATGGCACCAATAATTTCGATACAGGCGCTGAAATTTGGCGTTCTGCGAAGCTGCGGCACAGGAATGCGTTTTGTGCCCTTCATATACTGGGCTGTCAGAGAGTTCCCTGTTGCCTTCATTGCTGTTACCGAACCATGAAAAACCACATCACCACCAAGCCGCCCCGCATAAGGGCCGAGATCAATCACTTCATCAGCCGCATCAATGATTTCCCGGTCATGCTCCACAACCACTACCGTGTTACCCAGGTCGCGCAGCTTTCTGAGCAGCGTGATCAGTCGTGCAGAATCACTCTGATGGAGCCCGATGCTTGGCTCATCAAGAATATAGATTGCCCCGACAAGCGGAGAACCCAGGGAGGTTGAGAGGTTGATGCGCTGAAACTCGCCGCCGCTCAGGGTGTGGGTCAGACGATCAAGTGAAAGGTAATTCAAGCCCACATCAAGCAGATAACCCAGACGCTTGATGATTTCCTGCAAAATAACCTCTGCCACCTTGCGGTCGAAAGGTGAAATATCAAGATTTTTGAAAAAATCGGAAGCCTCTGAAATATTCATGCGAGAAACCTCACCGATATGACGACCCGAAACCCTGACCAGCCGTGCATCAGGATTCAGGCGACTCCCTTCACAATCAGGACAGACCGCATAACCACGATAGCGACTTAAAAAGACCCGATAGTGCATTTTGTAACCGGCCTCTTTCTCTATTTCAGCAAAAAAATGCCGGATACCCATATAACGTCCATCCGAACTACCCTTCCAGACAAGCTCTTTTTGCGTGTAGGAGAGCTTTTCATAAGGAACATTGACAGAAATATTCATAGCTTCTGCTCGATCAAGCAGCTCATGGAGATTCCAACGATATTTTTCCGAATTCCAGCACGCGATGGCACCCTCTTTAATCGAAAGAGACTTGTTCGGCACAACAATATCCTCATCAATACCAGCAATACGACCAAAGCCCTGACAGGTTGTGCAGGCACCTATAGGGGAATTAAAAGCAAAAAGCTGGGGTGAAGGCTCCTGATATTCAATGCCATTCAGTTCGAGTCGGTCGCTGAAGAGGCAGGTTTTACCTCCAACAACCTTCAGAACAGCATAGCCTCCCGACTCATTGAAACAGCTCTCCGCCGCCTGCGAAACCCGGCTGAAAGACTTGTCATCGTGCCGTGCCACAAAACGGTCAACCAGGACCAGAAGGGATGAACGCTCGGATATCGACATATCAAGCACCCTCTTGCATGCCCCATCCTGGTTGAGATCAAGAATCTCATCCCCGGCGACAACCCTGAAAAAACCTTTTTTCAGAAGATTCGCAATTTCATCCTGCACGGTACGGCTGTTATGGCCAGCATCCTTATGGACAGGAAAAAAGAAGCCAGCATAAAATTTTGTTCCCTCCTCAAAAAAACCTGCATGCAGACTCACATCGTCGGGAGTATGCTTCAGAACCAGCTCATTGGTATCGCGAGAATAGATTTTGCCAATCCGGGCATAGAGCAGCCGGAGATAGTCATAAATCTCCGATACCGTTCCAACTGTAGAACGGGGATTTTTCGGAATAGGTTTCTGCTCAATGGCAATGGCAGGCGCAATTCCTTCAACACTTTCGATATCGGGCCGAGGCATGCGTTCAAGAAACTGCCGCACATACGCCGACAGTGATTCCACATAGCGGCGATGACCTTCAGCATAAAGGGTATCGAAAGCGAGACTTGATTTACCCGATCCGCTCACACCCGTCAACACAACAAACTTGTTGCGGGGAATACAAACCGAGATATTTCGAAGATTATGGGTATTAATACCTTTGAGGACAATATCCGGCAGACTCGTTTCAGCAAAAGCCGAATTGCTGAGCCTAGTTATGGTCATAATTCAGTGTCATCTGGTTTCAGGTAAAGATCAAACGGGAAGTGCTTCAAAAAGAATACCACCGAACCCGGTGACAATAAACACAGAATGAAGCGCATCAAAAAAAACTTTTTTTACGGAGAGGTGATCATGGAGCGATTTGCTGCAAAAGCGAGTAAATGGTCGTCGCCCCCAAAAGATCCTGGATTTTATGCTGCAGAGCACTCATATAAACCCGGTGATGGCAAGAGGAAAAAACCTCACAACTGTCTGCCTTCACGCTACAGCGCACCAGATGCGGCTTTCCTTCAATGGCAAGCGCAATATCGGCAACAGTAATTTCAGCCGTCGCCCTGCCGAGGGTATAGCCTCCATTGACACCCTGAACTGAAGAGGCGATACCAGCCCGATTGAGACTCTGCATGGCCTTTGCAAGAAACTCCTGTGAAAAGCCAATATCATCAGCCATCTCCTTGACGGTAACAACCCTGCCCAGCCCCTTCGTTGCCAGGTAGGTAACCGCATGAAGCCCATATTCAAATTTTCGGGAAACCTGAAGCATAGTTATTGGAACTTTAATTAATCAGGACAAATCATGTCCAGTTACAGATATTAAGCAATATCTTTCAATTATTATTTTTTTAACAGGTATATTGGCCTATAAGTTTTTCCCACTCTGAATATTTCACTGATTTATAGTATGAGCAACATGGCGAAAGATCAATATTTTCTATGGCAACTATCTCCTGAAAACGAAGCCAAAATCCGATACCAGGAATTTGGAGAGGAAAACGCTGAAAAAACTCCACTCCTTTTTCTCCATGGTTATGGCGGTATGATTGAGCACTGGAATCTGAATATTCCAGTATTTGCCCGTGAACATAAAATCTATGCCATGGATTTGATCGGGTTTGGCAAATCACAAAAACCCAATGTGCGCTACTGTCTCGAACTGTTTGCCTCACAAATCGAAACGTTTCTTTTGCTGAAAAAACTTGACTCGGTCATTATTGTCGGCCATTCGATGGGTGCCGCAAGCGCAGTCTACTTTGCCCACTATCAGCCTGAAAAAGTCAAAGCCCTTGTACTCGTCAACCCTTCCGGCCTTTTTGGAGACACGATGGATGGCATGAGCAATCTGTTTTTCGGTCTTGTCGCCTCACCTCTCATTGGCGAGATGCTTCTGGCCGCCTTTGCAAATCCTGTTGCCGTGGGTCAGAGCCTCATGCCAACATATTTTAATCAAAGTAAGGTTGATGACAAGCTGATCAACCTGTTCACCCTGCCACTCCAGGACAGAGGTGCACAATTTTCTTACCTCTCGCCCTCCAAACGTCCGCTCGATTTCAGGCTCGATCACCTTCCAAAACCATGCAATTACAAGGGAGCGGCCTTTCTTGTCTGGGGAGCAGAAGATGTAGCCCTCCCGCCACACAAGATTATCCCTGAATTTCAGCAGCTTCTTCCGCAGGCAGGTGCCTATATCATCCCCAAGGCTTCACACTGTATCCACCACGATGCTCATGAAGAGTTCAACAACCGACTATCGCTGCTCCTTGGCCTGATTCAGAGCACTCCATGAGAAGAACTAATATGCTCCTTTGCCTGCTTTGAAACTAAGATTGCTCATTGGAGCTTTAAGGCCAATTTGGACAGCATAGCTCCGAAACTGCCCAAAAGGAATGCTCTGGAAGCTCATCTGCCAGCAATGAAGGTCTCGATTAAGATAGAGCACAGGGAAAGCCAGCTTGCTGTTTTGAAAATCGTACCCGGTATTCAAAACCACCTGCCACTCTTTTGACAACGACGCTGTTGCCGATGCATTGATCAGCGAAGTTGTGACTGGCACAAGCGGATTGCTCCTGTCGGATTGCAGAAACAGGGAAAACTGGATCTGCCATGGCTGTCGGTAATCAATACGGCTGAAGTAGTTCGGATTAAAACGATTAAGAAATATAGACTGCGTGGCGTTCGGCATGACCAATAACGGAGTTGTTGGCACCGATGGCAACGAAGAAGTGGTAGCTTCGCGGTTGCCTTGAATACTCATGCTCATGTTCAAAAAACCCTTGATAAAACGAAATAATCCATTACCATCATCACTGTTGAAGCGATTGATTCTGTCACCAGTCAACGGATCGGAACTGTAAATATCATACATGGCCCCCGAACTGAAAAGAAGGTTTGGCGACAAAACATTGCTTGACGCAGTCAAAATCACTGGCGCCAGATGAAGAGCATCGGCATTAAAATTGTACGCCGTCGTCGCATTGAAGGTGAGGAGCTGGATTGTCTGTTCTCCAGCAAGGGATCCATCATCGGCTAACGAGGAGTGAGCCCCCCCTCTTTTACCCTGAAGAAGATTTTTCAGAGAAATGCCGACAGTACTTTGCCCTTCAGGAATACCTGCATAGGTAGTGTTGTCAAGCCGGTTGAAGAGTTGAGGATCGGTCCAGTCATAGATATTTTGATAGCAATTATACCTATTTCCGGAAAACGCAGGGTTCCATCGGTAAGTGATTGTTGGCATAAAGGTATGGCGCAACGCATTGAGCCCAAGAAGATGCTCGATAGTCGCCGATTCAAAAGTTCCATAGAGTCTGGTAGCCACGTCAACAGCCAACACTGTTGTTGAAATATCCTCATTTTCGCCATCTGGAGAGAGTGAATGGATAAAGGTTACGCCAGGATTAATATTGAAATAACGAAACAATGTTGATTGCATACGAAGGGGAACAAACATCGTTGTGCCACTATTGATCCCATTATTATAGAATCCGGAGACCGGTTGCGATGCTTGCAAGCTGAGTCCCTGGGTAAACAGTGCCTTGGAGCCCTGAGCAAATTCACGGTAGTACCCCATCTCAACATTAGCGTTTGCCGAATAACCCGAAGTACTCTGCGATGTTGACATCCCTCGGAAAGATGCACCGGTAGAGAGCGAAACATTCGATCTCCAGTTATCAACCGGAAAACCAGAACGAAACGGATACATCCGGTTCTGGTAGAACGACGCATCCATGGCCTGGGTGGCATTGTGAGTACTCAAATCTTCGGAACGATTATAGGTAATTGCAGCAATACTGTTCTCTTCATTGAACGTTTTTGCCAAAGCCGCACGCGCATTGGATTGCTGAGTTACCATGGTTATCGAATTCATTGAATTCAGGTCGTAACCCTGTGGTGCGCCCTGAAGCAGGATGTTGACATCAAATCTGGTCGAAGAGTCGAAAACCTGGTTGTAGATAATTTTCGCATTCCAGTCACTATATGCGGGATACTCTTTGTACTCTCCCGAAATTTCACCAGAAAAGCTATTCGTTTTTTTAAAGCGAAACCTTTCACCAAGACGCCAACCTCCATTAAACGATATGTCCCCGTCAAGCCTGAAATCCATCCGATCATCAATGGCCCAGAAATAACCAAAATTCGACAAATAGTAACCCATACGGCTGTTATTGCCGAGACCAGGCGTGAGAAAACCCGACGATCGAGCTTGATTTAACGGAAAAACCATATAAGGCAGAGCCAGAATTGGAAGAGCCGGAAGGCGTGCAGAAAAAATTTCCGGTCTGATATACATAATCAGAGGCTTTGCAATAATCTTTTTGTCAGGAATAACCGTCATCTGAGAGGAGGAAAACCAGTAATGGGGGGACTGATTATCACAAGTGGTAAACGTACCATCACTGATGATCATCTCACCATTTTCAAGCCTTGTAACATGCTCTCCGCTAAAAATAAGCTGCCTGGAAGAGGATAAAACATTTGTCGTCTCTCCCCTTTTGGTTTTTAAATTATAGGTCATTGTTTCTGCATTGAAGCTCCCCTGTCGGTCAGTAAAAACAGCGGGCTCAGCACGTGTTTTCGAGGAGTCCACAATACCAAAAGCATGAAACAAAGATGTATTAAGATCAATGATAATTTTTGGAGCTTTGACACTGGTCTCTTCATGATCAATACGGGCATTCCCCCACAACTCCATGGTTCGCCCATCGATGTTGTAGATCACCGAATCCCTGGCAGCAAACAGCACTGTTCTTGTCAGACCTCCTGTTCTGGAAAACGAATCAACCGGATCAACTTGATTCCGCTTTTCTGACTTTTCAGCAGCAGAGAGCCTCACCCCACAAAAAAGAGGAACAGCCAACAGACAAAAGCTGAATATGGCAAGAAACAGGGTTTTTTGTCTGATAAACATCAATGCGGTAATGCTCCGGTACAGTATTGTGTTAGGATCTCCTTGTAAAACAGAAATATATTATTTAAGTTTTCTTAAAAAGCAATGAGAGTTTTCAATAAATACCTCCCCATTGATAACTCTTTATTTCAAATCCTCTTATAAACTTGTTGGCAATTAAAGGCATTAGATATCTTTTATTCTTGAATCTTTTGTAAATCTTTATAGAACACGAGGCTTTTAACGGTTTTTCAGGATAGGGCGGGGATCTGGCATGTGATACTCATTCATTATGCTGCAATAACGCTGCATATCATGTTTGCGGGTTAACAAAGAAACATCGAAAAATATCAACATCTAAACCGAGGATATGCCGTTATGAGAAAAATCACATTGGCGTCGGTTCTTTCACTCTGTGTGACACCTGTTCTGTTTTGGAGTACAGAGAGTCAGGCTATTCCGTCATGGGCACGAAAGTATGAAGTATCCTGTCTCATGTGTCACTCTGGTATGCCACAAAGGAATGCCATCGGTGAAGCATTCAAGAATAATGGTTATCGAATGCCGGGTGGTGCCGAAGCTGTATTTACCCGCCAGCAACAGATCAAAATAGGGACTGATGAATGGAAAAAAACTGTTAGAGCTCCAATGAGCAGCTCTTTTCCTCAATTCGACCCCTTGAGCGTCGTTCTCACGGGTAATCTTCTTAGCTATACTGCACCTACGTATACCTCTAACGGCGATCCAGCCTCAGCAGTGGCGTTTAACTATAACGTTCCTGGCGCTGTAGCATTTTTTTTTGGGGGTTCAATCGGCGATCAACTGACGGTTTTTGGTGAAGTAAATGGATTTGGCGGAAACTCGACTTATGATACCGACGATGACAAGACTGCTGCCGGGCCTACAGTCGCGGTTGACAGCCCACCAATTAATGCCAATGTAAGAGTTGTCTGGGAGTTTAATCCCGGTCTGAATATTGCTCTCGGTAATAATTTCAGCAATGCATCGTGGAACGGAGTATCAGTTGGTGGTGTCGTTAACGTTTCCGGTGTGCTTCCTGCACCAGGAACCTATGCTGAGTTGAACTATACCAGAGGCGATGTTGGCGGGTATTCCATAACTGCTGGCACAAGTATGGCAGCCAAAAACTCAACTCCTATCGTAGCCACAGAGAATAAAATTGATGATATTCTCTACTTGAGAGGAAAGGTCAAGTTGTTTGGAGCAGGCCTGCTCACCGGTGCCAATGGCGAGTTCGGGAACCCCTATACCGGTCTTGATAACCAGATTACCCTGGGTGCTGGGCTCTCTTACTCAAAAAATAATCTGGCTGTTAAAAATCTCAAGACTGGTATAACTCCAACAAAAGGTTTTACAAGTGGATATGCTGGTGAGACACTTGTCTATGGCGGCGATATCCAGGGCGTTTATAACGATTTTCTAGTTGGTGCAGCATTAAGTCATGATCGTGATCTTCAGCTTAACAACTTTAAGGCTGAGATCGGACACTATCTCTATTCATGGATTTATGTGAAGGCAGCCTACTCCGATTTGGCAAATTCCGCAAAATTAACAGCGAAAGTACCTGTACCTTATGATGTGCATCAGCCTACTCTTGCAGGTAGCCTTACCGCATGGCTCTCTTCAGCGGTTTCGATTGCCGGAACGTATACTCATTTCACAAAGGAAAGCGTTGCTTCAGGCACCAATAATGCTGACAGCTTCGCATTAGCTGTCCGTGCTGGCTTCTAAGCGTTTCTTGACTGAAATAAAAGTACATCTGTTCATAAAAGTCATGGTCAGCTTTCAATGATCATGACTTTTATGGAGAGTCTCTCAACAGGTTATCATAAGAGCAACTTTGTCGTTGTTACCATAGCAATCATAATGGAGTTATCTCTATGTCACGTTTCTTTTCACTTGCATGTTGTGCACTCTTTGTTATTTCCATGACCTCAGCCGATGCCAGGGCGGCACACGATGTTGACGAAGGTAAAAATATTTACGAAACCAAATGTGCTGGCTGCCATAAAAGCGGTATATTGGGCTCTCCTAAATTGGGCGATAGAGCTGCATGGGCTCCACGCATCACAAAAGGGAGAGATGCTCTGGTCAGTAACGCCATCAAAGGTTTTCAGGGTAAAACAGGGACAATGCCTCCTCGAGGCAATGATGCCCAGCTTACTGATGCCCAGGTCGGTAATTCTGTTGATTATATCATAAAGGAAAGCAAATAAGAATATGTGCACCGGTTTGTCGAGCACCCGGTGCATTTGATCCAGGTTAACAGTTTGTTAACTCTGTTTTACCGGTATCATGAACAACTGAATTGAGGTATGGTTGTGTGTATCAGTTGCTTGTTTGTGATTACCAGCATATTTCTTATAACCACCCATAGCGAAAACACCTGAACCAAGGTTTGACCGAACAAGAAAAGAGCATCATCATACCCGCAGTTTTCTTTGTCCCCATATCGGCACTACTACTGACTACTGGTTGAAAATTCTTTAACTTTTTTCTCTTTCCATGGCACCGACACTTTATTCCGCTCCCGATTCTGCCGGACATTTTGGCTGTTTCGGTGGCAAGTTTATCCCTGAAACTCTGGTTAAAAACGCTGCCGATCTTGAATCGGAGTACCTGAGAGCAAAAAATGATCCGACCTTTCAAACGACTCTTGCGAAACTCCTCCGTGATTATGTCGGGAGACCAACTCCCCTGTATCATGCCGAACGGTTGAGCAGAACGCTGCAGGGAGCACAAATTTACCTCAAGCGTGAAGATCTTTGCCATACCGGGGCTCATAAAATCAACAACGCACTCGGTCAGGTACTGCTTGCCCGACGCATGGGCAAAAAAAGGGTTATTGCGGAAACCGGTGCCGGGCAGCACGGAGTAGCCACAGCAACCGTCTGCGCCCTTTTTGATCTTGAATGCGTCGTCTATATGGGTGAGGAGGATATCCGGCGGCAGGCACCGAACGTTGCACGCATGAAACTGCTTGGTGCAGAGGTACGCCCGGTTGGAAGCGGCTCAAAAACCCTGAAGGATGCAACAAGCGAGGCAATCCGCGACTGGATAAATAATCCGGAAGAGACCTTTTACATTATCGGTTCGGTTGTTGGCATGCATCCCTATCCCATGATCGTCCGCGATTTTCAGGCCGTCATAGGGCACGAAACCCGTTCGCAGATTCTTGCCCAGGCAGGAAAACTGCCCGATGTCATTACCGCCTGCATTGGAGGAGGAAGTAATGCTGTCGGAATGTTTTATGAATTTCTGAACGATGCCGCTGAAATTGAACTTGTTGGCATCGAGGCGGCTGGCGAAGGGCTGGAGGGACGACATGCAGCCTCCCTGACACTGGGAAAACCGGGAGTTCTTCATGGCGCACTGACAAAACTGCTGCAGAATGAAGACGGACAGGTTCAGGAAGCGCACTCAATCTCTGCCGGCCTTGATTATCCCGGTGTTGGCCCCGAACACTGTTATCTTCAGGAACTCGGACTGGTCACCTACACCTCAGTGACGGACACTGAAGCGCTTTCTGCTCTTGAGACGCTTGCAAAAACCGAGGGTATTATCTGCGCCCTTGAATCGGCTCACGCCATGCACTACGCCATCACAAGGGCTCCAAACATGGAAAAAGATGCCATTCTTGTCGTTAATATCTCCGGCCGGGGCGACAAGGATATGGAAACAATCATGCGGGAACTGTCACTGTGAAAAAAAATTGCATCGAGAAGTTGCACAGAAAAAAAAAATCCTTATATTTGTCACTCATTAAGCGGGAATAGCTCAGTTGGTAGAGCACAACCTTGCCAAGGTTGGGGTCGCGAGTTCGAGTCTCGTTTCCCGCTCAAACAAAAAGCCTCTGAAACAACAGAGGCTTTTTTGTTTGCTTCTCTTTCCTTGCGAGAGTAGTTGAATCGGACGCTCTCGAAAACCGTTGTACTGGTTACCAACGACTGTTATTATGGCAAGACGCACAACTTGCATTTGTCCGGCGATGCAAGTCGTCATCCGGCGCTTGAGAATCACTTATTTGCTTTGCATTATTTTTGACTCTTATGTTTGGCAAGGTATCGGATTTGGCATCAATTTCCTGGGGGCGCGAGGCATACTGAGGGGATATATTTTCATCTGTTATGTGATGATTGCCTCTTTTATGGTGATGTCTTTCTCTTCCCTCTTCTCTCTCTGAATAACCATAGAACTCTTCCTCCCCCAATCCTCTTTCCGTAGCTATTTCAGCAAAAGCCAGTTCTTGTGAAACTCCATTGACCTCAACCCGTTTATCGGACGGCTGTTTCCCTTTATTGTCCCAAGAGTTGGAAATGCTTTCACCAAGCTCCAGAAATCCGGAAAATGGCTGAACCTTGAAGTAGGTACCGAAACCAAACAAGAGGAAGAGCAGCAGAATCACAAGAAGTTCTCCGGGACTCTGTAATCCCGCTTTTGCCTTGCTTTTCAGATAGGAGAAAAACGCTTTCCAGTTGATAAAAAAAAGATGGCAGAGTGACAGTATGGAAAACGCAAATCCAAAAATGATATGCTGGTTTTGCCAGGCTGGTTTGCTCAGTCCGCATAATTCCCACACAAAACCGGGCGCTCTGCCTGGAAAAATATAGAGAATCACCCCGGAGACCAGAATCATGAGAAAAGAGAGAAAAAGCCCAAAACTGGTAAATGACCGCCAACTGAAAGATCGATTCATGGTATGCCTTTGATTATTTGTTCATTTATTCCCTGTCTGCTGTAAGGTGGGACGACTTTGTTGTTCTTTTCTTGCGGGGCAATTTGTCGTCGCCGTGAGAATTTCCGGCTCTTCGGTGAGGAGGTGTCCAGATCTTTGAGCCTCTGGCCGGGAACGCCGAGTCCCAGCTCGGAATATTACCTCCTTTTCTGCCGAGCTGGAGCTCAGCATGCCCGGACTGCTTTTGTTTGCTCAGATAATAAACTGCAAGGGAATTGATTGGGATTTTTATAAATTAGCTGCCGGAATGGACAGATGGGCGCTTGTTGAAAACTGAAATCATCAGGAAAAGCATAAAGACACGAGCTGAATTAGTATAAAACATACGGAGAGGTGCGAGAGTGGTTGAATCGGACGGTCTCGAAAACCGTTGTGCGCTTCGGTGTACCGTGGGTTCGAATCCCACCCTCTCCGCAGAACGATAGTCCAGCACTCCCATATCGTCCGAAAAGCCCTGTAAAATCAGGGCTTTTCTTATTTTTCGGTCTACCCTTGTTTATATTTGTTTTGTGAAATCAGGCAAAAGCTTCATCCATATATTGCTTCAATCAAGTATTTTATCTTCTACAATTAATTTTGATCGGTCATCAGGCTTTGGCAAGAATGATTTTGGATCAACTATTGGCAAGAGAAAATCCTCCAAGAATGACCCGCAACCCTTTGCGATTATGGCACCTCGAGTTGTTGAAATTGCCAATGATATAGCGGTAACAAGAAGCCCGTCCGGCAATTTTTCAGACCCTTCATGATCTTCAGAGTGCTCGATTCCTTTAAGTTGAAATAATGAGGCAGTTTCAATTTGTGCAACTATTTTATCAATGTTTTTTCTTGTAAAAGTTGTCAATACTTTTACTACAATTGCAGCTTTATCAACATCAATATTCGTGCCTATCTCAACATTAAAATCTTCGCCTGTATCAATATCGTCCTGTTGTTCAAATCCAAAGCGCAAAAATCTGAACCCATCAAATCTGATACCTATTTTATTTTTCTCACTCAGCGCTGTCACGCAGCCTCCAATTCAGTTCCTTCATTGTATGGGCAATAACTTTCCGGCATACCATCTTTTCGTACTATAAACTTCCATGATGACTCTGTATGGAATGTTTTTTCAGATTGAACTTTATTGACATCCAGATTAAAATCAACAATATCTTTCCCTAAAGCTACTTCAAATTCAACAATTGTTTTCAAGGTAGGATTGGACCACCCTGCCAACATCCTGCTGACGTAGGACTCTTTTTTCCCCAGTTTTTCAGCCAGCTCACGCTGAGTCATACCTGTTGATTCAAGCAACTCACTAAGCTTAACAGCAAATTCACCCTGCCTCCCGACATATTTTTTGGTAAAGTGCGGTATCTGCTCAACGAACTGTTGAAAGAATGATCTATTCATGATATATCTCCAGATTTAAATGTAAGGTTACCCCTCATGCTCCCGTTATTGTGATCTATTTCGATGTCGCCTGATCTCATGCGCATCATAATCAGCTTATCAAGCTCCTGGAGTTCAGGAACAATATGGCGAAGAGTCATATCTTTTTGAGCGGTTTTAAGACCTCCAGTACCAACATTCAACAAACTCGTAGACCAACGCAAGCAGTATAATCGAATCCGTCCTCTCTTCAGGGCTGCTACGGAATCTGTCCGTGACCCTTCGTTCATTTCAAAAAATTGCTCTCTGAACCCCAAACTATCGGTCATGCTGGAAAGACGCTGAACGATCTCGTTAAAACCTTTCTCTTCACGCAAGAGTTTACTCTGAAGAAACTTCACAAGTTGCGTTTCTTTCTCCCCATCAAACCGAAGCGAGTAGAGTGTGCCCCCATCCCCTTGCTCAACAAGCACTATTTCAACGTCTCGTTTCACTTATAAGTTAAGCTTTCGTGTGAAAAATAAAAAAATATTAGACTTCTTTAATTTCTAAAATAACGCTACATCCCCGAAAAAATTTCACAAAAAAATGCCCCATAGGGGGATGCGTTGGCCAAACTGGCACCAGCTTTCGGTATAGCGATTCGTCTGGATCGCATTCATCGGATTGCCATGCCCGAAAAAAACAGCAGGCATCACCTTACTTCAATCCCTTTATTCACTATTTTGGTTGAACCTTGATCAGTTCGACCTCCAGCGCAATGTTGACCTCATCGCCAACGGCCACACCGCCCATTTCAAGTGCCTTGTTCCAGACAAGTCCGAAATCCTTGCGATTGATGGTTGTAGTTGCCGATGTCCCACTCCTCATGTTGCCCCAGGGATCCTTGCTCTCTTTTGAGAACGGAGCCACATCGAGTGTCGCCTCACGGGTGATACCATGAATGGTAAGGTCGCCCGTAACTTTCAGCGCACCTTTGCCTGCCTTCGTCCATTTTTTCGAAACAAAGCTCATGGTCGGGTATTTGGCGACATCAAAGAAATCGGCACTCCTCAGATGTTCATCCCTCTTCTGAACATTGGTGTTGATGGAAGCCGCATCAACGGTGGCCTCAAGCTTCGATTTCGTGATATCCTTGTCATTGATGTCCACAGACCCGGAGTATTTTTCAAAGCTTCCCTTGACATTCGACACCATGAGATGGCGCACCTTGAATCCCACATTGGAATGGTCAGAATCAATATTCCACTGGGCGGCATGGGCCAGTGCCGGCAAAGCCATGATTGCTACGGTGAGCATAGCTCTGATGATGTTTCTTCTCATATTTGTTCCTTTTTTATGGTTGAGGGGCAGAATGATAGCAAGCCTTCCGTAGCCTACCGGTTACCGCACACGGACCTTGAACTTGTTCATCGAAAGTCAAGATAAATTGAATATTATTCTGCAAAAATATATCACTGGACAGCATGAAGGCATAGTCGGCATATACCTTCATCAAGAAACCGATAGTCAAAACATAAGGAAGAGAAAATCGACTGAACAAGCATAGGTACGTTGGAATTTTTTTATGCAGAAACTGGTTTCTGCTTTTTCTGAATGAGGCAGATCAGTACAAACAATGTTCGACCGACATGTTCGGGTTGTCTTCAACCTGTTGGGGGGATCAATCGCCTGACATCAAAGAATTTTGGCACCCGGCTGAATTTGCTTAATATCTCTCTCGATGCAGACAAGTATGCAACCGAATTCCGACAAAAATAACAAGAGAAGCAAAAGAAGAGACAAATGCCAGTTATCACTTTAGAGGGAGGCAAACTGAGCCTCGAACAGAAGCGGGATCTTATCCATCGTCTAACTTCAGTTGCATCTGAGGTTACCAGTATACCACCCGCATACTTTACTGTACTGATCAGGGAACAGGATGATGCTAATCTTGGCATCGGTGGAGATACCGTCGAAGAAATGAAAGCAAGGCTGAAAAAATGAACCGCATCGGTACGAAGCTGATGATTGAGGATGAGGAGTCAACTCTGCATTTCCCATTAATAAGCTTACAACTTATTTCCAAAGATGATACATGGATGCCGACCGACCGAAAAAAATGGGTGGTCAGATCATGTGCCGAGCCTTTGGTGAGAATACGCATGAAACTGATTACAGCGACAATACTTGCTTGTGCAATACTCCTCTCCTTTTCCTGCCCTCTTTGGAGTGCTGAATCGAATGTTGAAAACACGATCAAGCAATTCATAAACGTTGTTGCAGGTAAAGACCGGAAGGCGTTAGCTCATTTAGTGTCCTACCCGCTACAACGACGGGCTCCCCTTTCAAGCATAGACAACCCAGGACAATTCCTTGAAGTTTATGACGAAATCATTGATGAAAAAATAATAATGGCGATTTCCACCTCCCGCGCTTCATCCGATTGGTCAGAGATGGGGTGGAGAGGCATTATGTTCCAGAACGGATTGTTGTGGCTTGACGAGGAAGGGAAAATAACTGCAATCAACTATGAGACAGAAAAGGGAAAGCGAAAGCGTGCCGAACTGATTAAAGCTGACAGGAGCAATGTAAACAACAGCTTGCGTAACTTTGCAGAGCCTGTTCTTGAATGGGAAACCACAAAATTTCGGATTCGCATTGATCGCCTTACTGACAACAAGTTCCGTTACTCGGCTTGGCCCGTCAATAAAAAAACTACTGAACAGCCGGATTTAGTGCTACGTAACGGTTCCATTACCTTCGACGGAAGTGGTGGAAATCATCATTACGATTTTGAAAGCGGACCATATCACTATCGCTGCATTGTGAACGTCATCGGTGCCGAAATGAACCCGCCGGGAGAGCTGCAGGTTACCAGGCTTGACAAAGTCGTCTTGAGTCAACCTGTAGTAAAAGTCATTACGGGCAGGTGAAACAGACTTCAAAAGGGGTTTATTCGCCGATAATCTTGATGAGCACCCGTTTTTTTCTATTTCCGTCAAACCGGCTCATCAGGGAGGAAATTATACGTCATCCCTTCTACCTTTCGATGTAAAGGGTTATAAAAACTCCTTATTCCAATCTATAAACTACATACTGTCGTTGTTTGCGTCCGCGTTAAACCGCCAGTTAGACCGCACATTACATCGCCTCTATGGTGGTGACTATGGCGCTGAGGGCGGCTGGATGAAGCGTGAGCTGGATGTGACCTATGCCAGGCAGCAGGGTGACTGGCCACGATTGGCCTTGATTGCGAAAAATCTTCTCAAGCGCCGCCGTCTCAAAGACCTCGTCACTTGCACCGGCAACCACTTTTACCGGTTGATGAACTGCCCTGATATTTGCCTCGTAATCCTGCAAGGGCCCAAAATTAGCTGTCAAAGAAAATGTGTAGGTAGAGGTCAGGAAACTTTTGGCTTGCTCGCTGAGTGCGAAGTTGATGACGGGCAGGTCGTTGAAGATGCGCACGCCTAAGTGGTTCAAAAAAGTGAGGCCGATGATGCGTGGGATGCCCACCTTGACCCACCCTCCGCTGTCGGGCCGAGAGTTTGGCGCGCTTGAGCCCAGGAACGGTGAAAGCAGCACGTAGTTCTGAAAGGCGTTTTGATGCTGACTCCCTGCGACCCGCAGCACAAAACCACCTCCAGAGGAGAAACCTGCGAGCGTGTTTGGTTTGGCAAGTGGCACCGCCTTGACAAACGAATCCAGGTCGTCCTCAAGCTGACCAATATAGGCAATCGTGCCCTTTGGCCCAGAGGCACCATGGCCACGTATATCCAATGCGTATGCTGCGTAGCCTGCATTGGCCAAGGCCTTTGCGATCACATGCATGCTGGTGCTGCTGCCCGATGAGCCATGCACGAGCACCACGCTTCCTCTCAATGCGGTGACACGTCGGGGCGCATATCGGCGATAGGCAAGTTCAGCTCCGTCTCTGGCCTTGTACCGGAGAAGTGGGGGCAAGTCTGAAAAATCAACGGCTTTGAACGGATCGTTGATGCTTGCCATTGGTTTCGGAGAGCCTGGCCCACCAAATATAATTGCGGCGGCGAGCACGACAGTGATTATCCCAACGAAGACGATGGCAGTTTTGATGACGGCGGAGAAGCTCATATTGTGAGGTCTAACGAGATGAGGAATACGAATCACCATGTTTGGGTCGCAGACTCGATTGTTACGGCCATTGTCGCACGCAACCAATCGAACCGTTTCTTCAGCACATCAAACTCTGGTACGGATGTGATGAACTTCGCTTTGCCTTTGATCAAACAGCCTGCGCCCTGACCGTGTAGTCCCTTTACCTTGCTGCTTGCTATGGTGATGAGCACATTGGGGTTATACGCCACGTTGGCCTCTGTCTTGTTCATGTAACCGGCAGGTATCAACAACCGACCATCCTCAGACATTTCCAAATAGGCATTCCAGGTGTTGACCAAATGAGGTACGTCTTCTCCTATGGTCGCAATGGCAACTACTCCATCCGCCTTCATCAGTTCTGGCAGTACTTCCGGTATCATGTTTTCTCTCCTTTGGTTATGTGTTGATAATACAGAAGTAATCGGCGCTTCGCAGCTTTATTGCGCAGCGACCGTGTTGACTGATGGGTTGGACGTTTTCAGATGCCCTGCTAACTTGAAACCTATTTTTTCTGCAAGTAATACAGGAACCGCATTTCCAATTTGACGCATAGCCTCACCCCACGCGCCTTTGATGACGAAATCATCAGGAAAAGTTTGAATTCGCTTTGCTTCAAAGGTTGTCAGGTATCGAACACGTCCATCATTGAAGCGGATCATATTTTCGCCGCCTGGAACCCCGTGCCCACCAGCTTTAATTGTTTTTGACGGCCAATCAAAATCACTACCAGTATGCCCTGGATAGGTACGGGCACCATCCCGAAAGATGTGGTCGTTTATTCCATGATCTGATTTTGGGTCTGGCATATCATATAAAGCATCTCGCATAGTCTGCCATGGCAATAATTCTGGTTCAAACATTCCGTACTTGTCTCTTAGTCGAGATATTTTTTCTCTCAGAGATGCGTCTACATCAGGTAGTAAGAGTTTAGGCACTTTGTGGCGCGACCAGTATTCGCCCGTTACGTACATGTCCCAAAGAAGCTTGTCTTCTGAGTGTGTTTCAACAGGGAATGTCCAAGGCAATGAGATGTCTGCCCTTGTTCCAACAATCACAACCCGCTCTCGTGTTTGTGGTACGCCATAATCCGCCGCATTTATCAGTTTGAACTGAACGTTGTACTTTTTTCCTGGATATGAAAGCCTGCCAATATTGCGAAGTTCATCAAGGTGGCATTTCCAGTTGGTGTTCTTGCCTGACATAAAATCCGGGTGACTTAATCTGAGGATTATGTATTCAAAATACTCGGAAAAAGTTTGGCGAAGCAGGCCTTTTACATTTTCAAATATAAATGCTTTGGGCGCGATTTTTTCGATAGCACGTATAGCATAAGGAAACATGTCCCGGTTGTCCTGGTCGGCTCTGTGCTTGCCGCCCAGTGAAAATGGTTGGCATGGCGGACCTCCTGCAACAATATCAATATCCTCAAGGCTATTTAAATCAAAATCTTTTATGTCGCCAAAGAAGACACGCGCAGGATCGAAATTTTCAGAAAGGGACTCGCAGGCATGCCGATTAAACTCAACAAAGGCTGTATGCTCAAATCCGGACAGCTCCAGGCCTTTTGCCAGACCGCCTGCACCTGAAAAAATTTCAAGAGTTTTCATTGCGACGGCCCCAACTTCTTGAGGTGAAGGCGAATATTAGAAATTATGGTGTTTTTTTCGGCATGTTTTCCATTGCACTTATTCGCCCAGACCCTGCCTTCATGGATGACTTCCCAATCTGATTTTGCTTGTTCATATCGACCGGTTCCGGGGTCGTGATTTCCAAATCCATCAACTGCAGTATTCCATAGCGGTTGATTGAGTTTGATGAGGGCGGCTTCAATGGTGCTGATCATGTCTGAGCCTTCCGCTTCAAAAATGACAAAGCGGCATCTGAAATCCTCAAGCAACAGGTCGGCACCAAGGGTAATGCTTCTTCCGTGCTCTCGCAGGCGACCGATGAGTTCGCGAGACTGATGAAGAACGCTGTCAGATGAGCGAGCTTGCCTCCATCCTTTTGGAACGGCTTTGCCCACGTAGACAGGATAGCCGTATGAAAGGCGGTTTAGCTCGGCGTATCGTTTGTAGAGAGGATTACTACCGGTATAGTAGAGAGCGTATACCCCTGTTCCAAGAAAAGATTCCGGCGGAGGAAGCGTGTGAACAGGCGTGCCATTAAAGAACCTGACCGCATCTTTGACCAGTTCTGCAAAGGCATCGTTTCGATAAACATGCTCACTTCGATCAAATACTTGCGATTTCATTCAGCACTATTTCCAGAATTAAAAAGTCAGATTTTTTTATGATGCGATGGTCATGTCGAAGCTGACGGCTAACACTGTTTGGACTGATCCGCCTAATTCTGAAAAAGCAGACTGTTTCTTTCTGTATATGACGACTTCCAAATTATTACAAAAAAATCTAAATCATTATCATAAAACAATATATAATAACAAGTTATATTTATTACCCCGGTTTATACAGATCAGCCTAAAGCGACACAAGATCACTTAAAACCTTATCCGCTCTTGTTGAAGGTATGACCTTTTCAATCCGCATCAGCTCCTTGAAGTCGCCCACAATATCGCCAAAAGTGTAACTGCTACTGAAAACGTCTGCCCGAACAGGCATACACAGTCCATCCACCAGCAGGTCAAGCCTGCGACTCCCTTTTGCATTTTCACCCATACGTAAGATATTGCTGAAACAGGACAATAAGAACGGATTAGCAAAAAAAATTACAGGTTATTGTGATCATAATAGCTGGCTCTGTGCATCAAGAAAGTCGCCAGCGAGGTCGAGGCCCCGAGTTTGGTCGGGAGGGGAGTAAATTCTGTGGAACCGATATGACCAAATGACCAACATCCAAGAACTTTACCTCTAATCAACATTTGTCATGAACAAGGAAAAACATAGGAAGCTTGAGGCTTCCGGGTGGAAGATCGGAAGCGTTGATGAATTCCTGGAACTCAGCCAGGCAGAGACAGAATTCATAGAATTAAAACTCTCCTTGAGCCAGAACCTTAAAGAACGCCGTCAGTCGTTGCGGTTGACTCAGAAAGATCTTGCAAGAATGATCCATTCAAGCCAGTCCCGCGTTGCAAAAATGGAAGCTGGCGATCCGGCAGTATCAATTGATTTGCTTGTAAAATCACTGTTTGCCCTCAAAACTTCAAAAAAAGAGGTGGCTGGAATGCTGCCCCACTGATTAGAGACTCTCCATTTCCCGGAAACCAACCTAAATACTCATTGAGTGCCCTTTTAAGGTCATCTTGAAGGCCACATTTGACGTTCCATCTACTTTTTTCATTTTGTATGCAAGCGACAGATGGAACTCGTGGGATATATCCGTTGCCAGTCGCGTCGAAAACTTGTTCGCATTGGGTTTTTCCAAAAAACTCTGGCACCAATGAGCTAATCCCGATAACTTTAATACCATCACCCTTCCCAACTGAGAATCAACTACCCCGCAGCAGAGCTATGGGGTATAACGACATGTTTAAGAATACTTTCACGAAGCACAGCTTCGAGGAATATATCCTATAGCGATTTAACAGAAACGTAACACTCATTTGATGAAAAATTGTTTCAACATTCCAATAAATATTGTAACGTTGAAGATGAAAAAATTAACAGCAACAACTATTTTTGAATCGCTCTCATCCCCTGTCAGGCTGGATGTGTATCGATTACTTGTCAAGAGAGGCACGGAAGGCATGGTCGCAGGCGAGATTGGTTCGGCACTCGATGTACCGCCAACAAATCTTTCGTTTCATCTGAAAACTCTGGCTCATACAGGCCTCCTTACCGTAGATCAGGAAGGCCGCTATCAGCGCTACCGGGCCAACCTCCCGTTAATGATGGAGTTGATTGCCTATCTCACGGAGGAGTGCTGTGACGGTAATCCGGGACAGTGCGGCGATTTCAGTGCACAATCAATTTGCCCGCAGTCCATTGACACGCATTCAGAAATAAAATAAATCCTTAATCCATTACAAGATTACCATGAAGAAATCAGTGCTTATTCTCTGTACCGGAAACTCATGCCGCAGTCAGATGGCTGAAGGCTTTCTCCGTTCCTTTGACAGCTCGCTCGAAGTGTTTTCTGCTGGCACGAAACCGGCACAGTCCGTTCATCCGCTTGCCGTGAAGGTGATGCATGAAGAGTGGATCGACCTCAGTTTACACAAACCAAAAAGCGTTGATGAATTTCTCCAGAGGCCGTTTGACTATGTTATAACGGTTTGCGATGCTGCAAAAGAGTCCTGCCCGTTCTTTACCGGCAAGGTGGAGCACCGGCTGCATATCGGGTTTGATGATCCTGCTGAAGCTCAGGGGACACAGGAGGAGGTGCTTGCCGTTTTCCGGAGGGTTCGCAACGAGATTAACCAGCGCTTCCGTCAGTTTTATAACGATAATTTAACCGGCAAGTAACGCTATGAGCTTGGCAACAAAACAATTGTCCTTTCTTGACCGCTACCTGACGCTCTGGATTTTTCTTGCCATGGCGGCAGGAGTGCTGTCGGGCTGGTTATTCCCTGGTATCTCCGGGTTCTGGAATCTTTTTCAGTCAGGCACTACGAACATTCTGATAGCCGCAGGGCTCATCGTCATGATGTATCCTCCGCTGGCAAAGGTAAAGTATGAGGAGCTTGGTGATGTGTTTCGCAACACGAAAGTATTGGCCCTGTCACTGGTGCAAAACTGGGTGATCGGACCGATTCTGATGTTTGTCCTTGCCGTGCTTCTTCTGTCCGATATGCCGCACTACATGGCTGGTCTCATCATGATTGGCCTTGCCCGCTGCATCGCCATGGTCATTGTCTGGAACGAACTTGCCAAAGGTGATACGGAGTATGCCGCCGGGCTTGTCGCCTTCAACTCGGTGTTTCAGGTACTCTTTTTCCCGCTCTATGCGTGGATCTTTCTGACGGTACTGCCAAAATGGCTGGGTCTTGCCTCATTCGCTGTTGACATCTCCATAGCCGACATTGCCACCTCAGTCTTTATCTATCTGGGAGTTCCCTTTATTGCAGGGTTCCTGACCCGTTTTTTCATGCTTCGTCTGAAAGGCAAGGAGTGGTATGAGAGAGAGTTCATTCCGCGCATCAGCCCGCTCACGCTTATGGCACTGCTTTTCACCATTGTTGTCATGTTTTCTCTGAAGGGAGGCTATATTGTGAAAATACCTTTTGATGTGGTGCGTATCGCGATCCCTCTTCTGCTTTACTTTGTTATCATGTTTTTTCTTTCGTTCTACATGGGGCGCAAGGTTGGCGCAGACTACTCCAAAACGGCAACGCTCTCCTTCACCGCAGCGAGCAACAACTTTGAACTTGCCATTGCCGTAGCCATTGCTGTTTTCGGCATCAACTCCGGAGAAGCTTTTGCCGCAGTGATCGGTCCGTTGGTTGAGGTTCCCGCTCTGATAGCACTGGTCAATGTGGCGCTCTGGTTCAAGGAAAACTCTTTTGGGGAAAAAATCGAAGCCCGAGTCTAATTCTTTTAACACGTAATCAACGTTGAACATGAAAAAAATAGAGGTATTTGATCCGGCCCTTTGTTGCAGTACCGGGGTATGTGGTGTCGATGCAGATCAGGCATTGATCAGTTTCTCGGCAGATGTAGAGTGGGCAAAACAACATGGCGCTCAGATTGAACGATTCAATCTGGCACAGCAGCCAATGGCCTTTGCAGAAAATCAGATGGTTAAAGCATACCTTGAGCTTGCAGGCCAGGATGGACTTCCGCTTCTTCTTCTTGATGGCGACATCGTGTTGGCAGGACAGTACCCAAGCCGTGCTGAGCTGGCACACTGGCTCGACATAACGCTGCCTGACGCTACCGCTAAACCCCCAAAATGTTGTTGCTCAGGCAGTAAATGCTGTTGACCACAACCATACCATCACCCAATACTATGTTATTTCTTGAACAACCACCTCGCTTCCTTTTCTTCACCGGAAAAGGGGGTGTCGGGAAGACCTCCATAGCATGCGCAACGGCCATTCATCTTGCTGATGAGGGACTGCGGGTGTTACTCGTCAGCACCGATCCGGCATCCAACGTTGGTCAGGTTTTTGGTGTCACTATAGGCAATCAGATTACCGCTCTGACGGCAGTGGAACGCCTTTTTGCTTTGGAAATTGATCCCCAGGCTGCCGCTCAGCTCTACCGCGAACGCATCGTGGGGCCGGTAAGGGGCTTACTCCCTGAAACCGTGGTCAACAGCATTGAGGAACAACTTTCCGGAGCATGTACAACGGAAATCGCCGCTTTTGACGAGTTCACCTCGCTCCTGACGGACACCGCATTGTATTCCGAGTACGACCATATCATCTTCGATACGGCGCCAACCGGTCACACCATCAGGCTGCTGCAGCTTCCCGGTGCCTGGAGCAGCTTCATTGAAAAGGGAAAAGGAGATGCATCGTGCCTTGGGCCGTTGGCCGGACTTGTAAAACAACGAGCACAGTATAAGGCTGCTGTTGAAGCCCTGGCTGATCCTTTGCTTACTCGCCTTATTTTGGTCTCCCGAGCCCAAAATGCAACGCTACAGGAGGTCGCACGCACGTATCAAGAACTCGCAGCCATCGGGATATCACAACACTTTCTTGTCATAAACGGGCTCTTCCCCCAAAGCGAAACCCAGGAGGACGCTCTTGCCGAGGCGATTTTTTCCCGTGAGCAAGCAGCTCTCTCAGCAATGCCTGCAATTCTTAACACCTTGCCCTGCGATCATCTACCGCTCAAGCCATTCAATCTTGTCGGCCTTGAAGCCTTGCGCCAATTGCTCACGGCAAACGTGCAGCAGCTCATCGTTGAACGGGATACGTCTGTCACAATCGATGCGCCAAAACTCTCCGCACTGGTTGACGAAATTGCTGCCGATAGTCACGGGCTCATCATGTTTATGGGTAAAGGCGGGGTTGGTAAAACCACCCTGGCGGCTGCCGTTGCCGTTGAACTGGCACATCGAGGCCTCCCGACACACCTGACGACAACCGACCCGGCGGCCCATCTCACCAAAACGCTGACTGGTACGGTTGAAAACCTTATGGTGAGCCGGATTGACCCTGAAGTTGAAACCGAGCGCTACCGGGATCAGGTGCTGGATACCAAAGGTGCTCAGCTTGATACCGAAGGTTTAGCCCTGCTTGAAGAAGACCTCCGTTCGCCATGCACCGAAGAAATCGCTGTCTTTCAGGCATTCTCGCGTATCATCCGTGAGGCTGACAACAAATTTGTTGTGATCGATACTGCGCCAACGGGACATACACTGTTGCTGCTCGATGCCACCGGAGCATATCACCGCGAAGTCAGCCGTCAAGCAGGACGAACCGGTTTGCACGATGTCACCCCCATGATGCAGTTACAAGACCAGAAACAAACAAAGGTGTTGATTGTCACCCTGGCCGAAACAACACCTGTTCTTGAAGCAGTCAATTTACAGGAAGATTTGCGACGCGCGGGCATCGAACCCTGGGGCTGGATTATCAACAACAGTGTGGCTGCAGCAGTGTCGCAATCTTCACTGTTGATGGAACGTGCAAAGAATGAAGTAAAGGAGATAGAAGATGTGGCTCATCGACATGCTCTTCGATTTGCAGTCGTCCCAGTATTGAACAATGAACCGGTTGGAGAAACACTGTTACGCTTGCTCATTTATCCATTTTCGCCTGCTTGATGACTGTAGATGGCGGCTACCGATGCAAACTGTTTGATGACCTGCAATTGTTTGTTATACTGCAAAAAAAGCTTGTTGTTTTGAGGCCAGTCATCATAGTGGAACATCTACAGGAGACTTGGTGTGCCTGCTTCAGCAATTGAATTCAAAGTGGTCGGATGAATAAAACATTACCATTAAGCTCATAACAGGAAACAGTATGCTTTTACATTCAATCACGTTGAATAATTTTCTGAGTTTTGGTGAACTGGTGGAACCGATAAGCCTGAATGCTCTCAATATTGTTATTGGCCCGAATGGATCTGGCAAGTCAAATTTGCTGGAATCAATAGAATTACTCCGCAGCGCTCCCGAACAGCTTCTGAAGCCGATCAGGGAAGGTGGTGGAGTGTCTGACTGGTTATGGAAAGGAGTGAAAGGCACCCCTACAGCGTCACTGGAGGTAGTTGTTATTCATCCGTATTTGCATAAAAAAATACGCTACGTGCTTTCTTTCACTGCTGTAAACCAGCGTTTTGAGATTGTTGATGAAATAATTGAGGATGAGCATCCAAAAGATGAGCGTGTGCCTGTACCATATTATTATCACTTCAATGATGGACGACCAACGCTCAATGTTAAAGGCGAGAAACGTTTTTTGCAGCAGGAAGATGTTGATATGGAGAAATCTATTCTTTCTCAACGACGCGATCCCGATCAATATCCTGAAATCACCTTTTTGGCGAAGCAATTCGGTAGCATGAAACTTTACCGTGAATGGAGCTTTGGTCGCTATACCATTTCACGATTGCCGCAAAAGGCTGATCTTCCCAATGATATGCTTGAGCCGGATGGGAGTAATCTTGGATTGGTGCTGCATCGTCTTCGTCGTGATCCTGCCGTCAAACAGCGCTTGCTTGAAGCCTTGCGTGCCCTGTACGATGGCATTGATGATTACGATGTTCATATTGAGGGTGGCACTGTTCAGGTTTTTTTTCAGGAAGGGCGTTTTCGTGTGCCAGCAACCCGTCTTTCTGATGGAACACTTCGTTACCTCTCGCTTCTTGCAATTCTCTGTCATCCATCACCGCCGCCATTGATCTGTATTGAAGAGCCGGAGCTGGGATTGCATCCTGATGTGTTGCCGACTCTGGCCGATTTGATGAAGGAAGCCTCAGAGCGTTGTCAGCTTATTGTTACGACACACTCTGATGTTCTGGTCGATGCCATGAGTGACCAGCCGGAATCGGTTTTGGTGTGTGAGAAGGGTCGTGATGGTACAATGCTTCATCGGTTAAGTCGTGAAGAGTTAAAGCCGTGGCTTGAACACTATCGTCTGGGTGAGCTGTGGCAGCGTGGTGATATAGGAGGAACGCGATGGTAGTAAAACTTTTTGTGGAAGGTGGAGGCAAGCACCATGATTTGAGGACGGAGTGTCGGCGAGGATTTTCAGAATTTCTCAAAAAAGCTGGTCTTGTTGAGAATATGCCTCGAATCGTTGCCTGCGGAAGCCGTCAAGAGGCGTATGATTCGTTTTGTACGGCGCTTTCACAGGGAACCCAGGCGCTCTTGCTGGTCGATAGCGAAGCTCCGGTAGGTGATGATTGTATGGCAGGGTCACCGGAAGAGTGGAAGCCGTGGCAACATCTTCGCAGCCGATCTGGCGATTGCTGGGAAAAAACGGCACAAGCCAATGATAGAAATTGCCATTTGATGGTGCAGTGTATGGAGGCATGGCTTCTCTGCGACAGGAAAGCTCTGGCCACATTTTTTGCGCAGGGTTTTCATGCCAATGCTTTGCCTTCTGTTGGCCATGCAATTGAGTCAGTCGAAAAAGCAACTTTATACCGTTCACTTAAAAATGCGACCAAAAGTTGCAAGAGTAAGGGGGAATATGGTAAAGGTCAGCACTCGTTCAAAATATTGGCCATCATTGATCCTCTTCTTGTTGTCAGCGCATCACCGTGGGCCAAACGATTTATTGATGGGGTAAGCAATACGATGAACTATTGATGATGCGGGAAGCGAAGCCTGCATGACTATAAAAGGACGCTTTATAATCGCCACCCTGCCGCTGGTTGCATCATGTGTCGTGGTAAGGTGATTGAACAGCATATCTTCAATAAGTTCCAGGCACAGGATAATAGCGTCATGGATTGGCATATTTTGATGTTCCATTCGTCGACCCCATGGAAAATATTTCTCTGCGAATTTACAAATAAAGTCGCTTTTTATTAGATGATATTGCTGACGGGTTGCGATGGAGATGTCAGAACAATCAACAGAATCAACCATTTATGAGCTATACAAGCTTTTTCAGGCAAGTGCTGAAAAGGTGAGTTCACTGCTGATAAAGATCTTCATACTCCAACTCCCAGCTTGAGGATTATCCGCAAGGCTTCGTCGGTCTCCTTGGCCTCCAGCTCAATCGCGATCATTCAAAATCGGCGAAAGTGAGGCTCATAGCAAACTTTTCGACTTCGTCAGAATAAAGAATCACGTCTTGACGATAACGAATCGTTGCTCTTTCTCTCTTCTTCTCTTTTGCTCACTCCTCTATAAATACTTTTTGCTATATTCTCCCTTTACCAGTCACTCAACACCAAACAAACTACCACCATGGCCATGACAGTTGAAATCAAGAACGGCAAACTCTGTATCGAAATTGACCTCGAAACGCCTACTCCCTCTTCATCAGGCAAGACGCTTGTTGTGGCAAGTACTCACGGCAATACGGTCACCTCAGTGATGGTTGAAGGCAAGCCGTTAACGATCGGGCTTAACGCTTATATCAAGAAATAAAAGAGTATCTTTGCCAGTATCCAGCTATGCCCAGGTCTCAAATCTGAAATTTTTTGACAACAAATGGAGGGTAACTGGAGGTGAAAGCAAAAGTCGCTTGGGTCACTGGCGCAAGCCGGGGCATAGGTCGGGCTACAACCAAACTTCTCGCCGCTGAAGGCGCTGCTGGCAATGGCTTCCAAACCTGATGGTCATACCTTGATCGGTAAAATGATAAAGGGAATGCCATGAAGATAAAGGTTCTGCTGTATGGCAAAAACCGTGTAGTTGTGCAGCCAGCGATCCATCAGTGACTCTCTGGAAAAGACAAGCTGACCTCCGAAAAAGACGATATCCGGAAATTTTTCGGTTATTATCGGAACAAGTTTGTTGACTTCATCAACCACATCAGTACCGATAGAGAAGTAGGCATCGGCATAGTAGCCATGCTCTTTCATATAGTCCGTATATTTTGAGGTCTCGTTGCGAACAAAGCTGCCGAGATTATCAATTTCATCTGCCCCCTTGAAGTTACCAGCATCAATAGAGCCAATTTCAACAAAAACATAATTTTTGTAGTTGTTTCCGAAAAGACGGAACACACTGAACAGGGTATGCAGGCCAAGTCCATTAAAGCCGTTCACCAGTATCGCAGCGGTTTTGCCTTTTGGGTCATACACCGGGGCCGGACTGGATTGATCACTCTCCGGATCGTGAACATCCGACCCGCTCAGCACCGCTGCTTCAACAATAACATCAAGCCGTTTCAGGGTATGTTCGGTCTTGTTATAATGATTTTTGATATAAAAAGCACCCGTGACCAGAAGACCGGTAATCAGAATGGTCATCCAACCCCCTTCATTAAACTTGAGAATCAGCACTGAAATCAAAATAAAGGTCGTCAGTGTCAATCCGATTCCATTGATCATCAGCTTGCGCAGCCACCTCTTTTCCGAATTTCTTTTCTCCCACCAGTGCTTGACCATGCCGAGCTGTGAGAGCGTAAAGGTGATAAAGACATTGATACTGTACAGCACGATCAAAAAATCAACGGAACCATGAGAGGCGAGCATCATGATGAG
Organism: uncultured Chlorobiaceae bacterium; assembly: GCA_903994455.1. Classification (GTDB taxonomy): domain Bacteria; phylum Bacteroidota; class Chlorobiia; order Chlorobiales; family Chlorobiaceae; genus Chlorobium. Next base: position 25,005 of record CAJEXI010000007.1, on the reverse strand, counting down.
GGAGGCGAAACCCATCACCAAAATCCCTTTTTCCGTCACCAGCCGGTCACTCAGCATGGCAAAGCGTGTGGGCAGCCATTTGTCGAGCGCCATATTTGCCAGTACCCTCGGTCCATCAAGAAAGCCGGTCTGTGCAGCAATAAAAAGGAGCACCGCTTCAGAAAAAAGAGTGACCCAGACAAAGGCAACACCGCTATAACCACCCCATGACGAGGTTATACCTTCAAACAAAATGGCATTCATGGTCTTGCCGGGTGTATCCTGAACATTAAACAGAATGTAGGCGAACATCAGCCCCATAACCGTGACGGAGAGAGAGATCGCCATGTATTTCATGGTTTTTTTTGCCGTCTCCACTTTTGGGTCACGCAAAACAGGAAGACCGTTACTGACCGCTTCAATACCGGTAAAGGTACCAGCGCCGAGACTGTAGGCTTTCAGAACCAGAAAAAGCACCCCGAAAACTCCAAGGGTGTTAAATGAACTGGTAAGCTCACGGCCCGTCTCTTGATAGACGATGCCAAAATTTGCAAAATGGGTGATGACCGCATAAACAATAACAATGAGGTGCGTCACCACGAAAAGCAGGAAAACAGGAACAAGGGGCATAACCGCCTCCTTGATTCCCCGAAGATTCAGAAGAAGCAGCACAGCAACCCCGAACACTGCAAACCAGATTTTATAACCGATAAGGCTGATGGGCAGAAAGCTGAAAATGGCATCCGCACCGCTGGCAATTGAGATGGTAATGGTCAGGATGTAATCGATCAGTAAAGCGCTGCCTGAAATAACTCCCATTTCAGGAGAAAGGAGTTTGCTGGCCACGAGATAACCCCCGCCGCCATGAGGAAAGAGTTCAATGATATGAGAATAACTTGCCGCGATAATCAGAATGGTGATTCCTGTTCCTATGGCGACAAAAATCCCGAGTGTTGGATGTCCCTGAAGTGCCTTGAAGGCTTCAGCAGGTCCATAACAGGATGATGAAAGACCATCTGAACCGAGCCCCACCCATGCAAGAAAAGCAGAAAGGGCGAGTTGGTGAAAAATGTTACGCTCCCGAAAATCTCTCGCACCGCCAAGAAAAAATGTTTTAACCTGCCTGAATGCTTCATTGACAGCCATAATGAACACAATAAATGAGAGCCGGGGATATGATATGATTCTCTATGCGCCAGCATCATAATCCTGCAAGAAATGGAACACGAGGGCGACTGAAACCGCCCTCGACTGAAAAAAGTAATGAATAAGTACAAAAGAACAAGGCTGAACCATCACTCTTGGCCAAGGCGCAACATCCCCAACCAGTGTGGCCGATTCGGGCTTTTTCGGTTTAATACCGCAGGAAAGCTGCTCCAAACCAATAAATTACGCCATAAAAAGCGCACGTTCGCTTTCACGTCGCGCCGTCAACCCTGCAAGCGGCTTCCCTTTCGCTTTATTCCAGTTAAGAAACTCTGCTGCGGCACCCCGCCTGTCATCCGCATTAAGTTTTTTTAGCAACGTCGAATCCCGCAGGGAACCAGCGCCAAGGTTATATGAAAAACAGACCAATGCATCAAACATTCCCTGCGTCATCGATACCGTAACCAGCTCATTGACTGATTTTTCAAATCGTCCGACATCCCCCTTCAGCAGCGCGGTTGCCTTTGCATGGTCAATCTTCAGGTTTGGTTTGACATCAGGCCCTGTATGGCCATAACCGATAGTCAGCTTTCCCCCTGGACAATCGTATGTCTCCAGACGTAACCCCTCAAATTTGCGGATAAGATCAAGCCCATTTTCACTGATTTGCATCATTGTCGTTGATGGTTTCGTTGAAGTGAGTCAATAGAATACCGAAAGAAATTACACAATATCAAAATAAGAATTGATATTTTTTTCTCCGATTGATTTCATGGCACCAATATTGACCGGTATCGACGCCTGAAACGCTGCACCGCTTTATCAATTCCTGCAATCGGCATCGAAGTGGAGAATAACATACTCGTGTTATTTGAGCATCAAACTTTTGTTGTTGCGAAAAAGCGTGAAAAAGTTTATAATGGACAAAATTAATCCAGTTAATATCATTACTTTTTTTTAAAATCTCATAACAGGAAAATACCATGAGTGTGCTTGTCGGCCGCAAGGCGCCGGATTTTGATGTTGCTGCCGTTGTCAACGGCTCAGAGTTTGTTGATTCATGCAAGCTTTCTGATTTCAGTGGGAAATATGTGGTTCTGTTTTTTTATCCCCTTGATTTCACTTTTGTTTGCCCTACAGAGCTTCATGCGTTTCAGGAAAAGCTTGAGGAGTTCCGCAACAGAAATGTTGAGTTGATTGGCTGTTCTGTGGATTCAAAGTTTTCTCATTTCGCATGGCTTGGCACTCCAAAAAGCCGGGGAGGCATTGAGGGGGTCACCTACACCCTGCTATCGGATCTCAACAAAACTGTTTCTGCCGATTATGATGTCTTGCTTGATGGTGCGGGGATTGCGCTGAGAGGATTGTTCCTGATTGATAAAGAGGGTGTTGTGCAGCACCAGGTGGTCAACAATCTGCCTCTTGGCCGTAATGTTGATGAGGTGCTCCGCCTGGTTGATGCTCTTCAGTTTACCGAGGAGTATGGTGAGGTCTGCCCGGCCAACTGGCACAAGGGCGATAAAACGATGAAACCTGATGAAGAGGGGTTGAGAGAATTTTTCAAAGAAACCTGATCGACCAACATGTCACCTCTTTGGATACTCAAAGAAGGTGATCGTCAATCACGGAATCGTGGTCTCAAAAAGCCGCCCCCTTCTCATTGTCGTGTGAGGGGGGCGTTCTGGTTTCGGTCAGTACGCTTTGGCAAACACAACTTTGCGGTCCGCAGGTTTTCCTGAATAGATACAGGTGCCTGGCTCATCAATTTGGTACTGTGCAATATAATCAGCCTCTTCAGGGATAACCCTTATGGTCGCTTTCGTCTCTTCCTTGATTTTCGCTTCGGTTTCTGCTGTGCCATCCCAGTGAGCGATCACAAATCCCTTTTCAACAACCGTCTTGAACTCCTCATAATTTTGTACTTCATAAGTGTTGTCATTGCGGAACTGCAATGCCTTGTCGAACATGCTCTGCTGAATATCATTAAGAATTTCACTGATATTCACCGACAGCAAGTCGTCAAGGGCAACCTCGGTTTTCTCAAGTGTATCGCGGCGTGCGGCTATACAGATATTTTTCTCAATATCTCTGGGCCCGAGTTCGATACGAATCGGAATGCCCTGCAGTTCATATTCAGCAAACTTCCATCCGGGAGAGTTCTGTTCGCTGCTGTCGACAAAGGCTGAAATGCCGCTTATGTTCAGTGTCTCAGCAAGGGCATTGGAACGCTCAATAACGGCCGCTTTATCGCCCTTGAGAATCGGAATAATAACCACCTGACGAGTGGCAAGTTTCGGAGGCAGTACCAGACCGCGATCGTCCGAATGGGCCATGATGAGGGCTCCAATCAACCTTGTTGAAACGCCCCAGCTTGTGGCCCAGACGTAATCAAGCGTGCTCTCCCTGGTCTGAAACTGGCAGTCAAACGCCTTGGCGAAATTCTGTCCGAGATTGTGCGAGGTGCCTGCCTGGAGTGCTTTGGTATCCTGCATCATCGCTTCTATGCAGTATGTTTCAACAGCTCCTGCGAACTTTTCACTGTCGCTCTTCTTGCCCATAATGACCGGCATTGCCATATACTCTTCGGCAAAGGTCTTGTAGACATTGATCATGCGAAGCACCTCCTCCTGCGACTCTTCGGGGGTGGCATGGGCAGTATGGCCCTCCTGCCAGAGAAATTCCGTGGTTCTCAGAAAAAGGCGGGTTCTCATCTCCCAGCGCACCACATTGGCCCACTGGTTGATCAACAAAGGGAGATCCCGATAAGACTGGATCCACTTTTTATAGGAAGACCAGATGATGGTTTCAGAGGTCGGACGAACATAGAGCTTTTCGGCAAGCTCCTGGCCTCCGCCGTGAGTGACCACAGCACACTCCGGTGCAAACCCTTCAATATGTTCTGCCTCTTTTGCGATAAAACTTTCGGGAATAAAGAGCGGAAAGTAGGCGTTGACGTGCCCCGTCTCCTTGAACATCCGGTCGAGGGCGGCCTGCATTTTTTCCCATATTGCATAGCCATTTGGACGTATAACCATACAGCCCTTGACATCAGCATAATCGGCCAGCTTTGCTGATCGCACAAGGTCAATGTACCATTGGGAATAATCCTCGCTTCGTGAAGTGATCTTGTCTGCCACGTTACTTGTAAATTTGATGGTGTTAGGAGAAGAGCGCTGATTAATAGTGGGTTCCTGCCTGTCCGTCAGAGAAAAATCCTGGAAAAGCAGAAAAACCTTTCATGGAACATACAAAAAAGTCGGTTCATGGATGCAAAAAAAGCTGAACCCGTGATGCTTTCCCGAATGCCGGGCATCAGGGCTATTCAAACTTTTTCATCTTTTCGATAAGACTTTTCAAATGCTCTTTCTGCTGGCTTCCAAGAGGTTTCTGAGTATCTGCAATTTTCTGATAGCCTGCTGGTATGGTAAAAAGTGATGGTGCAACTGCTTTTTCTGAAATGCGGGTAAGCTCCATGATGTATGGGCCATTGTCGTTATGTTGCACAATCTTGACGGGGAACCCCTCAATACCGGCTGCGCTTAGGGTTTTTGACAGTTTGGTATTGGAAAGACGAGGATTCTGTGTCTGCAAAATTCTGAACGTCGAGAAATCGCCAAGGCTGCGCGTTACCCAGAACTCCAGTTTTTCGGTGGTGCTGGTCAGAATGATGTGCTCGCAATTGTAGCCTTTAATGGTTTGTTTACCTGCTTTGGCAAGGGTATAGTTGCTGTCGAAATCAAGCAGCATGGCATTTTCCGCAGCGGTTCGGAGGTTGACCATGCTGTAATTTCTGGTCTGGTGGTTGATAATGTAAGCGACATCTGGTTGGGTCGCCTTCGTGATAACGGTTGTCTTGAGCTGGTCAGGTATTTTATCCATCTGCATCACCATATCCATCCGTTGCCTGTTCTGACCAAAAAGATAGGTGACCGTAGCGGTACCATTTGGCATGGTAAGAGCCATATCCATAGAACCGATAAATTTTGAAGTGCCTGAAGCACTGTTGCTGTTGATGAAAGCAAGGAGAAGGAGAAAAAATGTAAGCAGGACTTTGTTCATCGTAATGTTATATCGGTTATAGTGGCCACTGTTTTGCGCAAAAAAAGAGAGAGTACTTACAGGTGCAATGTACTATTTGCAAAGTTACTCAACCATCATCTTTTTAAAACGATGTGTCGGATGTATATTCGTGCTTCTTGTTTGCTCAATCGGAGCTTCAAAAAGCGCCTGGATTAATGTTTGGTTTAACAGAGAGGAATGGACGAGCTGAAAGAGTGGCACGTTGTTGAACTGCTCAAGACAACTGCCGATTTTTTTACGACAAAAAATGTTGATGAGCCTCGAATAAGCTCGGAACTTCTTCTGGGACATGTTCTCTCCCTGAATCGGCTTCAGCTCTATCTGCATCATGACAGACCGGTTTATCAGGATGAGCTTGATCGCTTCCGGAAACTTTGCCGACAGCGGCTTGATGGCCGACCGGTGCAGTATATCATTGGAGAACAGTACTTTTACGGGTTACGGTTCACGGTTAATGAAGGGGTTCTTATCCCCCGTCCGGAAACTGAACTGCTTGTGGAATATGCTTTTACATCTCTTGGTATTCCCAGTCGGGGTGGCCCGGCAGAGGCACGGGTGCTTGATATTGGGACAGGAAGCGGCTGTATAGCCATAACCATGGCAAAGCTCTGCCCTGCATTCAAGGTTACTGCTCTCGATTGCTCACCCGATGCCCTTGCCGTTGCTCGCGAAAATGCCGCCAGGCATGGAGTGGAATCGCAGATAACCTTCATTCTTGCCAATATGTTTGATGAACACGTTGCTGCAAGGTTGCCAGAGAACCATTATGACCTGATTGTCTCCAATCCGCCCTATATTCCCCGTGCAGAATGGGAACAGCTTCAGCGAGAGGTGCGGCAATACGAACCGGAAACCGCATTGACCACCCCCGAAGGGACAGAGTGTTACAAGGCAATTGCTGTGCTGGCACCATCACTTCTCACTCCGGGGGGAACGCTCTGTATGGAACTGCATGCTGATGGAGCGGCTGCGGTCTCAGAACTGATGGTATTTTATGGATTTACCGGCATAACAGTCTCAAAGGATTATTCCGGCTTTGACAGGATTATTTCAGGAAGTCCTGGCTGAAAAGTGCTCACTGTTTTTTTTTGTTAAATCACCGTTGCTGCGCTATAATAATAATGCTTTATTATCAGTAGCATTCGAGAAGGTGCAGAAACGAATAGATTTTTTAAATTCACCTGTTTATTGACCACTTAATTACGATGATGGACGTTGATGGATTCTCGTGAACTCAATGGAAGGGAACGTCAGGTACTGGGTATTATTATCCAGGCTTATGTGGTCACCGCCGCTCCGGTGGGTTCAAGGTATATTGCCAGAAATTATAATCTTGGTTTTTCTGATGCCACAATACGCAATGTCATGGCCGAGCTTGAAGATGCAGGCTATATCAGCCAGCCGCATACCTCAGCGGGAAGAATTCCGACCGACAAGGGATATCGCTATTACGTTGATCTCATTATGACCTTTCAGTGCCTTGACGAGAGGGAAAAAAAAAGAATGGAGGCCAATATCGGCCAAATCAGCATAGATCGCAAGGGAACCTCTTCGGATGTTCTCCTGTCGGCAGTCAAGGTGCTCGGTACGATTTCGCGGCAACTGAGTGTCGTTTTGTCACCAACGCTCTCAAATGCTATTTTTGAAAAACTTGATCTGGTGTTGCTGAGTTCAACACGAATGATGGTTATCCTCTCCATTCAGTCTCTGTTTGTCAAGACCATTGTCATGGAACTCGATTTTGAACTCTCCCGGCAAACCGTCAATGAGGTTGTCGAGGTGCTCAATCAGCGGCTTTCGGGGCTGACACTTGCCGAAATTCGTCGATCAATTACCCGACGTCTGTCAGATTGCAGTTGCGACAATGCACTGAAAAATCTTATTGTGCGCTCTGCGGGAACTCTTTTTGACGAATCACCTGTTTTTGAAAGACTCTACATATCCGGTGCCGAATACATTGTCGATCAGCCGGAATTCAAGCAGCCTGAAAAGGTTCGGGAGCTTATCACCATGATTGAGGATAAGTTCAGTATGGCAAAGCTTGTTGAAAATAACGGGCCTTCACGCATGGATATTACCATCACGATTGGAAAGGAAAACTCTGAACGACAGGCTGAAGATCTGACCATTGTTTCAGCTCCCTATTATGTTGGCAATATGGTTGGTAAACTTGGAATTCTTGGACCGAAAAGAATGGATTATGAGCACGCCGTGCGCGTTCTCAATTATATGGCTGGCAGCCTTTCGACAACGCTGTCCGGCGTTAACTAATAAAACGTAACGTATGCTATGACAACAACTGTAACGAACGAATCTGATAGCTATAAAGAGTATTCAGAGGACTATCTGAATATGGTGAGTGAAGGCGATATCTTCCGGGAACTGCCTTCAGAGGAAACGGAGCCTTCTTTGGCAAGAATAGCTGAACTTGAAACGGAACTGAACAAGCAGACAGAGCAGGCAAACAAGTACCGTGACGAACTGCTGCGCAAAGCTGCCGATTTTGAAAATTTCCGTAAGCAGAAAGAACGCGAGACCATGATGGCCTCATCGAGAGCTCTTGAAAATATCATCAGGGAACTGCTTCCGGTTTTTGATGATGTCAAACGGCTTCTCCAGTATGCTCCCCTGGACTCTGAAATATCAAATGAGGCACGGCCCTATATTGAGGGAGTAAATCTTGTGAAAAAAAATCTTGAGAAGTGGCTTGCTGAAAAGGGAGTTAACCCTATTGAATCAAAAGGAATGAAGCTTGATGTGAACTTCCATGAAGCTATTTCACAGATTGATCATCCTGAAGCAGAGCCAGACACCATTATTGATGAGTACCAGACTGGCTATCTGCTTGGTGAGAAGGTCATCAGGCATGCGAAGGTTATTGTCGCCAGATAGCAGAGAGTTTTATTACACTGAATCGAAATGCAATTATGAAGAAAGAGTATTATGAAGTTCTTGGTGTCAGCAAAGCGGCTACCAAGGACGAAATAAAAAAAGCATACCGGAAGCTGGCCTTGCAGTTTCATCCCGATAAAAATCCTGATAACAAGGATGCCGAGGAGCACTTCAAGGAGGTGAACGAAGCTTATGAAGTGCTGAGCAATGATGACAAGCGACGTCGTTATGATCAGTTTGGCCATGCGGGTGTCGGCTCTTCGGCTGCATCGGGTGGCGGCGGACAGCACGCCGGTGGCGCAGATATCAATGATATTTTCAGCGCCTTCAACGACATGTTCACTGGCGGAAGAGGCAGAGGTGGTGCTGGTGGTTCTCCTTTTGGCTTTGAAGAGGCTTTCGGCGGAGGTAATGCCAGAAGAGGACGCTCGCAAGGCGGCATTCACGGAACTGACCTGAAAATCCGTCTCAAACTGACCCTTGAAGAGATTGCCAAAGGCGTTGAAAAGACCCTGAAAATCAAAAAACAGGTTACCTGCAAGGAGTGCAACGGCAGTGGCTCAAAATCTGGAGCTACCGAGGTTTGTCAGACCTGCCACGGCAGCGGTGAGGTTCGGCAGGTATCCAAAACCATGTTTGGCCAGTTTGTCAACATTGCTGCATGTCCGACATGCGGAGGCGAAGGCCGGGTTATCAAGGAGCGCTGTCCCGCCTGTTACGGTGAAGGGATTAAACTCGGAGAGGTGACCGTCAAAATTACGGTTCCGTCAGGTGTCGAGAACGGGAACTACCTGACCATGCGCGGTCAGGGCAATGCTGGCCCAAGAGGCGGCACTGCCGGAGACCTGATTGTGGTCCTTGAGGAGATTCCGCATGAGCTCTTTTCCCGTCAGGGCAACGATGTTATCTATACCCTTGCCGTCAGTTTCCCGGATCTTGTGCTTGGCACGAAAGTCGATGTCCCGACTCTTGATGGAGCCGTCAAGCTTACCATTCCTCCCTCGACACAGCCGGAGACCAGGCTCCGCATTCCCGGTCATGGCATTGGCCATCTGAAGGGATCAGGCCGTGGTGATCAGTATGTAAAAGTCAATGTCTTTGTCCCCAAAGATCTCTCTCATCAGGACAGGGATCTTTTGAAGGAGATGAAGAAATCGTCAGGAATTTCACCCTCAGCCCATAATGACAAGGATGCCAAAAGTTTTTTTGAAAAAGCCCGCGATATTTTCAGTTAACACTTTGTGGTAAAAGAGAATCCGCAAGAAAAGGCCTGTTTATTGCAGGCCTTTTCGATAGGCATCATTCAGCTCATCAACATACCTGGCTATAACAGCAGGATCTGAAATTTGATCCGGGGCAAAAATTTTTTCGGCAAGAATAGTGCTGCCAATCAGGTTAAGTTTCAACTGTGGAAGATAGAGGAGATTTGCCATCAGCTCAGGACTGCCGCAGGTAAGGAAAAGCGCAATTTTTTTCCCTTGAAGGGAGCTTTTCAGGTTACTTTGCATCAAGGCACCAAGAAGCTCTGATGAGACCACGAGATAGTAAATCGGGGCACCCATGATAACGACATCAAAATCCTTGACAAAACTGTAATCGCCGGTACTCTTGCATTTTGCCTTTTCCACATAAGCTCCTGTGTCGGCAAGTTTCTGACCGATTGAATCAATAAGTCTGTCAGTTGAGCCACCTGAACTCTTGCTGTCGAAGAGAATGATGGCTCTCATGGGTGTGGTAGCGGTGTGTGTCATAGGGAAAAAAATAGTTGCGTTGAAACACTGGACTTGAAAGAGTAAAAAAGCAAAGTATAAAAAAAAGCGCCCTGTGAGAGCGCCTTTTTAAATTTAACTCTCTGAAGAGTGGCTTTTAGACAAACTTCGAGTAGATATCAAGAAGATCGGTCACTCTGGTTGAGTAGCCCAGCTCGTTGTCATACCAGCCGACAACCTTTACCATGTTGCCTGAGCTCATGGTCAGGAGTGAATCGAAAATACAGGAGTTAGGGTTACCGACGATATCCTGTGAAACAATTGGGTCTTCACAATATTCGAGGAATCCCTTCATTGCGCCTTCTGATGCTGCTTTCATTGCGGCATTGATCTCTGCCTTGGTTGCAGGTTTGGTGAGAATGGCGGTAACATCAGTGACGGAACCATCTGATACAGGAACTCTCATGGCAAAACCATCAAGCTTGCCGACAAGTTCAGGAATAACCTCGCCGATAGCTTTTGCGGCACCGGTGCTGGTCGGGATGATTGACATTGCTGCTGAACGGGCACGACGAAGATCGGAGTGCGGAAGATCGAGGATGTTCTGGTCGTTGGTGTAGGCATGGACGGTGGTCATGAAGCCTTTTTCGATGCCAAAATTATCCTGCAGAACCTTCATCATTGGAGCAAGACAGTTGGTGGTACAGCTTGCGTTTGAAACGATCTCCTCTTTGCCGGTGATGCTGTCGCCATTGACACCGAGAACGATGGTGGCATCAATTTTATCTTTAGCCGGTGCAGAGATAATTACTTTTTTTGCACCTGCTGCAAGATGCTTCGATGCGCCTTCACGTGAGGTGAAGATACCGGTTGACTCAACAACCAGATCACATCCGAGCTCTTTCCAGGGCAGAGCTGCCGGGTCGCGCTGTGCTGTAATGGTGATAACTTTGCCGTTGACGACAAGATTGCTGCCATCAACACTGACATCACCTTTGAATTTCTTGTGGGTAGAATCGTACTTGAGAAGGTGAGCGAGGGTTTTTGGGTCACATAAATCGTTGATTGCAACAATTTCGTAGTTCGGGTTGTTCAATGCCTGGCGAAAAACCAGACGTCCGATGCGGCCAAATCCATTAATGCCGACTTTCACTTTTGCCATAATGTCGTTCCGGTGTTGTAATGAGTTAGTGTTGATGTCATGAAAAACTTTCGCGAATTGCTTGGTTCATCTCTCAAAATACTACTTATAAAGACAATTTAAAACCAGAATTCTTTTGTACAGCACTAATATTTTTTCGAGCAATCCGATCAAGCTTTTTTGCGTCACAATTGCGTTCAAACAGGTGTCCGGCGCACTGGCCAAATCCAGACACCGAGGAGCACGAAGCGCTTATCGAGGTGCCCGCACTCACCCCAAACTCTCTATCAACAAGTTTTTCAATCCCCCAAAGCTTCCGTTACTGAGCAGAACAACAACATCTCCCTCTCTCTGTTGCGGTTGAAGAAATTCAACAATATCGGCAGGATAGTTTGCAGAGCCCTGACCGGCAAGAAAAACACTTTTCCCCTGCTGTTCAAGCTCCTCTTTTAGTCGAGTGGTATTGAGGGACTTGTCGGGCAGATAACGCTCCGGCCGGTGAACCTTTCCCATAACCACAACAGAGGCTGGCCCAAAACATTCTGCAAGCTCCTGCTGAAAAATATTTCGGGTCGTGGTGTTTGATCGGGGTTCAAAGCAGGTGATAATCCTGCGCCCGGCATAAAGCTGCCCGAGCGCTTCAAGTGTTACCCTGATGGCTGTCGGATGGTGAGCAAAATCCTCGATAAGGGTGATGTTCCGGGGATAGGTTCCAACAATTTCCATCCGTCTTTTGGGACGCTTGAAACGGGGCAGGGCTCGTGCTATAGCATCAAACGGAAGACCCGTGCGAGTTGCTGCCGCAATGGCCGCAAGGGTATTCAAAATATTGTAATGACCGAAAAGCGGAACACTAATGGAGCCCAGACAGCTCCCGTGATAAACAAGATCAAAGGTTGAAGCTTCGCCGTCGACAACAATATTGCGGGCGCTCCACTCCGACTCCGCGCTTAAACCAAACCGTTCAACGTTGCAGAATGCCCCGGCGGCAACAGCAACAGCAACCGGATCGTCACCATTCACGAAAAGCGTACCACTTCGGGGAATCAGGTTGACAAAAAGCCTGAAACTGCGCTTGATATCTTCAAGAGAATCAAAAATATCGGCATGGTCAAATTCGATATTATTAATAATGGCAATATCAGGGCGATAGAGTAAAAATTTGCTTCGTTTGTCAAAAAAGGCGGTATCGTACTCATCACCTTCCGTCACAAAAAAGCCCTCCTCGCTGCGTCCCGAAGCCCTGCAGCCAATGGAAAAGTTTTCAGGAATGCCACCAACCAGAAATCCCGGTTTAAGACCTCCATCTTCAAGCAGCCAGGCAACCAGAGATGTTGTCGTTGTTTTGCCATGCGTACCGGCAACCACCACTGAGGTATTCTCGCCGATCAGGTGACGACGAACCAGATCCGGCATGGAAATCAGTTCAATATGATGGTCAAGGGCATATTCGAGTTCCGGATTTCCCCGGCTTATCGCATTGCCGACAATGAGAGCGTCAGGTGAGGCACCCTTGAGGTTCTTCTCGGAAAAACCGGTGAAGTACCGAATATTGTGATCGTCAAGATAGGTGCTCATTGGAGGATAGAGCTGGGTATCCGAACCGGTAACGGCATGACCTGCATGAGAAAGTGCGACGGCAACCGAGGCCATAGCCGTTCCGCCGATTCCGAGAAAGTAAAAAGAGCTCATTGTTGAGGTTGAATCAAATTATCTTGAGATGACGATGGCTTATGTAGCCTGTAGTTACAAAAAATGAGGAGGAGAGCAAAATGTCAAACTTGCAGAATAACAGAATGGCACCATGGAACTATCCCGAAAGAATCTGTATTTTAGCAAACAGTTTTAAAAGATTTCAACAGAAAGAGACCTTATGCAATTTATCGACCTGCTTTCTCAAAAAGAGCGTATACGCACATCACTGCTCAAGCGCATTGAAGGTATTCTCGACAGTGGTCAGTTCATCATGGGACCGGACGTGACTGAGCTGGAATCACGACTTGCCTCTTATGTCGGGTCACGTCACTGCGTCTCCTGTTCTTCAGGAACTGATGCCCTGCTCATGCCTCTGCTTGCCAAAGGCATCGGCCCGGGTGATGCCGTCATTACAACACCATTTACCTTTGTCGCTACGGCTGAAGTGATCAGCCTCGCAGGAGCCACCCCATTCTTTGTTGACGTCCGTCCCGATACCTTCAACATCGACCCGGAACTTGTCGGCTATGCTGTCGATGAAGCCGTGCAGCGCGGCTTAAAACCAAAAGCACTCATTCCTGTCGATCTGTTCGGCCTGCCTGCAGATTATGAACGACTCTCAATTGTCGCCGACGATTACAGTCTATGGATTCTTGAAGATGCCGCCCAGAGCTTTGGCAGCAGTTTTCGGGGACACAAAGCGGGAAGTTTCGGACTTGTCGGTGCCACTTCGTTTTTTCCGGCAAAACCACTTGGCTGTTATGGTGATGGCGGAGCAATTTTCACTGATGATGATGAGCTTGATGCCCTGTTGAGGTCAATACGGGTTCATGGCAGCGGTGCCGACAAATACAACAACGTCCGTATCGGTATTAACGGACGGCTCGATTCCATCCAGGCGGCGGTTCTTCTTGAAAAGCTCACCATTTTTGATGACGAACTTGAAGCACGCCAACGCATCGCCGACTCCTACAGTAGACGATTGCAGGAAAAGTTTGTGGTTCCCCGCATTCCCAAAAACTACCGCTCTGCCTGGGCACAATACTCGCTCCTTGCCGAGTCGGGTGAAGAGCGTGAGCGGCTCATACAGGCCATGCAGCAAGCTGGCATTCCTGCAATGATCTACTATAAAATCCCTCTTCATCTGCAGAAAGCCTATACCTTCCTTGGTTACAGCGCCGGAGATTTCCCCGTATCTGAAGATCTGAGCAGACGAATCTTTTCACTCCCGATGCACCCATACCTGAAAGATGGGGAGATCGAGCAGATATGCTCCGTTCTGCTCTCCTGAACCCTTCTTGAACTGCAAAGAAGGGGCAGTCATACCACGAAAAAGAGGCGGTCATTGATTAAAATCAGTAGCCGCCTCTCTTTTGTCAAATTTTCATATCGCACACACTCACGCACTGAGCTTAGCAATAGACCTTTTTATAGTTATCAATAGCATGGCCAATGCTCTGTCGGGCAATTTCAGCACTCTGAAACTCTTCGACAAGAACAGTTTTCTGCTCAAGCGACTTGTACTCTTCAAAGAAGTGCTTCAGCTCTGAGGCAAAGTACGGAGGCAACTGGTCAATATTTTGAATATTATTCATACTGACATCATCTTCAGCGACAGCAATAATCTTGTCATCACCCTCTCCATGATCAATCATGCGCATAACACCGATTACCCTTGCCCTCACCATGCACATTGGCACAATGTCACACTGGGAAATCACAAGAATGTCGAGCGGATCATGGTCATCGCCGAGAGTTTTCGGGATAAAACCATAATTGGCCGGATAAAAAACAGCGGAAAAAAGTACCCGGTCAAGCTTCAGCATTCCGGTTTTTTTGTCAAGCTCATATTTCGTTCTGCTGCCCTTCGAAATCTCGATAATGGCTGTCACGATATTCGGCTGATCTTCTCCTATCTCAACATCATGCCATGGATTAAAATTCATAGTGTAACCGGGCTTAAAGTTATTAAAAAACCAGTGCCATTATAGCGATTTTTTTAACATCAGACAATCATAATAAAAGCTCACCAAAGAGAACCAGAGATTGCGATATCTGAAAATATTGTTGTAGAGTTCAAACTTTATTGATTTCTTGTCATCAAGGTTTTTTACAATGAATTTTAGTTGTGTGAGTCATGTTAGCCAAGCGGATCATACCCTGTCTCGATGTGCGTGACGGCAGGGTGGTAAAAGGAATAAATTTTGAAGGGTTAAGAGATGCGGGCTCCATCCTTGAGCAAGCACGCTTCTACAATAACGAGCTGGCTGACGAGCTTGTTTTTCTTGATATTTCAGCATCGCTTGAATCCCGTAAAACGACACTTGAAGAGGTCTTAAAAGTTTCGGGCGAGATCTTTATCCCCCTGACCGTCGGGGGCGGAATCAGTTCTGTTGAACGCGCCAAAGAGGTTTTTCTGCATGGTGCCGACAAGGTGTCAGTCAATACTGCCGCCGTCAACGACCCGCTTCTGATCACCCGCATTGCAGAAAAATATGGATCCCAGGCAGTTGTGGTTGCCATCGACATCAAGAAAATCGGAAACGACTACATTGTCCATACCCATTCAGGTAAAAATCCAACCAGCTTTGAAGCTATTGAATGGGCTCAGAAAGTTCAGGAACTCGGTGCCGGGGAACTTCTTTTGACCAGCATGGATCGCGATGGCACAAAAGAGGGCTACGACAACGATATTCTCTGCAAGGTCTCAACCTCGGTGCATATTCCCGTCATCGCATCAGGAGGCGCAGGAAGCCTTGAGCATCTCTATGAAGGATTTACCAAAGGCTGCGCCGATGCCGCTCTTGCCGCCTCTATTTTTCATTTCAGGCAGCACTCCATCCTTGAAGCAAAGGAGTACCTCCGGCAACGAGGTATCCCCGTCCGAATTTGAAAAAAGAGTCCGGGAACAACGAAGTTTTCAACCGCCCTCTTCCATCAAATGCTTGCGGATATCGGCCAACTCCTTCAGGCGTTGCGTGCTTGCTACAGGATATGACAAACCGAGGCCTTGCAGGGTGTGAACAATAATTTGTGAAACCATCAGCCGCGCATTTTGTTTGTCATCAGCCGGAACAACATACCATGGGGCATGTTTGCTGCTTGTTGCGCTGAAACAGGCCTCATAAGCCAGCATGTACTCTTTCCAATACTTTCTCTCCTCAATATCGGACACACTGAATTTCCAGTTTTTTGCCGGTGCATCAATTCGATCAAGAAATCGTTTCCGCTGCTCCTCTTTTGAGAGGTGAAGAAAAAATTTAATAATCCTTGTTCCATTACGATGCAGATGCCTTTCCATATCGACAATCGACTGATACCGATGCTCCCAGACACTCTCCTTATTGATCAACTCATGAGGAATACCCTGCATTTCAAGGATCTCCGGATGCACCCGCACAATAAGCACCTCCTCATAATAAGAGCGGTTAAAGATACCGATGCAGCCTCTCTCCGGCAAACAACGGTAGCTTCTCCAGAGAAAATCGTGATCAAGCTCTTCTGCAGAGGGATGCTTGAAACTGAAAACCTGGCACCCCTGGGGATTCACTCCGGACATAACATGCCTTATAATACCGTCCTTGCCAGCCGCATCCATTGCCTGAAAAACCAGCATAACCGAATAACGGTTATCGGCATAATGCACCTGCTGCAACTTGCTCAACTGCTCAACATGATCAGCAAGCATCACTTTATACTCTTCTTTGGAACTGTAAACAGGATCAACAAGTGTAGGGCGCTTTTTGAGATTTACCTGTTCGCCCTCCCGAATCCGCAGAGCATCATGTTCAAAATGCATTGGTCACTGTGGTTAAATGATTTTTATGAACTTCCGCAATTTTAAGCAACCTTTAAGCTTTCTCTTATACTCCTTTAAGGTTCCCTGTACTACATTACTGAAAGTAAATGCTAATACACCTTTGATAATACTAAATTCAAGACAATCAATAACACGATGAACGCAACAATTAAATCTTTGGCGACCCCTCTGGCCGTCGGCGCATTCACCATTTCTGCAGTCACTGGCCTCCTGATTTTTTTTGATTTTGAAATTGGACTGGTTGAACCAGTGCACAAGTGGCTGAGCTGGCTTCTTGTCGGCGGTGTTACTCTCCACGCTATGACAAACTGGAAACAATTGAGCGGATACTTCTCAAAAAAACCCGCTCTTGGAATCATTGGTGCAGCTCTCCTTGTCACCATTGTTTCAGTACTGCCCATCTTCGGTGAACGTGAAGAAAATCCAGGAAAAATAGCAGCTTATGCTCTTGCATCATCTTCGCTTGAGATTGTTGCTCAAGTTGTAAAAACAACACCGGAGGCTCTTGTTGAGCAACTTGGAAAAAAAGGCATCGTTGTTCAGGATCCTGCAGCAACTGTTGAACAGATTGCAAGTAGCAACAAAAAACACCCAAGAGAGGTTCTTGGTGAAATTTTGGCTCTCTCCAAGGGGACCGATGGCGATAAAGATTAACCTTTAACACACAATTGCATGAGGCTTCTCATTATTGAAGATGAGCCGGGCATAGCCGGATTTCTCAAGGATGGACTTGAAGAGGAGTTCTTTGCCGTCGATATTGCTTACGACGGCAAAACCGGACTTGATCTGGCTTTGATCAACGAGTATGACCTGCTCATCATTGACTGGATGATACCAGCCCTGAGCGGCATAGAGGTTTGCAGGCAGGTGCGCAAAGCAGGCAACCCTGTACCGATACTCTTTTTAACCGCTAAAGATACCCTTGAAGATGTTGTCTTCGGGCTGGATGCCGGAGCAAATGATTACGTCAAAAAGCCCTTTGAATTCGAAGAGTTACTGGCACGTATCAGAGTGCAGCTCAGAAATAAAAACAAGACTGACGATTCGCTCACCGCAGGACTCCTCAACATCAACCCGGCCACCCACCAGGTTTTCTGTGCTTCAAACGAAATTTTCTTCACCCCGAAAGAGTTTTCTCTGCTTGAATACCTGATTCGCAATAAAGACAGGGTGTGTACCAGAAGCCGCATTATCGAGCATGTCTGGGATATCCATTTTGACTCTGATACCTCAGTGATTGATGTCTATATCACCTTTTTGCGCAGAAAACTTGAAGCCGCAGGAGCTGGAAACATCATTCAAACTATCCGTGGAGTAGGCTATATCGTTCGTGAACCCGGCACCTCATGAGCACAAAACCAGTAAATCCTGTCCAGAGGAGTCGCTCTTTCTTGAACGACTTCTCAGTTATGAGCTTGCGTAATCGGATTGCATTCTATTATACCATTACGACCACATTGTTAATTGCCATGGTGTTTACAAGCATCTACTTTATGGTTGAAAAGGTCGTTTACAGGCAATTTGATGACGAGATAAGCAATGAGATTGCGGAAATACTTGAAGAATCGCACATATCTACTCGCAATTTCAAAGGATTTGCAAACATTCAAGACATTGATAACGATGACAATGACAGGGATTCGAAACAGATCAATGTTGATAATGATTTTGTTCAACTGGTTAACAGCAGCGGCCAGGTCATGAGTAAATCAGCAAGTCTTTCATGGTGCGCCCTGGCATTTAATCCCAACCAATTGGGCACGACTTACTTCAACAGCTCTTTCGGTGGTTCAATGGTACGCCAGGCACAGGTACCCCTCATCACGAACAAAGGGATAACTGAAGGATACCTCATTGTTGCCGTGCCAGTAAAAAGCGCTCTCATTGTCCTGCACGATCTGCAGGATATTTTTTTCTTTTCATTTCCGGCTATTATTCTGACGCTGTTTGTTTTTACCCGATTGATTGCCGGAAAAAGCATACGCCCGATTGACAAGGTTATTGCCACTGCTGAAAAAATTTCGCAGACAAATCTGGATCACCGCATTCCTTTTCCCTATCATCGTGACGAATTGTATCGCTTGTCGGCAACCATCAATGCGCTGCTCGACAGAATGCAGGATGCATTTCAGCGCGAAAAAGATTTTACAGCCAATGCCTCGCACGAGCTGAAAACACCGCTGGCGATAGTCAAAGGGACCCTTGAAGTTCTGGTGCGCAAGCCACGCGAGAGAGAACACTACGAAACAAGAATTCAGTTCTGCCTGAAAGAGTTAAACCGTATGGCACGGTTGATTGACCAGCTCCTTATGCTTGCACGATATGAAAGCAGCAAAATCAATCCAAATATCCAGACCGTAGCACTTTTCCCGCATCTTGAGAGTGTGATTGAAAGAATGCGTCCATCGGCACTCACCAAAGGTATTGCAATCACCGTCGATCATGCCGACAATGCCCGGATTGCAGCCGACTCGGAAATGCTCGACATGATCTTTGAAAACATTCTCTCGAATGCCATCAAGTACTCTCCAGCCAACTCTTCGATAGCCATTGTCGTACAACACACCGCAACGACCATTGTTTGCAGCATCAGCGATCAGGGGATCGGTATTCCTGAAGAAAAACTGAATACCATTTTTGAGCGATTTTATCGAGTCGATGAATCAAGAAGCTCAAGCACAGGAGGGTTTGGTTTAGGCTTATCCATCGTCAAAAAACTTGCCGACCTTCAGCAAATTCAGGTATCAGTCACAAGCGCAACAAACAGAGGAACAACCTTCACCCTCACCTTTCCTGCCCAAGAAATTAACTGTTGAATCCACTCTTCTCCCCCTGCTGCATCACCCAGTATGGCTCGCCGTTATGCTCTACCAGCGTAAACCGCCCGGTTGCAAAAAATCCCCGCATCACCTCATCAGCCTTATCACTTTCCCCGGAAAAACAGTCTGCGATGGCCTTGTGCAGTTCCCGCCGCTGAACCGGATGGCGAGAGACAATGGCAGTGATCGCCTCAAGCATGTCGGGGGCATGACGAAGATCCATGTTTCCCTTGAGAGGATTGATAACGACCGCAACCCTGGAGAGCATGGCGATGGCCTGCTCAAGGCGCTCTTGGGAGGGAAGCCGAATCTCCTGCTCGGGAGCGGGTCTGGTGGGAAGTACAAGATGCACCATGTCAGGATGAATCTCTTCAAGAACATTCGCCAAATCATTGAGAGCTGCATCGGTATCGTTTATTCCACCAAGCAGCATCACCTCAACCCAGAGCCGCCCTTTATACTCACGGCGAAATGCAACAAGCCCTTCAACATGCTGCTGAAACGTCAGTCCCGAAACTGGTCGGCAAATTTGATCATGGAGAGCTTCCGAACCAGCATTGAGCGAAGGAAGAACAGCATCAGCCTGAAACAACTCCTTGCGGACTTCAGGAAGGTAAAGAAGCGAACCGTTGGTAATAACCGCAACAGGAATGGTGGTGAGCTTTTTCACCTCCACGACAAGCCATCCAATCCCTTTATAAAGCATGGTTTCGCCGGAGCCGACAAAGGTGATCCAGTCGAGATTGGTGTTGAGCGCCAAGGCCTGACGAATCTCCTCCAGTATCTCTTCACGGGGAAAAAACTCCTGCCGTTTGGCAACAAATTTTTTCGTCTTGCCCAACTGACAGTAAAGGCAGTTCCACGTGCAGCTTTTCGACGGAAGGAGATCAACACCAAGCGATTGCCCCAGCCGTCTGGAGGATACCGGTCCAAAAACGTATGTCATGTTTGGTGATTCCATTTTACCATCAACCAGCCTTCGCTGTAACGGCGAATTCCGACATTTTCGCTTCGCTCTCGGCCTCAAAAGCCTCTTTGGAAATATGGGGCAGCAAGAGACTTGATGCCGTAAAAGCAAGGATCTCAATGACAAATATAACCGCGTAAGCCAACATGTGGTTGCCGGACAAAGTATAGATCACATCACGAATCACGCCCGCTCCGGAATGACCGATAAAGATGGCAAGGCTCTGGGCAGTACCCCAGAGGCCGATATAGATACCGCTGCGGCCCGCAGTCATGTTCATCATCATCGAGATGTTGGAAACGCTCGCCGCACCGAGCCCCATCCCGGTCACGACAAGACCGATGCGAAGCAGTGACTGGTCGTGCATGAAACCGGCGGCAATGATGACGGCGAATCCGACAGCACTGAACGTATTGCCAAAATAGGCACCACGCTTGAACCCTATCCGTGAAAGCAGAAAGCCGGTAGCAAGCATGAAAATAAGCTGCGTACCACCCATCATTGGCTTGAAGAGCTTGGTCGTTTCTGAAACCGGCATCCCGAACACCTCCGCCCCAAAAGGATCCATGACAACCTCGTTGGCAAAGAGCGCAAAGATGGAGATAAAAATGTAGAGGGCGAACTGCAACGTCCTCGGAGACGAAGAGAGCAGTCGCACCGACTGGGCAAAGCTGATGCTGTGCTTTCCCTTGCCCTGGGCAGCTTCTGCATTGCGGTTTTCCACTCCGAGAACGGCCACAAGCCCGAAACAGAGGGTGATGAGACCGCCAATTTCAGCCACCTGCGTCAGCCGTTCAGGAGTAAAAACCTTCAGATAATTGCCGATGTTCCAGTTCGAAATGATAGCCGTCAGAACCATGAGGGTCCAGCTCGCTCCGGTTATCTTACCAATATGCTTTTCTGGCACAACATCAGCAATAAGTGCATAATAGGCCGTGGTCGCAACCTGCAGACCAAAACCGAACAGCAGGAAAATAAAGGCAAGCTTCCACAAACCGACATCGCTCAGGAGAGCTGGCAACATCTCGGAAAAGGCTGTACCGCCTATCTTGACTTCATAGGCCGCCGTGGGTGAAAGCACGAAGGCAACAACGCAGCTCAACAGCCCGAGAAGGATGTAGGGTGTCCTGTGGTAACCAAAAACGCTGAACCGGTCCGACATGTTGCCGATCCATACCTTGACTCCGAAAATGGCTAAAAGCTCTTTAAGGCTGATAAGGCCGAGCGCAATCGTTGCCGGCAGCAGGAGTTCCTTGATCATGACCCGGTTCAGGATATCCTGAATGAAGCCGAGCATAAGGCCGAAACCCATCTGGAACATACAGAGACGTACCAGATTCAATGTCTTCACGATCTTCATAAAACAGTGCTAATGATTTCGGAAATACCTGCCAGCTTGCACTCAGATGGAACAAATGGCACGTAATGTAACAAAAAACCGGATAATTACTGACGCAGGTGATCTTCCATTCCACCAGAAATCATGGCGGCAAGACCGGTCATCCTCTGCGAAGAGCGTTTATTGCCGACTGCGGTAAAGAGCGCCCTGGGATCGCCGATAATCATCACCAGCTTTTTTGCCCTCGTCACCGCAGTATAGACAAGGTTCCGTTCAAGCATCGTAAAGTGCTGCATGGAGAGCGGTATCACCACCGCCGGGTACTCAGAACCTTGGCTTTTATGAATCGTGATAGCATAAGCAAGCGCAATCTCCTCCAGTTCGCTGGACTCATAGGTCACCTCTCGTCCATCATAGAGAACACTGAGCGTACCCTCCTCTTCGTCAACCCTGGCAATGCGCCCGATATCGCCGTTGAAGACCTCCTTGTCGTAATTGTTGACCATCTGGATCACCTTGTCCCCTTCTGCATAGATGACTTCAAATCGCACAATTTTTCTGCGGGCATGCGGATTCAGCCGTTCCTGCAACAGAGCATTCAACGCCCTGGTGCCTAGTGGGCCCTTGTTCATGGGAGTAAGCACCTGAATATCGTTCAGCCGATCCATACCGAAGCGCTCAGGAATACGGTCAGCAACAATCAGCAGAAGCCGTCGCTGAATATCCGCCGTACTCTCTGAGGGAACAACGTAAAAATCAGAGAGTTCTGCGCCTGCATCATGGGATGGAATGGTGAACTCACCGCGGTTGATACGGTGAGCATTGACAATAATCATCGAGCTTTCAGCCTGCCGAAATATCTCGGTCAAACGCACCACCGGAAGAGCTTCGGAATGAATCATGTCAGCAAGCACAAATCCTGGTCCGACAGGGGGAAGCTGGTCAACGTCACCGGCAAAGATCAGGGCTGAACGGCTGGAGATAGCCGCCAGCAGTCGATTCATCAGCACCACATCAATCATGGAGGCCTCATCCACAATAACCAGATCAGCTTCAAGTGGATTCGATTTGCAACGCCGGAAGTCGCGCTGAAAGGGGTCGAACTCAAGCAGCCGGTGGATGGTTTTCGCCTCCATACCGGTCGCCTCCGACAGCCTTTTGGCCGCCCTGCCGGTAGGAGCACAAAGAAGCACCGTCAAATCCTCTGCCTCAAGAATGTCGAGAATCGTGTTGATAATGGTGGTCTTACCCACGCCTGGCCCACCGGTAATAACAAGAAACTTGCTCGACAGCGCAAGCGCCACGGCACTGCGCTGCGACTCCGACAACTCAATGGCTGACCTCTCTTCCGATGTCGGAATCACCTTTGCCGGGTCAAGGTTCTTCCACGGAAGGGCTCCCCGCATGATACGGCGGATGCTCCTGGCCACCCCGGTCTCGGCTCGATAAAGTGAGACCATGTAGTAACTTTTTTGGCCCTCATCTTCAACGGCAACAATGGTGCCAATGGAGAGTTCCTGCCGGAGCGCCTCGTCCAGAACCGATTCAGGCATGGTCAACAGCCTCCGGAAGGCATCGAGCAGCATTGGTTCAGGCACCTTGCAGTGCCCCTCAAGGGAGAGTTCCTGAAGCGTATACCCAATGCCCGCCCGCGCACGCAAGGAGGAATCCATGGGGATGCCAATGTTCCGGGCAATCTGGTCGGCGCTTTTAAAACCGATTCCGGGAATATCATGGATCAGGCGATAGGGGTTGGCACTCACCACAGCCACCGCATCATCGCCATAAACCCGAAATATCCGGGCAATTTTCGACGTGCTCACTCCGTGCGAATGAAGAAAAAGCATGATCTTTTTAATCGCCTTCTGCTCCGACCAGCCAGCAACAATCTGCTGCAACTTTTTCTTGCCAATACCGGGAAGCCCAAGCAGTTGTTCAGAATGCTCCTCAATAACGGTAAAGACCTCCATCCCGTAAGCCTTCACCAGCACCTTCGCAAGATGCGGCCCAATCCCCTTGACCATGCCAGAGGAGAGATATTTACCGATACCCTCAAGCGTATCTGGCGGAATAACCACAAGATGCGTCGCCTTGAACTGGATCCCCCACGTTTTGTCGTTCTGCCAGCAACCGACAGCTTCGACATGTTGCCCCATATTGACTGCCGCAACATAGCCCACAACCGTTACCGATTCACGCTCACCTTTTCTGCCGAGGCGGAGCACCGAAAATCCGGAGGATTCGTTGAAAAAGGTCACCTTCTCAACCACGCCTGTAATGCGCTCTTCGCCGGGGGAGAGGGTGGGACTCTCGTTCATAAAAGGCGTTGGGTTACGTGATACTGTTCAAGCTCCATAAGTCAAAAACAATTAACGGAGAACAATATAGCGTTTCCCGCTGGCAAAAGGAATGGGGAGTGAATCAATGCTCTATTGATCGTTTAAACGAATACTGAATGGTCCTTTACAATCACCAGACAAGCACTCCAGCCCGTTTCACGAAGGAATGCGCAACTCGCCGAGGATAAAAACAGAATCGAACTGTTTTTTTTACTGAAAAAAGTTGCACTGATTTATCTATTTTATTATATAATCATATAACTACTCAATTGTAAAAATTATATTTCAATATTTTTTGTAACCCACGCACTCTTGCACCTTGACGGTCGGTATCACTTCAGTGTGTTTTTTTAACCGCTGTTCTCCAAAATTGCCTGAGTTGAGAAAAACCATCTGAATCGGCACCATTTTTTTTTGAATTATTTCAACCGTATGGTTATGGATCGTAACCTGAAAGTAGGATAAAGCGCACACTATTTGCAGGGCACTCCCAGATATTCCAGGAACAACCTGTCTCTCTGTACTGATTCGGTAGACCAACGGTAGTTACCCATGGATGTTTGCACGTGGGTCGTTTCAATGCAGTCGAACCAGTCCAGAATCTGGGCGAGTGAGCGTTGCTCAAGCCACTTGTCCAGATTATTTTCGAGCTTGACAAGCGCGGCGGTCTTTTCGCTTTTGTTCTTTCCAAGCCCTTCCCGCATTTCCTTGATTTTCTTTGTCAGAAAGCAGTGATAGCCCAGTGAGACAAACTGCACGAACTGCCTTCCCCTCAGATTGTCGGGGTACCATGTGCGCGGTCGTGCGCCATCAAGCCCACCCTTATTCACCGCGAAGAGTTCCTCTATTTTTTCACGCAGTCGATAGTTTTCAAGCGCGGTGAACGTATCCATGCTCTGATTGCTGACAAGCGCGAAATAGCCGAAGTATTTCTTTGCTTCGGTGGTGGCTTTGTCGTTGAAGCCAACCTTCACTTGTCCACCACGTCCCTTTTTTGAGCAGACCAGGTACCTGTCTATTTTTCTTTGCGCGGATTTCGTAAACTCAGCCACTCCGTCTTCCACTTGAGCCTTTAACTC
>CAJEXI010000006.1 GCA_903994455.1 uncultured Chlorobiaceae bacterium | reverse complement strand
GGGGTACTCGTAAGGCCAAAGTATGGGAGGCACCTCAAACGGTTATCTTAAACCCCGATTATCAGTAGTAACTTTTTTTAAAAATCGCGACATTTTTGTTGACATTTACCGTGACGTTTAAGGATATCATCAAAGATGGCTTCGGGGTCATGGTTAAACTTCTCCGAGTATTCTTCTCGAAGCTCACGAGTTTCTTTTACTATCGGGTCTTGCCACATAAAATTAGCCCTCCATAAGTTCTTGTGGCGTAAAAATTAATTGCGGTTCATAGCCGAATTCTCAACACTGAGATTCGATTTTGGGTGCATGAACGTGTACCAAAAAATGCAGCGTGATTTTTGAATGCCCGTCGCAATGCGGCATTGGGCTCTGGCGGATTCAGCAAAGCCTCGGCAAAGGCAAGCTGGCCTTCGAGTGACAACTGGATAACGGAATTTCCCTCAATTGCGTTTTCATCTCGTTTTTTTACATCTTTTCGCTTGAGATCTCTGCTCATGAGAAGCCTGTTGTTAATGTTGTGCGGTAGATTGCTATAACGTATGCGCTTGCTCAAAAATGCTCTTTTCCTGAAAAAGCTTTTTGAGCCTTGGCAACTCTCGTGGTGGGGCATCAAGCGCAGCAACAAATGCTCTCGATTGCTTGCCGTCAAGGGTAAAATAACGGCGATCGGCCAGAGTCTTTTCGGCACGAGCAAGAGCGATCTCAAGTTTTTCGGTTTTGGCGGTTTGTGCAGTCATGAAAAATTCTGTTTTATTCCTGTCAGCATGAGAATATAAAAAATGCCAGACTTTGTCATGACGAATAGAGTGATTATCAAATGTGTTATAGATGGTGCCGATGTATAAATGAGCAGCTTATTGCAGTAACAACCACCGGTAGAGCGGCATGACCGTAAGGGCTATTTCATGATGCTCAAACTTTTCTGCTCCGTTATGCCTGATCATCAGGCCACGGCGCAATCCGAACTTGTTGCAGCACTCCGTCAGTCCGCGAATCTCCCATTGCCATGTTATTGCATCACTGAGGGTTATTGAAACCTGAATAGCCTCAGTCACCTCAAAACCTGTTTTGAGAATAAAATCATCCTCCGATTTATCCTTGAAAAAGTAGATCTCCTTTTCCCGCCGCTTGAGTTCCTGAAAAGTGTACCCTTGATCTTGATAACCGAGCAAGCACTCGATATTGCCAACTCGCTGATAGTGAAGGGGATTATTCCAGCCAAGGCGGCTGAAGATGCGCTCCACATTGCAATTGCCACAGTCAATGCCGTTGATTATCTTCTGACGTTGAGTCGGCACATTGCAAACCCGGAGATACAAAGAGGTATCGCTGCTCATCTCGAAGATATTGGCTTATCGCTGCCGTTTATTTTCACCCCGAAGAACTACTTGGAGAAGAAGATGTGGATTGACGAAATCGTAGATGAAGTAAGAGCTGTACGTGATACCCACGCAGCTAAATTTGGTTATGACTTGCAGGCGATCTATGCTGATCTGAAAAAGTCAGAAGCTGAACATATTGCCGCTGGTCATCCATTTATCCCTACGCCTGAGCGTCCGGCACTTGGCACTGCATTGCAGCGGACTCGTTTCGCTCAGCGCTGAATTCAGACGTTATCAACACATAACCAAAAGAAAAACATAATGTTACCGGAAGTAATGCCAGAACTGATGAAGGCGGATGGCGTCGTTGCCATTGCTACCTTGGGAGAAGATGGACCTCATTTGGTCAATACCTGGAATGCCTATTTGGCAATGTCCGAGGATGGTCGCTTGTTGATACCTGCAGGTTACATGAACAAGACAGAGGCAAACGTGGCGTATAACCCCATTGTACTCATTACGTTAGCAAGCAGCAAGGTAAAGGGACTCCACGGTCCGGGCGCAGGCTGTTTGATCAAAGGCAAGGCGAAGTTCATCACATCTGGACCAGAGTTTGATTTACTGAAGAAACGGTTCAACTGGTTGCGCGCGACAATGGCCGTAACAATCGAATCTGCGACTCAAACATGGTGATTCTCATTGCCCGTCTTGCCTGATGATTCTGCTTTACCTGGTCAGTATGGGCTTGCTGGTTAAACCATCCCTCTACCTATCGGATTTCTTTGAACGTAAACGCTCCAGCTATTATGATGCCCTGACGCAGGAGCGAGTCAGTAATGACCTGATCCATTGGGTGCGGATTTTTCTCAATGGAGTAGCTCAGACCGCAACCAATGGACGAGAGGTCTTCGAGCAGATTTTGACCCTCCGCACATAGGGATAATAACAAAAATGGGCGTTGATACTCTTGAAGAGAAACTTGCAGCTATAACTGCAAAAGGGTGCTCGGGATGGTTAGAAGATGCGAAATACAGAATAGAGAATGAGAGATGGTTGAAACATTCACAGGCCATCGCGTTGCGAATTCTGCGGACGTTACGCGCAAAAAACATTTCACAGAAGGAGCTTGCTGAAAAAATAGGTGTATCACCCCAGCACGTTAATAAAATTGTCAAAGGGAGGGAAAACCTTACCCTCGAAACCATTTCAAAACTTGAAGTTGCCCTTGAAATTTCGCTCTTGATGGTTCCTCCATCGGCGAGCAATACCGAACCCGAAATTGGGCAACCTTATATGCCGAAGCACAAAACCATGTTGACAACAGGAATTAATGTCAACTTGGAATGAGCTCACTCGCAGGTAACGGTTTGTATAAGAATAGTAGCCGTTTGCGGGCTTCATCCCTGCCAAGTTATACAAAAGCTGAAGCGGGCTACAACCCTCGAATTTACTACTGAACCGGCTATTATTTTTATACATTGTTAGGTGCCGTAATTTTTTAACTATTATTATCAATCAAATTCAAAAATTAATAAACTCGGGTATTCTCGATTTTTTAACCCAATTATTTTCAGAAAAGAGAGATTGTATAAATGATGTCTTTTTATCCAATATAGTTTTTGAATTAATATCTATAATTGTCGGTATGAAATATGATTCATTTTCATCACTATATATGCTATAAATCGAATTTACAATTTGTCTATTTAAACAAAAGTAAATTGGAAATACAAAAACAGGACTAATTCCAATACCAAAAACTTTCGCTTTCAAAGATTGAGCAATATTTGCTAAATTTTTAATTCTCCTATGCTTACTCATGGCTAATCCACAATTATTTGAATCAACAAAGAATATCGGAATTAGGCAATATTCACCTTTGTTGTCTTGGGGATCCCAAATCCAACTTACATTAAAATTAAATCCAATTAGATCACACTCCTCAAGAAAGCCGTCAAGTATATTTTTAATATCCTTTTTTGATGTAGTAAAGCTTGAAGGTATATTTGTAAGAGCCTTATATGCAAGTTCTACAACTTTCGTTGTCGTATTAATTGGAGACTTAACATTTAAGTCTTTATTACAATAAAGATACTTTGTGTGATTAAACCAATCAATCGTCCCTTTTTCAATTGCATTAAATTCATTCATAGTAAATCTCTTTGTTAAACTGTGGTATGTTATTATGGCACCTAACTCCTTTATATATGCACCATATCCTACCAAAAGGTGCATATAGCCAGCTATTCTTTCATGCTTTATACACCTTTGAGGTGTACAATATTTTTCACAAATTGTCGAAGGGAGTTGAATTTTTTTAGTAAAATCGGTTCCCATACGTGTGTATAAATTTCCATCGTCTTACTGCTCTTATGCCCTAATAACTCTTGTATGTATCGTAGATCAGTTTCTGTTTCCAGTAAATGTGTTGCATAAGAGTGCCGCAACCAATGAAGCGTTGCTGTTTTTTTGATTTTTGCATAATCGAGTGCATGTTTTAACACTTTTTGCAAGCTGGTTTCGCTGTACTGTGTACCATGTGCCTGCCCCTCAAACAACCAAATACTGGAACGATATTTTTTATAATATTCTCGCAACATTACAATCACTTTATCCGATATGGGGATGACTCTCTTTCTTTCCTTTTGCATTGACTATTATCAGTAAATGCCTATTCGCATCAACATTCTCAGGTTTGAGATTCAACAACTCTCTCCGTCGAAGCCCACAGGTATAAATCAAGCTCAACATCGTGCGGCATTTGAGGTATTTCGCTTTTCATCAAGAACGACTTTTTCCTCTGCCCGTGCAACCAGAACATCACGAAAAAAATCAATTGACAAATCCTGATTGTCGAGAGCTTTTTCAAAAATGCTCTTTTCCTGAAAAGCCTTGGCAACTCTTGTGGTGGGGCATCAAGCGCAGCAACAAATGCTCCCGATTGTTCGTCGTCAAGGGTAAAAGAACGGCGATCGGCCAGAGTCTCTTCGGCACGAGCAAAAGCGCTCTCAAGCACAAATTCACTTACTGAGCGACCTGCGTTCAGCGCCTCACTCATCATCTCCCACCATCCCTTTTACCGGTCGCTGCAGGTATTCGTCAAGTCGTTTATCAAAATCGGCCAGCCATTGGGCATCGATAAAGGCCTTGATAATCCGGCGCACCTCTATCATCTGCCTCTCTCCACGCAAACGGCGGATAAAACCAAGATCAGCGATTTTATTCAGCGTCGAATCGACCTGGTCGATCAACTTGACCTCATTGCTGGCGGCGGGAAGGAAAATCCTGATCAGCTCAACCACCTCATCCCGCGAAAGAATCAGACGTGTGTCACCAGCGCCCGCATCAAATTCGGCAAGCTTTTTGCGCAAGAGCGCCAGAAGCAGGCTGACCGGGTAGGAGAGCTGCCTGCGAGCCATCAGTCGGGGAGTGCTGTTCGCCCCCTCCGTTTCGCCCTCGGAATTCGATCGCAAAAAAGCGTATCCTTCCGACTCATCAAGGATTAACTCCAGACCAAGTACCGCCACGTAATCGCGAACAGCGGCCATCAGGTTGAGCAATGAACCCCATAACGAAGGGTTATCCTCCTGGTAGATCACCCCTTTCAACAGGGGAACCACGATTGACGCGAGCTCCTGACCATGAAAAGGGGCCCCGCTGTTTTCACTCACTGTATGGTTCATCATCCGTTTCTTAATAAGATAATACGCGGCAAGGTGGCCTCACGGGTTATGCCCGTCGAGCTCTGCCATTGCACCTGCTCCTCGACCCCTTCATCCACCGTCGTCCGTGGCCACTCTCCGGCAAGTTGCAGATAGGCCACCAGCTCTGCCAACCCGTTTCGCAGAGGGTGACGCTCAACCACCTCACCGAGGGTGACCTGACTGCGCATCTGAAGTTCCAGACGGATATTGCGCAACAGCTCCGCCCGGTCGACCACCACCTGGGCGTAGAGCACGGCGGTATCAATCTCCGCATCGCCTTCATCGAGGGCGACTCCTGCAATCAATGGCTTGAAGGGAGGGCGATAGAGCGTTCTTTCGAGAGGCAGTTCGATGGCCGCAGAGGAGCCATCAAGAGGCATGAAGCCGCCTGGCGGGAGATCAACGCGCAAGTCAAGAGCCCGGGTTTCGATGTTGTGCAGGATATCCATGATGCGCCGATTTTCAAGCCACGCCTTGTCATCCAGAAAACGGCGCAACTGCTCGGAGAGGCGAGCCACGGTGCGCTGGGTATGCTCTCCGGCTTCAAGCCAGTCGTAGTGAACACGCCGCAGACGGTTATCGGGGCGCATCGAGACAATCGGCGGCAAGGCCAGCACCTCCTCCAGAAGCAGACTCAGCTCCTCCTGGCGAGACTGCGACATGAGAAAGTCCCAGAATGCCCGGAAACTTTTCCCCTGATCCGAATCGGCAATGGCATCACGTTCGCCCATGATCTGCTCCAGCAGCGCCCCCTTGGCCCCCTCCCAGAGGGCAATGCGCTCACGCACGTGGCGGTCGAGGGTGCGAAAGTTATGCTCCACCTCGCGAAAATCGGTCAACAACTCACGGGCAAGTTGCAGAAACTGCTGGAAGCGATCCTTCAGGCCGGTATCATCAAGCAACGATATCTCACCGGCACGGATGCGGGCAATTTCGGCATCAATATCGTCACGCCTCTTTTGCAGCTCGGCAATCCGTACCTCCGGGTCAGCCTGGCTTCCCGTGCTCATCTGACGCAACAGTTCAAAGAGGGTAAGCAGCCGTGACTCGGTGCCCACAAACGCACGCTCAGTCAACCCCTCCAGCCAGGCCAGCGCCTTTTCCGTGGAGGCTGTCAGGTCGAAGTGAGGCTCATCCGTCCCGTCCGGATAGAATTTGCGCAGCCACCCCTTGTCGTTCTCGGCCCACTCATTCAGGTAACTTTGCGCTGTATTGGGAAACTGATCGGCACCGAGCTGCTGGCGCAACGCAAACAGCTCATCCTCCAGCGCCTCAACCAGATCGGCCTGCGAGAGAATCCGCACATTGGGCACAATAAAGACCCGGTGCAGAAACCCGGCCACCAGCGGGGCATGCTGGGCGCACAGGAGGCGCCAGGCAGGGTGGTTCTGACGGAGCAGGTTCAGGGTGGAGTAGTCGAGAGCCAAAGGGTGCAGCGTTGAAGGTTGGTGGAAAAAGCGCCGCTGTATAGAGCGGGCTGGTTTTGGGGGTGAAGTTAATGATTTTTCGGCGGTTTTCTGTGGATTGATTGTAGAGCAGATGAAGAGTTACCTCTATGGAACAGTGACAGGTCAGAAGAGTCATTCATTTCTGCTCTTTTTTCCATGGAATTCTGTTGCTGCCAAACAACGCGATTGGGAGTAAGAGGATGAAAAACAGGATGTCTCGAACAATCGGAACGATACCGATCTCCTCTTTCAGTCCGTACCATCGGGAAAGAAACTCGAAGCAGCCGCATTCGTGCCCAAGGCCTCTCATAACATTGTTGATCATGGCGGCGATAAAGATAACCATCAGGCAGAGCATTACCGAGGAACTGAACCGCGAGAACAGGTCGATGAAAAGCATCGTCCCGCAGAGAAGTTCACAAAGGGAAAACAGGAGCGCAATGCCGGGGATAAGCAATGAGGGCAGAATCTGGTATTCAGCGATAACAAGGCTGAAAAACTTGAGATCCAGGAGTTTTTCATATCCCGATATGATGAAAAAGGCACCGAGCATGAGCCTCAGAACGGTGATTAATGCTGATGAAAAGCCAATCCTGGTCATAGGCGTTTTTGCGTTTCCTTGTTTATGATGTGGCAAGGCGTTGCTTCAACGGAAGCTCATCCTTCCATTGGGAACCCTGCTTGAGCCCATTCGATCAGCCCGCCTGAAAAAACCTTGACATTTTTGTAGCCATTTTTCATCAGTTTTTTTGCAACACTTCTGGCCTTTCCGCAACTGGGCTCAGCGCAATAGACCACCATGAGGGTTTCAATGGCTTTTTTTTGCCTGAAATCAGGAAACTGCTCGTCAAACCTGCTGTCCGAAAGAGAAATGGCTCCTTTAATATGTGATTTGTAATAGACATACTCGGAACGTGCATCGACAAAACATGCCGAATGAGTGTCAAAAAGGGCTTTGGTGGCAGAGAGATTGAGTTCGCCGGATTCTTCTTTGGCAAAAGCAACAGATTCTGCCGCATGGAATTGTGATAAGGAAGGCGAAATGCTTGAGAGTACTATAATAAGCGTAGCGAACAGCTTTTTTTGTAATGATATTTTTGACATGATGTTCAAACGTATGGTTCTTTTCCGTGATTTGGTTGCGCCAGAAATAGACAAATGGTTATATTACTGTCAGTTAAAGTCATACAGCAAGACGCGGTATTTATGCGGCCCTGTCAGCAGAATATAGTTACATCAGAGAGTTTACAAATAAGCATTATTTTTGCCTCAGGAGAACGATGAGAGCAAGCCCCTCGAAATCGCCGTACAGTCGCATACTGCGATATGGTGACGCTGACCCTGATGCAAGGCGTTCTGAAACTTGAAACCATTGCTGAACTTGAGGCCGCGCATGGGGTTGTACTGTTGGTCACTCCAGAGAGTATTGCCGATAGTGAGACCCGGGATCTTGCCCTACATGAGGTTTTGGGGATCAACATCTATGGTAAAAACAACTCCTGCTGTTCGAAAGCGAGTGGTAATATCATCGCTCAACTGTTTGACAAATGGTGGCGAAAGCTTGCCGCCGGTGAGTTTGACGAGCACATGGTATCGATAACGATTTCTGATTTTGGCAATGCCTGCGGGTGCCGGGCCAAGGATGCGGCCACTTTCAGCCGGAAGGTGTCGGGCGAGGGTCTCTTTGCACAAAAGCGCTGCCGCTTCAGCCTGTTTTTCATCCTCCGAGGTGCATTCAAATTTTATGAGTCGGGATGCAGGGGGGTAGAGCAGCGCTTTTCTGATAATGCTCTCCTGAAGAAAAAACTTTTCGTAGCTGCCTTGCAGAATAGCGGTGAAAACGTCGCTCTCTTTGTTGTACACCTGCAAATAGACCTCGCCCGGCATTGATGCGCGTCCTGCGCGTCCGGCCACCTGCGTGAGGAGAGAAAATATTCGTTCTGATGCCCTGAAGTCGGGAATATTAAGGCCAATATCAGCCATGAGAACCCCGACAAGGGTAACTGCCGGAAAATCAAGTCCTTTGGCAACCATTTGTGTGCCAAGCAGGATTCGGGCTTTGCGCTCGTGAAACTCTTTCAGAATTCGACCGTGTGAGCCTTTGGTTGTGGTGGTGTCAACATCCATCCGAAGAATCTTTTCTTCAGGGAAGAGTGTTTGCAGCTCTTCTTCAATGCGCTCGGTGCCACTGCTTTTAAAAAACAGTTCGGTGGATGAACATTTTTCGCATGATGCGGTGTAGGGCTTGGTATGGCCGCAGTAGTGGCAGCGGAGATGTTTTTGGGTGGAGTGGTAGACGAGAGGAATATTACAAAACTTGCAGAGCGGGATATGACCACAGGCAAGGCAGAAGATGCTTCCGGCAAAGCCCCGTCGGTTTTGCAGCAGAATGACCTGCTCGTTTTTTTCCATGCGAAGTGCTATCTGGCGGTAGAGCAGCTCCGAAATAGATGCGGAAGCCTTTGGATTATCTTTCATCCAGACAAGACTGATGACGGGCATGGTTGCTCCATCAATCCGTTCTGGCAGATTGACAAGGGTGTATTTACCATTTTGGGCGTTGTGGTATGATTCGAATGATGGTGTTGCCGTGCCGAGCACGCAGATTGCCTTGCTGAACATTGCTCTCATGACAGCCGTATCGCGGGCATGATAACGGGGATTTCGGTCTTGCTTGTATGCTGCGTCGTGTTCTTCGTCGACAATGATTGCTCCGAGGTTGTCGAGAGGGGCAAAAATGGTTGAACGGGCACCAAGGGCGATTTTTGTTTTTCCAAGGCGGAGGCTGTGCCAGGCATCATATTTTTCCTGGTTGCTCATGGCACTGTGGAGAATGGTTATGTCGTCATGAAAATGTTCACGGAACCTGCCTGCTGTTTGCGGAGTCAGGGCAATTTCCGGTACCAGAACAATTGCGGTTTTTCCTGCGGCAATGACGGTTTTCAGAAATTCGATATAAACCAGGGTTTTGCCGCTGCCGGTGACACCGTGAAGGAGAAAGGTGTGATATTCCTGCTTTTCAAAAGCAGATTGGAGCTGGTCAAGCGCTTTTTTCTGTAAATCAGTCAGATCTTTTGGTGATTGCGGTTTTTCAGTAAAGCCGGTAGAGAAGCTGCTCGTTACCTCTTTCTGAACTTTTTCTGCAAACCCCTTTTTTACGAGTATGTTAAGAGTCTCTTTCGAGGCTCCGATGGTTTCAGGAAAAACGCATTCAGGATACAGTGATGCAAGGAGCTTCAGGGTCTCAAGCTGTTTCGGAGAGTTCGCAAGGCCCGGCTCGGCCTCTTCTGACAATGGGTTACAAAGACAGTAAGCAGTTTTCTGCTTTGGTGTTGTGGATGAAAATTTCTTGGTCAGCAACAGATGGCCGCCCCGTTCAAGTTCCGAGAGGGTGCGGTAAAGCTGCTTTTTTCCAAGCCGTCGCTGAAGCTGGGGAACGGTCAGCCGCTTCTCCGTGGTCATGATTTTCAGGATGGAACGACGGAGAGCGGTGTTGATGATTTTCGGAACTTCGGCGTTCAGTGCAAAGCCGCTCATTTCCACAACATCATGAACGGTGGTTCGAACTGCTGCCGGAAGGGCGCAGGTGAGCGTGTCGATTCTCCGTGTGAGATAGTAGTCGGCCATCCACTCTGTTAGTTGCAGGAGGGAGTGGTTCAGAACGGGGCGACCGCCGTAGAGCACGTCAGATATCTCTATGTTGCTGGCGCTCTCTCCATCAGGTTCTGCTTTCAGGCTCAGAATGTAGCCGATCGATACCGTTCCATTTCCTTGAGCAAGAGAAAGCAGCGCCATGCATCCTGGTAGAATATCATGTTTCAGAGTATCAGGTATCACAACAAGAAACGTCTCTCCCCTGAAAAATTTTTCTGAAACGGTCAGTGCATACATGGTGACGAATGAAAAAAGCCAGTACCGGAGCACTGACTTTTTTTAATGAATAAACTTGTTTTGCTCTTCAGGATACAAGGGCTTCAAGAATCCTGTCGCGGATCTCCTCAACTTTCCCTGTTCCATGAATCTTGTGAAAACGTGGAGCGTCAGTGGCACCACTCTGCGACAAGCTCATGTAATACTCAATCAGCGGGGCAGTTTGTGCATGATAAACTTGAAGCCTCTTTTTCACGGTGACCTCGTTATCGTCCTCCCTTTGGACAAGAAGATCGCCGGTTTCATCATCAATATTCTCCCTTTTTGGGGGATTAAAGCGTACATGGTAGGTTCTGCCAGAATCGAGGTGTACACGCCGGCCGCTCATGCGCTGAATAATGTCTTCATCGTCAACACTGATTTCAACGATATGGTCGATGAGGATTCCATCATTTCTTAATGCTTCGGCTTGGGCAAGTGTCCGGGGAAAGCCGTCAAACAAGCATCCATTGGCACAGTCTGCCTGGGTCAAGCGCTCCTTGACAAGGCCGATAATGATCTCGTCGGAGACAAGATGGCCTGCATCCATGACTTTTTTTGCTGCAATACCTAACGGTGTTCCTGCGCTGACGGCAGAACGCAGCATGTCACCTGTCGATATCTGCGGTATATCAAGGTTTTTTGATATATAGTTCGATTGTGTGCCTTTTCCGGCTCCAGGTGCTCCTAGTAAAATAATTCTCATCAAACTGGTTTTATTGGTTTGTTTTTGTCGTTACAATTATGATTTTTGGTTTCGATGGTTTTGTTTCATCTGCGGCCATATCGGCAACACTGGCGGTCTGCAAAGAAGGAGGACTATCCGGGATGGGTTGCACATTACTTGGGGTAGTATGTTTAAGCTGGATGGTCTGAGCAGCAGGCTTTTTTTTGAACTCGATGGTTGTGGATTTTGGGCTGCCTTCTGGTTTTGGTTGGTGCTGCAACCGGACTTCATTAAACATCTGTTGTGACGCTGCTGCCGCTCCGAGCGTATCCAGCGAACGGTATTGGTAGTCTTCTTCCCTGATCTGCTCCTCCTTGAATTCGAAATCCATTGCTCCCAGCATCATTCTGATAGCCCTGCGGCTCTCTCCGAGGTCTCCCCTCGATTCGATACGGGTTTCAGCCTTGGCATTGACCGTCGTGATGGGGCGGTCATTGATATCTTTTTCCTCAAGAAGTCCGAAAGTGACACTGATTTTTAAGCCGAAAAGGAGAAATGAACTGATCTCGGCACGAATCGTGCTCATACCGCCGACAGCCGTTTTTTCGCTTATCAGAGTCCAGCCAATCCAGTGATCAATTTTGTTGACAATAAATGCTGAGATGTCGGAAACTGGCTTGTCGTACCGACGTACCTTCAGCTCCTCAAAAACAGGTTTTTCTGAAGTGTGCGTTGTATTGATGGTAAGACCAAGGCAAGCTTTCTGAAATTCAGTTTTAAAAGGAATAAAATCGATCAACTCCATAATTTGAGACTGTTAAGAGATTATTGCGGGTCAGCATACCTCGTTGTTGCCAGTTGCCCGCATGCTGCATTAATGGTTGTTCCATAACTCTTTCTGATGGTGACATGCAGTCCTGAATCAAAGAGGTATCGCTGGAACAGTTCCCTGGTAGCATCGTAAACAGGATTGAACCTGATATTAATGATTGAATTGTAATCAATCAAATTTATTTTGCATAAAAAGCTTCTGGAAAATCGCACGAGCTGTTTTGCGTCGTCAAGTGAGTCATTGATTCCTCGGAGAAGCATATAGACGATGGTAACAGGTGTTCCCGTCAATGCAGTATATTCAGCAAGTGATTTGCTCAGCTCGTTCAGGGGGTATTGCCGTGCGGCCAGAGGCATCAGTGATTCACGTTTCTGCTGATCGGCGGTATGAAGTGAGACGGCAAGTTTTGTTTTCATGCCTGACTTTCCGAGTCGCTGAATTTCAGGAATGACTCCAACGGTCGAAATGGTTATTTTTTTCTGCGAAAGGCAAAAGCTGTAATTTCTCGAACTCAGGGTGAGAATGGCTTCGATAACGTTGTCCGAGTTCAGCAGAGGCTCTCCCATTCCCATGAAAACAATATTGGTAATAGTGGCACCAGGTTCTTTGGCGGCAACCATCTCATTAAGGGCATAGAGTTGCCCGGTAATCTCTCCTGCGCTGAGATTGCGCCGGAATCCCATTGTCCCTGTTGCACAAAAATGGCATTGAAACGGGCACCCGACCTGTGATGAGACACACGCAGTTCTTCTTCCGGAAGAGGCAATGAGCACACTTTCCACCGTTTCATTATCGGGGAGTTTCAGCAGGATTTTTTTTGTTGGATTATCGCTGTTGTCTTCAAGACTTTCAAGCTGATCAATCACTTCCGCATGATGGATTGAGTAAGTTACCGAAAGCTTTTTGCGTAAGGCAAGGCTCAGGGTGGTCATGTCATCAAAACTTGAAGCAGAGTGGCTGAAAAGCCATTGGTGAACCTGGGTGGCCCTGAATGAGGGTTCTCCCAGCAAGCTCATTGCCTGCTGAAGTTCTTTGAGGGTCAGATCGATAATGTTGGGCAGGGTTGCGGTCATTGATTATTAAGGTGCCTGATTTATAAAAAAAACAGTATACCTCACAAATTATATAAAACGGGGAAAAAAGCATAAATTGGGTTTTTTGCTTTATTAAAGTTATCACCAACTAATGATAGTTCCCGAGTATGGTCGGACACTTACAGCCGAGGAATGGTCTCCGGTCATCGATATGCTGCTTGAAGGTCAGTATTTTGTTCTTACAACCCATGAAAATTCTGATGGCGACGGCCTCGGGAGCGAGGTTGCCCTCGCAATTGTGCTCAGGGCTCTCGGCAAAGAGGTTTCTATTGTCAATCCAACTGAAGTTCCCCCGAACTACCTTTTTCTCAAGCGGTTATACCCCATGGCTCTTTTTGATAACAAAAGTGAGGAGGCTATTCAGGAGCTGTCGCTTTGTGATGTTGTCGTTCTGCTTGACGCTAATTTACGGGATAGAATGGGCCCATTGTGGCCTCATGTGAGTTTTTCGAAAGAAATTGGTCGTTTGAAACTGCTTTGCGTTGATCATCATCTTGACCCTGATGATTTTTGCGATGTTATGGTTTGCGAAAATTATGCGTCATCGACGGGTGAACTTGTCTACGGTCTTATTTATGCGCTTCAGGCAAGGTTGGGTCGTGAGCTGTTTACGCCGGAAGTTGCTGAAGCACTTTATGCGGCAGTTATGACGGATACCGGTTCGTTCAGATTTCCCAAATCAACTCCCTATGTTTATCAGCTTGCCGGAGATCTCGTGAGCAAGGGTGCTGATGCGTCAGAGATTTACGACAGGATTTATAACTCACTGACACCCAATGCACTCAAACTTCTTGGCGCAGCCCTGAGCGCCATTACCATTCTTGATCATGGAAATATCTCCTGGCTTTTCATATCGCAGGATATGCTCAAGGCGACCGGTAGTAAACTGTTTGATACCGATCTTATCATTCGTTACCTTTTAAGTGTTCCATCAGTGCGTATTGCTGTTTTGATGGTTGAGATGCAGGATGGCAGAACCAAGGCAAGTTTCAGGTCGCGTGGGAACATTTATGTCAATCAGTTGGCTAAAAAGTATGGGGGTGGTGGCCACATGAATGCCGCCGGATGTCTTTTTCCGTTTTCTTCCGATAAAGCACAGAAAGTGTTGCTGGAAGATCTCAGGCTGTTCCTCAAAAATCAGGATAAGTAGGTGTCAATACGTTAACATGGATGATTGAAAGTATGAAAATAATAGTAACAAAAAGTGATCTTCAAAGTGTCTCCGCCGATCTTCTTGTGTTGCCATTCAGCAGTATTGAGCTGAAAACAGAGGCTGGAAAGGCGCTTGCTGAAGCAGGGTTTGATATTCAGGTCTTGAATGATTTTAAGGCTGAGGCTGGCGAGATTGTTGTGTTGTATGGTGGCAGGACGGAGTATTGTGCGGCAAGGATTGCTCTTCTTGGAATTGGAGAAGGAAAAACGATTGATGATTGGCGCAAGGCGGCAGTTTCGTTTGCCTCCAAAGCTGTGGATTTAAAAATCGAAAAAATTGCTGTTGACTGCTCTGGTCTTGAGGCGCTCGCTGCCGCCACCGGGCAGCCTGTCGAGACGCTGGTTGCTGCCCTTGTCGAGGGCTGTTGTACCGGCTCATACCGGTTTGATCGTCTGAAAAGCGGCAAGCTTGACAAAAAGAGTGCCGGCGAAAAGTCGAAAGGTATTGCGGAACTGCTGTTAAGGGTTGATTCCGGGGTTTATGAGGAGGCGGAAAAAGGCGCTTCTGATGGAAAAATTATTGCTTCATGCCAGAAGATGGCCAGGGATATGGTGAATCTTCCGGGAAATCATCTGCATGCGGGAGATATTGCAAAAGCCGCAGTGGATTCCGGGAAAAAGTATGGTTATGAGGTGACAGTTTTTCATAAAAAAGAGATTGAGTCACTTGGTATGGGCGGTCTGCTTGCGGTGAACAAAGGCAGCCATCATCCTCCAACTTTTACTGTGCTTGACTATAAGCCAAAAGGAAAAGTCAAGGCCGTTATTGCCCTTGTCGGGAAAGGAGTTACCTTTGATTCTGGCGGTATTTCGCTCAAGCCTTCCGAAAATATGGGGGAGATGAAGTCGGATATGTCCGGCGCTGCCAGTGTGCTGGGTGCGGTTGAGGCTGCTGCCCGTCTTGGGCTTCCTCTTCATGTCATAGGGTTGATTCCTGCCACAGACAATATGCCAGGAAGCAAGGCCCAGCAGCCAGGTGATGTTATTACAACCTATTCCGGAATTACTGTTGAGGTTGGCAATACTGACGCAGAGGGACGTCTTATTCTGGCTGATGCTCTGAGTTATGCGACAGAGAAATATAAAACCGATGTCGTTGTAGATGTTGCGACCCTGACAGGAGCCTGCATTGTTTCACTTGGCTATGCTGTCGCTGGTCTTTTCTGCAACAATGACAAGCTGGCCGATGAAATTTATCAAGCCGGGCAGCAGTCAGGTGAAAAGGTATGGCGGATGCCGCTTTGGGATCTTTATGG
Organism: uncultured Chlorobiaceae bacterium; assembly: GCA_903994455.1. GTDB lineage: Bacteria > Bacteroidota > Chlorobiia > Chlorobiales > Chlorobiaceae > Chlorobium. The sequence continues at coordinate 101,601 of CAJEXI010000006.1, read as the reverse complement.
CGAACAGATAAAGTCTGATGTTGCCGATGTCAACAATACAGGAGGGCGTGGTGCCGGTTCGGTGACCGCTGCCAAATTTCTGGAAAAATTTATTGATGGGCATAAAAATTGGGCTCATATCGACATCGCCGGGCCATCGTTTATTCCAAAAGCTTCAGGAAAAGTAAATGGAGGGACTGGTTTCGGTGTTGCTCTGCTTGTTGAATTACTGAAAAAATGGTCTTGATAGTACAAGTGTTGCAAGAGTAACTCAATCAACATGAACGACCATGATGACTGTACCTCACAATCCCGTAGTAATCATTCCAGGAGTGCTTTTTTGGGATACACTGTACGGTACGATGAAAGAGGCAATTGCCGGGTATATACCTCAAGAGAGAGTCGCCATTGTGCCTCTCTCTCTTGTTGACTGGATTGGATTTCCCCCGTCACCGGAAAGATCCACAAACCGTGTCATGAAAGTAGTTGACCGCACCGTCAGGGCAATGGAGAGAAAATTTCCTGGTGAGCCAATAACCTTTGTAGCCCATAGTGGGGGAGGAACCGTTGCGATGGTTTATCTGCTTGAAAAAACGTTTCAGGGGGATGTTTACCATCCAGGGAGGGGTGTTGGAAAGCTGATTACCCTTGGTACTCCGTTTCACACTCATGAGCATTATGCAAGGATCAAGACAGATTTTATTTTCAGCCATTTGACGGCTGATTTTTTTGAGCGATGTCATGTTGTTTCTGTCGTCAGCGATAAGTATTATGGCAATCCTGAAGGGAGCGTTGTCGAAAAAATGTGCTTCAGGTTTTACAAAAGCGTTTTTGAAGAGGGCAAGGTGAGAGGTGACGGGATTGTTCCTGCACAAAGCTGTTTTCTTGAGGGCGCTGAAAATGTTACTATTCCGGATGCAGAACATCTGCCAACACCACATACCAGGTGGTATGGTACAAAAGAGGGGGTTAATCAATGGATTCAATGGCTTTAAGAGATAGTCGACTCAGGGGTGCCGGGGTTGTTTTTTTTGCGTTTCTTCTGCTTCTCGCGTCTTGCAGCCCAGAGAAGCAAAAGCATGATCCCCAACAGGAGCATATTGAATCAATGATGGCTATTCTTGCCCAGGTACAGAAAAATCTGGGACGGATTCAGCAGAAAGAGTCTGTTGTTGAACGTCTTTCTTCCGGGATTGAGGGCAAGGAGAGTCAGAATGTTGAGCAGATTGGCAAGGATATTGCGTCGAGTATCCGGTTTATTGATTCAACGCTTGTGGCAAGCAAGAATCTTGTACGGAAGCTCGAAGAGGAGAACAGGTCATCCTCCTATCGTGTAGAATCTCTTGACCGGCTTGTGGCGGAGTTGCAAGTTGCTATCAATACAAAGGATGGCGAGGTGAACACCCTCAAGGGTCATGTTCAGAGTCTGAACAAGCAGCTCTCCTCTCTTATGGCAACAGTTGATGTTCTGGATGAGTATATCCAGGATCAGGAAGTTCAGCTCTATACGGCCTATTATATTTCCGGCACCATTAATGAACTTGCAGACAAAGGTATCCTGGTACGTATCAATCCTCTCGAGAAGCTTTTCGGCAGCGAGTCCCGTCTGGCGGCAGATTTTAATATTGATCGCTTCAAAAAAATTGATATCACGGAAACAAAAGATCTGTTTTTGGACAAGCCACTGAAGAGTCTTAAAATTATAACACCTCATACCGCAGGTTCTTACGAACTGGTTGGAGGTAAAACCTCTTCGCTGCTTCTTATCCGCGATGAAAGTGCTTTCTGGCAAAAATCCCGGTGTCTGGTGATCGTTGTAGAATAGAAAAAAAACTGGGTAATAATGAAAATAACCATATTTGGATCGGGTTATGTGGGGCTTGTGACTGGTGCCTGTTTTGCGGAAGTCGGTAATGACGTGCTTTGTGTTGATATTGACCAGCAGAAGATTGATAGTCTTCGGGAGGGCAAAATTCCGATCCATGAGCCAGGTCTGGATGAAATTGTTGTTGAAAACGTCAGGGAAGGTCGTTTAAAGTTCACCTCGGATATTCGGGAAGGGGTGGAATTCGGGCTCTACCAAATCATTGCTGTTGGCACTCCGCCCGATGAAGATGGCTCTGCGGATTTGCGCCATGTTCTCAGTGTTGCTGAAAGTATTGGGACGTTGATGCAGGAGTATCGGATCGTCATCAATAAATCAACGGTGCCTGTTGGAACGGCTGACCTGGTCAGGGAAAAAATAAGCTCGGTTCTCAAGGAAAGAAGGGTCAATATTGATTTTGATGTTGTTTCAAACCCCGAATTCCTCAAGGAGGGCGATGCGGTTAATGACTTCATGAAACCAGAACGGATCATTGTTGGAGTCGATGATCCGCGAACCAAGGAGTTACTGCGTTTTCTCTATTCTCCCTTTAACCGCAGTCATGAACGTTTTATCGCTATGGATATCCGTTCAGCCGAACTGACCAAGTATGCCGCAAACGCCATGCTTGCAACAAAAATCAGTTTCATGAACGAGATTGCCAATATTGCCGAACGGGTTGGTGCCGATGTTGAAGCCGTAAGAAGGGGGATAGGCTCAGATTCAAGGATCGGATTCTCGTTTATTTATCCCGGTATTGGGTATGGAGGATCCTGTTTTCCCAAGGATGTGCAGGCGCTCGAAAGAACCGCTCACAAGCATGGTTATCATTCAAGGATTCTGCAGGCTGTCGAGGCGGTCAATCATGACCAGAAGAGCTCTATTGTCAGGAAAATCAGAAAGCATTTTGGGGAGGATATCAAGGGGAAGGTATTTGCTCTATGGGGGCTCTCCTTCAAGCCGAATACTGACGATATGCGTGAAGCTCCGAGCCGCAGGGTAATTGCAGAACTTTTGGAAGAGGGTGCAAACGTCAGAGTTTATGACCCGGTCGCCATGGATGAGGTCAGAAGGATATACGGAGAGTGTGATGGTATTTATTATGCCTTGAGCCCTGATGATGCGGTGAGAGGTTCCGATGCGCTTGTGGTTTTGACCGAATGGCTTGTTTTCCGCAGTCCAGATTTTGAGATGATTAAAAGAGATCTCAGCCACCCGGTCGTTTTTGACGGCAGAAATATCTATAGCCCGGAATTTATGGAGCAGTTCGGATTTATCTATTATTCAATTGGTCGCCCACCCCGAGGAGTACAATAACTTATTACCAAAGCCTGTAAAAGTGATGCAGGGGGCCATTTCCGTTTCCAAGACGGTAGTTTTTCCCTGCATGCAGCGCTTCATCAAGGTAGGTTTTAGCCTTTTTTACAGCATTGTCAGTCCTTTCTCCTTTGGCCATGAAGGCAGCAATGGCTGATGAGAGCGTGCAGCCGGTACCATGGCTGTTGCTGGTGATGATTTTTTTTGAGCTGAACCAGAAAAAACGATTCTCAAAGAACAGGCAGTCACGACACTCGTCGCTTTCGCTATGCCCTCCTTTTACAAGGACAGAGGCAGCGCCGGTATTATGGAGTTGCAGAGCCGCCTCCTCTATCTTTTGCTGCGTTTCCGGCGGTTGTTTCATGCCAGTGAGAAGAGCGGTTTCCGGCAGATTCGGCGTAATCAGGGTGGCAAGGGGGAAAAGCTCTGCTCTCATGAGAGGAAGAGCCTCTTGAGGAAAAAAAGTTCTCCCTCCCGAAGAGCTGAGAGCGGTGTCCAGAATGACAGGAGGCTTATGCTTCATCTCCCGGAGTAATGACGACACGGTTTTGACCATGGCGGCGCTTCCAAGCATACCGATTTTTATCGCATCTATTGAGATATCAGCGACAATGGCCCTGAATTGATCAATAACGCAAGTTTCAGCAAGTGGGTAGACGCTGCTGACCCCCATGGTATTTTGAGCTGTCAGCGCGGTTATGACCGATAATCCGTAACACTCAAGTGCTGCAAATGTTTTGAGATCTGCCTGAATGCCAGCTCCTCCACTCCCATCTGATCCCGCAATGGTGAGTACGGTCGTGTAGGCTCTTTTCATGCATTATTTCCCTTTAAAGCGGCAACAAGCTCCCTTGCAGCCATGGCGGGATCATCTGTTCTGGTGACTGCCGAGATGACTGCGACACCGCTTGCTCCACAGGAGATCAGGGATGCTGCGTTTTCAGGGCTTACCCCTCCAATTGCTATCATTGGCAGGGAGATAAAGGTCGCCGCATGCTGAAGCGTTTTTGTTCCCAGTGGTGCAAATCCTTTCTCTTTTGAAAGGGTCGGATAGATATGACCAAACCCGATATAGTCTGCACCATCCTTTTCTGCCTGTAGAGCCTCTTCAAGAGAGGATGCGGAAACTCCGATAATACACTTTTTTCCAAGCAATTTTCGCGCAACGGTGGCTGGCATGTCTTGCTGACCGAGGTGCACGCCGTCAGCTCCGCTCGCCATGGCAATATCCACCCGGTCGTTAATAATGAAGAGTGAACGGTAGTTCTTGCACTGGTTACGGATTTCAACTGCCCATGAAAAGAGCTGGCTGCCGGATGCACTTTTATGGCGGAGCTGTATCATGGCAGCCCCCCCTTTAAGGGCCATTGCTGCAATGGTGACCGGGCAAAGTGCTTCATCGGTTATGACGCAGAGAAAGGGAGATAAGGGAATCATAGGGAGACAATTCGATAAAATTGTTCAAGGGTGTCAACAAATCGGTGCCTCTCCTGAAAGATTGAGAGGCCGGCTATTCCGTAAGCGCCTTCGGCCATGCAGTGCGCTCCATTTTGAGGAGTTATGCCACCAAGCGCAAAGACTGGAAGTGTGGTTGACCGGCAAATCTGTCCAAGTTTTTCGAGGCCTTGAGGGGCTCCATATTTTCGTTTTGAAGGGGTGTCAAAAACGGGTCCGAACAACAGGTAATCGGCACCTGATTTCTCTGCGATACGGAGAGATTCGGGAGAATGGACACTGCAGCCGAAGATCATGTTCGGGGCAAAAGGGCGAAGTTTGTCGGGATGACAGCCGCTTTCCGGCAAATGAACGCCGTCAAGGTGGGCTGCAAGAGCAATATCAACCCGTTCATTGACAAGAAGCATGGAGCCATCGGGCAGGGCGCATCCTCTTGCCTGCACTGCCAGCGTCAAAAGCTGTTTTGCATTGAGTTGTTTTTCGCGAATCTGCACCATACAGCAGAGAGTGCGGGGAAGAAGATTGAGCTGCTCAAGAAGCAGTGCTCCGCTGGCAGGATTTTCTTGTCCGCTGCTTATCAGGTAGAGATGCGGCAGGGGAGTACCCTGCGTTTTTTTATGCTCCATGATGACTTTAAATGCTTTGATTTCTCTGTGACTATAAATAATTTTAGCTCTAATTGCAACAAACACCGCAGTGGGCCGGCTTTTCTGCGCTGCAATTTTTTTCTTAACCAGGTTAACTCTTTATTAATTATGGACAGTATCGAAGAACGAATTATTACAGCAGGTTTTATCCTTCCACAGCTAGCCACCGTTGCCGGCCTCTATTCTCCTGCTATGCGCACCGGTAACCTTGTCTATACCTCTGGTCAGCTTCCTCTTCAGAATGGCAAGCTGGTCGAGCCCGGCGGAAAAGGAAAGGTTAATGATTCCAACATGCAGGACGCAGTTCAAGCCTCCAACATTGCCCTTATCAATGCCCTTGCAGCAATCAAATCAGTTACGGGAACGCTTGACAGTATTGAAAGAGTTGTCAAGCTCACCCTCTATGTTGCCAGCGAGCAGCTCTTTTCCAGCCAGCATCTTGTTGCTAACGGAGCTTCATCGTTGCTGCATGCAATTTTGGGAGAGCAGGGTGTTCACGCAAGAAGTGCTGTGGGCGTTGCGGAATTACCTCTTGATGCAAGTCTTGAGCTTGAGCTGATAGTTCAATGTAAATTCTAAATGCAATAGGAGATTAAAATTGAATTTATCTCCTCATCCTCATTGATTATTCAAATCACTTCTCAGTCAATCACATCGGTTAATTTAAATTAAAATCATTTACCTTTTACACTTATCATCGTTATGGTGATAAAAGTAGAAGGTGGATGATTTTATCATTTATCGAAAAAAATATTGAATGATAAACAGAATAAGTGTTAAATCGTTCAATTATAATTGAATTAATAATTTTTTATTATTATTGGTTTATTTTAATGTTAACAAAATAATTTATTTCTTATATAAGATGATCTAAAATATTTTATTTGAATAAGTTAGGTGTTTTTATCTAAAGTTTTAATTATGTATTTATTGGGATTTTAAATTTAATTTAATTGGGTAATAGAAAAAATTGTTATACCGTATAGAATTTTGAAATGATCATTATTAATTTCCAAATAATGTATTTAATGTCAGGTTATTATCAGTTATTATTGAGAGGTATATTTATAATAAACGTGATATATTGTCATTATATTATGACCAATAACTATGCAATAAATTTTATTGAACCTGTTTGAAAATCATTACCATAAAGAATAAATCCTGTATTAAAGTATTATATTCCTTTGTTTTATCTCGTTTTATCAGTCTCTTGCTTTTATTTATTGGAGGTGTTATTTGTTCAGGTAAAAAGAGCGGTCCGGTGCTAACGCAAAGTTTTTTTGTGATTTTGATCGGCGATAGGTAAACTGTGACTCATCGATTTAATCACGCAAGTTTTTATACTGGTAACTAACCCACTCTTTCATGTCCCGAATACTGACCATTGTCATGATGCTTGTTGTGCTCGCGTTTGGTGTTTTTCTTGGTGCCAGGCTTAATGGAAGCAGGGAAGGCAAGTTTGAGGAGCAAAAAAAAATTCTTGAGGCCTATAGCTTGATGAAAGAGTTTTATGTTGATTACGTTAACGGCGACAGTCTTTCCGGTGCAGGAATTCAGGGAATGGCTGAGTATCTGGACCCTCATACGGTATACCTGGAGCCGGAAAAGGTTTCCTATTCGCAGGCGGAGTTCGATGGCAATTTTGATGGGATAGGGATAGAGTTTGATGTTGTCAATGATTCACTTCTTGTTGTTACCCCCCTTTCGGGCGGGCCGAGCGCTGTGGCAGGGATTGCTCCCGGCGACCGCATCATTTCGATCGATATGGTTTCCTCTGTCGGGATTACTCAGCAGGAGGTACTCAGAAAACTCAGAGGAAAGCAGGGAACAACAGTACGGTTAAAAATATTCAGGCCTCTCAGCGGCAAAATTTTAGATTTTACGGTAACAAGAGGGAAAATATCCACGTCGAGTATTGATGCTGCTTTTATGCTCGATAATCGTACAGGATATCTTCGACTGAGTCGTTTCATTGCAACAACGGCTACTGAATTCCGCAAGTCGCTCGCTCTCTTGAAACAGCAAGGAATGGTCCGCCTCGTGATTGATCTGCGTGGAAATCCTGGAGGTTTTCTTGAGCAGGCTGTTGAGGTTGCCGACGAATTTCTGACTAAAGGCCAGTTGATCGTTTACACAAAAAGCCGCAGGGGTGGCACAGAGAATGAACGTTATATTGCCAAATCTGGCGATGGTTATGAACATGGGGAGGTCATCGTGCTTCTTGATAAAGGAAGTGCTTCGGCATCTGAAATTCTTGCTGGCGCACTGCAAGACAATAAGAGGGCCGTTGTGGTCGGTGAACTCTCGTTTGGCAAAGGTCTGGTGCAGCGGCAGCTTCCGTTTTCAGATGGTTCAGCTCTTCGGCTGACAGTTTCGCGTTATTATACACCGTCTGGCCGTCAGATCCAGCGAGTCTATCGTAAGGGCATTGCTGGTCGTGAACATTATTATAAAGATGCGATGACAAATATTCTTCCCCAGAAACTCTTTACAAATTCTGATAGTTTATTGTACTCAAGGAGCAGTGAGGTTTCTGTCTACAAGACCTCTTCGCTTCCGTTGTTGGTGAGGTCACTCAAAGGCAAAACAAAGGGGGAGGAGCGGTTGGAGGCGCTGAGGGATGCTGGTGGTATTATTCCTGATTTTTGGGTGAGTGGCAGGAGGGACTCTGATTTTTATCAGGAACTCTCTCAGTCTGGTTCTTTTGATGATATCGCACGGAAGCTTCTTGATGATCCTCGCAGCCTTGTTCAGGGATACAAGGATTCAATTGATCGTTTCATTGTCGATTATTCTGAAGAGGGCAGTTTCGAGGCTATGGTCATGAAGACCTGCAAAGCAAAAAAGATAGTGTTCGATCGGGCTGATTTTATTCACGACAGAAACTACATTGCGCAAGCTGTAAAATTGAGAATTGCTCATCAGCTTTTTGGTGCTGAGGGTCAGATAAGGTTTTTCGTGCGGAGTGTTGATCCTGTCGTCAGGATAGCGGAAAAGGTTCCGGTCAGTCAACCGTGAGTGACGGGAGGTAACGGTATTGTTTATTTTGTAGTTAACCTTTAATACTTTTTATTATGTCGATACTTGAAAAAATCAATAGTGCGGTCTGTTCACTACGGTTTAAAAATGATTGGCTGAAAATATTTACCTGCCCTGTTCCCTCTTCCGATTTTCTCTCCTTTGTTGCTGTGGCGACGATTGATGCTCCCCAGCATTCCGTTTTGAGTCTGTTATATGATATTGATGTTGCAACCGAATGGGTATGGAAAACAAAAGAGATGCGGTTGCTGAAGGAGTTGACGGATGATGAGGGGCGGATTGTCTATCAGCTTGTCAGCGCTCCCTGGCCTGTTTCTGACCGCGAAATCATAACACGCTCACAGGGGTATATGGATCCAGAGACGTCCGAAATTTTTATTAAACTCGAATGTTTGGCCGACTATCTTCCCCGAAACGACAAATATGTTCGTGTTCCCCAGCTTGAGGGTGCATGGAACATTGTTCCTCTTTCAGAGAACCAGTGCAGGGTTGTTTTTCGCCTTCATATAGAGCCCGGCGGAGAGATTCCTTCGTGGCTTGCCAATATTGCGGTTATCGATACACCCTATCATACCATGGTCAATTTGCAGAAAATGGTCAAGAAGGAAAAGTATCAGACTCCGGTTGATGCGCCGTTTAAAAAATCAGCCTCTGATGTTATTCAGCATTATGAAAAATTTATAACCCTGTGATTTTTCTGATTTGTCTTGCAGCTTGTCGATAACTATTTATCAATAAAGAGAGTATGGATGTAGCGTCAATCCTGAACGGGAACTGGGAGTTTCGTGTCGAGCATAAAGGGATCAAAATATTTTCTTCCAGGGTAAGCGGTTCTGAAATTTTGGGCTTCAAGGGAGAAATAGAGTTGAAGGTCTCGTTAAAGAAGTTGCTCAGCCTTTTTTATGACATGGCAAACTTTCATCGCTGGGTTCATCAGCTTGCAGAAATGGAGGTTCTTGAAAAAGGTGAAAATGCAGAGTATGTTGTACGTCAGGTCATCAATACCCCCTGGCCTCTTAAGCCGAGGGAGGTGATCATGCGATCCAGTCTCGTTTCGGCGGGAGATAATGCCATAGCGCTGACCATGAAGCAGGAACCGGAGTATCTTCCGGAAAATCCCAGGTATCACAGGGTTCAGCATGCAACGGGCCTGTGGGTTTTTACCCCAAACGGCCACGGCGTGGTGAGTGTTATCTTTGTGATGCATCTCGATCCAGGCACCGATGTGCCAGCACCGATGAGTAATGCCGGGTTGTTCGAGGTTCCATTTTACTCTTTGAACAATTTGAACTCTCTTCTGGCGGATACTTCATATAACCCGCCATGGCCTGAAGAGCTTGAAGAGTATCTCTCGATCATTGAAGATGAGCCTGATACGCCTTGAGAAGTTTTTCTGGTCTGGCAGGAACCGCGCCCACCTCCTGACAGACCGTTGCTGCAGCAAGATTGGCTATAATTGCATTGGTAATAATATCAATCCCTGCAGCCACGCCGAGTGCCAACAGACCAACAACGGTGTCGCCAGCCCCGGAAACATCGGCCACCTCCAGCGAGGTTGCGGCAATATGAGTAAATGAACCGTTATAAATGGTCATACCCTTGTCACTTCTTGTCACAATAATGGTTTCGGCCTCAAGTTTTTCCTTGAGCAAGCGACAGGCCATTTCAACCTCTTGATCGTTGTTTTGCAGCACTATACCCAGTGATGCGGCCATCTCGGAAAGATTTGGTTTAAAGACTGTGCACCCTGTATAGGCAAAAAAATTATGGAGTTTCGGGTCGACAAGCACCGGGATGTTCTTTTGCTTGGCTGAAGCAATGATGCGCTTGATAAGCGGTGCACTGAGAAGTCCCTTGTTGTAGTCTTCGAGCACGACTGCATCAATTGAGTCGACAACAGCTTCAAAGGAGTCAAAAATCGCTTGCTCAATCTCTGTATTGACCTCTTTTCTGCTTTCGAAATCAACCCTCGTGATATGATGGTTTTGTGAAAGGATTCTTGTTTTACATGTTGTCGGTCTGGACGGATCACAGATCAATCCTTCGGTTGCAAGGCCTCGACTGCGGAAGAGTCCAAGGAGAATATCGCGGTTACTATCGTTGCCTGTAACACCGATAAGGATGGTTTCTGCGCCGAGTGACAGGGTATTGAGAGCAACATTAGCTGCTCCCCCAAGCCTGTGATCTTCATGGGTGACATCAACAACCGGCACCGGATATTCGGGCGAAATGCGCGAAACGTGCCCGAAAATATACTTGTCGAGCATGATATCGCCAATCACGGCAATTCGTTTGCTGCGAAAAGAGTCAAGAATGGTTTTTATGTTGCCGGCAGTCATAATCTCTGGTTTCGTTGTAAGGTAGTGTGGCCCTCAAGTTAAAAAATATCAATAAAAATCATGGTCAATAATTAAGACTGAAGAGTATCATTTTATTTCTTGCTATTTTTTGTTATAATTAAAGCTAAGCATTTTTAAGCTTTATCTGAAAATAGGCAAATAGCAATGTTCGACAGTTTAAGCGATAAATTAGAGGCCACCTTTAAAAAACTTGCTGGCCAGGCGACCATCAATGAGATTAATATTGGTCTGGCGATGCGCGATATCAAGCGCGCTCTTCTTGGCGCTGATGTTAACTACAAGGTAGCAAAGAAATTAATTGAAGATATAAGAGAGAAATCTCTTGGTGAGCAGGTTATCAAAAGTGTCTCTCCTGCACAGATGATCGTCAAAATCGTTTATGACGAGTTGACCGATCTGATGGGTGGAGAGCAGAAGCCGCTGAACCTCTCTCCGAAAAAACTTCCCGCAATTATTATGGTTGCTGGTTTGCAGGGTTCCGGAAAGACGACATTCTGCGCGAAACTTGCCTTGCGCCTTAAAAAGAGTGGGAAAAACCCGATGCTTGTTGCGGCTGATGTCTATCGACCAGCGGCGATTGATCAGCTTAAAGCTCTCGGGTCGCAGATAGATGTCCCTGTTTTTGCTATTGAGGCTCAGGATGCCATGCAAGCAGCCCTGCAGGGACTGGAGTCTGCTCGCTCTTCTGCCCGGGATGTTCTTATTGTCGATACGGCTGGTCGCTTGCAGATTGATCACAAAATGATGGCTGAGGCTGAAGCGCTGAAAAATGCCCTCAAGCCCGACGAGCTTCTTTTTGTTGTTGACTCCATGATGGGTCAGGAGGCGGTTAATACTGCTAAAGCGTTTAATGACCAGCTTGATTTTGATGGTGTTGTGCTTACCAAACTTGATGGCGACTCGAGGGGCGGGGCAGCGCTTTCCATTCGTCAGGTTGTCGAAAAGCCGATAAAATTTATCAGTATCGGTGAAAAGGTTGATGATCTTGATATCTTCTATCCTGATCGTATGGCCCAGAGAATTCTGGGAATGGGTGATATTGTAAGTTTTGTTGAAAAAGCCCAGGAAAACCTCGATCTTGAGAAAGCTGTAGAGATGCAGAAAAAGTTGATGAAAAATGAGTTTGATCTCAACGACTTTTTCGACCAGTTGCAACAGCTCAAGAAGATGGGCTCAATTCAGGGATTGATAGAGATGGTGCCCGGTTTGAACAAAATGGTGCCAAAGCAGGATCTGGAAAATCTGGACTTCAAGCCTATTGAGGCGATGATCAATTCGATGACAAAACAGGAGAAAACTACTCCTGATATTATTAATGGGAGCCGTCGTCAGCGAATTGCAAGGGGTAGCGGTACGAAAGTACAGGAGGTTAATCTTTTGCTCAAACAATTCGGTGAGATGAAGAAGATGATGCGTTCGGTAACGAAGTTGTCGCAGTCCGGCAGAAAGATTACTTCGCAAAATCTTGCACTTGAAAAATTTTTAAAACGATAGATTGTATTCACTGTTTCCAGTAAACATTAACTAAAATATTTTAGCCTTGGTAAAGATCAGACTTAAAAGAGCAGGAAGAAAAAAATTGCCGGTATACCAGATTGTCGTGGCTGATGCGCGCTCACCAAGGGACGGCAAATTTCTTGAAGTTGTCGGCCATTATCAGCCTACCGCAAAACCGCATGCTGTCACCATTAAAAAAGACCGTATTGTTTACTGGATGCAAACTGGCGCACAGCCAACGGCAACCGTAAACAGTCTCATCCGTACAACTGGATTGCTGTACGAACTACGGCTCAAAAGCATGGGGCGCAGCGAGGAAGAAATTTCAGCAGAGATGGAAAAGTGGCAGGAACACCAGAATGTCAGGCGCCAAAAAAGACTTGCACTGAAGTCCCATCGCCGCAGTGCCAAAAAAGAGGCTGAAGCGAAAGCTGCTACCGGTGGAGAGGCATAATCATCTTTTATGGTGAGGTCAGTGTGGAGCTCTATTTGACAGGCATCATTCTCAAGCCGAAAGGATTGCAGGGTGAGGTGAAAGTGGAGGTTATTACAGATTTTCCTGAAAGTTTTCTTTCACGTCGTGAGTATTATGCAGGAAAGTCTGTTGATTCTGTTGAGCGCTTGACGGTTAAAAAAGCGACCCTCACCGGAGGGTTTGCGTGGCTGTTCTTTGAAGGGGTTGATACCATGGAAAAAGCTGAGGCTCTTGCAGGCTGGCAATTGTTTGTCGAAGAAGATCAGCTTTTGCCGCAGCCTGATAACCGCGCCTATCTTCACGAGATTATAGGAATGAAGGTTTTGGATCGCCATCGAAATGAGGTCGGTATTGTTACCAATGTGATCAAGATGCCAGCTCATGAAGTCTACGAGGTTCTGGTTGCCGGAAAAAAAATTTTGCTGCCAGCCATAGATGAGTTTGTTGAAGAGTTCAATGTTGGTGAAAAGTATATGATTATGCCAAGAGTTGATGAATTTCTGTAACTGGTTGTGCCTCCGCCCATGGATGCAATAAGGATTGATGTCATTTCCGTCATTCCAGGTTTTTTTGATTCTCCGCTCAGCAATGGGCTGTTGAACATTGCACGAAAAAAAAACCATGCAGAAATTTACATCCACAACTTGCATGACTATGGATTGGGCAGGTACAAACAGGTTGATGATTCGCCTTATGGAGGGGGGGCAGGGATGGTGCTCCGTCCTGAACCGGTCTTTGCGTGTATAGAAGCGTTGCAGGCAGAAAGAGAGTACGACGAGGTGATTTTTCTTACGCCTGATGGAGTGTTGTTTGAGCAGGCTATGGCAAACAGGCTTTCGATGATGCGTCATCTGATTATTCTCTGTGGGCATTACAAGGCCATTGATGAACGGATAAGGCAGAATCTGGTTACTATGGAGATCTCCATAGGCGATGTTGTTGTTTCAGGCGGGGAGATACCGGCACTGCTTCTTATGGATGCACTTGTCAGGGTTATACCTGGTGTTCTTGGTGATAGTGAGTCGGCTTTGACCGATTCTTTTCAGGCCGGGATCCTTGACTCTGCCTATTACACCCGACCAGCAGAATTCAGGGGAATGAAGGTTCCTGAGGTGCTGTTGAGTGGTCATCATGGAAAGATTGAGCAGTGGTGTCAAGAGAATGCTCTTGAGCGAACAAGACAACGGAGACCGGATCTGCTTGATCGAGTTGAATTAGAAGGATATAAGAAAAAATAACGTAAATAAGTTGTTGTCATGGATCAGTTAATCAAGTTAGTTGAAGCCACCCAGGCCGTTACCGATTTTCCTGAAATCCGGCCAGGTGATACCGTCAAGATTCAGTTGAAGGTTATTGAGGGTGAAAAGGAGAGGCTTCAGGCTTTTGAGGGTGTCGTTATCAGCGACAGGGGAGCCGGTGGGAACAAGACCATCACGGTTCGCAAAATTTCTCATGGTGTCGGTGTTGAGAGGATCATCCCGGTCAACTCACCCAATATCGAAAGTGTCACCGTTGTGAAACACGGCAAGGCAAGAAGGGCAAAACTCTTCTACCTGCGCAAACGTACCGGCAAAGCTGCGTTGAAAGTCAAGGAACGCAAGATAGTTGAGAAAGTCTGACGATTGGCAAACCCGATTGGCATCAATGCGATCGGGTTTTTTGTCGCATGCCGGGATTTTTTTTGAGAAATAATGGACGTTGTTACCGATATTGATCTTTTCCGGCAAAAGATTTTTGCTTACTACCAACTGCATCGGCGGAGTTTTCCCTGGAGGGAAACAAGAGACCGGTATGCTGTCATGATCAGCGAAATCATGTTGCAGCAGACGCAGGCGGAAAGGGTTGTGCAAAGGTTCGTGATGTGGCTTCAATATTTCCCTGATGTGGCTCATCTTGCATCGGCTCCACTCAAAGAGGTCCTTGCCCTCTGGAGCGGGCTTGGTTACAACTCACGGGCGGTGCGGCTGCATCAGTGTGCCTCCATCATCCTTGATTGTTATGGTGGAATTGTGCCGTCACAGCCGGAACTCCTGAAAAAACTTCCTGGTATAGGGGAGTATACCTGCCGTTCCATACCTGTTTTTGCCGATAATGTTGATCTGGCGGCAGTTGATACCAACATTCGCAGAATCATCATTCATGAATTCAACCTGCCTGACGATATCTCTGCCTGCAGACTGCAGGAGATTGCAGAAGCAGCGCTTCCTCATGGACAAAGTCGGGATTGGCATAATGCCTTGATGGATTATGGGGCGCTTGAGCTTACCAGTAAAAAAACCGGAATTCGGCCTTTAACGAAGCAGTCAAAGTTTTATGGTTCAAAACGTTGGTACAGAGGGCAGCTTGTCAGGGAGCTGGTTCATGCGGATGTGATGTTTCTTGAAGAGCTCGAAGAGAAATACGCTGATTGCCCATGGAATCTTTCAGAAATCATCTCAGATCTCATCCATGACGGGCTGATTGAGACGCAAGCCCGGAATAACGGTGTTCTCAAGGGCTTCAGGATAAAGGGGGGGTGAAAACTTACTCGGTATTGTAGACCATGTTGAGTGCCTTATAGACCTTGTCAACCTCAGCAGAATATTTTGTTGCAATCTCCTTGCGCTTGAGTTTCAGTGTTGGTGTCATCTGGCCATTTTCAAGGCTGAAAGGCGTATCAATCAACAGGAATTTGCGTACCTTTTCGTGGGTTGCAAGTTGCCGGGAAATCGTGCGGATGAGCTTTTCGTAAATCAGCAGAATGTTTTTATTCTCGATCAGCTCTTTGTTGCTTGATGCCTTGATGCCTTCGGTAGCGGCAAACTCCCTGAGCCTGTTGAATTCAGGCACAATAAGGGCAATCAGAAAAGGACGTTTTTCTCCGATGACAATGACCTGGTCAACATAAGGACTGTCAGTGATCAGATTTTCGATAGGCATTGGCGCAATATTCTTTCCGCCAGAAGTAACAATAATATGTTTTTTGCGGTCTGTTATTTTCAGATAACCATCCTGGTTAATCTCTCCAATATCACCCGAGTAGAACCAGCCATCCTTGATAACCTCTTGTGTCGCCTCTTCATCATTCCAGTACCCCTTCATGATATTGGGTCCCTTGAGGAGGATTTCGCCATCCTGGGCAATCTTGACCTGAACATTCTTCACTGCCTGTCCAACAGTTCCATACTTGATGTTTTCAGGTCGATTGACATGAGTGACTGGCGAAGTCTCAGTCAGGCCAAACCCTTCAAGAATACTAATATCAAGAGCCTGAAAAAATTCGCCTGTCTTTTGCGGCAGAGCAGCACCGCCAGAAACAAAATAACGCAGTCGCCCGCCAAACTTTTTTTGTATCCTGCTGTACACAAGTTGATTTGCCAAAGTATGCTGGAGAGAGAGTGGTTTTGATGCCTCTCCTTTTTTATGGAGTTCGAGGTGATATTTTTTACCAGTTTTCAGCGCCCAATGGAATATTTTCTGCTTGAAGGTGCTTTGGGCTGCATTTTGTTTGAGAATGCCCATTTTGATTCGATCGAAGAGTCGAGGAACGGTAAACATTATCGTTGGACGTGCTTCACTCATGTTCAGCGAGATCGTCTCAACACTTTCTGCCAGATAAATGCTTGCTCCACAGGCGAAGAGCAGGTAATAGCCGCCTGTCCGTTCATAAGCGTGTGAGAGAGGCAGAAAAGAGAGTCCACAGTCAGCATCATCAAGACGGATAACCGAGGAACAGGATTTGACGTTTTCACAAATATTGCGGTGTGTGAGCATCACCCCTTTTGGAAGCCCTGTTGTGCCAGAGGTATAGATGATGGTAGCAACATCGTCAGGGTCGACCGGTGTGCGTTCGAGAAACCATGGCGCTTCTTCAAGAATTTTTTTCCCCGTTGCCTTTGCTTCGTTCAGGTCAAGAACATCTTCAACAGCCTCCTCAAGGCGGTTCATGACAACGATAACCGCTAATTCAGGAAGATTTTGCCAGATTGAAAGGATTTTTCCAAGCTGAAGCATGTTTGAGACAACGACAGCTTTTGCACCGCAGTTGTTGAGAACGTATTCGATCTGGTTGGAAGGCAAAGAGGGGTAGAGTGGCACATTGATCGCACCGAGGTTCAAAATGGCCATATCGGCCAGATACCATCCGGGTCTGTTTTCCGACAGAATGGCTACCCGATCTTTCGCCCCTATGCCGTTGTGTTTCAGAAAGGCCTCGAAAGAGAGCACATCCTCTTCAAACGCTCGATAAGGGATGGGTTGATAGAGGCCGTTGATTTTTCTTGCAAAAGGAAATTTCGAATCATCTCCTCTGTAATGATTGAAAACTGAGGAGAAAAGTTCCGGCAATGTTTGAAAGTCAGGATTGAGAAGTCCCATCAGTAAACGGTATTTTCTTTGTGATCAAGAGCCTAATGGGGAGAAAAGTCTACGCTCCACAGAGGGTTTTACGACACTTGCAACGATTCAATAAATATTTAACGATACATTCTTATCTTTGCAACTTGGAGAATAAGTTTTGAGCATTTTTTTAGCCTTGTTTCCTGATTATTTATACAGATGACGAAAAAATCAAGTTTTTCATGGACAGGCTATGTCGGGCTCGCTCTTGGCATTATCTTGATTATCTATCTTTTCAGCCAACTCGACCTCTACCGTTCGGCTGAACTGATCTCCTCAATCGGTTTTTCATCGGCATTTATTCTTTTGCCTTTTCTTGCGCTTCATCTTCTGGAAACGTTTGCCTGGACAAGGGTATTCCCAAGAAGTATCTTGACAATACCGTTTTTCAAGCTCCTGAAAATACAGTTTATCGCTGAGACGGTTTCCATGACTCTTCCGGCGGGAGTGGCTGTTGGTGAGCCTCTTCGTCCTTTTCTATGCAATCGGTTTATAGGTATTCCGTTGCCCTCTGGTGTGGCAAGCGTGGCTGTTCGCAAGCTTATGCTTGGTGTTGCCCAGGGACTTTATACGATTATCGGGTCGCTTGCAGGTTTTTCACTGCTTCAGGTGGTTTCGGTCAGGATGCTTGGATTTGAAGGGCTTGGCTATCTTATGGTCGGGGCTGGTATGGTGGTTTTTATGCTCTTTCTCTTTTTTCTTTTGTTGCTCCTTAACGGCAAAGCGGCACAAAATGTTCATCGGCTTTTGATGCTTGTTCCGTTCCAGAGACTAAAATCATGGTTGCTGGTCAAGGAATCAGGATTTCTTGATACTGACGAGGAGCTGAGGAGTTACCGAGGTTCTCTTGCCAGAAAGCTTGTTCCGGTGCTGTTTATCTACCTTCTTGCCTGGAGCACTCTTGCGCTTGAGAGTTATATCATCCTGAGGCTTATGGGGATTGAGATCTCATTTTTGCAAGTGCTCGCCATTGATATATCCCTGACAATGCTTCGCACTCTGCTCTTTTTTATTCCTTCGGGACTCGGTGTACAGGATCTCGGATATCTTGCGTTTTTTCAGGCTATAGGAATGCCTGATGTTCTTGCTTATGGAGGCGCATTTGTGCTGTTGAGACGCTTTAAAGAACTCGTTTGGTACGCTGTCGGTTACGGCATCATGTTTTTTTCAGGGGTTCATCTGCACGATGCGGATGGAGTCGGAAAGGGAGGATCATGAAGAAAAAAATTTTATTTATTTGTGGGTCGATGAATCAGACTACCCAGATGCATCAGATTGCAGGGTGGATGACGGATTATGACCAGTATTTTTCTCCTTTTTTCAGTGATGGTCTTCTCGGAACAGCCAGTGATATCGGGCTGCTTGAGTTTACCATTATGGGTCGAAAGCGGTCGGAACGAACTCTTGATTATCTTCGTTCTCACCATTTGAAGCTTGATATTGGTGGTTTTGCTCATGCTTATGATCTTGTTGTGACTTGTACGGATCTCATTGTTCCGAAACATATCCGGCTGAAGAGAGTTGTGCTGGTACAGGAGGGGATGACTGAACCTGAAACTGTTCTTTACCATCTTGCCAGGAACTTCCAGTGGGTGCCTCGCTGGATTGCTGGCACTGCTACCACAGGATTATCCGATGCTTATGAGAAATTTTGTGTTGCCAGTGAAGGATACCGCGAACTCTTTATTCGAAAGGGAGTCAGCCCCGCAAAAATCGAAGTGACCAGTATTCCGAATTTCGATAATTGCGAGCAGTACCTTCAGAATGATTTTAAACATCACGATTATGTGCTGGTTTGCACATCGGATAACCGTGAGACATTTGTTTATGAAAATCGCCGGAAGAATATTGAAAAATACCTTGAAATGGCAGGTGCCCACCAGCTTCTTTTCAAGCTGCATCCCAATGAAAATGTGGAGCGGGCTATCAGGGAAATCGAACGCTATGCTCCTGACTCTCTTGTTTTCAGTGAAGGCAGAACCGAAGAGATGATTGCCAACTCCCGGATGCTGATTGCACAGTTTTCATCAACGATTTTTGTAGGTTCCGCCCTGAACAAGATTGTCCACTGTGGCCTGAAACCTGAAGAGTTAAAAGCGTTGACTCCTCTCCAGAATAAATCTGCGGCAAAAAAGATCGCTGATGTCTGCCGGCAGGTAATTGATGGCTGAACCAAAACTATTTTTTTATGAGTACAGTGGCAATCATACCCGCAAGAGGCGGATCGATGGGGTTGAAAAAGAAAAATATCTATCCAGTAGCAGGAAAACCTCTGATTGCCTGGACGATTCAGCAGGCGCTTGCCTCAACTTCCATTGACAAGGTCTTTGTTTCAACGGATGATTCGATCATTTCCGGTGTTTCGCTGGAGTATGGGGCAGAGGTGATTGAACGTCCCCCTCAACTGGCGGGTAGCAAGGCGAGCTCTGAATCGGCCATTCTTCATGCGCTTGAAGTAATCAAAATGGAGTACGAGATGCCTGTATGCACGATTGTTTTCTTGCAGGCAACCTCGCCATTGCGGAAACCCGGTGATATTGATGCTGCTGTAGAACTCTTTCGTCGTCAAGAGGCTGATTCACTGATCTCTGCGACAAAAGCTGACGACCTCACCTTGTGGGAATTGCGTGAAGGGAGGTGGGCAAGTGTTAACTTTGATTACCGCAACAGGGGGATGCGTCAGGATCGGCCAACACAGTTCATCGAAAATGGCTCGATCTATATTTTTACACCCGAAACTCTTGCTGCTTTCGGGAACAGGATTGGTGAAAAGCTTTCGGTCTATGAGATGGAGTTTTGGCAAACCTGGGAAATTGATACTCTCGAAGAAATCGATTTAATTGAGTACTACCTTTATAAAAAAAACCTGGCAGTCCAGGACGTACATCAACAGAACCCTTAGATTACTGTTTTTATGAATTTCTTTTTATCCACCGATCTTGTCATCGGGGTTAACGAAGCGCTGAACCTGAATGGGCATCTGGCACAGTTGTCAGCGAAGAAGCCGGGTATCATATACGATGCCAATGTAGCAAGCACTCTTTATTTTCAGGATGTTCTGAAAAACCTTGTTTCGGGATATACAGATGCCGTATTGTACTGCAATGAATTTGGTGGTGAGCCAACTTACGCTCATCTCGAAAATGTGGCGGAATTTTTCAGGGCCAAGTCGCCGGATGTCATTGTTGCCATAGGCGGAGGCAGTACACTTGACCTTGGCAAAGGAGTTGCCCTTCTCATGACCAACGCGGTTCCGGCACTCTCACTCAAGGGCTTTCCTTCAGGAGTGAACGATCCATTGCCGCTCATTACCGTGCCGTCTCTGCTGGGCAGCGGTGCTGAGGTAAGCTATAATGCGGTCTTTATTGACGAGGCTGAGGGTCGCAAACTTGGCATTAACAGCCGAAAGAATTTTCCTAAAAAAGCAGTGATTGATCCTCAGCTTTCCATGACTGCGCCTGTTGAAAGTGTTATTGCTTCAGCCATGGACAGCCTGGTGCACTGCGTTGACAGTTTCGGTTCAGTCAAGCACACGGCGTTGAGCAGGATTTTTGCCATTGAAGGATTTCAGCGCACCTTTTATGCTTTGCAGCAGAATCAGCTCGACCGGGCAGAGTCGCGGCTTGATCTTGCAATAGGCAGTGTTTGTGGCACAGTGGCTCTCATGAATTCCGGCGATGGCCCCACGAATGGCTTTGCCTATTATCTTGGAGTGAAGCATCGAGTGCCACATGGTCTTGCCGGAGCGATATTTCTCAAGGAGGTGATGCGTTACAACCATCTTCATGGTTATGAAAAATACGCTCTGCTCAACCCCATGCGCTCGACTCCCTCACCAAAAGAGGCAACCATCGAACTGCTTGAGGAGATGGATGAACTCTACAAACAGCTTCGGATTCCCTCACTTGTTCCTTATGGATATGGCAAGGGTAATGCTGCTGAGTTTGCGCATAATGCTTCAGAAGCCCTGAAAGGCTCATTTTCGGGCAATCCCGTTGAATTTACCGAAGAATCGGCATTGAATGTTGTTTTTCAATTAACCTAAAAGAACAGGACACCTATTATGGCGGGCGCAGAACTCATCGGTCGTGAAGAACTGGCTGAAATACAGGAACTTTTCAGCAGGGAAAAGGTCAATTTGTACCGTTACGGCGGAGGTAATTATAAAGCAAGAGAATTTGAGGAAAAATTTGCAGCATGGATGGGTGTCAAGTATGCCCATGCTGTTTCGTCCGGGACGGCAGCCATTCATTGTGCGCTTGCAGGCGCCGGAATCGGAGCGGGTGATGAGGTTATAACAACAGCATGGACGTTCATAGCTCCAGTGGAGGCGATCAGTGCTCTGGGCGCAATACCGGTGCCGGTTGAGCTTGATGAAACTTATCACCTTGATCCGGTTGAGGTGGAAAAGGCGATCACTCCGGCAACGAAGGCGGTAGTTGCTATTCCAATGTGGGCCTCCCCGAAAATGGATGAACTGGTGGCACTTTGCAAGAAGCATGGCCTGATTTTGATAGAGGATGCTGCGCAGGCGCTTGGAGCCTCATACAAGGGGCAGAAGCTTGGTACGTTTGGCAGTGTTGCGTCGTTCTCGTTTGATGCGGGTAAAACACTCCATACCGGTGAGGGCGGCATTATTGTCACCAACGACAAGGAGATCTATGATCGTGCAGCCGAGTTCTCCGACCATGGGCATCGGCACCTGCCTGGTCTTCCGAGGGGCAAGGATCCCAGAAGATCCAAAGGGCTGAATTTGCGTCTCAGCGAAGTGACTGCGGCAATTGGCCTGGCCCAGCTTGCCAAAATTGAGACTATTCTGTCTGCATCAAGCAAGAACAAGAAAAAAATCAAGGATGCAATACGCCATCTTGATAATATTATTCTCAGACCATTCAGTGATGAAGCTGGTTCACAAGGGGACACCCTGATTTTCAGGGTTAGAAATCGCCAGGCGGCACTGCAGTTTGAAGCGCACTTGACGGAGCACGGTTTTGGCACCAAAATCCTGCCTGAAGCGCTCGACTGGCATTTTGCGGGAGTATGGGGTCATCTTCTTGGTGAGTACAGTCAGTACCGCGACGCTGATCTTGAAGCACTCTGGCCAAAAACAGGGATCCTCTTGCGCAGCAGTATTTGTTTGAATATTCCTGTGCTCATGGATGATGCAACCATTGAAAAGCTTGTTAACGCGATTGTTACTGGTGCGGAAAAGATTGGATAGCCGGATCTTTGTGAACAAAAAAGCCTGCATCATGCAGGCTTTTTTTGTTCATGGAGGCGAAGAGCGGACTCGAACCGCTGTAGAAGGTTTTGCAGACCTCTGCCTGACCACTCGGCCACTTCGCCATTTCAAGAGTGTCAAGGTAAGAAAAAAAGTTATTCTTTTCAAATGAATGTCAGGTTATTAATACTATCATGATAGAAGTTCTCTCTTTTTCTCTTCTCCTTGCCCTTCTGCTCCTGCTGGGCTTTGTAGCGTATCGGATTGTCCATGACACTCCACTGAAAGCCGAACTCCAGCGACTTCGTGGTGTTGAAGAGGAATCGCGTGCAGTAGCCATGAGGCTTGAATCGAAATCCCTGGAACTTGAAAGCCTGAAAATTCGGCAAGCGCGGCTTGAGGCTGATATCAGTAACGAACAACGCAGCACTGCTGAAAAAACTGCTCTGATGCAGGAGTCGGAATCACGGTTAAAAATTGAGTTTGAAAATCTCTCCAACAGGATTTTTGAAGATCGGGGAAAAGCATTTGGTCAGGAGAACCGCGAACGCATGGAGGCTCTTCTCTCTCCCTTGCGCGAACAGCTTGATGCTTACCGGAAAAGAATTGAGGAGGTGCATGATACGGATACTGCGCTGTCGGGGCAGCTCATTGAAGAGGTACGCCAACTGCAACGACTCAGCGGCAGAGTCAGCGATGAAGCAAACACGCTGGCTCGGGCAATCAAGGGTGAGTCGAAAAAGCAGGGTGACTGGGGCGAAATGATTATTGAGAGAATTTTTGAGGCTTCCGGGCTTGAAAAAGGGCGTGAGTATATTTCCCAGGAGAGCTTTCGCGAAGATGATGGTTTACTCAAACGTCCGGATTTTATGGTGTTATTGCCGGGCAACAAGGCGGTGATTGTTGATTCCAAGGTGTCGCTTACTGCGTACGAACGATTCTGTAATCTGGATCATGATGCTCAACGCCATACGGCGCTTAAAGAGCATGTGCAGTCTGTCCGTCGTCATATAGCCGAATTGCAGGCAAAAGATTACAGTGGCATAGGTGGTAACAGGACGCTCGATTTTGTCATTCTTTGTATTCCCATAGAACCTGCATGGCAGGCAGTCATGCAGGCCGATCCCGAGTTGATGTACGACCTTGCCGGTAAAAATGTTGTCTTGTGCGGCCCGACGACGTTGATGATTACCCTCAAGCTCATCGCCCAGATCTGGAGGCGAGAGAATGAGAACCGCAATGCTGAACTGATTGCCGAAAAGGCCGGGAAGATATACGATCAGGTCCTTCTCGTTTTTGAGGCTATGATGGAGGCGCGTAAAAGACTTGTCAGCGTTTCGGATTCGTTTGATGTTGCGCTGAAGCGTATCAAAGAGGGCAGGGGCAATCTTGTTGGCAGAGTTGAGGAGATTCGGAGGCTTGGTGCCAAGGTAACCCGCCAGATACCTCCAAATTTTGCCGACGAAGCTGAAAACAGAACTCAAGAGTGACTGACAGTGCTATGATCTTGACTCATTACAGGCCTCGATATCCCTTTCGATATTTGTGCCTTCATTGTTCAGGGCGACTTTAAGGTCGTAATCCATCTGAAGCCCAAACCAGAACTGGGGTGGTTCCTCTGGCACCTCAATAATCGCTCTTTTTTAATCTCCGGGAGTTGCATGGAACACGATTGGCTGTGAACGTTTGCAGGCTTTGTCCACAAATCATATCCCGATGCTGGTGTTGGAAAGGCTGTCTTCAAAAAGAGTTTTGATATATTCTAAACTGACACTATATTGATATCAATTAAGAAAAGCAATGAAAGTACTGACTAAAAAAACGGATTACGCGATACGGGCTCTCTTGATGCTCGGAGCAAAAAGAGGCAGTTATGTTTCAGCCAGGACGATTGCCGTTGAGCAGGATATGCCTTACCAGTTTCTTCGTGGTGTGTTACAGGAGATGATCCGCCACGATTTGATTGTGTCGAAGGAGGGTGTTCAGGGCGGGTTTATGCTGGAAAAAGATCCTGATGAGATTCGTGTCAAACAGTTGATTGAGATTTTTCAGGGGACGGTGCAGGTGTCGGAGTGCATGTTTCGCAAGCAGATTTGTGCCAATCGTTCGCGATGTGTCCTTCGCCACGAAATCATGCGGATAGAGCAGGTGGTCAATAACGAATTTGAACAAGTTACGATAGGGAAGCTTCTTCGTAAACTGACATTGGCTGATCATGTCATGCTGGCATCGGGCAACATGGAAGCGACAGAAAATAAATAATATGCTGAAGGATGAGAGGAGATTGGCAATTTTGCTCTCGCCGAAGATTAAAATAACAATATAACAATGGAGGATAGAACGATGGGAATGTCTTGTAACCAATGTCAGGAGAGCATTCATGGCACCGGATGCAGAGCCAGAGGAGTGTGCGGAAAGGATGAATTGACCGCAAAACTTCAGGATGTACTGGTGTATGCAACTGAAGGGCTTGCGCTTTCGGCTGAACAACTGCATGAGGGTGTATCAAGAAACGTTGGCCAGCTTATCAGTGAGTCGCTTTTTGTCACCGTTACCAATACCAATTTTGATGAAGATGCGATTGTTGTGCAGATACTCAAAACCCTTGCCTTGCGTGATGAGCTGAATTCTGCGCAGGATCAGAAGCCTGCTCATGATGCAGCACAGTGGAGTGGCAGTTCAAAGGAGGAGTTTCTTTCGAAAGCGCTCTCTGTCGGTCTCGACAGCCTCAGTGAAAACGAAGATCTTCGTTCACTGAAAAGCCTTGTGCTCTTTGGTATCAAGGGACTTGCAGCCTATAGCGATCATGCAGCCGTTCTTGGCTATCACGATGATGATATTTATGCTTTTTACGTCAAAGGCCTTGCTGCACTAACCAAAGATCTTTCGGCTGACGAGCTGACCGCCCTCGTACTGGAAACTGGTGGCGTGGCTGTCAAGGCAATGGCGCTGCTCGACAAGGCAAATACTGACACTTATGGGCATCCCGAGATTACCATGGTGAAAACCGGTGTTGGCAAAAATCCGGGTATTCTGATTTCAGGTCATGACCTGCGTGATCTGGAGGATCTGCTCAAACAGACAGAAGGAACAGGGGTTGATGTCTATACCCACTGCGAAATGCTTCCGGCACATTACTATCCCGCCTTCAAGAAAT
This sequence comes from uncultured Chlorobiaceae bacterium, assembly GCA_903994455.1. GTDB lineage: Bacteria > Bacteroidota > Chlorobiia > Chlorobiales > Chlorobiaceae > Chlorobium. The sequence goes on along the minus strand of CAJEXI010000006.1, from coordinate 76,210 downwards.
ATGCTCACTTCGTTGGCAATTATGGTGGTTCCTGGTGGTCTCAGGACAAGGAGTTTGACTCTTTCAATGGCCCGATTCTCATGACAACGAACTGCATTGTTCCGGTGCGTGAAGTGTATCGCAACAGGATGTTTACTACCGGTATGGCGGGTTATCCGGGGCTGAAACATATTCCCGCCAGATCAGAGGGTGGCCAAAAAGACTTTTCTGCCCTTGTTGCACTTGCCAAAACCTGTTCATCGCCAGTAGAACTTGAAAATGGCGAGATTGTCGGGGGCTTTGCGCACAACCAGGTGTTTGCGCTTGCCGACAAGGTGGTCGAAGCGGTCAAATCAGGCGCAGTCAAGCGTTTTATTGTGATGGCCGGTTGTGATGGCCGACATGCTTCTCGCCGTTACTATACCGATGTTGCTGCGGCATTGCCGAACGATACCATTATTCTGACAGCAGGTTGTGCAAAGTACCGCTACAACAAGCTTGAGCTTGGCGATATCGGTGGCATTCCTCGTGTGCTTGATGCCGGTCAGTGCAACGACTCCTACTCGCTTGCCATCATCGCCCTGAAACTCAAAGAGGTTTTTGCGCTTGAGGATATCAATGATCTGCCAATCTCTTTCGACATTGCGTGGTATGAGCAGAAAGCTGTAACGGTTCTGCTAGCCTTGCTTTATCTTGGTGTGAAAGGCATTCGCCTCGGGCCAACACTTCCCGAGTTTCTCACTCCGAATGTCGTGGCTGCACTGGTTGAGAAATTTGATATAAAACCTGTTGGAGCTGTTGTGGCCGATGTTGAAGCTATGATGGCAGGAACCTGATTGTCAATAATGTACTGCCGCGTAAAAAAGGTTTTTTTTGATTTCGTTGATGACAAACTGGCAGCTTTTTTTGTTTTTCCACCAAAGAATTCTGTTCCACCATCCGGGATTTGTCTGAATCAGAATAAATTTTTTTGATGAACCTTCAAATGCCCTGCTCCAAGTCTGATGAAGGCGGAGCAGGTGCGGCGGGTCGCTGACGACAAGTGCACTTTTCCATCCTTTTTTTTCCATTGTCTTTGAGGTATTCAAGGCTTCCTCCCAAGTTGTTTTTGATTGAGCATCGACCTTCATGGCATTTTTCGGCACACCGAGCTCCATCATTCGTCGTTCACGCCAGTTGGGGTGATTTGGACGGTAAAACCGTTCATCAATACCTGTCAGAATAATATGGCTGGCATACCCGGCATGGTAAAGTTCAGCCCCTTTCTGTATTCGAAGTCCATTATCACCTCCCAACACAATGATGACATCGGTTTTTTGGGGAGTCTCCCCGTATTGTGAAACAAGAACACCAAGACTTACAAAAAAGAGTGCGGCCATGACGCTTATCGAGAAAAGCACAATCAAGACCCGACTAAAAAAGAGTTTCATGGAGGTGGCAGGGGAAGTTTGATCCTGTAATACAAGTATTCTTTTTATTACATTTAGACTTAAAACCTTTACAGACAAAAATACGCTTACATCCAGCAAACATCTTGTGTTGAAGGGAATCTCCGCGAATGTGGATGCGTCACAGAATTTCTGATAGTAACGAAAATAAGTAATAATACAATGGAGACTTTTTCGACAGAAGAAACGAGGTGGGAGTATAATTCCGCTTTCAGCAAAGCTGTAGTGGAAAGTATTCCCGGTTCCTTTTCAATTAATGATGCCAACGGACAACTTGTTTGGTGGAATGCCTATCACCGCGATGAGATAGTCGGGAAACCCGAAAATGAGATGCGCTCTACTAATGCCCTTGATGTTATTCATCCTGACGATAAAGTTTATGCTTTTGAGTCGATGCAGAACATTTTGAAGTTTGGTGTTGAAGTAACTTCTGAAGGAAGAGTCCTGCTTCGCGGAGGGCCAAAATTCCAATGGCGGATGATAACTGGTCGGAGAATAATGGTCAATGGCAACCCGTTTGTTATCGCCATTGGTATCGATATTACTGAGCGTAAGCGTTTTGAAGCCATAACGGCATTTCGTTTACGTCTTCTTAATATGGAGTCACATTCTGTTGAGGAGTTATTGAGGGCGACACTTGATGAGGCTGAATCTCTGACAGAGAGCACGACTGGTTTCTGCCACATTATTGATGACGATCCAACAATACCCTTATCAAGGGTCTTCTCTTCCAGGATGCAAATCAGGACAGCAACGCTGGAAGAAAACGGAGCATATCCTTCGTTCACAGAAGAGGAGATGTTGGCCGATGTTGTAAAAGAACAGAATGGCGTGATTTACAATACTTCTTCAACGCCCTCAAATTTTCGGAGCAAGACGGATTTCTACTCCGATAGTCCGCGACGAGTCATAATTCCGTTAATGCGGGGTACAGAAGTTGCAGCAATTTTTTGTGTTGGAGATAAACCCTATGACTATGATGAGGATGATTTGAGGATGGTGAGCGCTCTTGCAAATCTTGCATGGGATATTGTCATTCGCAAACGGGCAGAGCAATCTGAACAAAAAATACAGGCAGTGCTTTTGCAGGCACAGAAAATGGAGCTGGTAGGTCAGCTTGCCGGTGGTATAGCTCACGACTTCAATAATATGTTGGGAATAATACTTGGCAATGTCGAAATGGCCATTTCTATGCACTTTGTTGAAGAACCGGTGCTCAATAATCTGAAGATTATTCTCAAAGCCGTGGAACAGTCTGCCGATTTGACCCGTCAACTCCTTGCGTTTTCACAAAAACAGGTGGTGATGCCAATTATTCTTGATCTGAACACGATGGTTGAAAGGATGCTTCCATTTTTGAGGCGAATGATAGGAGAGAATATCTTTCTGGTGTGGATACCAGAACGTCATCGTATTCTTGTCAAGATTGATCCTTCTCAAATAGATCTTGTTCTCGGAAACCTTTGCGTCAACTCACGTGATGCCATAAGCGGAATCGGCAAAATTATTATCAGAACAGAGGTGGTTCATGTTGAAAAAGCTGAATGCATTGCAGGACATCCCTGTAAAAAACCGGGCAGCTACGTGATGCTTGTCGTGACCGATAACGGTTGCGGTATTGATAAAAAAGATCTGCCCCATATTTTTGAGCCGTTTTTTACCACCAAGGGTGAGGGAAAAGGCACAGGCATGGGGCTTTCTACAGTCTATGGTATTGTCAAGCAGAACAACTCCTTTATTGATTGCCGGAGTGAGCGTGGCCAGGGGAGCAGTTTTACAATTTATCTGCCCCGGCATCCCGGTTATGAAGAATTGGAAGAGCGTGAACTTCCGTCTCCGATCAGTCACCGCAAAGAAACGATATTGCTTGTTGAAGACGAACCTGATATCCTGAATATCTGTAAGTTTACGCTTGAAAATAACGGATATACGGTACTCAATGCGGCAACCCCCGGGGAGGCTATCAGTATTGCCGGGGAACAGACGGGTACAATTCACCTGCTTTTGACTGATGTTGTGTTGCCAGAAATGAACGGCTGTGATCTGTCAAAAAAGCTTCTTTTGCTCTATCCAGACCTTAAAACCCTGTTTATGTCGGGTTACACCACAAACATCATTACAGGTCACGGGTTACTTGACCAAAGCGTGAACTTTATTCAGAAGCCGTTTTCTCTCAATGCTCTTCTTTTAGCTGTGCAGGATATTTTTGTGGCTCGTTAACGTCAGGAAATGATCACTGATGCAGCAGACTCTTTCTGGAAAAGTGGTCTGCTGCCAGGATTATACGTGGGCGCAGGAATCAGGACGGTTCGGTAATATCGTTTCCGGTTTCTTCCTTTGGTAATGGGAGGGCAGGTAATTTTTCAGTCGAGGGATCAAGCAGGCGTACTGCTCCGGCAAATCTTTTTTCGAAATAACCCAGCTTGAGTTGGTCTTCGGTAATTCCTTTGGAGAGTGAAGAATGAACAAAGGTGTCATTGCCGATAAAAATTCCTACATGGTTAATCCGCTGCTTTCGCGTCTGAAAAAAAACAAGATCTCCGGGTTGGAGGTCGTTCCTGCTTACTTTACTTCCAATGGCAGACATCTCTTTTGAAGATCGGGGGAGCCGCATATTAAATACCCTGTCGTACATGAAACGCACAAAACCAGAACAGTCAAATCCACCGGGAGTTTGACCGCCCAACCTGTATCGGGTTCCAAAATATTGACTGACGTTATTAAAAAAGCTCTGCATCGAAGCGGTCAAACGGGTAGAACTGGCAGCAGGAGTCGCCTGCGCTGCAGCTTCAGAGGGGAGTTCACAAAACGCCGTGCCTGGCAGCGTAAACTGACAGACCGAGGCTGCGGTGCAGAAAACACCAACAGAAAAAACGCGGAAAAATTTTTTTAGCGGAAAACTCACGCTGGCAAATGAGGAAAACGGTAACTGGGGAGGCATAGGCATGTCAGTTTAAAGGGTCATCTCTTCATGTCTCGGCTGCGGGCTTAATATAATACATTTCGGGAAGTTTACAATCTTGTCAATGGATCAAGTTGCCAACATTTTTTTGTTTTCCTGTTTATTACTGACTGGATTCGCTTTCTTGCTCTTGTGCCAAAGCAAAAAAAATGTCAGGCGCACAAAAAAGACAATGAGCAACTTGAATATTTTATCAAGAAAGGCTGTCGTTTTTAAAGAGAGTTTTTCCTAAATTGCGGCCTTGGAAATTCGTTGTCTGCATAGTTATTGTAACTTATGTTTAACTAACAATTTTTTAATTAAATAGATGAGGTACAGGCTTTCCATTTTTCTCTGCCTTGTTTTTGTTCTTGTCGCTTGTGCCGGGAAAAGCGGTGAAAAGGTGGTGAAAGAGCGCTCTTCGGATAGCAAACTGCAGATTGGTCTGGTTTTTGATGTCGGTGGCAGGGGCGATAAATCATTCAATGATTCTGCGTATAACGGTCTTGAGATTGCAAAAAAGAGATATGGCTCAAATTTTCTCTATGTTGAGCCTCAGGGAGAAGGGGCGGATCGGGAGGCTGCGTTGCGTCAGATGGCAGCAGACCCGGATATCGGGCTTGTTATTGGTGTTGGTCTGCTTTTCAGTGAAGATATTACCAAAATTGCTGCGGAATTCCCTGATAAAAAATTTGTCTGCATTGATTATATCAGCCAGCCAAAAATTGTTCTCCCTGCAAATCTTCAGGGGATTGTTTTTGAAGAAACAAAAGGCTCTTATCTGGCCGGTGCATTGGCCGGAATGATGACCAAAACTAAAACGGTTGGTTTTATCGGAGGAATGGAATCAAGCGTCATCAAAAAATTTGAGACTGGGTTTATAAAAGGTGTTCGCTCAATCAATCCGGAAATCAGAGTGATTTCAGGCTATATCGGTATGACCGGTTCTGCATTTGCCAATCCAGCCAAGGGCCGGGAACTTGCGCTTGGACAGTATGGAAGGGGAGCGGATATTATCTACGAGGCGGCTGGAGCCAGTGGGCTTGGTGTCATTGAAGCAGCGCGGGAAAGCAAGGCTCTTGTTATCTGCACGGATCGGGATCAGGAGTCAGAAGCGCCTGGATTTGTGCTCTCAAGTATGACCAAGGCTGTCGACAAAGCTGTTCTGAAAACTGTGGAAAATGTGCTGAATGGAAGTTTCAAGGGGGGAAGCGTTGCTGTTTTTGGTCTTGACGACCGCTATACAGACTATGTTTACAATGAAAAAAACGCAGCATTGATCGGTGCCAAAAACCATGACCAACTTGAAGATATTCGTAAAAAGATCGTTGAGGGAAAAATTGTTGTCGATGAGACCGCCATTGTGCAATGATTGATAGCGGGGCCTTTCAGTAACCACTGATGGTCTTTTTGGAGAGCGGAAAAAAGGAAGGATTGTTAATTGATAGACGGTACAATACTGGTGAATAAAAAAATCCTTGTAACAGGGGCAACAGGTTTTATTGGTTCGAGTCTTGTGAAAAAGCTTGCATCCACTGACGATGAAGTCTTTATTCTTGTTCGTAAAAGTTCAGATCTTACCTCTCTTTCTGATGTTCTGCATAAGGTTCATCGTGTTTATGGGGATATTACCGATCGGGCTTCGCTTGACTCGGCCCTCCAGGGGATTGATTTGGTCTATCACTCTGCTGGTCTTACCTATATGGGAGATAAAAAAAACGCCTTGCTCTATAAAATCAATGTTGATGGTACCCGAAATATTTTGGAGGCAGCCATCTCTGCCGGCGTTAAAAGAGTGGTACACGTCAGTTCAATAACCGCCGTAGGAATTGCCTTTGACAAAAAGCCGGTCGACGAATCTGTTGTCTGGAATTTCCATACGATCAGTCTTGAATATGCCAGAACAAAACACCTCTCGGAAATTGAGGTGGCCAAAGCCATAAAGAGAGGACTGGACTGTGTTATTGTCAACCCCGCGTTCGTGTTTGGCGCAGGCGACATAAATTTCAATGCCGGACGGATTATCAAGGATATCTATAATAAGAGGCTTCCCTTTTATCCGCTTGGCGGCATCTGTGTTGTCGATGTTGAGATCGTTGCAGATGCCATAATCACTGCCATGGAAAAAGGAAAAACCGGGGAACGATACATTCTTGGCGGTGAAAATGTCTCTTACAAGCAGCTTGCGGACACGATTTCCCGCATTACCGGGGCACCAAAAGTTAATTTCCCACTTCCATTCTGGTCAGCAAGAATACTGAAATCGGCGCTTGATCTCTATAAAAACAAGAACAGGATATCGAAACTTTTCAACATGTCAATGTTCAGGGTTGCCTCCCATTTTCTCTATTTTGATTCGTCCAAGGCAATGCGTGAACTTAACATGCAATACCAGTCACATGAACACAGCATCAGGAGTGCCTACGAGTGGTATCGCGACCGCAACATGCTTAAATGATATTTTTCTTATTCTTTGCGACTGAAAATCATCATTCGGGGTGAGTCATTTGCTGAAAATGGTTCACCCCGGTAGTCTCCTGCAGTACTTGCCACAGTAAATCCCTCGTTCTGAAGCATAGCACGAATCTCCTCCTCACGGTAAAGCCGAACTGATTCATTGAAGATGACTGTTTTGCCCGAGGGGGGAGTAATGCTCATGCGTTTGGTAATCCTGTCGCCACTAAACGCACGTTCCTCAATAATGGAAAGTTTGCCTGTGCTTCGTCGGGAGTAAGGCACCAGATTTTTTGCAAGATGGAGAGGATTAAGGAGGTCAAGCACATACCAGCCATCATGTTTCAGCAATCCGTAAGCATTCTTGATGACCAGTTGATCATCATCCTGCAAATCAAAATAACCGAAACTGGTAAAAAGCTGAACAACAAGATCATAACGATCGTTGGCAGCTATCAGCCTCATGTCGCAACAGGAAAGTTTCAGCGGCAAATGGCTCTTCAGTGCCGCAGTTCTGGCCTCCTCAAGCAGATATGGTGAAAGGTCATTTCCTGTGACAATGTAGCCGAGTCGGGCCAACTCAAGCGCGTGGCGGCCAGCCCCGCAGGCAATATCAAGCACTGACAGGGAACTAGGCTTTTTCAGATCAAGACCAGATATGGAGAGAATTGTCTGAATGCAGCAAGCCGCTTCATCATTGTCCCTGTGGCTGTAGAGCTCAAGGTAGAAGGGATGGTTAAACCACTGTTCATACCAAATGGGTAAGGACTCATTTTCTGAAGAATGGAGGCTGTCTGCCATGTCTGTGGAAAGAAAAAGGCGGTGAGCTAACAGGGGAGATTCAGGGCATCCTGTATGATACCCTGATGAAATATCCCGGATGACTATTTTGCGTAATCGGTAATTGCTTTTGTAAGAATTACCTGATCATTTTCCCCATTTGGGATGCGAACATTTTTCTCAATAAATTTCCAGGCATTGGTTTTTTCTGACTTCACAGAAAAAATAAGTTTGGCACACTTGAAATCGCTGGTACCAGTTTTTTTGCCTTTATCTGCAAATGATTGTTTCTTTGCCATGACTCGTAAAGTGGTTCTTTTTGTTAAGACATTGTGCTGTCGTTAGGACTCAAAATGAATCGGAGTTTAATAAAATTATAACCGATAACCAACTTTTCTACGGAAAGAAAGAGTTCTTTACAAGATTTCCGCTTCAAGAAGTTTTCCCCTATGAAATATTCCTCTCGCTTTTCCTTTCAGGGAGCGGTCAAGAAATGGAGTGTTTGACGATTTTGATTTCAATGAGCTTGAGGTAACAGTCCATAGGAACTCAGGGTCAATGATTGAGAAATTAGCCTGTTCTCCTGGCACAAAGAGAATCGGTTTGAGGTTCATAATCTTTCTTGGATTAACCGACAGGAGTTCAATAGCACGAGACATGGTAATAACTTTTTTCTCAACCAGTTCGGTCATGGTCAAACCGAGGGCTGTTTCAAGGCCGATAATACCAAAAGCAGCCTGATCGGGTGGACACTCTTTTTCATGGGAGGCATGGGGCGCATGGTCTGTCGCTATAGCATCAATTGTACCGTCAGCAAGTCCCTCAAGAAGAGCTTTACGGTTTTCCCTTGATGAGAGTGGTGGCTTCATGATATAGTTTCCTTTCTGTTCAGCTTGAAAAAGGTCTTCATCACAGAGGGTGAAATGGTGTGGTGTTACTTCGCAGGAGACCTGAAGCCCATCCTGTTTTGCCTTTCGTACAAGATCAAGCGCTGCTTTGGTGCTGATATGAGCAACATGGTAACGCGGTCTTATGAGGGGGGCATGCAATTTATGCTGTTCAAGATAGTGCATCAAAAGCAGATCCCTGCCCAGCATAATGGCTTCGGACACATCAGGGATTCCTTTCAGTCCAAGTTTGGTTGAATAGAGCCCTTCATTCATGACGGCACCCTCGGTCAGCGATCGCTCTTCACAGTGCTGAATAATGAGGAGATCAAAGTTTGATGCGTACTCAAAGGCCAGTCGCATGATTTGTGTGTTTTGAATAGCCGAACCATCATCCGAAACGGCCGTGACTCCATAGGAGCTGAACTTTCCGAATGGTGCGAGATGTTCACCCTTGCTCTCAACAGTCATCGCTCCGATTACCTCCAGATCAACAGGAAGCATTGAAGCATGGTGGCGGATATAGGCTACACCGAGCGGACTGTCGATAACCGGCTTGGTGTTTGGCATGAGTGCAACGCCTGTAAAGCCGCCGGAAGCCGCCGCTTTTGCACCGCTTTCGAGCGTTTCCTTATATTCCTGACCAGGCTCTCTGAAATGGCAGTGCATATCAAAAAGCCCTGGAGCCAGTATTTGTCCTCGAAGATTAATTACCCTGTCCTCCGGCGACGTTGCAAGAGTTTCATTACCGTAAATAACAGCCTCAATGATTCCGTTGTTACTCACTTTAATTGTTCCGGTAAGATCAACCTGTTCAAGCGGATTGAGAATGCGTGCCTGCTGAAAAATAAAGCTCATGGCCTTGCTTCAATTTGAGATGGTTATAACAATTCTTGCCTGCAGTTCCACAGGAAGTCACCCCGTAGCTGTTTTGAAGATACGACAATTATTACATTAAGCATGACTTGACGATGCAGGGAACGTTGATCGGTCAGGTTTTCCGTTGCCTTGCCAATATTAGCTTCTGATAGATATGATTTGTCTCCTAAAAAGATGCTTTTATAGGTGTCAAAAGCTCTATTTTATTATTTTACTTTCAACAGGTGCCGGAAATGTTCAAGAGCATTGTCCTCTATTTCTTTATGGATCGAAACGCAAACATAACCATAGAAAAAAAGGCTCTCAGAGCAGTAATGATTGCCAGGCGTCGGTCGATCACAATAAATTCGCAGATTGCGATGAGTCGCTCTATTGCAGGATATGTTATCCGGTTGCCTGAAGTTCTCAACGCCGGTTCTCTTCATCTCTACCTTTCTCTTCCTGTTTTGGCAGAAGTATCTACGGATCCAATTATTGATGAGCTTTCGCGCTATGGTAAAAAGCTTTCGGTTCCGGTAATTCGAAACGGAGATCTTGTTTCAGCAGCGTTTAAAAAGGGTGATTCTCTCAGGAAGGCCCAATTCGGCCAACTTGAACCTGAAGCGCTCTCTTTGGTGGATGAATCACATCTTGATGTTGTGCTGTTGCCTCTTTTGGCTTTTGATGAAAAAGGTTGTCGCCTTGGGTATGGAAAAGGATTTTATGACCGTTTTTTAAAGCGGCTTTCAGAAAAGGGAGTCAACCCCTGCCGGATTGGACTCTCTTTTTTCCAGCAGAGAGTTGCCAGGCTTCCCGCCGACCCCTGGGATGAACCTCTTGATGCAATTGTTCACGAATATGGAATCATTCGATACACTTAATTTTATTGTCCTGGTATGCAGAATGGCCCTTCACCGGAATTTTTTGATACCTCCCTGTATGTCAACAGGGAGCTGAGCTGGATCTACTTCAATCAGCGAGTGCTTGAAGAGGCGTTCAATCCTGGGTTGCATCCTCTTCTGGAACGGGTAAAATTTATCTCGATTTTTAGTTCAAACCTGGATGAATATTTCATGATTCGTGTTGCCGGTATTGAGGAGCAATATCAGGCGGGCATTCAGGATCGAACGATTGATGGCTATACACCCGCAGAACAACTCGACAAGATTCGCTCAATGGTTTTGCGGCAGCTCAATGAAAGAAATGAATGTCTTTATCATGATCTGGTGCCTGCTCTGCAAAAAGAGGGAATAGAGTTCCTGCGGGTTTCTGAACTATCCGCAACACAGCAGCGATCCTTGAGCCACTATTTTCGCAAGGAGATTTTTCCTGTCCTGACTCCTCTTGCTTTCGATACGGGCCATCCGTTTCCGTTTATGTCGAACCTCTCTTTGAACCTCGCCATTGAGCTGGAAGATGAGGAGAGCAAGTCACTGAAGTTTGCCCGCGTGAAAGTGCCGAGCATTCTTCCCCGACTTCTCCGGCTCAATAATATCAAGGGATTTCATGATGATGACGGAATCATAAGGTTTATCTGGATAGAAGATCTTGTTGAAAGCAATCTGGCGCACCTGTTTCCGAAAATGAGGATTATACAATCGCATCTTTTCAGATTGATTCGGGATGCTGATATTGAAATTGAGGAAGATGAAGCTGGCGATTTGTTGAAGACGATCGAACAGGGACTCCGCTCAAGCCGTTATGGAAAAGTCGTCCGCCTCGACATCACCCCGGCTATGCCTCTTTCGGTACGAAAACTGCTGATAAAGAATCTTGAGGTCGCAGAAAGAAATGTCTATGAAATCAATGGTGCGCTTGGACTCGGCTGTCTGATCGATCTTCTGAAGATAGAACGGCCTGATTTGAAAGATGAGCCTTTTGTTCCCTATAACCGTATTGAGGGGGAGTACAGTTCAGATATCTTCAAGTTGATACGGGCGAAAGATATTTTGCTCTACCATCCTTATGATTCGTTTCAGCCTGTCGTCGATTTTCTTAACCAGGCTGCCCTTGATCCTGATGTCCTTTCGATAAAGCAGACTCTTTACAGAGTCGGCAGCAATTCGCCGATTGTTGAAGCATTGATGAAGGCAGCAGAAGAGGGTAAACAGGTTGCCGTTCTGGTGGAACTCAAGGCAAGATTTGACGAAGAGAACAATATTGTCTGGGCGCGGGCGCTTGAGGATGTCGGCGTGCATGTTGTCTACGGCCTGCCCCGCCTGAAAACTCACGCAAAGCTTACCCTGGTTGTTCGACGTGAACAACATAAACTGAAACGATACCTTCATCTTGGAACCGGTAACTACAATCCGGCAACAGGGAAGATCTATACCGATTACAGCCTGTTTACAACCAATGAACAATTGGCAAACGATGTAGCAGAACTTTTTAACGCTCTGACAGGGTATTCCAAACACACCGGATACAGAAAACTCCTTGTTTCGCCGATCAATACCAGAAAAAGAATTATCGAGATGATCGAGAGGGAAGTCGAGTGGATCGGTAAAGAGAACAAGGGAAGAATAATCATGAAAATGAATGCTCTTGTCGATGCTCAAACCATCCAGGCGCTCTACAGGGCATCCTGTGAAGGGGTAAAAATCGATCTCGTTGTTCGCGGAATTTGTTGCCTCAAGCCCGGCATACCAGGAGTCAGTGAACATATCCGGGTTATCAGTGTCATAGGACGTTTTCTTGAGCACAGCAGAGCATACTACTTTTATAATGGCGGGAAGGAGGAGCTTTATCTTGGAAGCGCCGATATTATGCCAAGAAACCTTGACGATCGGGTCGAGGCAATTTTTCCGGTGTTCGACAAAACGTTAATTCAGATCGTCAAATCTGATCTCGAACTGATTTTGAGCGATAATGTCAAGACATGGCAGATGCATGCCGATGGCACTTACACACGCATTATCAATGATGCCCCTTTAATTAATAGTCAGACCCTCTTTTTATCCAAGTCTGTCCAGAAAAAAACTTTGTCCAAATTTAACGTTAATGAATTATGAAAATAGCAGTTGGAAGTGATCATGCCGGGTTTGAATTCAAAAAAACAGTCCTTTCCTGGCTTGAACGAAACGGCTATGAAATCAATGATATGGGTCCGCAGAATGAAGAGTCGGTAGACTATCCCGATTTTGCCCGCAAAGTTGCTTTTGCTGTTGCTGAAGGGCAGTGCGATTCCGGTATTCTGCTTTGTGGCACAGGCATTGGTGTCTCCATTGCTGCAAACAAAGTCAAGGGTATTCGTGCAGCCCTTGCCTGCAACCCTGAGTTTGCAGTACTTGCCCGGCAGCATAATAATGCTAATATTCTCTGTCTGCCTGCGCGATTTACTGATGCGGTCACGATTGAAAGAACCCTTCACAACTGGTTTAGCACCAATTTTGAAGGTGGGAGGCATGAAAAAAGAGTGAATAAAATTGAGCCATGCTGTTAAATAAGTGTGTAGAAGATAATCTTGACACAAGCTTTCCGTTTTTTTTGGATGATGATCTGGTTGTTAATGTTCTTTTCCTCATGCAGGAGAAAGGAGTTGAATGTGTTCCACTCCTGCATGGGAGAAAAGTTGTGGCAATGGTGACTCTCCTTGATCTGCTTCCGGCACAGCAGTCAAGAAAACGCCTTATGGATCTGAAACTTGAACATGCCAGCAGCATTGGACTGCATGAGCATCCTTTTGATATCGTTGGAAAAATGGATTTATTTCCTTACCCGTTGATTCCTGTATCGGGTGAGGGAGGAGATTATGTTGGTGTTCTCCAAAAGGAGGCTCTTTTGGAACATATTGCCACTGTTTTTCATTTACGGGAAGAGTGCGTGACCCTTGAACTGGATGTGCCGTCCTATGACCTCAAGCTCTCCGAGATTATTGCTACTCTCGAAAAAAACGATGCTACGGTGTTGAGTTGTGGCATTTATCCTGCAGCTCCTGATGGTGAAGGCCTGGTTCTGACCTTCAGGCTTCAAGTGCATGATTTCTATCGTCTGGTATCAAATCTGAAAAAATATGGCTATTTGATTCGCTACTCGTCACCCTTTTCTGAAAAAGATGATGAGATGAGAGAAAAAGCGCTTGAGTTTATCAGGTTTATGGATATGTAAGACAGTATGAAAAGAGTTATAATCGTAACCTGTTATAAACGATGTTGATTGTATGAAAACAGAACATGCTGTCGAGCTTGTTGAGCGGATTCAAGCACATTCCGAAGAAATTTTTTTGGAAATTGTTGCAATGCGCAGGGATATTCATCGTCACCCCGAACTTGCCTATGAAGAGGTGAGAACCACCGCGCTGATTAAGGAGTATCTCCTTGGTCTCGGCATCACACCAGAACCACCACTGCTTGAAACTGGTGTTGTTGCGCTCATTCGAGGCGGCAGTAACGCTATCAGACATAATCTTGTCGCCTTGCGTGCGGATATTGATGCTCTTCCACTTCATGAAGAGAACCTGCATGGTTTCTGCTCCCTTGAGCCTGGAAAAATGCATGCCTGTGGCCATGACATGCATACTGCCATGCTTCTTGGGGCAGCCAATATTCTCTCAAAAATGAAGGATGAGCTTGCCGGTGATGTGCTTCTCTTGTTTCAGCCAGCAGAAGAAAAGGCGCCTGGAGGTGCAAAGCCATTTCTTGATGCAGGCCTCTTCAGACAGTTTAAGCCTTCAGTAATTATCGGCCAGCACTGCTTTCCAAGTGTTGAGAGCGGGAAAGTCGCGCTGTGCAAAGGGAGCTTTATGGCTGCGGCTGATGAACTCTACTTCACGGTGACTGGCCAGGGAGGTCATGCCTCTGCACCACATAAAGCGGCAGACCCTGTTCTCGCCGCAGCTCATATCATTACCGCAGTTCAGCATCTTGTCAGCCGGGTCGCACCGCCTTATGAACCAGCAGTTGTTTCGATAGCATCCATTCATGGCGGCAATGCAACAAATGTTATTCCCCGACAGGTGACTATGTCTGGCACGATGAGAACCATGAATGAGGAGGTTCGAACACTGCTTCAGGAGAGGTTGCGCCAGACCGTCACGCATATAGCTACAGCGCTGGGTGTTGAGGCGGAGCTGGAGATAAGACAAGGTTATCCTGTCCTCTACAACAATCCTGATGTGACCGAAAAGGCGGAGAAAATCTGTGTGGAATATCTTGGTGCTGAGAAGGTGCTTGCTTGTGACCCTCTCATGACCGCAGAAGATTTTGCCTACTATCTTCAGGAGTGTCCCGGGACATTCTGGCAAATCGGAACGGGTATGGGCAATAACGACAAGGGCAATACACTCCATTCACCAACCTTCGATCCGGAAGAGCGAGCTCTCGAAACAGGATCCGGGTTGCTTGCCTATGCAGCCATTCGCATCCTTGAGTCAGCATGACCATGCTGTGAATGGCTCCAGGAGCAGAAAAAGGCACCAGTTGATGCCTTTTTCTGCTGGAAACAGAGCAAATTTTATGCTTTCCCGTCAGATCCGAGAACATTAATGATCTTGTGAGCATAGAGCTTTTTGAGAGCATCACGAGCTGGACCAAGATATTTTCTTGGATCAAACTCTTCAGGTTTTTCGTCAAAGACTTTGCGGATTGCAGCGGTCATGGCAAGGCGGCCATCAGAGTCAATATTGATTTTACAGACTGCAGATTTGGCGGCAAGACGAAGCTGATCTTCGCTGATACCGATAGCATCCTTCATTTTTCCACCATGTTCATTGATCATCTTTACCAGCTCTTGTGGGACGGAAGATGAACCGTGCAGTACAATAGGAAATCCTGGAATACGTTTTTCAATTTCGGTCAAAATATCAAGGCGGATTTTTGGATCTTCACCTGGTTTAAACTTGAAGGCACCATGTGAGGTGCCAATAGAGATAGCAAGACTGTCCACACCTGTTTTTGCAACAAAGTCCTCAACCTCTTCAGGCTGAGTATAGGTGTGATGCGCTGCAGAGACTTCGTCTTCAATGCCGGCAAGCACTCCGAGTTCTCCCTCAACAGTGACATCAAACTGGTGGGCAAACTCAACAACTTTTTTTGTGAGTGCGACGTTCTCATCATAAGGAAGATGAGAGCCATCAATCATGACCGAGGAGAAGCCTGATTCAATGCAGTCAACGCAGAGTTGAAAGCTGTCGCCATGGTCAAGGTGAAGCACAATAGGAATCGGAGATCCGAGTTCAGCAGCATAAGCGACAGCTCCCTGGGCAAGGAAGCGAAGCAGGGTTTCGTTGGCATAACTCCTTGCGCCTTTGGAAACCTGAAGAATGACGGGCGATTTTGTCTCAACACAGGCCTGTATGATTGCCTGCATCTGTTCGAGATTATTGAAATTGTATGCTGGAATGGCATAGCCACCCGATACCGCTTTACTGAAAAGCTCGCGGCTGTTAACGAGACCAAGTTCTTTATAACTGATTTTTTTCTTTTGCATTGATCGCTCTCCTTTTATTTATTATAATGTGCCGTATTTTTTCGCGGGATACCATTCGGTGATAATTTCTCACGCGGCCCGCAATATAGGTATATTTGACTTCTCATTCAATAACAGCTTTAACACTCTCATCAAACCTTTGATCATTGTCCATTAACCATGAGTAGAAAAAGTTTGCTTCTCATTATTGTTATTTTGGGAAGCGCTGTGCCGGTATTTGCCGGAAATGCTGAAAAATCTGCTCAAGCCGTAACTGTCGTTACTCTCCGGCCAACGGCAGCCGAGGAGGAGGCTGGTAAATATATCAGTCAATCCCTTCTCCAGAAACACTATAGGAAGATAGCAGTCAATGACTCTCTTGCCCGGCAGATATTCAATCGCTATATCGACAATCTTGACGGCAGCAAAAGCTATTTTGTGGCAAGTGAGATTGAAAGTCTTCGGAAATATTATGGAAGCCGCATTGAAGCTGAATTTCTTTCCGGAAAATCAGATGCCGGTTTTGGCATCTATAATTTTTTTCTGAAACGGGCTAAAGAAAAAATGCGGTATATGAAGGCAACCGTCGATACCGTGCACTTTAACTTTTCAATACCAGAAACCCTTGACCTTGATCGAAAGGCTGATGCCTGGCCTGCCGACAGGAGTCAGCTTGCCGATCTATGGAAAAAAGAGCTGAAATATCAGTGGATCAATCAGAAATATTCTGGCGAAAACAGCAAGACTATTCGGGAAGTTCTCGCAAAAAGCTTTACGAACCGGCTTAATCTTCTTAACCGCCAAAAGCCTGAAGATGCTTTTCAAGCATATACTTATGCGCTGACAACCTCGTTCGATCCTCACACCAATTACCTCTCTGTGGACGAGTACAAAAATTTTCAGATCGACATGAGCCGTTCACTCGAAGGAATTGGTGCCAAACTTCAGGTGGAAGGAGAGTATACTGTTGTCAGTGAAATTATTCCCGGAGGTCCAGCATTCAAAAGTAGTTTACTAAAAAAAGGAGATAAAATTATTGGTGTTGGCCAGGGAAAAACATCTGAAATTGTTGATGTTACAGGATGGCGAATCAATGAAGTCGTCAAATTGATCCGTGGAAAGAAAAACACCGTTATTCGCCTGAAAATTTTTCCGGCCAGTCAGGGAGGCAGGGGGCCAGCAAAAATAGTTCAACTCATTCGAGAAAAGATCAATCTGGAGGAACAAAAGGCGAAAAAAAGTGTTATTGCAAAAAATGGCCAGAAAATCGGTGTGATTACCATCCCGTCATTTTACCTTGATTTTGAAGGTCAGCAACAGAATACCGGCAATTATAACAGTACAAGCCGTGATGTAGCAAGGATTCTGAACGAACTGAATGCAGAACACGTTGATGGTCTTGTCATTGATCTTCGTGATAATGGTGGCGGTTCCCTTGAAGAGTCTGTGAATGTCACAGGACTGTTTATCCCGACCGGGCCAGTGGTTCAGATAAGCAATGCAACAGGCGGAAAAATGGTCCTGCGGGATGAAGATCGACGGGTACTCTATAATGGTCCGCTTGCGGTACTTGTCAACCGCTACAGTGCGTCGGCATCCGAAATTTTTGCTGCTGCAATTCAGGATTACAGCCGTGGCGTTATCATCGGCGAAAGGACATTTGGCAAGGGAACCGTTCAGAGTATCATCAAACTTTCACGTCCGTTCATTTTTTTTGGGAACCCCGAACTGGGAGAGATGAAACTTACTATTGCAAAATTTTACCGAATTTCTGGAGGCAGCACTCAGCATAAAGGTGTTGTGCCGGATATTGAGATGCCCTCCATGATTGACACATCCATTGTTGGTGAGGATACCTACACCAGCAGTCTGCCCTGGAGTACCATCTCTCCGTCGTTTTATCGCCCGTCAGCAGAGATCAGCCAGGAAGATCTTGTCATTTTGCGGCAAAAACAGCAGGAACGGTCATCGAAGAACCGCCAGTACCAAGCCTATTTACATGATCTGAACACCCTTAACCGGATTCGAAAAAAAAGGATGGTATCGCTCCAGGATTCATCCTTTAAATCGGAAATAGAAACGATCAAACATATTGAAGGGCTATGGACTCGTGATCAGGACTCAACAAAAAATAGAAACAAGGATCTGCTTCTTGACCAGTCGGCATCAGTTGTTTCTGACATGGCAGAGATCAAGAGCGTGCAGCGACAAACGGTTACCCGTACCTTGCCTTCATTGAACTAAGGCTTATTGAAAGAAAATTCATGCTGAGCGCGTAATATTGTCGATGTAGTTGTTAAGTTCTCTGTGTTCTCTGTCGAGGAGTCAGCATTACCTGAATTGGCCACAAGAGTTGGCAAAGGAAGAAGAAGGTAAAAAAACTGGCTGATCCTGAAAAAAAGTTCAAGAAATCTGTTGGGACTGAATCGTAAAAAGATGAAGAAGAGGTCGCTTTTTGGAAAAAACATAAAAATCAAGAGAAGATTACATGCATAAAAAGATATTGTTTCTCAAAAAATATTTAAAAGATCCTCAAAGTATTGGTTCCGTCATACCCTCCTCAAAGTTTTTGGGAAAGGCTATTTATAAATCAATCAAGGAATTAGACCAAACAAATATTATTGAGATCGGTGCAGGAACCGGTGCAATCACAAAGCATATCTCAAGTTTAAACCCGTTATTGGTTGAAATCGATCAGGAATTTTGTGACTTGCTTCGTCAAAACTATCCCCATTTGACGACTGTTAATTCGTGCGCACTGGAACAGTTACAAAAGGTGGATGAGCGGTTTGGACTGGTGCTTTCAATTCCTCTTATTAACAACCCATTTAAATCATCATTTATTCCTCTTATAAGTACTCTTTACCGTCAGGGCCTGCTGAAGTGGTGCGTTATGTACACTTATGGCCTCAATGATCCTCTCGGCGAAGTTAACTTCCAGAGCAAAGTAAGGAGAAGGTTTATCATGAAAAATATTCCACCGGCATCAGTCTGGGTTTATTCATAAGATCATCATACACTGACAATGATTCGAAGAAGTCTGCTGCTCACTCTTTTGGCGCTTGGAAGTGCTTTTCCTGTTATTGCAGGAAATAATGGAAAACTCTCTTCAGCCCGGACGGTGATTACTCTCAAACCGACAGCGTTAGAAACAGTGACCTGTAACTCTATCAGTCAATACCTGTTGCAAAACCACTACAGAAAGGTGGAGGTTAACGATTCCCTGTCGGTACAGATATTTAATCGTTATATCGATAATCTTGACGGGAGTAAAAGCTATTTTGTGGCCAACGATATTGAGCGCTTGAGGCAGATGTATGGCAACAAGATTGATGAGGAATTTCTTGCTGGAAAGGCAACGGCCGGCTTTGCTGTCTATAACCTCTTTTTAAAAAGGGCCAAAGAAAAAATGCGGTATATGAAAGCCGCAGCAGACACGCTACATCTTGACTTTTCAAAACCAGACACTCTTGATCTTGACCGCAAAGCTGACTCCTGGCTTCTCGACCAGCAGCAGCTTGCCGATTTGTGGAGAAAGGAGCTGAAATACCAATGGCTTAATCTCAAATATTCCGAGAAAAGTAATAGGGTCATTCGCAGAGAGCTTGCAAAAAACTATACAAGCAGACTGAACCTTCTGAATCGCCAGAAGCCCGATGATGCTTTTCAGGCTTATATTTATGCGCTGACGACCTCGTTCGATCCCCATACAAGCTATTTCTCACCGGATGAGTATAAAAACTTCCAGATTGACATGAGTCGTTCGCTTGAGGGAATCGGGGCCAAACTTCAGACCGAAGGAGAGTATACCGTCATCAATGAGCTTATTTCAGGAGGCCCAGCATTCAAAAGTAATCTGTTGAAAAAAGGAGATAAAATAATTGGGGTCGGTCAGGGAAAAAACGTTGAAATTATTGATGTGTCGGGATGGAGAATCAATGATGTGGTAAAGCTGATTCGTGGAAAGAAAGGTACTCTTGTTCGCCTGAAAATCCTCCCTGCAAGTCAGGGGGGACGAGGTGCAGCAAAAATAGTGGCACTTTTGCGTGACAAAGTCAATTTGCAGGAACAGGCTGCAAAGAAAAGTATTATGATGCAAAATGGACACAAAATAGGCGTTATAACTATTCCCTCATTTTACCTTGATTTTGAAGGCGAGCAGCAGAATATCGGCAACTACAACAGTACAAGCCGTGATGTATCGCGTATTCTTGAGGAACTGAATGCTGAGCATGTTGACGGCATTATTATTGATCTGCGCGAAAATGGAGGAGGATCACTTGAGGAATCGGTAAAAGTTTCCGGGCTGTTTATTCCTGGCGGTCCTGTCGTCCAGATCAGCAACTCAACCGGCGGAACCATGGTACTCAGGGATGAAGACAGTCGCGAACAATATGATGGAGCACTTGCTGTTCTGGTGAACCGTTACAGCGCATCGGCATCCGAAATATTTGCTGCCGCTATCCAGGATTACGGACGGGGCGTTATCATTGGCGAGAGAACATTCGGGAAAGGAACCGTTCAAAGCCTTATCCCACTTTACAGGCCAGCTTCTGTTCAGGGAAGGCAAAACGAACTTGGAGAGATAAAAATCACGATTGCAAAGTTTTACCGGATTTCGGGAGGCAGCACGCAGCATAAAGGGGTTGATCCTGATATTGTTATGCCATCCATGATCGACGCAGCCAGGATTGGTGAAGATACTTATACCAGCAGTTTGCCATGGAGCACTATTTCTCCATCATTTTATAAGCCTACGGCAGATATCACTCCCGAAAAGATTGAACTGCTTCGGAAAAAATTTCAGGAACAATCATCAAAGAATCCCCTCTACCAGAGCTATCTCGATGATCTGAAAACACTTGACCAGATTCGTAAAAAGAAGGCTGTGTCCCTTCAGGATTCCTCGGTTAAATCTGAAACAGAGACAATAAAACAGATTGAGAAGCGATGGGTTCTTGAGCCGGATGCTACCAAAGATCCTAAAAAGGATGTGCTGCTCAACCTGTCGGCAGCAGTTGTTGCCGATTTGGCAGAGATCAAGCCGTTACCGGTGCATTAAAGCTGTTTTCTGGCATTTTCGATCTGAAGAGCGACGGAGTCGAATGAACAACTGCCGTGTGTTTTTTTTGAGTTGACACTTGCGTCAGCCTTGAGGCAGTCGTAAATGTCAACATCAATGACCTTCGAGAACTCCCTGAACTTTTCAACCGGGATATGTGGCAGATTAACCTCCGAAGCGATGCTCCAGGTGACAATTTTTCCGGTTATGCGGTGCGCATCACGGAACGGAATCTGTTTGCGGACAAGATATTCAGCGATCTCTGTGGCGAGGCTGAGATCCTCTGCCGTCAGTTTGGCCAGCCGCTCCTCTTTCAGTTTGGTATGCTCAAGCAGTTTTGCAAAGATACTCACACTGCCGATGGTTGTCTCTGCGCTGTCAAACAGCGGCTGTTTATCCTCCTGCATGTCACGGTTATAGGAGAGCGGGAGCCCTTTCATGATGGTCAGCATTGCCATCAGGTTGCCGTACACCCTTCCGGTTTTTCCCCTTACCAACTCCGCAATATCGGCATTTTTTTTCTGCGGCATGAGTGAAGAACCCGTGGCAAAAGCGTCACTGATCTCAAGATAGCCAAACTCGTAGGAGCTCCAGAGAATCAGATCTTCGGCAAAGCGCGAGAGATGCATCATAATGACCGAACAGGCAGAGATAAACTCGATGACGATATCGCGATCGCTGACGGCATCAATGCTATTGGCAAACATATCGTCAAACCCAAGAAGTACTGCTGATCTTTCGGGGTTGAGGGGGAGTGTACTGCCCGCAAAAGCGGCAGCGCCAAGAGGGGAGATATTCACCCGTTTCATAAGGTCGTGCAGGCGTTGCCGGTCGCGACTGAACATATTGAAATAAGCCATGTAATAGTGGCCTGCAGAGATTGGCTGCGCCCGCTGCAAGTGGGTATAACCAAAGATGATGGTCTTCTGATAGCACTCCGCTTTTTCAACGAGTACGTTCAACATCACACCAAGTGCATCCTGAAGTTCCGTTATCTGTCGTCGCAAATAGAGTCGGGTATCGGTTGCAACCTGGTCGTTACGACTTCTTCCGGAGTGCAGTTTGCCCGCAGTTGCGCCAATTTTTTCCTTCAGCCGATTCTCAATAACCGTATGAATATCCTCATCCTCCCAGTGAGGGAGCAGAGCGCCGTTCGTCAGCTCCTCCTCAATCTCCCTGAGCCCGGCAATGATCTCTCCAGCCTCCTCAACACTGACAATACCCTCTTCGGCAAGCATGGTCACATGGGCAATCGAGCCCTGTATATCTTCGCGATAGAGCTTCTTGTCGAGATGAACCGATGAAGAAAAGAGAAGCGCATCTCGGTCAAAAGGCAGTGAAAATCGGCTCTGCCAGAGTAACTCTTTTTTATTGCTGCTCATAAGAATATCAGTTGTTGTGAAAGAGAATCTGCCTCCAAAATAGTAAATTTTGGTTTATTGCCTTGGGGTGAAGTGGACTGCGTAACAATGAGCCGTGAATGTTGACAGAGCGGACAGGGCAACTGCGACGTTTGCTGGGGATAACCTGACGAATATTTTTCTGTTCTGTTGCATGGGCGGGTAACAAAAAAAAGTGTTTGTCGACACTTTCTGAGCTGGCCAACAGTAATGCCTCGTTTTGAAGCCAGGGTTGCGCAGGCCAGTGAAGTGGCCTGCGCGACGATGGACGAAGGTTACTTCGCGGCGTGTACCTGGCTGAAGGTCTTCAATCCAAGCCCATAAAGATGGATAAAGCCGGCTGCGGCCTTGTGGTTGAAGGTATCGGCTTCGGTATAGGTAGCAAGCTCCTCGTTGTAGAGCGAGTATGGTGAGTTTCTGCCGAGCAGGGAGACTCCACCTTTGTAGAGTTTCAGGCGAACAAGGCCGGTCACCGGGTGCTGCGTCTCGTTGACAAAGGCATCAAGCGCTGTTCTCATGGGGGAGAACCAGGTGCCGTTGTAGATGATGTTGGCATAATCCTGACTGGTGTTCTTTTTGTACTGGAAGACCGATTTTTCAAGGGTGAGGCGTTCCAGTTCGCGATGGGCAAAGTGCAGAATGGTGGCTGCCGGGGCCTCATAGATTTCACGCGACTTGATACCGACAACGCGGTTCTCAATCATATCGAGCCTTCCGACGCCATTGGCGGCACCGATCTCGTTCAGGCGGATGATCATGTCGAGTCCACTCATCTTTTTGCCGTCAAGAGCAACTGGTACACCTTTTTCAAACTCAATATCTACTACTGAAGGAGTGTCAGGCGCTTTTTCCGGTGAGGTGGTTATCTGGTAGGCATCTTCGGGTGGCGCAACCATCGGATCTTCAAGGACACCGCACTCAATACTGATTCCCCAAATGTTCTCATCAATGGAGTAAGGACTTTTCTTGGTGGCTGAGACCGGAATGTTGTGCTCAAGAGCGTATGCAATTTCAGCCTCCCTTGAGGTGAACTCCCATTCACGCAGGGGAGCGAGCACTTTCAGATGCGGTGCCAGTGAGGCAAAAGTGACCTCAAAGCGAACCTGGTCGTTGCCTTTACCGGTGCAGCCGTGGGCAAGCATGGTGCAATCTTCAGCAAGCGCAGTATCAACAAGAGCCTTGGCAAGCAGAGGACGTCCCAGCGCTGTTGCAAGCGGGTACACATCTTCATAGAGCGCACCGGCCTTGAGTGCGCGCCAGATATACTGTTCAACAAACTCATTGCGAAGGTCAACAAACTGGAACTTTGATGCACCGGTAAAAAGTGCTTTCGATTCAAGGTTTTCGATCTCTTTCTGCTGGCCGAGGTTGCCGGTAACGGCGACGATTTCAGCGTCATACTTCTCTTTCAGCCACTTGATCATGATGGAGGTATCAAGTCCGCCGGAATAGGCTAATGCAATTTTTTCTTTGCTCATGCGTCGTAATGAATTATCAGTTTGTGGAAAGATTCTTGTGAATATATGATATCAGATCGGAAATATTCAGCACAGAAGAGGGAATGACCAGTACGGTATCATCCCCGGCAATAGTGCCAAGAACGAGAGGACTTTTCAGGTGATCAAGCCAGGAACCGACACCGTGCGCCCTGCCTGGAAGGGTTCTGATAATCACCGTAGTTTCATTGGCGTTGACAGCAAGCACCTCGATACCGACCAGGCCCTTGATAATCCTGTCGGTGTTTTCATCAGGAACTACCATCCGGTAGCCTCCGTTTATTCGTGTACGGATAATACCCAGTTCGGCACAGTCACGCGACAGGGTAGCCTGGGCAAGCGCAATACCGGAATCGCGGAGAAGTTGCAGGAGATCATGCTGATTTTCCACACTATTCTGCTGAAGCATTTCCTGAATCTTGAGTTGTCGTGCATGTTTGTTCATTTGCAAATGCATCCTTCATGCCTTGATTTTTTTAGCCGCATTCAGCAACCGGTGAGTCAGGTGAAATTTCCTGTATTCTTCGTGGTTCAGCAGCTTAACCAGAAGTGCCTTTTGGACATGCAGCCGGTTTTCGGCTTCATCAATAATAATGGATTGAGGCCCATCCATAACCTCCGAGCTTATCTCCTGACCACGATGTGCCGGCATACAATGCATGACGACGGCGGATGGCTTTGCCTCAGCAAGCAGAGTGCTGTTGATCTGAAATGGCTTGAAAATCCGGAGACGCTCAGCGATCTCTTTTTCTTGCCCCATGCTGGTCCAGACATCGGTATAGAGAACATCAGCGTTGGCGACAGCTTCTTTTGGGTCATGAATAATCTCAATATTGCTGATCCCTTTTTCCCTTGCAACCTTGAGGATCTCCTGGTTCGGCATGTACCCTTCCGGGCAGGCGAGTACAAAATGAAAAGGGAGAAGTCCTGCAAGTTCAATCCATGAATTGGCAACATTATTGCCATCGCCGACAAAAACAATTTTGATCTCTTCGTTCCAGAGAGACTTTTCGTAGAGGGTAAAGGCATCTGCGAGTACTTGGCAAGGGTGCGAAAGATCGGTCAGCGCATTGATGACAGGAATTGATGCGTGTTCCGCAAGTCCTTCAATGACGGCATGGTCATGCAGACGGGCGATAATGGCATCATTGTAACGGGAAAGGAGCCTGGCAATATCCTCTCCCGATTCGCGAGAGCCAAGACCGATTGACTGTCCATCAAGGGTTATGGCATATCCTCCAAGCTCGTGAATGCCAAGTTCAAAAGAGACCCGTGTTCTCAGTGATGGCTTGCTGAAAATCATGGCGACGGTTTTGTCGAGCAGAGGGCGAAAGCCGGTTACAGAAGAACTCTCTTGTCTCTTTCTCTTGATAAAAAGGGCATAATCAAATAATTCAATAATCTTGTTGGCATCGAGCGCTGAAAAGCCCAGAAAATCACGTTTTAGTGTGGTTTGTGTTGTTTGAACCTTATCCATTCTGTTACCTGTTTAGGGATTGATCACTCTCCTGCTCACCAATAAACTGTGTGCCGACCCCTTCATGCGTGAATATTTCAAGCAAGAGAGAGTGTGTTGATTTTCCGTCGATAAGATGAATTTTTCCGACTCCGCCGTCAAGTGTCTTGAATGCAGAAAGAACTTTTGGAATCATTCCTCCAGAAATAATTCCCTGTTCGATAAAGTCAGCGGCTTCAGCCTTACAGATAGTTCTCAGTATTCTTTCACCGACATGAATACCTTCAACATCGCTGACGTAAATAAGTTTTTCGGCTTTCAGCGCAATTGCGATACTGCTGGCAGCGTCATCGGCATTGATATTGTAGATGTTACCCTTGTCGTCAAAGCCGACAGGGGCAATGACCGGAATCAGTCCTGCCCTGCAGAGGAGGTCAATATAGTCTGTGTTGATCTGCTCAACTTCTCCGACAAGACCAAGTATTTCGGCATTCGGATGGGGGTGAGCTTTGACGGTATCGGCATCAAGGCCGCTTACGCCAACAGCTTTGCCTCCATGCTGGCTGATAAGTTGTACAATATCCTGGTTTACCTTACCGGCAAGGGTCATCTGGATGACGGAGACCATCTCCTTGTCGGTTACCCGACGTCCTTGAAGGAACCGTGAGGTCAATCCAAGCTTTTCTGCCGTTTTTGTTATGGCATCGCCTCCGCCATGCACAAGAACGATCCTGATGCCGACCTTCCGCAGAAGGGTGACATTCTGGGCAAACATATTTTTGAGACAGGCATCCTTCATGGCTGATCCGCCATATTTTATGACAAAGGTTTTGCCTTCGAACTGGCGAATATAGGGCAACGCTTCAATAAGCACCTGTCCAATAGCCGCCTGGGGGGCTTTTCTTGCCGATTTCATTTTACTGCATTCTACGTGTTCCATTGCGCTGAAATTGCTCAAATATAATAGTTAATGAATGTCTCAGCTTCTGTAGCTTCCGTTGATATCGATATACTCTTTGCTCAAGTCGCAGCTCCATATTGTGGACTCTCCAGGACCGTTGCCAAGTCGCAGGGTGATGGTATAGGAATCTTTTGCCATGATCTCTGCCGCTGCCTCTTCAGAAAAGTCAGCAACAAAGCCCGGCTGGAGAATGGAGAGCTCATTGAAGTGAAGCTCAAGATCTTCCTGATTGAAGATGGCTCCCGAGCGTCCTGCAGCGGCAATAATTCTGCCCCAGTTGGCATCCTCTCCGTGAATGGCGGTTTTGACAAGGCTTGACTGGGCAATGGTTCTGGCGGCAAGCTCCGCATCATGGTCATCAGTTGCTCCTTTGACGGTGATGCCGACAAGTTTTGTGGCACCTTCGCCGTCAATAACGATCAGCTTGGCCAAAAAGGTCATCAGTGCTTCAAGTGTGTCATAAAAAAGAGTGTAATCGCGGCTTCCTGCCTTGATTTCAGGGCCTGTGCCACTGGCGAGAAGAGATACCATGTCGTTGGTGCTGGTATCGCCATCAACCGTAATGGCGTTGAAACTGTTCCGGTTTGCTTTTTCAAGCGCGTCATGAAGGAGCAGAGGCTCTATTGAGGCATCGGTGGCCAAAAAGGCAAGCATGGTGGCCATGTTCGGGCAAATCATGCCGGATCCCTTGGCGATGCCGCTCAGACGGATTGGCCCGCCCGAAAGCTGAAGTTCAAGAGTGCAAAATTTTGGAAAGGTGTCGGTGGTCATGATGGCACCGGCAGCATCAAGTACTGAGTCTTGCTGCATCGTTGCTGCGAGTGAGGAGATTGCCGCCAAAACATCCTCCATAGGCAGAAACTGACCGATAACCCCGGTTGAAGCAACAAGGACCTCTTCAGGTTTGATCGCAAATTCACTCGCAACAGCTTCAGCCATGGCGCGAGCGTCATGCAGACCCTTTTCGCCAGTAGCAGCATTAGCATTTCCACTGTTACAGACAATGGCGCGAATTGAAGATGGAGAGTTCTTCAGATGTTCGCGTGAAAGTGTTACCGGCGCAGCAGCACAGAGGTTTCGGGTAAAAAGGGCGGCAGCAGTGGCAGGAGCGTCAGTCAGAAGAAGCATCAGATCCCGCCTGTTGCTGTATTTAATATTGGCAGAAACAGCGCCCGCTGAAAAACCGGCTGGCCAGAATTTTTTCGTGCCGTCCGAGGCTGGTGCCATCGGGGTGACCGAGGATGGCCATGGAGTTTCGGCAGAAAGTTGATGGATAACGTCAAGCCCTTTGGAGAGTTTTTCCACTTCAGTGTAAAGAGTTAAAATTAGAGAAGTCCTGTTCTTTCATCAAGCTGGAGCATAAGATTCATGTTCTGTACCGCCTGGCCTGCAGCGCCCTTCAGAAGGTTATCGAGAGCGGTGACAATGAGCAGCGAACCGCTTCCGGTTACTCGGGCAATATGCACGTCGCAGAAATTGGTATGAACCACATGCTTTACTTCAGTCATGGTTTCTCGCACCCGAACAAAGGGGGCTTGCTTGTAAAAACGGTGGTAGAGATCCAGAATCTCTGCGGGATCTGCCGGTTGTTCGAGCTGAACATTGAGGATGCTGTAGATACCCCGCACCAGTGAACCAATCATTGGCGTGAAAGTAAAATCAAAAGATGGGTTTGTGGCAGAAGTGCCGAGAGCCTGCATGATTTCAGGAATATGCTGATGAACGCCAACCTTGTATGCCCTTATATTCTCACTCATTTCTGAAAACGACAGCTCCGTTTTGCTGCTGCGCCCTGCGCCGGAAATACCGGATGTGGAGGTACAATTGATGGCCCGAACCTTGATTGAA
The DNA here is from genome assembly GCA_903994455.1 of uncultured Chlorobiaceae bacterium. Classification (GTDB taxonomy): domain Bacteria; phylum Bacteroidota; class Chlorobiia; order Chlorobiales; family Chlorobiaceae; genus Chlorobium. Next base: position 48,235 of record CAJEXI010000006.1, on the reverse strand, counting down.
CTCTCTGTGCCAGGAAAAAGAGGAGCAACCCCAAGAATGATACTGCTTGCATAACAGCCCGGATTACTGACAGCTTTGCCCTTGATAATATCATTGCGGAACAGTTCCGGCATCCCGTAGGTCATAACGGCTTCCGGTGATTTTACCTGTTTATAAAACTCTTGATGTTCGTCCTGATTTTTCAGTCTGAAATCACCGGAAAGGTCAATAACGATTTTTCCGGACTGAACAAGGGAGGGGACAAGTTGCAGCGCCTCACCATGGGGCAGCGCAAGAAAATAGATATCGCTCTCTGTTTCGCCGCAGTATTGTTTGTAGACCTGATCGCAGCCAAGAGCGGGGTAAAGGTCGGAAACACGGTTGCCGACCTGCGAAAAGGCGTAAAGCTCCTGAAGTTCAACCACAGGATGACCAAGCAGCAGCCGTGTCAACTCTGCTCCGGAATAACCCGAAGCACCGATAATCGAAACTGAATATTTTTTCAAACTCTCTGATAAGGTGGATGTCATCCCAGGAATATGTTTATGCAGAAATTTTCAGAAAAAGTATTATAATTGAATCAGAATAAATAAGATGCGCAAAATAGTTACTATCACCGATCCGTTCTTCTGTTTATCCTGAATAATGGATAGATATCCATTAAGGCGGAAATAGTAAGCTTTTTTACCGTAAACAGCAAAATACTTATGTTTTTAAAGAAGAGTGCGAGTCAAAAAACAAGTTTCAACATTATCAAAGCCCTGTCGCTGTTATTTTTGTGCTTTTTTTTGGTGAATTGCACCCGGCAGCAGGATGAAGAAACGGCCCGCAGTGGTCGAATGGCCCTTGCTGTCGACAGGCAACTATCTGTTATTGCCGAGAGTCAGGCTGAACTGTTCAATCGTTATTATCCAAAAGCTCATATAACCGTTATGCCCGTCAGTTCGAACAAGACGCTCAAACTTCTTCTTGACCGAAGTGTCAGAGCAGCATTAATCGATGGCGAAACTGATCCGGCTGAGGATGTATTTTTTGCACAACAGAAACATCAACTCCGTCGTGAACCGATTGCCCACGACGCTCTGGTATGCGTTGTTCATTCAAATAATCCGCTCAGAACAATATCAGTTGAAGAGCTTGGGGAACTTTTTTTTACGTCCGGAAAAACAGGTGTAACGCCACTGATTGAGAATGATTACAGGCTTCGTTCCCTCCTGGTTGCAAAAACCGGGAAAAAGGTGAGCGATTTACGTGCATGGACATGCGGCGGCAACAAAGAGTTGATCATGAGGGTTTCTGCGGATAAAAAAGCATTTGCCCTGCTTTTCCGTTCCTCTCTCGACAAAACGCTCAGTGACCTGGCACTTTATTCAAAAAATGAGCAGCAAAACACTAAAATTCTTCCCCTTTCCAGAGCATCAAGTGACGTGCCGGCATGCTTGCCAACACAGCAAAATATGTTTGAAGGCACCTATCCTCTTGTTACGACTCTTTACTATGTATATTATCCCGGTGATGCCCTTGCCGCAGGGTTTGGGGCTTGGCTCGGCAGTTCGGGGCAGAAAGCATTCGAAAGAAGTTCTTTCGCTCCATACCGGCTTGTTGAAAAGACTATAATTCTTAAATAAATCTATGGATAGTGCTCGTTATACCATAAAAAAAATCTCTCCGCTACAGGCAATTGTTTTTACTGGAACAATCAGTCTACTCATTATTATTGCAGGCACTGCAGGCTTTTTTGTAACGCAGCACAAACTGCTTGAACAGATTGAGAAAAAGCAGGCATGTTATATTGATCTTGTTGATTTCAGAGGAAAACTCATTGAGCCCGGTTTCTCCAGGAACCTGAAACCCTCACCAGGTGTTACCCGGAATTCTGAAGAGCTGCTTTTGATGTACAAAAAACTTCTGGTTCAGATGCAGCACGCAGACATGGAACCTGTCGCTTTTGTGCAACCGGCCAAAGGCAATTGGCCAGCACAGCTTGCAGGAAAAGATCTCGAGCGTTTCAAACTTGAGCTGGAAAAAAATATTGAAAAAGCTAAAATTGCTTCAAAAGATGCCGCAGTAAAACTTTTTGTTATCAACGAGTTTTTCCTTTTTTTCATTCTTGCAGTACTGCTTACGCTGAGTATCACGGCAGGATGGTTGCTCCACAACAATTACCGACAGACACTTATCCCCCTTGCCCAGCTTGTCGGGCAACTGAAACAGCTCAACAAAAACATACCCGAGAGTATTCACGATACTGCAGAAGAGATGAAAAAGGAGTTGACTGAAACAGAACACTCCAGCGATATTACCCAGATTACGAAATCCATCATGAGCTTTTGCGGAGATATTGAGGCAAAAAACAAAAAGCTTGATGAAATCTATATTCGGGATGAAAAGACAAACCTTTACAACTATCGCCATTTCAAGGAACACCTCATTATCGATGTGGAACGGGCAAAGCGTCTTAATGACAAGGTATCCCTTGCCATGATCGATATTGATAACTTCAAGCACTATAATGACACCAACGGGCATCTTTCCGGAGATAAAGCGCTTAAAGTTCTGGCCAATATCATCAGCAGTCAATGTAGGGCTTATGATGTGCCTGCGAGATTTGGCGGCGATGAGTTCGCTCTTCTTTTTCCAAAAACAGGAACAACAACCACACGGGACATCGCGGAGCGTCTGCGCAAAATTATCAGTGATGAACCATTTCTGCATGAGGAGGGTCAACCGGTCGGAGATTTTACGGTGAGCATTGGTATTGCAACTTTCCCCGACGATGCGCATGACTGGGCCACCCTCATCAGCAATGCCGACAGAGCACTCTACAAGGCCAAAGCTGAGGGCAGAAATAAAGTTGTGGTTTTTTCGTCAATGGAAGAAGTTCAGAACATTCCGGGATGAAACCTGAGTTTTACATTGCAAGGCGCTTTGCATTCAAACAGCGTTCGACCTCAAAACCAACCTTTATTGTTCTTGTGGCGGTGGCCGGTATTGCGGTCGGAACGGCAGCCTTGATTCTGACGCTCTCTGTTGTTAACGGATTTGCCCGCAGTGTTGAAAACAAGCTGATCAGTTTCAGCGCTCACCTGCAGATTCGTCATCCGGACGAACAACTTTTTCAGGAAAGTCGCTCTGATCTTGCAAAGCTTGTCAAGAACAAAAATATTGCAGATGCATCACCATTTCTGGAAAAAAGTTTTGTGCTTCGGAGCCGCAACAATGGAGTTGGTGAGGTCTGGCTCAATAAACCGGTTCGTCTCAAGGGTGTTAACGAAGCGTCTCGAAAAGCATTTCTTCATAAATTTCTTCGGACAGGAAATCTTGCTCCAGTTAATTCTGGCGAGGGAATCGCACTTTATGTTGGACAAACATTGGCCGAAAACCTCAATCTCAGGGTTGGTAAAAAAGTTATGCTTGTCAGTCTTGGAGGGGAGCAATCTGGTACAAAACTTATTGCCAGCCATAAAAATATTGTTGAGCTGCTTTCCTCTCTTGACCTTGAGCCGGGAGTTATACGAGGAATTTATGATACAGGACTTCAAGAGGGATTTGATGATTACCTTGTGATTGCCGATCTCAAAGAGCTGCAACAGCGATGTAATCCCATGATGATCAGTGGGTATGATGCCAACGTGCACAAACTTGATCAACTTCAGCAAACCGTGAAAGAGTCAACCAATGCTCTAGGAGTTCCCTCTTATGGCTATACGGTTTTTGAGCGGTATGCAAATCTTTTTGAATGGCTGAAGCTCCAGAAAAACATCACTCCACTGCTGATTATTACCATCACCATCGTTGCGGTTTTCAACATCATATCGACACTTTTGGTGCTGATCATCGAAAAAACACGTGAAATAGGCATGCTCAGTGCACTTGGTCTCGAACCAGGAAAAATCAGTACGGTTTTTATGGTACAGGCCCTTCTTATTTCGTTTTCAGGAATTGCGACAGGAAATATTATGGCTCTCTCGCTCTCACTTTTCGAAATGCGTTATCATCTGATTACCCTGCCTGAAAAAAGCTATTTCATCACATACGTTCCACTGTTGATCAATCCGGTGGATTATGCACTGGTCTCTTTGTCCGTTATGGCTCTCACGCTGCTTTTTGCGTTTATTCCAGCTCGCATTGCAGCCTCGCTGAAACCAGGAACCGCACTGGGAACTTAAAATAAATCTTACTGCTGCTTGTATGAAACCCGGTTTTTGGATTGCTCAACGATTCAGTTTTGCCCGCAAACGCTTCCGGATTATCAATGTCATTTCGGCTATCAGTCTTGCAGGAATCATTATTGGTGTCAGCACCCTCCTTGTGGTGATGAGTGTTTTGAACGGCTTTCAAAAACTTGCTCGCGATCTTTTTATCACCATAGACAGTCCTGTTCAGCTTGTTTCTCTCGACAACAGAACCATCAAAGTGTCCGACAACCTCCTGCAGGCTGTTCGGGCACTGGATGGTGTTGAATTTGCAGAACCGTTCGCTGAAGGGGAAGCTATTATGGCCAGCCGTGATAAAAGCGAACTGGTTGTTGTTAAAGGACTCAGTGAAGCGGCCCACCGTCGGCTGATGCGCCAGACAAATATAAAACACCCCCTTTTTACGCCAGAAACCATTGCCGTCGGAGAGCTTCTGGCCTACCGCACCAATCTCTACCCCTTCAGGGAGGTCAAAATCTTCAGCCCGGAACTGATCTCTTTAGGTTTGGAATCGTTATCACAACCCTTTCTGATACCGGCACTTCGTATTCCTGAAACAACAATTTCATCACTCTTCTCCTTGCAAAAAGTCTTTGATGACCGATATGTGCTCACCTCAGACCGGTTTGCCCAGAATATTCTGCTGCTTGGCAAGGGAGAGTATTCCGGTATTGATATCAGGGGAAAGGAAGACAAATCCAGCGACTTCGTCACCAGCAAAGTCAGAGAGTGGCTTGCAGGAAGTCCCTTGAAAACAACCTTGAAGGTGCGGACTCTCGAAGAGAAATACCAAAGTGTTTTTGCTGTGATGAAACTTGAAAAATGGATAAGTTTCAGTGTTCTGATGCTTATCATTCTTGTCGCGGCCCTCAGCTTGACCGGTGCCCTTGCCATGACTGCCATCGACAAACAGCGCGAGCTCTTTTATCTTCGCTGTCTTGGCCTTGAAAAACCGCAGTTCATGTCCATCTTCATCATTCAGGGGGGAATTACGGGAATTACCGGTACTGCAGCAGGCACAATTATTGCATGGAGTCTCTGCAAGCTTCAGGAATTTTACGGCTTTGTAGAACTCCCTTCAAGAAGCGCCTTTATTATTCACTCCTATCCGGTCAACATGCAAGTTGGTGATTTTATTGCCGTAGGAATCACGGCTATCCTGCTTTGTTTCGCTGTCAGCTTCTATCCTGCACGGAAAGCGGCATTGATTGCGACAAGCCGCTCTCTTGATCTGAATTCAAACTGACGAGCTTGCTACCCTCCCAAGCTGCTGTTCAGTCAAGAAGCTTTCTGAAAACGACCATCTCTGACTTTGAAAACCCTTGCGTCTGATAAAAGTGCTGTGCGGCACCGTTATCGCAATCGGTGAGTAGCGTGATGCGCCCGAATCCCTCCTTGCGGGCAAAATCTGTGGCATGCTCAATCAGCAAAGTACCAAGCCCCTTGCCCCGCCATGCAGGCGACACAACCATATCTTCAAGCAGTGCAACTTTTCTGCCAAGAAAGGTGCTGACGGTAAAGAGGAGCATTACCATTCCCTGAATCACTCCGTCAATTTCACCGACAAAGATCCGGCCAAGCTCCGGATTGCTGACGATCATTGAGAGCGCTCGATACTGCACTTCGACATCGGCGGTAAACTCATGTTCCTGGCTGAAAAGAATTCCCAGCAACTCGGCGCAGCCCGATACATCGCCCTTAACCGCTGTTCTTACTGCTACCATTTTTATTTACAATCGGTTATAAAAAATAATCTCTTGATTCGGACAGAAATACAATACCGTAAAGTCATGATAATCAACCATATCTTCAACTACTTCCGGCATAAAATGATATTTTGGGATGAAACAGGGTTTCACTTCAAGCATTTGTGGCAAGCTCCACTTTTTTTCTTGTACATCCAGCGGTATTGCTCTATACTGGCACTCTGTTTTTTTTCAAAACATCCTGAACTGTCAGGCTAAAACATAATCAATTCATCCAAAATATGGACGCATTCTGGCTTTCACTTGTCATGATTTTTCTGGCCGAGCTTGGTGACAAAACCCAGCTTGTGGCGCTGACTCTTGCAACCTGTTACAACACAGGCGTGGTGTTATGGGGGATTTTCTGGGCCACCCTTGCCATTCACGTTTTTTCAGCCGGTATTGGCTGGTTTATTGGCGACAAGCTGCCGACTGAATGGATCAAATTCGTGGCAGGCATTGCTTTTATTGCGTTCGGTTTCTGGACTCTGCGTGGTGATACTCTTGATGATGATGAGGAAAACTGTAAAACCGGCATTCACCCCTTCTGGCTGGTTTTTTCAACCTTTTTCATGGCCGAGCTTGGCGACAAGACCATGCTCTCCACCATTACGCTTGCGTCAACCCATCCCTTTCTGCCAGTCTGGCTCGGTTCAACGATCGGGATGGTTATTTCAGATGGGCTTGCCATTATTGTCGGAAAAATGCTCGGTGCGAAGCTTCCCGAAAACATTATCAAAATTGGGGCCTCAGTGATTTTTTTCCTTTTTGGTATTGTCAGCATGTACGAAGGCGGCCAGCATTTTGCGCTTTACCTGTGGGGAATTGCGGCTGTGTTTATTACTCTAACGGGTTATATTTTTCTGCGAAAACAAAAATTATGACTGAAATGCCAGGCAAGGGCTGTCTGTGCCTAACCCTTCGTTGAGCGTTCTGCATTATATCTTGTAGCAAAAAAGACTCCAATACCGGCAATCATCATAAGAAAACAAAGTACTTGCCCCATAGAAAAGTTCAGCAGTACAAAACCGAGCTGGGCATCAGGTTCACGAAAATATTCGATAAAAAAGCGGACAAACCCGTATCCGAAAAGATAGGCTGCCGAAAGAAATCCCGGGAACAGGGATCTCTTTCGAAGGAGCCAGAAAACGAGAAAAAGCACGATACCTTCAAAAAAGGCTTCATAGAGCTGTGAGGGGTGGCGCAGTTCGTATGTGGGAGCAAGCGGGAAATACATGCCGATGGCTGCATCGGTCACCCGTCCATAGAGTTCACCGTTAATGAAATTACCAAGACGGCCGAAAAAATAGCCAAGCGGAATTGATGGAATAAAAAGGTCAAACGTCTCAAAAAAACCTCTTTTCTGAGAACGGGTAAAGAGCAGCAGGGCAATAACAACGCCGATCACTCCGCCATGATAGGACATTCCGGAAATACCGGAGAAGTGACATCCGCCGGGGGAAGAGCTCCATGGAGTGATGCTGGCAAGAGGATCCTGCAGAAATGAGCTCATTCCGTAAAACAGGATATAACCAAGACGTCCACCAAGGACAACACCAACCATCGACCATGTCAGAGCATCACCGACAAAGGGGCGTTCAAAAGAGAGTTTTTCATTGTTGAGGCGATAATGGGTCAACAAATACACAACGATAAATGCTATGACATACATCATGCCATACCAGCGAAGGGCAAACGAATCAATTGAAAAAATGACGGGATTCATTTGTGATGGCAAGGAGTGCCACCAAAACCAAAAATCATTCATAAGCCTCTTTTTTTTAATTGGACGATTGGATTATATAGAAATGTAGTTAAATTAATTTCTTGCACTTTTCGGAGGATTTATACCCAATAACAGACAAATAACGATAGTATGGCTAAGATACTTGAAGGGCCAGCCATGAAGCTATTCAACAAATGGGGCATTCCAGTGCCCAATTATGTTGTTATCATGGACCCCGACCGCCTTGCGCAGCTTGGGGAAGCTAATAAATGGTTGAGAGAATCAAAACTTGTTGTTAAAGCTCATGAAGCGATCGGGGGGCGATTCAAGCTCGGGCTGGTCAAACTTGGACTTAATCTCGACGGGGCGTTGGAGGCTGCAAAAGAGATGATAGGACGCGAGATCGGCACCTCCGTTGTTCGACAGGTTATTGTTGCTGAAATGCTGGATCATGACGAGGAATACTATTTATCCATTGCTGGCAACCGTGACGGAAGCGAGCTTCTCCTTTCCAACAAAGGTGGAGTGGATATTGAAGAACACTGGGATACCGTAAAACGGCTTTTTATTCCTCTTGATGAAACTCCAAGCATTGAGCGGATTACTGAATCAGCAATTGACGCTGGTTTTACCGGTGAGATCGCTGAACGTGTTGCTAAAATTGCCTCACGTCTTATTCTTTGTTTCGACAATGAAGATGCGCAGTCCATTGAGATTAATCCGCTTGTCATACGCAAGAGTGATATGCGGTTTGCTGCCCTTGATGCTGTCATGAATGTTGACTGGGATGCCCGTTTTCGTCATGCTGACTGGGACTTCAAGCCAGTTTCCGAAATTGGACGACCTTTCACTGAAGCCGAACAGCAAATCATGGATATCGATGCCCGTATCAAGGGATCGGTAAAATTGGTTGAGGTGCCGGGTGGAGACATCGCCCTGCTTACCGCAGGCGGTGGTGCCTCGGTCTTTTATTCCGATGCGGTGGTGGCAAGGGGTGGTTCCATTGCTAATTATGCCGAGTATTCTGGTGACCCCCCGGACTGGGCAGTCGAGGCGTTGACCGAGATTATCTGCAAATTACCACATATCAAGCATATCATTGTCGGTGGTGCTATAGCCAATTTTACGGATGTCAAGGCTACCTTCAGCGGGATTATCAATGGGTTCCGGGCCAGTAAATCAAAGGGATACCTTGAAAATGTGAAAATCTGGGTGAGAAGGGGTGGTCCAAATGAAAATCAGGGACTTGCGGCAATGAAAAAGCTGCAGGAAGAGGGATTTGATATTCACGTTTATGATCGCAGTATGCCCATGACTGATATTGTCGACCTGGCCTTGAATTCTTGAGGTTTGGCTCTGTCGTTCTGAAACCCCAAAGAGAAACTATTAACTTATTAAACCGTAAAGAATCGTGAGCATATTAGCAAATAAGGATACACGAGCGGTCATCATTGGCGGTGTTGCCGGGTTAAATGCTGCAAAGCGAATGGCTCAGTTTGACTTTCTGGTCAACCGGCCGCTGACAGTACAGGCGTTTGTTTACCCTCCCGAAGAAGGCCAGCAGAAGGAAATTTACCGTGGTGGTGAGCTGAATAATGTTACCGTCTATGGTTCTCTCGATAGTGCCCTTGCAGAAAACCCTCAGATCAATACCGCACTTATCTATATCGGAGCATCCCGGGCATACCACTCAGCAAAGGAGGCGCTTGATGTAAAGGGAATCAAGCTGGTGACCATGATTACCGAAGGGGTTCCTGAAAAGGATGCCAAAGCGCTACGCAAATATGCGCTTGAGCAGGGCAAAATATTCAATGGGCCCTCTTCAATCGGCATTATGACAGCAGGGGAGTGCCGCCTTGGCGTTATTGGCGGAGAATTCAAAAATCTGAAACTTTGTAATCTTTACCGACCGGGCTCCTTTGGAGTCATTACCAAATCAGGAGGTCTTTCCAACGAAGCGATGTGGCTTTGTGCCCAGAACGGAGATGGCATTACCTCGGCAGTTGCCATTGGTGGAGATGCTTATCCTGGTACAGATTTTGTTACCTACCTCCAGATGTTTGAAAACGATCCCGAAACCAAGGCCGTTGTAATCATCGGTGAAGTTGGCGGAACCCTTGAGGAAGAGGCAGCAGAATGGTACGGCCGGGAAAAACGGCGGATCAAACTGATTGCCTCGATCGGTGGAACCTGTCAGGATGTGTTGCCGCAAGGCATGAAATTTGGTCATGCCGGGGCAAAAGAGGGTAAAAAAGGGCTTGGATCGGCGCGCTCAAAAATCAATGCGCTTCGTGAAGCAGGGGCTCTTGTTCCTGACACTTTTGGCGGTCTGAGCAAGGCAATCAAGCAGGTCTATCTGGAACTACAGGCAAGTGGCGTGATCAAACCGGAACCGGAACTCGACGAAAAATTGCTGCCAGTACTTCCTCCAAGTGTTCAGGAAGTTATGAAACAGGGAGAAGTTATTGTTGAGCCACTGATTCGTACCACCATTTCAGATGATCGCGGCGAAGAACCCCGGTACGTTGGCTATGCGGCATCTGAACTCTGTGAGAAGGGATATGGTATTGAAGACGTTGTCGGACTTCTGTGGAACAAGAAACTTCCCTCAAAAGAAGAGTCTGAAATCATCAAGCGCATTATCATGATTTCAGCCGATCACGGACCGGCAGTATCCGGAGCATTTGGTTCCATTATTGCTGCATGTGCAGGTATAGACTTGCCGCAGGCCGTTTCAGCAGGGATGACGATGATTGGGCCAAGATTTGGTGGTGCAGTGACCAATGCCGGCAAGTATTTCAAGTACGGCGTAAAAGAGTATCCGAACGACATTCCCGGATTTTTAAACTGGATGAAGGAGAATGTTGGACCGGTGCCAGGTATTGGGCACAGGGTCAAAAGTGTTAAAAATCCTGATAAACGGGTAAAGTATCTGGTTGATTATGTTACAAACCAGACAACACTGCATACACCCTGTCTCAACTATGCGCTTGAAGTTGAAAAGGTCACAACGGCGAAAAAGGACAACCTTATTTTGAATGTTGATGGCACAATCGGTTGTATTCTTGTAGATCTTGATTTCCCCGAATACTCACTGAATGGCTTCTTTGTTCTGGCAAGGACAATTGGTATGATTGGTCACTGGATCGATCAGAACAACCAGAATGCACGTCTGATCAGGCTTTACGACTACCTGATCAACTATGCGGTGAAGGAAGAGCGCGAAGTACCGGAAAAAAAGTAAGACGGACAATCGGGTATTTCCGAAAAACATCGTTAAAAAAACAAAAGGCGGAAACTTCAATTTCCGCCTTTTGTCGTTTTCTCCCATAAAAAAGGTCCTGAAAAAAATAGGGGATATGCTGGTAAAGCTTTTTATAATAAAATGTTAAAGCTATCCCTTAAAATAATACGATTAAAGAAAAATAAATTCATTTTAAGAATTATCGGTTATAAGCATTTTTTGTTTGACAACTACCATTAATTACGTTAAACTGAGGACAGAAATTGGTCAATGGTTGACTGATCGCTATTCAAGTAATTTGTGCCTTGGTTACTTGCCGGTATCTCTATCTATCAATGCACATGTACTCTGAGACTAAACAATGAATATTTACATCGGTAATCTTGCTTATACTGTTTCTGAAGATGATCTTCGCGATGCCTTCTCCGAATTTGGAGAGGTTGCAAGCGCAAGTATCATTAATGACAAGTTTTCAGGCCGTTCCAAAGGCTTTGGATTTGTTGAAATGCCAAAGGACAGTGAGGCTCGTGAAGCTATCGAATCAATGAATGGCAAAGATTTGAATGGCAGAACGGTAACAGTAAACGAAGCAAAACCCCGCGAAGAAAGAGCACCAAGAAGAGATCGCTACTAAGCTTTTCCAGCTACTATTTCTAAAACCCGGACAAAATGAGCGTTTTGCCCGGGTTTTTTGTGTTTTGGGTTATCAGCTTTACATAATATATATTATACAACAAATCAGCAAGTAAAAAAGAACTCTCTCAGGCCTTCTCAACCGAACCAGAGAGTTTTTCTGTGGCCACCCCACCAGAAAACTCGTCTGATCCGACGCAACGCTATTCCAGTTGCGTTGATATTCTTATACTCATTCAGAGGTGAAATTGAAAATCGGACTCATGAACGCAACCAGAAAACTAACCCTGAAGCTTGAAACGTTGCTACCGTGTTACTTGCCAAGGGTTTTACACTGCTCAAAAAAATCACGCAAACGGTGCGATCCATAAAGCGGAGCAACAAAGTCTACTCTGCTGAGCGTTGTGGCAAAGAGCGCAACATCGTGCACATCGCGATTGAAGAGGCCAACTGCCGCAACCAACCCGTCAGCCGCCCAAAGTGGCAATGGAAAAACAATTGGCTTCGTTTGGGCAAGTTCAATCGCCAGGTCAACCATTTCGAGATAGGTGAAAACCTCAGGGCCACCGACTTCAACCTCTTTTGCGGTTCCATCAACGGCATCAACACAAACTTTGGCAAGGTCAGCGCCATGAACAGGATTTGAACGCTGGTAGCCATTACCGACCATCAGCATGAATCCACTGCGTGCTCTGGCAACAAACTGTCCTATCTCTGAATAGTAGCCTGTCGGGCGAATAATGGCAGATTCAATCTTCGCGGCTTTCAGCTCCCTGACAAATTTCTCATGAGCCTGAACGTTAGGGATATTCATCATCCGATGCGCATCGAAAACTGATACATAAACAAATTTTTTTACCCCTGCCTTTAGAGCCACATCAAGAAGATTCATGTTTGCCTGATAATCCACCTCAAAGATGGTATGCACAAAATCAGGCTTGATCATGCCAAGCGATGAAAAGACGACATCAATGCCATCACATGCAGCAGCAATGGTTTCCGGCATTGTTGCATCCCCAACAACAACTTCATCCACCAGATGCTCAAGAGCGGGTGCAAAATAGGGGCCTGGTTGCTTGATCTTATCTGGATTACGCACCAGAGCGCGCACCCAATAACCTCGATTTTTAAACTCCTGCACTGCATAGCGACCGAGGTAACCGGTTGAACCGGCCACAAGTACTTTCTTCATTGTTTGGCTAATAAGGTTTTACAGAAATTATGTACTGGTAGCAACCCACGGGGATCAATACCCTTCTGTGCCAATATACGTATTGTTCGCCACTGTTTTAAAATAAGGCGTTACCAAAAATCTGCGGCATTCCGACAAGTATTCTGAATACCATTTTTGCAAGAGGCTCGTACCGCAAGCGAGTGTTGCGAGCTGTTATGAATCGTATTTTAGGCACCAGGATTGTTGCTACCTTTTCAGGTTTTTCTGCTATGGCCTTTAAAAACCTGCTTGCCTCTTCTGTTACATCTCGAAGCAGCAGCTCTGTCAGCACAAGACCGGGACTCAGCTCATGGACACCAATACTCTTCACTCCTGCCGCTTTCAACTCCAGCGCAAGAAAATGGGTCAATTCGGCGACTCCCCTTTTCGATGCCTTGTGTGGTACTGCCGAACGTGAGAACGCTGCTCCCGTCAATGAAAAGCCCATGTTAAAAATATGATAGCATGGTGTTTCCGAGGAGGGTTGACGTTGCATAATGGTGACTGCTTCGGCGCATAACAAGAGAGAACCAGCAAGATTTGTCGTGCACGTTGCCACTATATCGCCCGCATCCAGCTCCCATAACGGTCGTTTCAACAGCCCCGCAGTACCAGCGTTGTTGATCCAGCGATCCACCCTTCCAAGTTTGGCAACAGCAAAATCCGCAAGTAATCTTCCGGCAGAAGGCTCGCCAACATCGCACCCAATGCCATAAATCTCTCCTTCTGGCACGGCCAGTCGAAGAGCGTGTAAAGCCTCCTCCAGTTGTTGCAAATTTCGGCCACAGATAACAACACGGTCACCTGCAGCAAGGAACTCCGAAGCAAGAGCATACCCCAATCCCTTGCTTCCTCCGGTGATGACAACACCAAGAGAGTGATAGCCCTTCTTTTTTTTCACAAGCTGATGGCCCCATATTTCGTTCACTTCAGCCATTTTTTCAACACTTTCCCTGCATCAAGTCGAGGTATTTCGACACCATGGAATAATCTCTGACTCCCCTTCTGGAATAATACAACAGTTGCTACCATAAAATCAATTGAAAGTGTTGGTTGAGAACTTATACCGACTGAAGTTCACGGATAATTTATAGCAAGGCCTTCCCTTTTGCAGTCAGTCGGTATTTCTGTGAACGGCTGTTGGGTTTTTCAGGGATGGTGTAGGCAAGCAACCCGGATTCCCTCAGACGCGGGAGTGCTTTGCGCAAATTACCACTCAATTGCTTGTGCCCCAGTGCAGCAGCAATCTCGGCTGATGAAAGTGGTTTGGTAGCGCAGAGAGAAAGAATGTGCAGATCAACCGGGGCTTGAACTTGTGCCCCGTCTTGTGCCCTTGCCTGGAGACAAGCTTGTGCCTCGCCAGCACTGCCAACTTGTGCCCCAATTAAACCATTGACTTGTGCCTGAATCTCTGTTTTTTCTTGTGCCTCGACTTGTGCTTTGTCAGCAAAGATGGAAACCGGAGTTGCCAGAGAGACTGTTAACCGTATCCTCATACCGATTTCCATAAGCTGCGGTTCGGGCAACCCAAGCGCTTCCGCATCTTTAAAAATGGAGTGTATGCCACTACCCCATCGTTCAACAAGGTTCAGCTCACGGAAGACTCGGGCAATGACATGGTTACGAATTCTTGATGTGCCCTGTCTCACGGCCTCAATGGTCATGCCGGGAAGAAGAATACCGGGATTTTCTATTTCAATCCGGTCATCAAAAAAGGTAATGCGGATCGGTGCTCGGTGCTGGGAGTAGTCGGTATGGAGAAGTGCATTGATGACTCCCTCTCTCAAAAGCGGTAGCGTTTTTGATGCTTCCGATACAGCATATTTTCCGAGAAATTTCATGGTGCTTTCAACCGCCAGAGGCAGGTGGTCGTAGATATCGAGAGAGTCAAATATGTCCGCCCTGTCGGTTCCATTGCATCGAGCGCATTGTATCCATGCATGGGAAAAGTGGAGTGTCCGCTCTTTTCCAAAGAGCAAGACAGCACCTCTCGTAGGAACCAGTCGTCGCTGGTAAGAGGTGAGGAGCTTGATGGTGACCAGTGTCTGTTCGTCAAGTTTCCAGTCACTTGCAAAACATTTCTGGACAGCGGCCAGATCAAGATCATCTTTGCTCAGTTTTGGCATGGGCATTTCATCATAGGATATACCCTCTGCAGACCGTCCCAGTTCAGCGATCAATGCTGTATCGGCAGGACAATTGGAGGAGCCAATGCGGACATAGACACCCTGCTCATGGCCTTCGGCTTTCAGCCAGTGGGGCCGCACAGCGCTCACAAATACCTCTATCACCAGTAGGGTTGTATTGTGGATGGTGACAAGCTCAATATTGGGAACCAGAGAAGGGATAATGGAATCAGCAATGAGGCTCCGAAGCCTCTCCTCCTCATCGAGAGGAGCTTTCACGCCGACAATCTGCCTGTCGTCGCCAATGCCGATAACCAGGCGCCCCCCCGCAGTATTGGCAAAGGCCACCAGTGTTCTCATCACCAGTGTCGGCGAGGCACTATCCCTTTTAAATTCAAGTGTTTTCCCTTCAGATCGGGCATGGATGTTGTTCAATATCTCTCTCATGGAATATCCCCCTTCAACATGCAGAATTGCACGGGCCTTACCTGTGGGCGTTCAATCAATGATGTATCTCCTCTCTTGCATCCTTCAGTGCTTTGAGTTATGTTACCCTGTTGTTTCAACGTACCAGTGTTTGACCACGGGTTATTAACTGATCAAAACAACCATTAATGTACAAATAACTTGTGCTCTTATAAGCGATATTGCTGGAGTGAACGACAGAACATTACTTTTTAAACCAATGGAGGAGAAATGGGAGCAAAAGATATCATTCTTGATGTACTGAAAAAAGAGAGCGAACCACTGAACGCTGGCAGAATTACCGAACTCACAGGGTTGGATCGTAAAGAGGTTGACAAGGCGATGAAAGCTCTGAAAGATGAGGAGCTGATTGTCTCCCCGAGACGTTGTTACTGGGAGCCAAAAAAGGAGCAATAACGTTAGGACATCTCTTGCGCTGAAAAGGAATAGGCCAGAAGCGTTCAACTGTATGGGGTTTTTGCGCTGTTTTTACTCGGCAATTTCTGAGGAAATCATTATTTTGACTCAGTGACTGTAATAATAATTGAGAGAGAAGAATATGAAATTCCACGTTCAGGATTCATTCCAACCAGCATCAACACCTTGATTTTTTCAATTACCGAATGATCAAGAGCTGCTTGGTGCTTCTGCAGGTGTCTTTTTTCCTGACAACAGCGTTGCTGAGCGCCAGCACGGCTAAAGTTGTACGCCGGGAAGGGGGACGGTGGCACAGCAGTGTGCCGCTGTTACCCGACAGAAACTATGTCACAGAAAAAAAAGCAGTTATTGAGTTGTTCCTATGGTACACTCGCAAGCTTCCGCTCCCCGTCTGGTGAAACAAACCATATATGGCCCGTTTCCCGGTCAATCTTGTACGCACACGCGTTTCCTGCACCAATAATCTGGTATTTGTAGTCAGAGCACCCTGACAGTGATGCACAGAGAGCGGCCATTACCAAAATATATTTGAGCATAATAATTTTTGTTGATTAAAAGGGAGTTTAATGAAAATTTTGGAGAGAGACAAAGAGTGCAAAATGCCTTTCGTGGGCAGAGTGAAAACGAGAGCTTGTTTTTCCCGATTTTGATAACAGCAAGGGGAGATATTTGCATCTCCCCCTTGCTGAAACAAAAAAAATCAATCAGTTTCTTTTGCCGCCATCAGGTGGACGATTGTCAGGTGGCGGATTGTTTTTGCTTCCCTCTTTTGGACGATTGTCAGGTGGCAGATTATTTGGATTGCGATTGTCATTGTTACGCTGATCACGGTTTTTGTCGTCAAAACGTGGATCCCTGTCGCGATTGTCGCGGTTTTTATCATCAAAACGCTGATCACGGTTATTCCTGTTGCGGTCGAACCTGTCGTTATGCCTGCGATACTCGATATCTCGTGATCTCCTTATATCTTCCCAACGTCGGCTTTTTATTCTGGAGGGAAGTCTGTTCTCGACAATAAGAGCCCACGGTCCACGGTAATTGGAAGAACGATACCATCTACCGTTTTGATTAATGTAGTAGAGGTCTCTGTATAAGATTACATCGTAAGGACTCCCCACGGAAATAGAGAAACCAAAATCCGACAGGTTGATAAAATCCGGTCGTGAACTCATAAAAAATGAGGGTTTTTCTCTTCCACCGATACGAATGCTCACTTCCGCTTGCGCATCGGCTGCGGGATTTCCGAGTAACATTCCAGCAATTCCAGCAGCCAGCCAAATGCTTCTTTTCATGCGAATTCTCCTGTAGTTAAAAGTTGTTCAGTAATAAGGCCTCGAAGGTGTGACGATCTTTTTTTCTATTTCCAGCGCAGCAAATCTCCCAGACCAGAATTTCGTTCTGTTCTTCTTTTGACTGCCGAGCAGAATACTTCTTTATTCGTCCAGAGTAGAACAGTTTTTTTTGCTCTTGTCATACCAGTATAAATCAGTTCCCGCGTCAGAAGTTCGCTGTCAACCGGCGGAAGAAGCATCAGTATGCCATCAAACTCTGAACCCTGGCTTTTATGAATGGTCATGGCATAAGCGGTTTCATGGTCGGGAAGTCGTTCCGGAGGAATGCTGCGAACATCCCCATCGGAAGTCGGGAAAAAGGCCTTCAAAAGAGTGCTGTTATCAGGATCGGGCAAGAGAATACCGGTGTCACCGTTAAAGAGACGCATGGCGTAGTCGTTGACCGTGACAAGAATGGGACGTCCAGAATAGAAGAGGCGCGACGGAGCAATCAGTTCTTCTCTGGCAAGAATTTTTTCAATGATGTTGTTGAGACCGCTTACCCCGTAGGGCCCGTCACGCAGGGCACAGAGTATCCGAAACTGGTCAAACCGCTCCAGTGCCTCTTTGGGTGAAGCTGCTTCAAGGTAACCCTGATAGCCTTTGACCACGTTTGTTGAAAGAGCATTCCGCAACTCTTCGTGGTTGGGTAACGCTTGCCAGTGAAGAGTGCCCGCCTCATTGCCCGTCAAAAGCTCCAGCGCCTCCATCTCCAGACCGGCATTCACCGCCCGACTGATTTCAGCTAAACCGCTTCCCGGCTGAAAACGGTAGTTTTTTTTGAGTACAACAAGTGAGGCCGAGAGTGGCGAAGCGGGGCTCCCCTCTCCGGCGCTGCAAATATCACCAAGAACCGCACCCTCCTCGACCGAGGCAAGCTGATCACGGTCGCCAAGGAGAATAAGTCGAGCATTTGGCTTGAGCGCTGCCACAAGGAGGCTCATCAGTGGGAGGGCGACCATTGATGCTTCATCGAGAATAACGGTATCATAAGGAAGCGGATTTTGTGCTGAGTGGCGAAAGCGTGTCGAACCGGAGATACTGCCAAGCAAACGCTGGATGGTGACAACATTGTCCGGTATTGACAGCTTTACCTCGTCAGAACAGTTCAGGCTTTGGCGGATATCGTTAACGGATTGTTTCAGCCGTGCGGCGGCCTTACCTGTCGGAGTAGCCATGGCAATTCGCTGTTTCCTGCCTTCCTGCTCCAACAACAGCGCAAGAATGCGGACAACCGTCGAGGTTTTCCCCGTTCCCGGACCTCCGGAGATGACACAGAATTGCCGCTGGAGAGCTACCATTGCGGCCTCTTTCTGGTGATGATCGGTGTTCGCCGGAAAAAGTCTTTCAAGTGCTTCTTGTCGTTTCATTTCATCTGAAACGTCCGTGACTGCCGCCGCTTTCTGCAGAATCATCATGGCAAGCAGATGCTCGTGTTGCCAGTAGCGATAGAGATAAAGACGGCCTGCGGCATCAAGCACCAGTGGACGGTAACGCTGACCATTCAAACTGACGACTGAACTTTTTCCGAGGAGTTCAAGCAACCCTTCAAGCCGAGGCAGCAGCAGCTCCTTTCCGTTCACCCGGATCGTCTGCCCTGCAATATCAGCAAGGTTCAGGCAGAGATTGCCGCCTCCGACAGCACTGCTGGCAAGAGAGGCCACAAGCCGGAAGAGTTCACCATACTCCCCGTCGACCTGCCTGCAGAGAAAGTCGGCAAAATGGCGATCAATGGCCCGCTCCTGAAACTCAATAGTCATAGGCTTCTCCTCCCTCGTCGATGAGAATATCGGTTAATGCCTCAATCAGCCCTTCGGAGGGACGGTCGCGGAAAAATCCTCTGCTTTCCCCATGCTCCCTGCTTACCCCGCGCAGAAAAACGTAGAGCACTCCGCCGAAATGAGTGGTGTAATGGTAGTTTTTGACCCGCAGTGAAAGATAGCGGTTGAGCGCCACCGTATAGAGCAGGTATTGGAGCGGATAAAGATTGCTCTGCATCGCCTGTGTCATTGAAGATTGACCGTAGTCATCAAGGGAGTTGCCAAGATGGTTTGATTTCCAGTCGAGCAGGTAATAGCGACCTCCCTTCTCGAAAACCATATCAATGAAGCCCATGAGCATTCCCTTGACCGGTTTGAACTGGAGAGCCTCGGCAAGCAGGGCGAGGTCAATCCCGCCGGATAAAAAACCGTGATGAGCAAGAAGGTCGCCAAGCCGGGAGGAGTTGATAAAGCGAAGAGGGAAGAAAAACTCCAGCTCCGCACTCCAGCACCCCTTCTTGAGCGTGCCAAGGGTAAAGGGTGCGTCAGGCGAGGAGAGTGTCGTTCTGAGCACGTTGTGCACCATCCCGGTGATATGCGGTTCCCACTCCGGTTTATAGTTGTACCTTTTCAGACCCTGCAACACCAGTTCATGAATTAACTCATCAGAGGGCTTGGCAAAATCGAGCTTTTCAAAAATCCCGTGCATGAAAATTCCTGCCTGCGCACCCTTCGGAAAAGTAAAGATACTCTGCCCGCCAGCGGCTGTCATCGGCGACTCCCCTGCCTGACGCGCCTCATCGCGATCAGGAAGCTCTGCGCTCTGCGGCCTGGGGCCGAATTCGTGTCGGCTGAAAGAGGTAAAGCTTGAAATACGCCAGCCAGTGTCAACCTTGCCTGTGAAACTGCGCAGATGGGGCTGGTCGGAGGTTGTGGGAAGACGGGAAAGATGCGACTTCTCCACAACGTCCGCCCGATTCATCAGCCTGAAGCCAATAGTTCCCCCTGAACTCCCGGCAAACTCCTGCAACTGCCCGGCCATTGTTGTTGCGCTCATGGCTTTCATTTCAGCGACAAGGGCCATCGCCGGGTTCTCCATTTTTCGGGTACCACCCGAAGCATGAAGCAGATAGTTGATCGGAGAGGTGTCCGCACGGGTTTTGCCCGCTAAAAGATAGCAGCGGTACTTCGCTCTGGTCAGCGCCACATAGAGCAACCGGAGACTCTCCGCCAGCGACTCCTTTGCGGCCAGGGAGCGGTGACGGTCAATATCAGAAGATCCGAAATCCTTCACAAGCTGCCACTGCTCATTGTGGAACATCACCACCTCGCCCTTGTGGTTTACGCCACCCCAGAGAAAGGGGCAGAAGACCACCGGGTACTCAAGCCCCTTGCTGACATGGATGGTGACAATCTTCACCGCAGCCTCATCCGTTTCAAGACGAATCTGGTGCTCCTCCTGCTCATCCTCAGCCCCAAGCCGTTCGCTGAACCAGGCAATCAGCCCCTCCATGCCCAATCCACGCTCATGCGCCTCCCCGTGAAGCAGCTCAAAACAGTGCAGAATATTGGTGAGCCGCCGCTCTCCATCAGCATAACCAAGCAGGCGCCCGCGAACCCCCTCGCTGGCCATCAGCTCACGGCTCATCACCATACAGCCCCGCTGAAGCCAAAGCTCATGGTAGCGGCGGAACGACCTGAGGCACTCCGTCCACGACTCCTCATCATCAAGCAACGTGGCAATCTCGTTGCCTGACCTGCCAAGGAGATCGGTCACCAGAGCGGCCCGCACCTTGGGTTCATTCGACGGATCGCCAAGAGCAGAGAACAGGATGCGCAGCTCTTCGGCCTCCCTCGTTGCAAAGATGCTTTTGTCGCTCCGCATCACCCCGGCAATGCCGCGTGCACTCAGAGCACTGAGCACCATGGCCGCCTGCCGGTGCGTGCGCACAATCACGGCAATATCGCCAGCGGTGAGCAGTTTGCCGCCGACAAGGGTTTCGCCATCCTGCAGGAGACGCACAATTTCACCAGCCACCGCTTTGGAGGCGAAAGCGCCAGCATCCTCAACCGTCCATACGCCGCTTTTTTCATCACTGGAGTCCATGAACCAGAGCTGCATCGGCTCGCTCCCACTCCCCTCACCGCGTTCTCCCTTTTCCCGGTTGCCCGAAGCAAGAGGATGGTAGAGAATTTCATCGTAGAGAAAGGGTCGCTTTCGGTTATCGAACAGGATATTGAAGGCATCGAGCAGCGGCGGCGCAGAGCGCCAGTTATCGGTCAGGGTAAAACAACGCTCTTCACGCACCTCCCGGGCCGCCCGCATGTAGGCGAAAATATCGGCGCCACGAAAGCTGTAGATCGCCTGTTTAGGGTCGCCGATGAGAAAGAGCGGCACGTCAGAGCCTGCGTAGATGCTCCTGAAAATCTCATACTGCACCGGATCGGTATCCTGAAACTCATCAATCAGCGCCGCCCGGTATTTGGTACGAAGCAGCCCCGCAAGTATCACCCCGCCACCATCCGAACGGAGCGCACGATAGAGATCTTCGAGCAGGTCGTCGAAAAAGCGAACATTGCTGGCCCGTTTGCGTTGCGGCAGGCTATCCCGGTAAAAGCGAACCAGCTCAGCCTTAAGTGCAAGAAAACGGCTCTGCACCGCATCGTTTAGCCGCTGGCAGCTCGCGAAGAGAGGGTGAATCGGTGGCGTGTTTTTCAACTTCGTCCCTTCACCGATAGCACTTGCCGTAAACTTGTTAAAATCGGCGAAAAGGTCATAAGGATTACCGGCAGCAACAAAGGCATCCATGTCGGCAAAGAGCGGCTCAAGCAGGTCTGCCCTGTAAGTCTCCTGCGACCGCTTCAGCCCCTTGTTTGTGGTCAAAAGCTCCGTAATGCTCTCGCGTTCATGTTGCCAGAGATCGCTTGTCTCCGAGTATGCGGCGCAACACTCCTCGTCAAGCGTCCGTATCTCCTCGTCGCAGAAATCGGGGATAACCTTCACCCCGGTACCAGCATGAAGATTTTTCAGCAGTGAGATGAAGGTTTCAGGCGAGTGGCGATTCCGCAGGGTATAGCCAAGCAACGGCGCAGGCTCCCTGAAAAAGTGCATTCTCCAGAAATCCTCCACAATATCGCGAAGCAGCCCGGTCTGATCGGTCACCAGTTCGGTATCGTAAAGAGAACCGCTCTCAAAGGCGTTATCCTGTAATGCCCGCAGGCAGAAACCGTGAATGGTGAAAATCGAAGCGGTATCGAAGGCGCCGAGAGCCCGTTCAAGCAAATCGCACACCCTTTTCATGCCGGATTGAGAGGCCTTTTCGTGCAGCTCATCGAGAAATGCGTCTGTTGTCTCCCCCCCCTCCATCACCTCAAGCGCCTCACGAATACGATTGCGGATTCTCGAACGAAGCTCCTGCGTCGCTGCCTCAGTATAGGTCACCACAAGAATCTGTTCCGGCAAAAGCTCCAGCTCCACCAGCAGTCGCAGATAGAGCGACGCGATGGCGTAGGTCTTCCCCGTCCCGGCGCTTGCCTCGATGAGGTTGGTGCCGGAGAGTGCGACCGCGATGTGGTTGAGTTGCTGCATTATGGCTTTTCCCCGGCAGGCTGGATGATGGGTTGAAATGGGAATGTTGTGAGGAGATCAGCCAGCTACGATATCAAGACTTTTGACCTTTAGCAAAACGGCTTAACGCCCGATTTTTTTATTTCGGAAAGATATTCGACCTTCGAGTCATAGTGCCTCCCTAAAGCTGTTGATCCCTTGTGGTGCTGCCGTCCGTGTGCTGCGGGGATTTACCAGGCTGCACTGCTCGTTCAATTGCCAACCGCATGAAGCGTTGATAAGGAATGCCAACGCGTTTTGCATTAATGCGCACAGCTTCTAACAACTCTTCAGGTAGACGGAGACTGATTGACGTATCCTTGCGTTTCAATTCAAAGCGCACCGGAACCATGCCTGAAAAATCATACTCGCTCAGGTCGGCGGTCTCTACGAAAGCTTCGGCTTCGTCGTCAGTCTTGAAATCAGGGAATCTCTTTTTCATGAGCTTTTATCTCTTTTGTGTGCATATACCGCGCACTAATTGGTCTGATCAGGAGCGTTTCGCCTTTGTTCCTCAACGTAAAAACGATAAACAAATAACGCTTTTTGATTGTCCGCCCTACAGCACGGAATCTCTGTTCTTTGCTCGAATGAAGAACGTCCGAGGCCAATAACGGTGTGCCTAAAAACAGGCTTTCGATTTCAGCAATCGAAACCCCATGCTTTTGACATTTAGCGCTATTACCGCTGTCCCACTCGAATCCATCAAATTTCATTTGTTCTCAATAAGAAAAACATATCATTTTGCATATACAAATGCAACTCTTAATTTATCAAGTTCCTCTGTTTATCAGTCTCGTCAAAAACTGACAATCCAGAAAAATCGGAGCAAGGCGGCTCTGTTCCGGCAACAGCTCCTGCTCCACCAACAGCCGCAGATAGAGCAACGCAATGGCGTAGGTCTTCCCCGTCCCGGCACTTGCCTCAATGAGGTTAATGCCGGAGAGTGCGACAGTGATGTGGTTCAGTGTTCTCACCTCATTCAGCCCAATTTTCAATGATCAATCCCTCTACCCGACTGAATTCTCTACCGTTATTGGTGACCAGCACTGCATTCAGTGCCTTCGCGTGAGCAGCAATCATGGTATCAAGTGCTCCGATTGTTTTTCCCCGTTTTTCAAGGCCACTTCGTATTTCACCATAATGCCAGATTGCTGTTGCATCAAAAGGAAAGAGTTCGAGTGACGCGAAAAACATTTCAAGAGCACGACGATTTCTTTCGGAACCGCTTTTTATAACGCCAAAAGCCAGCTCAGCGGCTGTAATGCTTGAAATACCGACATCGCCAATGCTCACCCGCCTGAACCGTTCCAGAACATGCGGTGGTCGTGCATTGATGATGTAGATGCAGATATCGGTATCGAGAAGGTAGCTCACGGAACGATCTCCTCCCGTCGCTGCTCTTCAGGTTGTTCTCTCTTCAGGATAAAACCAGGTTCAAACTCCTGCAAAGAGGCTTCAAGCATTGTCCACGATGTATCAATCGGCAACAGCAACACCCCATTACCAAAATGTTTGATCATAACATCCTTGCCTTTAAACCGGTACTCCTTTGGTAAACGGACGGCCTGACTCCGACCGGATGGAAAAATGCGTGCAGTATCCATACTCCCCCCTTGTCCTTTTAAAAAAGATAGTCATCAATGATAACCATCTTTTTAGTGAAAGCAAGAAGGAAATCTCAATTGACTGAAGGATCCAAAAATTTGGATGATTCTTTTTTTCCTGTGTTATCAGCGCTATCTTTCGTGCAGATAAAAATTATCGAGGCATGACCAGGCAGAATAAAGTACCCGACAAAAGCCCATAATCACTTATAAATGAGAGTTCAGAAGGAAAAAATCAATAAAACCATGAACACACAACTACAAAACATTATTGAGCAGATTGAGGCCGGGCAGTTCAAAGAGGCCTATAACGCGTTAAAAATGATGAGAAAAGACCCGACACTTTCAGAAGAGATTATGGAAGTTGTAGAAATTGCCAGCATTGAAATCGGAGTAACTGAAAAGCGCATCCAGTTGGAGCCGAAAGGTGGTTTTTATGCGAAAAGCGCGGTCTTGAGGCTGCAGGGAGCATTAGGCGATCCAGAGGCGGCTGAACGATTGAGCATTTTAAAGGAACAGATGAACCTTGTTATAGATGCCCAGGTCAATAGCAGAAATTGACAATCATCAATGGGTAAATCAGTATGCCTTGAGCATCAACTGGAAACGAACGAACATTATCACAATGACATAAGTTTGGCACGGGTCGGCAACGGCGGGACAGGTTGCCGTCCACATCTCAGGTGCCAGTATGCCCAAGAACGCACATCAAAAACACCAGGTGGAGCATGTTCCAAAACCTCACTGAATTCGTCATTACCCACAATACCTTGCCGCGCCTTTAAATCTTCAGGAGTACCAAAAGTCATAACATGCGCCAGAAAATGTACTGGATCAGCAAGCTCTTCTTCCGGTGTCTTGAACCATACGACCCGGCGTGCCACATTTAAAATGTCTGGCGTAATGGGTAAAGGCTTCATGATGTCGTTCCGTTTTCGTCTGTCCGCCTGGCGTAAGGTGGTTTCAAATTTACTGATAAAAATGCGTTTTATCATCAATAATTACAATCGACATCCAAATAGCAAAGGCTAATTCAATGTCTGCCCAGATTGTATCAATCGGTACATATCTGTCAATAGCATTGATAGATACCACGTGCATTTCTTTCAGTAAACGCTCGGAAATCAGCAAGGCTCGTCTGCATGTTATGATACAGATCAAATCCATTCCCTATAAGTGTTCAACAACAAGTCATTCCGTTATCCCGAGTTATTTCCGCATGACTCCTGCATATCTGGCTTTGTTTTATTACGGAGTCAATTTCTGTTGATAGCTTAATATAAAGGGTCATACTCATCCCCGTCCCCCCACAACCTCCATCAGCTTCCCAAAATCAGTCACAACATCATACTTGACCTTATCCGGTTCAACCTTCTGATTGATCTCCTCAAAGAATTTCCGTGCACACTCGATTTTCGTCGCTTCAATGGCTCGCAGCTCCATGCTCGACATTGAGCCTTTGGTCTCCGCCACAAAGTAGATATGTTTGACAGTGCCCTCTTTAAAAGAGATTGCCCAGTCCGGATTGTAGTCGCCGACCGGGGTTGGAACGAGGAACCCGCGAGGCAGTTTTGCGTAAACAACGACCTCAGTGCTGGTATCAAGCTCATGCACAAAAGCTTTTTCAATTTTTGAGTCCGTGACTACATAATCGTAGATGTGGTTCCTCAGCTTTTCACTTGCCTTTGAGAAGTCTTGCTTGCTCTGGCCAGTGGTAAAGATTTCAATATCGTGCCGGTCGGCAATTTCATCATAGCTCAACCGCTCAATGATAATCGTGGCTTTTTGCTCTTTGATCAGGCGGGTAGCTTCAGCTATGAAATGTTCCGGATTTTCCCGGAACTGCTTGAAAACAGCAGGGTGGATACCCCTGAGAATTTCAGCAATACTCTTGCGGGTCAACTCTGTATTGCCAGCAAGCTTGCCCAAAAGGTCGTACTTGACCATCGAGTGAATTGAAACTTTATTGCTCTCAACCGTAGTCTCTTCAAGCTTGAAACCCTCGCCACTCTGGAGCTGGATATCGGTAATCTGCTCTTTTTGAGTGCCAGCGTGGATGGTGTACTGGAGCGGACTGACCCGCAGCTCCTTGTCCAAAGTACGGATACAATTGCGAACCAGTTCCGCCGAGTCAAACTCCACCCGGTAGATTGCCTTGTGGTTGATACGGTTCCAGAGATCCCTGAACTCCTTCTTCCTGAAGTTATCGTTCAGCAGGTTAACCTTTGGTTTGCGATCATCTCCCACCTGGGGTAATTGAGACTCACTAAAGACGCTGTCAATCAGCCTGTAAATCTGCTCGGCCTGAGAGGCAAGCTCTGGAGGTAGCGGAGCCAAAGTACCGTCAACCTTGGCGGTGTGGTAGGCAAGAGCTATCCTGTCGGCATGATCGGTGTAATCGTTTTTGAGCAGGTATCTGTAGATTTGCTTTGCCATCATCGGATTAATTTCCAACGGGCCCGTTTCGGTCTGAATAATTTTCCCTGTGAAATAGTCCTCATCGGCTTTTCTCGGACGGGCAGAGAGTGCATTGCTGATCTCCTTCTGCAAGTTGGTCACAAACTCCGTATAGCTTTCACTCGTAACCACCGTTAAGACATTAATATCGTGCACGGTTGCCGGATGGTCCATTCTGTCACCATTCTGGTTAACGGAGAGTCGCAGGCCACGACCCACCTCCTGACGACGGGAAATGGTGTTATCACTGTACTTCAACATGCAGATAACAAAAACATTCGGATTGTCCCACCCTTCCCGCAGCGCTGAATGCGAGAAGATGAACCTGACCGGCTCTTCAAATGAGAGCAGCCGCTCCTTTTTTTTCAGAATCAGGTCATAAGCATCCACATCATCAGAGATCGCTGTTTTAGTTCCGGTCTCTTCATCTTTAACAAGCTTGGTCTCAGGATTAACCTGTCGCTTGTTTTTGTCAATGGAGAAATATCCCTCATGTACCTTATCAGGCATATCGCTTTCAAGATATTTCCGATAAGGCACATTATCCAAAGCCAGTTCCCCAAGATACTCAGCCCTGAGCTGTTCGTACTCCTCCTCAAAAATGCGTGCATACTCGCCCTTTTCGTCGGCCTGGCTGTAGTCACGGTACTTCGCCACCTCATCGATGAAAAAGAGCGAAAGCACTTTGATGCCTTGAGCAAAAAGCAGCTTCTCTTTATCAAGATGAGCCTTGATAGTCTCCCTGATCTGAATGCGGCGGATGGTCGATTCGTTAACGTCCCCGGTCGCGTCACCAGCGCTCAAGAGATGGCCATTACTAAATTCAACGGTATCAGTGATGGCATTAATCTCTGACAGAACAAAGCCTCGATACTGATCAAGCTCGCCAGATTCCACAAACAGGTCGCGCCCCTTTTCAAGCCGTTTCACAACCCGCTTGATCCCGTTTCCTTG
Source organism: uncultured Chlorobiaceae bacterium (assembly GCA_903994455.1). Classification (GTDB taxonomy): domain Bacteria; phylum Bacteroidota; class Chlorobiia; order Chlorobiales; family Chlorobiaceae; genus Chlorobium. Next base: position 20,754 of record CAJEXI010000006.1, on the reverse strand, counting down.
CCTTACCTCCATCTCGATTCGAGCCAAAGGTGCGCTCCGCGATATTTCGATAGACTCCAGATAGAGATAGGCATTCGTACCCGCAAGCCCCTTTACCGTTATGCCACGAACCGTTATCTTTTTGACCAGCTTCTGGTTATAGGCATCCAGTGCATCAAGCCGGTGAACCTTGTTATGATTGATACGATGGGTAGCCGAGTAACGCAGAATCAACAGTGGTTTGAAATCCTGCAAAGAATCGACTGTTTTGTCGCCTCCCATTTTTTGGGGTTCATCAAGTATGAGAATAGGCCTGTTGCTGCTGATAACATCAATCGGTCTGCGCGACTGGAAATCATCAAGACCTACCATTTCAGTCACACCCCGAGCATTCTTTTTGGGAGTACCATAAATACGCCTTGCATCAGACCCTTTTGAATTGAAAGCCTGAATATTGATGATCATAATATTGATGCCTGCATCAGACGAAAAACTTTCGATATGATGTAACTGCTTTGAGTTGTAGATGAAGAATCGAACTTTCTTGCCAAAGCTTTCGGTAAAATGGTCGGACGTGATCTCCAGTGATTTATAGACTCCTTCACGAATGGCAATACTCGGTACCACAACAATAAACTTGCTCCACCCATAGAGCTTGTTCAACTCAAAGATGGTCTTGATATAACAGTAGGTTTTACCCGTACCGGTCTCCATTTCGATATCAAGGTTTACCCTGCACTTTGCGCTGGAAATCAATGCCTCAGACAAAGGAAGGTTCTGGCGCTGCTGAACCTCGCGAATGTTCTCCTTCAGTTGCGACTCGGTCAAAAGGAGATCAGCATTTTTAAACCCGGTGAATTCCAATGGCATAGGTGCCTTGCCAGGGTCGATGGTATAGGTGTTGTGCTGCGTGCTGACCTGCCCGTCAAAACAGTCAACAACGGAATCAACCGCGTTGGTTTGATAGGGCTGAACTTTAAACTTGAATTTCATAGACCGTTATCCTTGGAGTTCTTTCTGCATTCTTTTCTGCAAGCCTCAAGAGGGGTGTGCTTGCGTAAGATGTTTTTTAGAATAAATTTACTGTTAGTTTATTCTGCATTTATTCTGCAAATGAGCTGTTTTATTCTGCATTCGGCACACTGTTTTCATCGAATGACAAGAGGCCTTTCCGGTCAGCCATATTCGCTTCAATCAGTCTCCGTTCCTTTTCAATTTCCAGCTTCAGCTCCTCTTCCGTCGGGAGGAATTTGAGGTATTTCGAGGCAAATATCTGTTTGCTTTCGTGCAAAACTGAATATTTGGCGACTGCCTCACGTTTGTCGGAGCAAAGAATCAGACCAATGGTTGGATTATCGCCCAGCACTTTAAACTGGTCTTCAAACAAGCGCACATAGCCATCCATCTGCCCAACATCCTGATGGGTAAGTTTGCCCAGTTTCAGGTTAATCAATAAAAAGCATTTCAGCATAAAGTTGTAAAAGACCAGATCCACATAAAAATCATCGTCGTCAAATCGGATATGTTTTTGGCGGGCAACAAAGGAAAATCCTTTACCCAGTTCCAGCAGAAAGAGTTGCAGGTTCCGAATAATGGCCTGCTTCAGTTTGCTTTCATGCAGATTTGGGTCATCCGGCAGATTAAGAAACTCAAGCACCATGGGCGATTTCAGCACGTCAATCGGAGTGAGTTGTTCACCAGCCAACCGTTCGCGATCAGGCACCAGCAGCCCTTGTTCTCCATGATGAGCAATAATCCGCTCATAATAGGAGGTTTGTATCTGCCGCTCCAGTTGCGTTTTACTCCAGCCACACTCAATGGCTTCCCGCTCATAAAATTCCCGAGCTGCGGGTCTCGATACTCTCATCAGAGCACGGTAGTGCGACCATGAAAGTTGTGGTGAAAAACCTTGTTGCAATCCACGGCGTTCCTCATGAGGGTTTTGAACGCCCTGCGATTCTCTTCCTGGCAGGGAGAGTTTTGATATGCCAGCGAATTCTCTTCCCGTCGGGGAGAGAATGTTGAGACGCTTGGCATAGACTTGGTAAAATTGCCGAAAATTCCATAAAGTCTGAGCAGAAAAGCCTTTTCCATATTGCTCGGTCAGTTGTAATGACAGTGTTTCAATGACCTTTTTGCCGTATTCTGCTCGTTCTTCACCACCCTGTATCTCTACAACTATTTCCCGGCCAATCAGCCAATAAGCCGTGACCATATTGGTATTGACTGACTGCACCACATTGGAGCGAGCCTGTTCAAGAATCTGGACAACTCGATCAAAGAGGGTTCCGCCGATTGTCATTTTCTGATCCATCATCGTCTCCTCAGATTGATTTCACTTCGGTTCCTGGAGACAACTGCTTGAAAATCTGATCCACGTTTATTTTGACAGCATAGAAGTTTTGTAGACCGATTTGCTCTCTTTCAAAACAACCAACAACCAATGCAACCGCCACACTCTGAAAAATCTGGACTTTAAACTTGAATTTCATAGACCTTTATTCTTGGAGTTCTTTCTGCATTCTTTTCTGCAAGCCTCAAGAGGGGTGTGCTTGCATAAGATGTTTTTTAGAATAAATTTACGGTTAATTTATTCTGCATTTATTCTGCAATTGACCAATTTTATTCTGCATTCTTTTCTGCAAGTCTCCAGACGGGAGCTTTTCGTGGCCCCGCATTATGGATGCGTTCTGACCGGCGGAGGTTGGCTATCAGATTTGCAATTTTTTTACTTTTTTGTTCTTCAGTCAAGGCATCACTTAATTTTGTCCATAACAGTTTGTCAAGCTCAGCACGTGAAGCTTTACCGAATTTTGTTAGATAGTCAATGATCAGCTTTGCATAAAAAGCATCATCCTGTGCTCTGGTTCTGATATATTCAGCTTTACTTGCAGTAGCCTGCGCCACCACAGCCGAAACATGGATGTTTGGTTGTCTTCCTTCAATCAGTCCACATCTTCTTAAATGACGGATGGTTGCTACTGGCACCGGCAGCTTTTTCTGGATACGGTCCAGGCAGAGTATATCTGTTAGCGGAAGATCGGTTTTTTGGATCAGCATCCGACTATAAGCAGGATCAACGACGTGTCCATAAACCGTCATCTTTACAGCATGCGGGTCACTGAGGTCATAGTCCGGCATAGGGAAATATCGACGGGCCTGGCCTGTATACATGGCATGAATACCATACCCCATGGTATCAATCATGTTCAATTCAGTCATAGCCTGCGCAAGGGATGGGTTCCGGTAACGTCGAGGAGTTTTGTTGCCAGCGATGTAGTCAGCCGGTGTTCCCTCAAAGAAAGAACCTTCGTTTTCAAAAATCAGTTTGTCCGGCTGTTCAGTAACGATAATGCGACCACTACGGGTATAATCCTGATGGGCGATGCAGTTATGCAATGCTTCCAAGACAACTTTTTGGTCATACTTGGCAACTTCAATAGCCAGTAACGCATCATCAGGAAGTATGCGAAGCTGAATGTTTCTAATTTTCTGATAGAGCGCAGTAGTAGTGAGGAAAAAGGGTGGCGCAAAATGTTCATACGCACGTTCAGGCCCTTCAAGCTTCCATGTCATTTGGGCTGGATGAGGAGAGAGATAATAGGCTGATTCCGGTTTACCCAAGAGCAAAAGCGTGGAACGCTTAATCTTGCCATCCTGTGTCAGTTTTGCGCGATCAAGAAAAACCGGTAGTGACCATTGTGATATTTCATCAGATGAGAACCGATTGGCGTACTTACGGGCAAACGATGCGCGTGCCTTTTCCAATGCCGTTTCATCAAGATGGTTTATTGTCGCTTCAGGGATGATCTGAGCAGTCCAGTCGCTCGACATAGTCTGCTGCCGGATTTCATCAAGCTTATCCAAACCAAGATGGGTCAAGCTTTCGCCAGCTCGTGCATAATAATGCCCTTTCCACGAAATCGGCAACCCCCGAGGAGCTGCGGGTATTTCAAATAAAACAACTCGCCCATTGGGATCTGGAAGTTCATGAATATCACGGAAAGTGATACTGGGCTCTGTATTTTCAGCAATTTGCATTTTCGTGCTTTGCAGTCGCTCAAATTGCGGTCGATAGTCAGAGCCAACAACTTGCCGTGTTTTGTTATGAACCCCAAAAACCAGCCATGCGGCTTCTTCTCCACGCAAATTCGCTTCATTGGCCAAAGCAGAGAAATACTTTCCAATATCATCGGTCGAATAGTCTTTTCCTGCCTGCTTAAACTCAATGACTTCGTTTTCCCAGGAAGCAATCAGGGTGTTCAACAGCATTTGAAGATGAGTTTGATCCATCATTGCCTCCTCAGATTGATTTCACTTCGGTTCCGGGAGACAACTGCTTGAAAATCTGATCCACGTTGATTTTGACAGCATCAGTTGTAAAGCCGGTATCACGGAACACGACGCGCAAAGGCTTGTGCGTTGCCAGCTCTTTGACAAGCTCTTCGCTCACGCCAGTATCGAAGCAGGCTATAAGATCGTATGGCGGCTGATTTACAAAGAAGAGGCTTTTACCCTGAATCAACTCTTTGCGGATTGGCAGGCTCAAGTCAACGCTCAAGTCAAGGAGTACCTGGAAGAGCAGGTCTTCCGGTGTGCGGTCGGGTTTGATGTTGTCAACGGCATTGAAAAGCTCCTCCTGTTTGACGGCATCGGGCGTGTAATAGACCTCGGCCATGTTAGAGGAGTCGATTTTGAGAACGCGGAATCCGGTGTCTAATGATGAAGGATGAGGGATGAGGGATGAATTATCTGCTTCGGAGAAGAGATTGCTTTCTTCATCCTTCTGCCTTCCACCTTCATCCTTGATTTTCTTTCCTGCACGCCTGATACGCTCTTTGCTGATTTCAGCGATGGTTTTGTAGCCCGCTTTGAATGCTTCGGATTGTTCATTGCAGAGTTCCGGCAACTGAACCATAATGAATTTGCGGTTGCCGCCATCGTCAGCGTTGAGTTGCATGACTGCATGGGCGGTGGTGGCTGAACCCGCAAAGAAATCTATTAGTAATGAGTTTTTTTCTGTCCCCATCAGCAACAATTGCCGTATAGTATCAATAGACTTTGGCGACTGAAAAAGCTTTTCTTTGGTATCAAAGAGATTATTAAAAGTAGTTTGACCTTTTTCTGTATGAAATAGTTTCTCAGTCCAAATTGATTTAACCTGCTTTGTCGCCTCACCATCTTCATCTTCTGCGTAATTTTTGCGATAAATTTTCCAACTACCTTTTATCTCTTTTGCAATAATTTCATCAAGCTGGCGTTTAGCTTTATCCTGTCCCCATGTCCAGCATCCTTCAAATCCATCATCCCAATCTGGATAAACCGCGATAAATGAAAAGGCTTCTTCCAGGCGGATGTCACCATTGCTATTTACAAAAAATGGGTAATAAAGGTTTTTGCGGTTATGCTTGCCAAACTCACGGTGAGTATTACGTAATTCAAGCTCTCGATACAATCCTCGCTGATCAGAACACCTATAGTTCAATGCAATCTCATCGTAATCTTTTGGTATGTTAATGTCGCCCTTATGTAGCCATTCTTTTGAATATCCAAGAAGATACTCATGGCAATTAGCAACATACTTATCTTGTGATCTACCTTTAGGGTTGCAAAGCAAGGTGATTTGAAAAAGTAGATTACTTTCTCCAAAAACTTCATCACAGGCTTTCCGAAGGTTATGCACTTCGCCATCATCAATTGAGATAAATATCACCCCATCATCCCTCAGTAAATTTCTCGCCAGCTTTAATCTTGGGTATATCATGCTCAACCAATCCGAATGAAACCGTCCATTCGATTCTGTATTGGCAATAAGCCGGTTGCCCTCCTCATCTTTCTGGTTTGAACGCAGCAAAAACTCATCAGCGTTTTCCGCAAAATCATCCTCGTAGATGAAATCATTGCCGGTGTTATAAGGCGGGTCGATGTAGATCATCTTGACCTTGCCAAGGTAGGTCTCCTGCAGGAGCTTAAGGGCCTCGAGATTGTCTCCCTCAATGAAAAGATTCTTCGTGGTATCAAAATCAACGCTCTCTTCAAGGCAGGGACGCAAGGTCTTGGCAATCGGAGCATTTGCGGTCAATAGCGCTTCACGTTTCCCCGGCCAGTTGAGGTGATAGCGCTCCTGCGGCCCTTCGAAAATGGAGTCACTCAGCTCCTGTTTGAGCTGATCAAAATCGACGGCCAGCTTCAGGGTGCCGCTTTCATCACGTGCTTCAGTGACACAGGCGGGAAACAGCTCTCGAATGCGGTCAATATTGCCGTCAGTCAAATTCGGAGAGTGCATTTTCAGTTTATTCATGGTTTTTTCCTTCAAGCTTTTGAAGCATCTCAAGTGCTCCGGTTTCAAATCGTGAAAAGGCGAACCACTTTTTCCCTAAATCTTTGAGAGATGCTCCAATATGGTAAATCTCAGTTCCATCAATAATCAAAAAACGGTCATGAGCCTCTTTGAAAGATTTGATATCAACAGGCGGGTATTGCTGGTTATGCTTTTCCATATCCAATGCAAGCTGTTTTGAAATAGCTTTTGTGTAAATCGTGCAAGAAACAGCGGAAGATCGTTTGCTGAGTAACGTCAACACCGAGTCATCGACATAGTTATCAATGAGTACCAATGATTTTTTTGCCTTGCGGATCAACTCAGCAGCAAAACGATAGGCGTCGTACACTTGGCCGTCATAAAATATACCTTGTTTTGGCGGTGCTTCTCCTCGTTCCAATGCCTGAAACACCTTTTCAAAATTTTTCTCCGTTTCGGATTCAAAAACAAGCTGATGCTGTTCCACAGAATCGAGCCGAGTGAATACTTGCGCGTTATTCTGGATGAAACGCCTCATTTCCACAAAAGCGTTGATGATTTTGATACTGACTTTAACCGCCGTATCACTGCGTAGTACGGCTGAAAGCATAGAAACACCCTGTTCGGTAAAGGCAATGGGCAGGTATCTTCTTCCACCGTGCCTGCTTGAGGTCACAACCTGTGACCTCAAGTCTAATCGCTCCCAATTTGTGGCAAATTGCTGATCGTCACTCTGGGAAAGCTGAAATCTGAACTCTTGTGGGAAACGTTCCATATTGCGTTTGACTGCCTGGTTGAGAACCTTGGTTTCAACCCCATAGATAACCGCCAGATCCCTGTCCAGCATTACCTGAACTCCTCGCACGGTTACAATCATGCTCTGGATATTGACGTGTGTTAATTCGGTCATCGTGTACCATCCGGTTTCATTTTTCTCTGTATTTCGTCGATTATGAAAGTACACATTGCAGCTCCCTTTTCAACGCTCGCAACTCGGCATTGATCTCAACTTTGCGATTGAACTGTTTTTCCTTCTGGATGCGCCCTTCGCATTTCTCCACCTCTCGCTGCTTGAGACGAATCATGCTCATCCGTTCAACCCGTTGCTGCAATCGTTCACCCTGTCGGGCGGGCGAGGGCATCAATGGCGCAAGCAGTTGTTCGTAGAGCGCTTCAAGATTGAGGACTACCGGCAATGGTTTACGGGGTGTTTCAATGGGCAGCCATGCAGATTCAAAATAGTCGCTCACAACCCACCTTGCGGCATCTGCCTCGCTCGGGCGCTTGTACGCTGCTATAACTTTGCACTTACCCTCATACAGAAGTTCAAAAACAAGCGGAAACGCAATCGCCTGATCAATAGAGCGCAGCACATCGTGTTTTAGCTGGCCATCTTTCAGGGTAAGGGTGAAAATCTCTATTTCCGGCACGGAAGGTGTCTGGCGCAAGTTGACTGTTTCGGGTGCAAGCTTGTACTGCCAGACAATCTGGTCAACCTGCCGGACAAAGAGTTCTTTCAAGGCTTTGCCTGGAGAGACATGCTCATAGATTTTGCTCTTCGGCACTACCCGGCCAAATGCCGAACTTTTTGGATAATCAAAAAGCACGGACTTCATCCTTCCTCCTGCACGACAAGAAATGCAATAAGCTCAAAGTCATCAAGACCGGCAATGGTGTCGAGCAGTGCTGTAGTCTTTCCGCCTGAAAAGAGACTGTCAAGATCTTTTTCATCTTTAACCTCTATCATTGAGCGGATTGCGTTACTGAGCAGGTCTGAGTAGGCCTTCATGTTGCGCCCCTCGTCAGTCTGCTGGTTAAACAGTCGGGAGAGCACTTGCAGAGGTTCTGATTCTCCCTTGCAGCTTGTGCGAACAAGATCAAGAAGTCTCTTGACCTCTGAATGATTGGCTATAATCTCTCCATCCCGTCCAATATAAATCAGAGAGTAAGGATGCAGGCGATTATGCAAGCTCACATTCACACTTTCGTTTCGGTTACGCAGGGTGAAAATGACTCCGGGTTTTATCCCTGCTGCCGGGTTGGCGGGAACAAAGGCGTGCATCCCCTTGGGCAAATCATCAAGGTCGCCGTACGCTTTGACAGAGTTGAGCAGATCCATCCTGAATTCATTCAATCCAAGGTCAGTAATGGAGACGCCCGTTTTCAGCTCTTCAAGTTCGACCACTTCATCCTGCAGGCGCCGAAGCTGCTCTTTGCGGTACGCGACATCACTGCTTTGTGCGGTGAGAAGGTTGTCGTCGCCGGTGGCGGTGACGTCGGCAATCATCATCCGGTTTTCGACCCGTTCCTTGAGATTGATGTAGTCATCGAGCGAAATATCCGGCCAGTAGTTGACCAACTGTATGGTTGTGTTCTGCGAGCCAATCCGGTCAATACGTCCGAATCGTTGGATAATGCGTACCGGGTTCCAGTGGATATCGTAGTTGATCAGGTAATCACAATCCTGAAGGTTCTGCCCCTCAGAAATACAGTCGGTGCCGATAAGAATATCGAGCTCTCTCGGCTCTTCAGGGAGCACAAGGGCCTTCTCTTTCGCTCTCGGTGAAAAGAGAGTGAGCAGAGACTGGAAGTCGTAGCTTTTTTTGAGCGTTGATTTCGGTGCATCCTTGCCGGTTACCTTGCCAGTGTGCAGGCCGTTGGTGTGCAGAATATCCTCAGCCAGGTTGTTGTAGAGGTAATTGGCGGTGTCGGCAAAGGCGGTGAAGATCAGTACCTTTTTATTCTCGTCGTTAATAGGGTTCGCAATCTTGTTCAGGACAAGATTTTTTAGATGTTGCAGCTTGGCATCATCGTCTGGCGTGATCTTCTGCATTGAAGCAAGAAGCTCTTCAAGCAACATCCGGTCCGCTGCCAGTTCATGTTTCCACCGCTCAACATCCATATCACTCAGGCTGATCTGGACTTTCCCCCCGATTTTAACATCTTCAGGCAAAACAAAATAATCATCTTCTGCCTCCAGAGCTTCGAGCCCGGTCGTATAATCTGTGATTGCTGACGAACATCCGGTTTGCTGAAAAGTCTCAATAAGCTCTATTGCACCAACCACCTTGCGCAGCAAACTACCCAGGGTAAGCCGGAATGACTCTACCGAGCTTTCGAGCCGTTTGAGAAGGTTTGTTGTCATCAGCGCCTGCAAGCTTCGTTCGCGGTCCGCCTGCCTCAGTTTGCTTTTGCCGTCCTCTACCAGAGTGTCATACAGCTCCTCGTATTTGCTGAGCCGACTTGGCAGGATGTAGCTGATTGGCGCATAAACCGCAAGCTTGAGCAAAGCCAACTGCTTGAACATGTCGTTGAGTCCAGGCACATCGCTCCGATAGGTTAACGAGCGGTACGAGAGCGGCTTGAGCCGTTCAGGGAACTGCCCGATATCCTTGGTGTCGTAGTACGTCTGGATATGTTTGCGCGACCGGGCGATGGTAACACTGTCGAGTAGTTCAAAAAAATCGAAATCAAGGCTACCGAGAATCGCCTGGGAGGTACGCTCTTCGATCGGGAGTTTCGACCAGAGGTTAAACGCAGCCTGGGCACGCCGGAATATCTCCTCAACGCTCCGCTTGGTTCGGAGTTTCTTGCTGAGGTTTTCGGAATCTCCCTCATAAGCCAGGGCAAGCTGATTTCTCAAATCGTTGAAGCGATTGTTGACCGGAGTGGCTGAAAGCATCAAAACCTTGGTCTTGACCCCTTCACGAATAACCTTGTTCATCAGCCTCTGGTAGCGGGTCTCTCTCTCTTTGAAAACGTCATTATTGCGAAAATTGTGCGATTCGTCAATGACGACCAGGTCATAATTTCCCCAGTTGATCCGGTTCAAAGGAATGCCAAAAGAGTCGCCCGAAGTGCGGGAGAGATCGGTGTGGCACAGCACATCATAATTGAACCGATCCTTGGCAACGATATTGGTCTTGAGGTTTCTGTTGTAGTTCAGCCAGTTATCGGCAAGTTTTTTGGGGCACAGTACCAAAACTGAGCGGTTGCGCAGTTCGTAGTATTTGATAACCACAAGAGCCGTGAAGGTTTTTCCAAGCCCTACGCTGTCGGCCAGAATGCAGCCATTGAAGGTTTCGAGCTTGTTGATGATACCGGTTGCCGCGTCTCTCTGGAAGTTGAAAAGCTTTTTCCAGACCAGCGACTCATGATAACCTGTGCGGTCGTTGGGCAGAACATCTTCATCAATACCCTCAAGGAATTCGCTGAAAATGTTGTAGAGCATCAAAAAATAGATGCGCTCCGGCGAGTTATCCTGATAGACTGAGGCAATATGATCGCAAATAACCGCAGTTACCTCTTCAAGCTTTTCCGGATCATTCCAAATCTGGTCGAAAAGGTGCAGATAGGTCGCTGTAAAGGCCGGTTCCTCAAACCGGTTGACAAGATTCGACATCGCGTCCCCTTGCTGATAACCCAGGTCTACGGCAGTAAAACCGTTCATCGGCATATAGGCAACACTCTGTTCCGGTGACTCAATGCAGGCAAACTGCTGCATGGGCGCTTTGGTCTTGTTCGAACGAAAAACCGCCTTTCGCCGCATCCACTCAGCACATTCGCGCGCAATAGCCCGCTGGGTAAGCTTGTTGCGAAGCTGTATTTCAAACTCTGAACCGTAAAGGCTCTTTTCCCTGGTTGACTTGGGAATGAAAAACTCGCGATGCTCCTTCCGGAATTTGTCGGTTACCTCGTTGGGAACAAATGTTGGCGCCGTGAAGATGAACTCCAGCGACTCAATCTTTGAGAACTCCCGCTTCAGAGCCTCATAAGCATAGATCGAAAAGCATGAAGCCGCTATCCTGAGCTTGTCTTTGGGGCGAATTGAAGCCTTCAGATCGTCGCCGAGCAGGGTGTTGATGTTGTCGATGATTTTCAATCGTGTAAAGCCTATGAGTTTGAAGGTAGAGCGAGTGAGCTCAAACAATCCAGAAAGAAGTTACAAGAAAAAAAGAGATTTTGCCCGGGTTATGGCAGTAACATGATCTTCTTCAATAAATTTGCACAGAAAAGCTGGTACCGGTACTGCATGTGTTCCGAAAAAATGCATTTAGGCGCGCTGTAATATTCCGAGAAATCCGAGGGCATTGGGTTATCAATGAGCTATGTTTTTTTGGCAGAATGAGAAAAATTTGAGATTTTGCGGTCATTGACACTTCCCTATCGGAATAGCGTCAAATCATACCCAATTCAAGTTTGTGTTTTACTTTTTCCCAGCCTGGAATTACAGTATCAAGGAGTTTGTAAAACTCTGAGCTGTGATCAGGATGCTTCAAGTGGCAGAGTTCATGGGTAACAACGTAATCAATACACTCCTTTGGCGCTTTAACCAGATTGGTATTGAGGGTCACCGTACCTTTGTCAGAGAGGCTTCCCCATCGCTTCTGCATCTGCTTGATAGATAGTGCTGGTTTTGGAAATGCGAAGCGGGCAAACCTTGGCCAGCAACGATCAAGGCTTTCATTGAACTGCAGAGAGGCTTTCGTTACATACCATTTGCTCAACAATTTTTTGGTTCTTTCCGGATTGGGCTCATCCCGAAGGGTAACATGAAAAAAACCTCTGGATAACTTGACACTATTCTCATCTCCCTGGGCAATTTTCAGGCGATATTGTTTGCCAAGATAGAGGTAGGTTTCACCACTGACATAACTTCGCTCAGGAGTCTTCGGTGTAAACTGCCTGAAGTAGCTCTGTTGCTGGAGAATCCATCGGGCTCTTTTGTTAATCTTCGTCTCGATCAACACCATATTCGAACCTGTTGGCACCTTTACCACAACAGAGCAATCGGGATGAACCGCAACTTCCATACTCTTTCTCTCACAATACAAAAGAGTGTAATCAATGACGTTGTTGCCATAGAGAAACGAATGGTTATCATGCCTTTTTGCCCCAATCACTTGTAACTCCTATGTTTTGCCACTTGCAAAACCTTTTCGATGAGTGCGTCCATTTGATCCAGTGACAACTCAATACCTTTTGCTGTTTTCAACTCATCATAAAGATAGTCGTCAATCTCGTTGACCGTTTGTTTCTGGGCATCTTCATCATACCAGAAATGAACTTTCCTGTTCTTTTCAAGAATGAGGTGTATTGCAACAGCCGCAGTTGCTGTAATATTTTCAAGCACTGCGTCACTCTTTGGTGGCTCTGCACCTCTGCCTGCCAGTTCAATAAAAGGCTTTAACACACCATAATATGCCATGGCATCTTCATTGCCGGAAAGCATATCAGGCACATCATCATGAACCTTGCCAATAACTTTATTCCTGAGAGCAACAACGGAATGCAGGTACTCAAGATCGGATATTCTTTTGGCTCGGAAAGCATCAATGGCCTGCTGCACCAGTATGGAGAATTTCTCGTACCAGGCAGGATCCTCATCCATTTTTTCTGTAATAACTTTCCTGGTTGCATGAGCAATCGTGTCCGCTTTTGATGCGGTGGTTCTCCTTGTCTGATAGATCCCTTGCTCCTCTTTGAGTTGACTGAAGAGCGTGTCATCAAAAATATTGACCGGTTCATTGAGCTGAATGGCCTCATGAGCCTGAATATGAGTATCCAGAAGCTTCTTGATCTTTGGCTCATAATCCCTGTAATCAATGCTCTCCGCATATCTCAGCTTTACAGAAACCTTCAGCGCCTGAAATTTTCGTAAATCCACCTTGTAGCGCGACAAGATTTTTTCATCCGTATCCGACAAAAATTTTTCCGATGAACGCGCTATGGCCAATGTTTTTGCAAACTCTGCAAGACGACTGTAGAACTCCTCTCTCAGCTCTTCATGAGCAAGCAAAAGTTCATACGCCTCTTCATCATAAGAGTGCTTTACTGTTTTAAAGAGATCCCATAAATCCGAGTAGTATCCCGGCAATTTTTCAATTTCACTGTTTATCGAGCTCAGTGTGCCAACCAGGTCGGCTTCATCAAAGCCATCAAAGGCGCTGTACATGGTCAAGGCTTTATCCAGCTCACCAAGAACATTCGCATAATCAATAATAAAACCGAACTCCTTGCCTTCATGGAGTCGGTTAACCCGTGCAATGGCCTGAAGCAAGGTATGCTCCCGCAACACCCGGCATAAATAGAGAACTGCATTTCTTGGAGCATCAAACCCGGTCAGCAGCTTGTCGACAACAATCAATATTTCTGGTTCGCTGCCATGTTTAAACTGGTTGATGAGCTGTTTGGTATACTCCTCTTCACTGCCATAGCGCTTCATCATTTTCTGCCAGAATTTCACTACCTCATCGGTCGTCTCATCATCGGTCTCTTCATACCCTTCACGCATATCTGGCGGAGAAATAATGACATCTGACGTAACGATACCGATTTCATTCAGGCAGAAATGGTAGTGAAGAGCAGACACTTTACTGGGAGCAACAAGCTGTGCCTTGAATCCGGTTCCCTGCCAGTTGGCACGATAGTGTTCAGTAATATCAAAAGCCCTCATGTAAATCACCTGCTCTGCCTTGTTGAGCATCTCAGCCCTGGCATATTTACGTTTGAGATCCGCTTGCTGTTGTTGTGAAAGACCCTGGGTATGGCGCTCGAACCATAAATCCACCGCAGCCTGATTCTGGCTCATCTCAACATGCCGCCCTTCATACAAAAGTGGAACAACGGCACCATCTTCTACCGCCTGTGAAATGGAGTAATGAGGCTCAACCAGCTCCCCAAACCTGCTGAAATTGTTTTTCTCCTTTTTCAATAACGGAGTGCCCGTAAACCCCAAATAGCAGGCATGGGGAAACATCTGCCGCATCCGGGCAGAAAATGAGCCAAACTGGGTACGATGGCTTTCATCGACGAGAATAAAAATATCCGGGGAGTCATCCTGATACTTCTTTACGGCAAAAGCCTTGTCGAACTTGTGGATAAGTGTGGTGATAATTCCGGACTTTTTTTCAGCAACCAACTCCAGAAGATTGCGGCCCGAAGTTGCCCGTTCTGCCTCAAGACCGCAGGCAGCAAAAGTATTGCCAAGCTGTTTATCCAGATCATCCCGATCGGTAACCAGTACAATTCTCGGGTTGAGAATCTCCGGGTCGAGAGCAAGGTTTCGGGCCAGCATGACCATGGTCAGGGACTTTCCTGACCCTTGCGTGTGCCAGATAACTCCACCCTTTCGTGAACCGGTTCCGTCAAAATGCTTGACACGATTCAGTGTTGATTGAACCACAAAATATTGCTGATAACGGGCAATCTTTTTCAGGCCACCATCAAACACGGTAAACTTCCATGCCAGCTCAAGCAGCCGCTCCGGTCGGCAGAGTGCGTAAAGGGCTCTATCCTGCTCCGTAACAAGTCGATCGGCATCCTGCAGAGCAGGCTTAACGTCAAGGGAGTGAGTAAGGCTAAAAAGAATATCTCTATGCAGCGGCTTGTTGACAATCCCCTGAAGCTTCCCGAACTCCCGGCCTCCGGCTTCGAGCTGCGGCTCTTTCCATACACTCCAGAATTTTGCGGCGGTCCCCGTTGTGGCATACTTGGCACTGTTCTTGTTCAATGCCAGCACCATCTGCGTATAAATGAAGAGTTTCGGGATATGATCATCATTCTGGTTCCTGATAGACTGCGAAACAGCCTGATCAATCTCAAGTTGTGGCGATTTGCATTCGATCACACAAAATGGAATACCATTGACAAACAGAACAATGTCAGGACGGGCAAATTCCGTGCTTCTGGATCGCTCAACACTATACTCAACTGTTACATGAAACCTGTTACGCTCTCCATTCCGCCAGTCGATATAGTTGAGGTTAAAGCTTTTGGAATCACCCTCAATGGTCTGCTCCATAGCTGTCCCAAGCGTGAGCAGATCGTAAATCGCTTCATTGGTTTTCAGGAGCCCGTCATACTTGATGTTTTTCAGCTTCTGCACCGCCGACTGAATATTTTCCTCACTGAAGAGGTACTCACCTCCTTTGTAGCGGATGCGGTTGATCTCCTTCAGTTGAGTGCGCAAAATATTTTCCAGCAGCACATTGGAGGTTCGCTCCTGTCGTTCACGAAGCGCTTCAGCCGGAGAGATATATTCGTAGCCCATCGCCACCAGCAACTGCACTGCCGGGATTTGAGAAAGATATTTTTCATTTACCTGAAAGTCACTCATTTCATCTACCCCTATTATTGGTGGTCTTGTTCATATCCTGATTTAAGAACAACACCTCTATCAGGCATTCACAATCGCTCATAAACAGGAATCCGTTTTGGTCACACAACAATGATTTGTGCTTGTGCATCAATGTGAAAACCACAACTTCTGAAAAAACGAAGTCTTGTTTCCTGATCGATTTCCTGAAAAGGTTTGTGCTGCTTATTACAAGCGTATGCTTTTTTATGCCTGAATACACCCAGATCGTGATATTCCTGAAAAAACAGTATCGTTGATTCAAGTTGGTCTATTGCCTTTGCTCGCCAGCTACCTTTCTGATCTTTCAGTTCCACAAAATAGATATGCTCAGATGATGTCAGCATTCCATCGCACCGTCCTCGTCCACGTTCTTCATCACCCTTAATGACACAATTATCTATCGCGGTAAAGGTCAATTCGACGTTGGAATTATTTTGAACAGAAGCGATCCATCTCGATGAATTCTCTGTATTGGTATATGCTTTTGTCCCGTCCTGATCATCGCACAATCCGAACAGAATGTCTTTTCTTGCAGGCTCCTGACATTCGAGATCGAAGAAATTCATAACGACAACTCCTCCTCGATTTCCAGTAGTGCATCGAAAATCTGGTTTCCCTCTTTCAGCATCTCATTCAAAACATTGTTATCTGAAGGAATACCCTCAAAATCGGGCAACCGCCTGATCATTCCTTTTGCATCCAGCTCATAAATCGCCACTGAATTCGATGAAACCAATGACTTTTCAGAAACGACCTTGTTCAATTTTTCTCTCAGTAACCCGGCCTTGTCCGACTTTTCAATCTTTCTTCTCAGTTCATACCCCTGAATAACAATGCTGAGGTAGTTAATCACGTAAGGGCTGTGAGTTGTCATAATCAACTGATTATCAGAATTCAGGTTATTGAATTCCAGCAGACTCTGTAGAATCCGCCACTGCGAAAAAGGGTATAAATTCTGCTCAGGCTCCTCAACAATATTGACAAAGGAAGTTTTATTGAATCTCGAAGAGAGCACGGAAAGAGCCGCTCTTCTCTGCTCATCAGTCAAATCCTCATTCCCGATAATCTCTTCGACACCTTTTCTGAATCTCCGCAACTCCTCACTACTCATCGGTTCCTTATTATTCTCGCTCTGTTTCTGAACCGATGCTGACAGATATTTTGAAACCAAATATAATGGCACCAGTGACTGATATCCGCTTGAAGCCTCAGTCAACCTGATTTTATACCCTTCCCCTTTAAGATTGAGCATATCATTTAACCGGTCATACTCAATACCGGCATTGAGTACCGGCAGTTCAACAAAACCTTTCAGCTCTTTTATTGCATGTTCAAATTCAACAAGAAACTCTTTCAGAGAATCAGAAGACAACTTCAGCTCTTTTGCCTCTTTTACATAAGAAATAAAATTCCGTTCCGCAGGAACATACATAATCTGAGGAAGCCGGTAAGAGCCATCAGAAATCTCATTGATAACAAGGCATTCGTTCTCATATCTCATCGCATACACTTCACCCCTGTATTCGATCACCACATTATCCATTTCATTCGGCAGGTAGTTCTCCAGACGATGATAGCGCAGAAATTGCTTTCTGAACCTGTTTTTCCTTTCAAACCACCTTATACTATAATCGCCTCTGACCAGAGCCTTCTCGATCCATGCAAAGGTCGAAATCAGTTTAGCTACAGTACTTTTACCGGAACCCTGTTCGCCAATAAAGACAGTAACTTTTCTCACATCGATCCAGCCATCATCGTCACAGAAACCATCCTTGACGGGGCCAAAATTTTTTATGCGTATTCTGCTCATTGTTTCAATAACAGTTAAAGCGTTCGTGCAATTAAACAGCAATATACCACAACAGAAATCGTCCTGAACCCTCGATCTTAATGCGAGAATCTTCGAGCGAGCTTCGGCCTTGTCAATCATCGCCTTCACCGCCAGATCGATTATCTTGCCTTCACGGTAATCAGCAGAAGCAATGAGCGTCACTCCATGTGTTGATTCTTTATTGAGGCATTGAACATGTATGCGCTACTCCAAAGCCAGTCAGTTTCCTTCAGACACAAACCAGCTTTCACCGGGTTGTTGTGTATATAGTCAATGACAAACAGGAGGTGTTGTTCATCCCGGATATAACGATCCCAGTAATCATGCATCCAAAACCTGGACGCGGAAAGCCCCAGCTCCGCATTATGCTTCATCGCCCAACGACCTGTAAAAGATTTCCACGACTGCACTATTTTTGACAGCTTAACCTTTGGTTCAACAAGCACATGCACATGATTGGGCATGATGCACCACGCCACAAGGTGGTACTTCTGCTCATCAAATTTCAGTAAAGTGTCCTGCATCACTGCGGCCATCTGCGGATGACCCAAAGCACAGCTACCCATTCCGGCATTAAGCCATACCTCTATCCGTTTCCGCTTCTCCACATCCACGCCGGGAACGCGGAGCCCCAGCTCCGCATTCTTCACCATCTCCAACTCCCGCAACTTTTCCTGTGGCAAGCTGTCGGCCAAACGAAAAGTGATGGACTGCAACAAGCCGATACGTTCTCGATGCGGAAGATAGCCGCGAGATCGCCATTCGTTGTTTATGCGGAGCTGGGGCTCCGCGTTCCCGGGGACTTCACTCATAGCTCATCACCATCTCTGGTTTTACCCGCCACTCTCCCGTCAACATCTTTTGCATCAACCCGCGTTTCTGCAATTTATATTTTTTTAGTAGTTGCTTGAGGAGGTCAATTTCATGCTGTGCAGCATTCAAGGTCTCGGCAATCTCAAGCTGCTCTTGCATTGGTGGAACCGGAATTTTGATACTCATGAAGTCCGGAATGCTAATCTGTTTACCATCACGGATTCCAATCACCGCAAGACTCAGATACTTCTCTATGAAGAGATAAGATTTGAAAAACAACCGATAAAAATCAATGCTTATCTCCATCTTCGGTCGCAATACGGTATATGCAGGGCTAATAAGCCCCTGATAGTTTGAGTATTCGATACCACCTTGAAATGAACGAAGGCTTACCGCAAAATCACCTCGTTTGATGAGCTTATAGCTAGCTGTTGTACCATCTGGTGACATAACCCGACCTTCCAACATACTTCGAGGTATGACTCCGCGATCTTGGGTAACTGACAGAAGCTCCTCATCAGTGAAACTCTTTTCTGTTATTGTATCGAATATCTTCTTCGGTTTAATCTGAGACCAAAAGTCACATCGATTGCTAATCAGTCGTTGAATCTGTCCCTTTAAACAGGCTTCCTTCACCCGAATCAGCCGTTCGGTTTTCTCAATGACCTCGTCCCAAGTGGAAAGCAAATCGGCAATGGCTTTTTGCTCGGAGAGTGGGGGAAGTGTAAGAGGAATTTCCTTTATCAATCCCGCACTGAGGTTTTCTTGACCACCGGTATTGCTTAAAGCTCTTATCCGGGAATAACTTGCGAGCAAGAATTGATATATATAATCCCTATCGACACCTTTTTTCAGTTCAATGGCAGCACATGCTTGATTAATTGTTGCATCAAAATTGAGAATACTTACTTGGCCTCTGGTTTTTCCTTGTCCATACATCGCCATCAAAATAGTCCCAGCGGGTATCATTTTTGCCGATGACTCCAGTAATCCTTCTTTTGTGATCCATTCATCAACATCTTGCTCGTTAATAGCACAATTTTGAATCTGAGCAGTTTTCACCCAAGGAATATTGCCATTCCAATACCTTGGATTAGTGCGTGAGGGAGTGCCTCCAGATGAAATTATTGAAATGTCACCAAGGGCAACATGTTTGTAATTACCTCTCATCCCTCAATCTCCTTGAACTTTTCAGTCAACTTTTTCCCCATTCTTGATGCCTCTCTATTCCTGTTCATTCACGCCACCTCCCAGCGTCTTCTCCGACGATTGCGCCCGTCGCTCCAGCTTTTTCAGATCCTCTTCAGGTTTTGGCAAATCTTCCGGCATGGTACCGCCCAGTTCCTTGATGGTCTGGCGTACTTTTTTACCGACATCAAAATGAGTTTTGTTGGCTCGGGTCTTTCCCTGAACATTTTCCCGGCGAAGTTTTTCATCTGTCTGCGTAGCACGGAAGAGGTTGGCTGCCAACTCAGTACTGCCCATATTATCAAGAATATGCTGGCTTTTGTTCAGACCTTTGTGTTGATGAATGCCCTTGGCATCAAGTCCACCATAAAGCCCCTGGTAGCCATGATTCTGAAAAATGGCAAAATCGAGAGTGGTTTCCACCCCCGCCTGATGAGCAGTTTCCACTAATTGTTTGTTGTGAACGCGCATTTTGTTACGGAGGAAGAGCCGTTTTTCCTCCTCCTTGAGTCGTTTGAAAACATCATCATCCGCCAGCTCCTGTCTGCGGGTCTGGATAGCAAAATATGTCTGGCCATTGGCAATAACCGGTTTTGAAGGATCACCATTCTGGACAATCAGATAACAGGCATAACGAGAAAGCTGGAAATCCTCGACTTCACGCTGACTCCCAGAACCGATATTGACCATTTTCCCCACTTGGGAAAAATGGTTTACGGACGGTTGATCCGAGTTTTCACATGCCGAGACAGCTTTTTGAATAACCCGTTTGAATTTATCCCAACTTAAATAATCAAGGGCAATCTGCAGATCACGGGCATACCAGAATTCTGCATGATCCACCGTAAACTGTTTGAGTTCTTCGAAAGTGGCGTGATATCGTTTTTCTATATCTTTATTACTCATGACATTTCTCAGTATTTCATTGTTAATCAGTCTTAAATGAAAGGCGTTGGGTAGAAAACCAATCCTCTTTTTTCCTTCATCGCTGAATCTCCTTTCGCTGTGTTGCCAGCTTTTTTATACTCCGATCATCGACGAGCAGTGCCATTTGGTGGATGGCTGTCCGATTGAGCGCTTGCAGCCGTTCGGGCTGACTGAGCCCTTCCTGAATAAAATGGGCATTGAGGTTTTCAAGATTGGCCAGGCAAACCAGTTGAGAAACATTGGCAAAGTCACGAATGTTGCCTTTATCATCAGGATTTTCTTCCCGCCACTCTCTGGCTGTTTTTCCGAAGAGTGCCATGTTCAAAATGTCTGCTTCGGATGCGTAGACCAGATTGACTTGCTCTTTACTCAACTCTTGAGGAATAAGATGCTGCTTGATGGCATCAGTATGAATGCTGTAGTTGATTTTGGTCAGGTTGCGGCGAATATCCCAGCCAAGCTGCTTAAGGGCACCTCTAAAAATTGATTTTTGATACAATTTAAAAATTTCGGATAGTCGAAATATTGGCTTACGTTGTGGCATTTTGCTTCATCTTGGCGTATAAATAGCGAGGG
>CAJEXI010000005.1 GCA_903994455.1 uncultured Chlorobiaceae bacterium | reverse complement strand
ACAGTTTTCAGAAATATACAAAAAAATATATTTTGATACTCAAAATGTTACGAAAGTCAAATTTTAAACACCAATGAATTCAAGGGGTGCGAGCCAAATCGGGAATTGCTGACCCGGAAGTTGTACAGGGAACGTGACGGAACACCAGAACGATATGCTCCGCCCAAATCAAGAACGAAACTTCCGCTCTCCTTGAGAACCCGGAAAACCTCCTGGCCGAATGGCTTAATCCACTGGACGTATTCCGTTTCCTCAACATTGCCGTAACTCTTTTGGCGCCGAAGTGCAAAGGGGGGGATGTCATAACCAAGTCAATGCAATTGTCTGGCAACTCTGCGAGAAGTTCAAGAGAATTGCCGACATAAGCTTCTCCTTTGGCCGTATGGTAAAGCGGTGTACTCTGCATCATCAATATTCCTTTAGGTCGTTAACCCAGCTTGCCACTATCTGCCACAACACACTTGCGGCAAAATAGACTTGCGGATCAGTATGGCAGATAGCTTCAATATCGCTCTGAACGAACTTGTCTTTACCATAGCCGATGATGTAGGTCAGCCATTTTCTCAAATTCTCATCGTTCTCAATGACTATCTCTGATGGATTGAAATTGCCAGTTCGGGCAAGTACCCACGATTCCGTATTGTCCTTGATGACGACCAAAATTGTTCTGGTCTTTTACCAATATTCTGATAAGATGTGCTTGAAGTTTTGTGATTGCTTTTATTGATAGCTTTTGATCGCAAGTTATTGGAGGAGCTATATGAAACATAGCCTGATTGAATAGTACGTGGAAGTAACCTTTTCGATCAAGAAATTTTATCAATGCTCCTATTCCAGCAATAATAAGGCTGATTATTAAGCTATTAATCATATGCGTGATACAGAAACCGCTTTTGTGATTGTGTCGCTTACGGTATTCAAGCAGCAGCATGAAAAGCTATTAAATGGATCAATTGGTTGCTTCATATTGTTAAATTCTGTAACCGAAGATGGATTAAGCTGAAGTAATTGCTCTGCTTTTGTATCCCGGTTACTACCGCAAGGGCAGGTTCGAGACTATTGTTCTTCAATATCTTCAAGGAGAAGATAGCTCCCATCCATCCAACCTTTAATAAGCACTGTCGTGTCCCACAATGGTTTTACAATGTCGTTCATCATACCCTCAGGTACCTTCACTTTATGAGTATTGTTGTTCACATCGACCACCCTAATATGTCCGCTATCTCTTTGCGTGGCATCTGCAAATCGCAAGACTCCTTTAACAATTATCAACTCTGATGGTTTCGCAGGCTTCGATGCGGGACTAAGAATCCGTGCCTTGGGGCGAGTAACTTCAACAAATGTCTCCCGCCCTTTATGAATAGAAGTGAATCCGACAACTTTAACCTTCTCCCCATCTGGCGCAAGACGCTTAGCTAACTGCACAAAATTAATTCTGTATGCGGGATCAGGAATTCGCGATTCAATTGCTGAATAATCGCCTTTGTTGACAAAACCCATAAGAGTCATGAATTCATCAACAATTTCAAAAGTGTCCGCAAAACCTGGCAATTTTGGTTGATTAAAGGGATGCCCCAGTTTCAAGGTAACCGCAAAACTCGATGTTCGCGGAACAGACAAAAACAACTCATAATCGTTCTTGATGAGTTTTTGCATACGCCCCTTTTCTCGAAAAGGCCTATTTCTCTGGCGTTCCACGATCCTGTATATGATTTTCGAAGCATCATCAACCCGTTGAAGGAACTCATTACTGTGCACGAGGCCAAATCCTACAGCCTGACCTGCCAAACTCATTTGCAGTTCGTCTTCGGCTAAGGTTATTCCGCGTAGCTTGAGGTGTCGGTTGAACTGGACTTGTTCGAATAAGTCGCGAAGTTCATCTGATATTTGCGCAGGCGGATCGTGAGCAAGTGCTTTACTGATCATTTTTTCTGCTGTACGCAGATCGTTGCAGTCAAGAGCGAGCGTGGCAGCACTGCGGTGGAGAATAGAGTAATTCGGCTCAGTGTAAGGTAATTGGTCAATCACTTCAATTGCTTCCATTTCAAGCCGAAGCGACTCCATAAATAAACTGTCGGCAGTCTCATGTTCACCACGCATACGTGCCAGAAGTGCAAGCTCGGCTTTGCCCATGGACTGATTATGGAGTTCATTTGCGTTATTCATCTCTGCCTCACTTCTGCAACGGGTAGGCCAAACTCAACGACTACAACATAGGCAGGTAATTCTGTTTCGTCAGATATCTCGGTTTGTTTAAGCTTCTCCCTAACTCGAGTCTTAACAGAATTTTGGTTTCCATGCCTGATACCGGAAATCTCAAGTCGTGCCTTATTTTGAAAAAGCATATCTGCGTCGTCTCCAAGCCAGTAGTCAAACCCGGTACCTTTCCGCGACCGTTGGATTACTGCGGTCTTTACCCCACCGATTTTCAGTATGCAGTTTTCCTTCAAATGGAAGGTAAAAATCATCAACCAAGGTGAGCTGCATGAACTTCCGCTTCTACATGACTGCGTTCTCATGTGCAAGGGTTTTTGCCTATTTCAGGCGTTTTCTTTGCGCTGATATACGGAAATATTTCATTAACCCTGTTTTTGGCACTTATTCAGCAAAGCCTGCTTCGTGATCGGTTTATAATAATCACGATGCTTTTGCAGCAATTGCTTCATCTGCTAATTTTGATAACAGCAAATCCGTGTTGTAAATATCAATCAGTACAACTTTATTGCCGCTTAATTCAATAGTAAAGCCATCGCCATGTACTACTTGTTCGGGGATTCCTGAAAAATTTTTACGATAAAATAAAATACTGCCAGTTTCAGGATCGACAGTTTTTTCAAGTCCTGTAGTGTTTATTGACAATCCCATCGTCCACTTTTCCTTCTGTTATTGATAGTTGTACTATCAGTTCTATAAACCGTTATAATTTTATTGGTTTCATTTGATATGACTGCAATAAATGGTAACGATCGAATGATAAATCCTTTGATGCCTGATTTTTCGATAACATCTTCACACTCCAAAAATGTTTCAGATAATCCAGTGGCAATATCCTGTTCAGATATCCCATAGATGGCGATTTTATGTTTAGCGTGTTGAGTTAGTGGTAACATAACATCATTCATCGTCTTAAAACATAGAGGATATGACGTCTATGGCTGATAATACGCAAATTCCTAACCATCTAAAACCCCCCCACCACAAACCAAACCCCCGTCGCAATCATAATCACACTGGCCACCCTGTAAAACCTCCTCCGCATTCTTCCGCTGATGCTATTCACCACCTTCCCTACCAGAATTAGTGCTGGCGCGGTGCCGATGCCGAAGAGCATCATCATCAGGGCACCCTGGAGCATTCCCGCAAAGGGGTGAGGTGCCTCCATGGCGGCGCGGGCGGCGGTGAGGAGGGCGGTGTAGGTGAGGCCGCAGGGGAGAAAGCCGAGGACGATGCCCATGGGGTAGTAAGCGCCGATGGAGCGTGGGGCTTTGAAGAGGGTCATGATCTTTTGGATGAGTGAGTTGCCGGGAGTGCAGCTTCTGGTTGAGGAGCTTCGTGGCAGCCACTCTGCGGTGGAGAGGCGCATGAGGATGATGGAGAGACCGGCAATGATCATGATGGTGCGCTGGAGCTGCTCGATGGAGGCGGTAAGGAAAAGGAATGAGCCGGAGAGGCCGACAAGGGCGCCGAGGATGGTGTAGGTGGTGATTCGCCCGAGGTTGTAGAGCAGGTGGTGAAGCACTCCCTGCCGGGTTTCGCCGACGGTGAAGGCGGCGACCACCGGCCCGCACATGCTGATGCAGTGGCCGAATCCTCCGGCAAGTCCGGAGAGAAGCATGGCGAGAAGGGGAGCGCTGCTCATGGGCTCTTCCTCTTTGCGGGCGTTCTGAGCCTTGGGGGCTTTGCCGCTTTTGCTGGCTCGTCGTCATCGTCAAGCATCCGGTATTTCGGCGCTTCGGGGTCATCGAACTGGCCGCTTTTGACGGCCCAGATAAAGAGAAACCATGCGGCGACACCGACAAAAAAACCGATGCCGATCAGGTAAAAGGTGGTGCTCATGGTTGCTTGGTCACAGGTTTTTCAGCCGCAGGGAGTTGCTTACCACAACAAGGGAGCTGGTCACCATCAGCAGTGCGGAGATGATGGGGTGCAGCACCCCCGACACGGCAAGTGGTAGTGCTATGAGATTATACGAAAAGGCCCAGACAAGGTTCTGCCTGATGAAGGAAAAACATCGCGTAGAGCTTGTGTCGCCGCTTTGAACCGAAGACACCACCATTCCCAGCTATCTGTTTGATGAGCGCGAGAGCATCAGGTTGCATATCGAAGTCACCCGGAAATGGTGGAATGAAGAGTCTCGTAATTATAATGTTTGGGCATCGGAGGCAACGCTTGACGAAATCAGCGAAGGTCATTACCAAAATAAACAGGAACTTTTGACATTTGTGACTGGAATTCCGCTCTTGACGCCTGATGCGCAAATAGTTGATATAGCTCAAATCTACCTGTATAATTATCTTATGCCATGCGCCCTCAAGGGGGATGCCTTGCATTTGGCTTATGCCTCGTTCTATAAAATTGATTTTTTGTTAACCTGGAATTGCAATCACTTGGCGAATGCCAACAAACGCCATCATATTCGTGTGATAAATGCCCGATTGAACCTGCTGACACCGGAAATTGTCACCCCATTAGAATTATTTTCGGAGAAACCTGATGAATGATAATGAGCTTCTGATTGAAAAAGTCAAAACCCAAAAAATTTTGGACGATAGAGCTGAGCATGATCTTGCAAAATATGTTTCAGATACCCATGCCAGAATAGAAGCTTTAGCTGCCCGGTTGGAATTAAAACTGACTTATGGAACACCAACCAACAAGAACGCCAACGGCAAGGGTGCCCTATGGCGTGTTCGGGCGGTGCGTGCTTTTTAACCATTTATCTATTCAGCAATTAGCGGGGTACAGGTGGCTCGCCCCCTGTCAAAAATAATTTTGTGGTATGGCATTGTACCATGATTTACCGCTGTACCGTCTGGTTCAGAAAATCGTTGAACACACCCATTGATACAACTCATTGCTTATTTGCTGTTGTAACAGTAGTTGCCGCTTTTTCCATTTATTCTGTATATTTGTAAAATCAGTTTTACAAATAAGCGCAGGATAGTTGCTATGGAAAACTTTTTCAACGAACAGCATCGGCTCATTGCATCAGTAAGCGCGGTAAAGCGATACCTCTACAGCCGTATTGAGTGGAATGAGCGCTGTATCGGGATTCTTGGGGCGCGGGGTACGGGAAAGACAACCTTGATGTTGCAGCACGTCAGGGAGCGGTATGGTGACACTGATCGGGCGCTCTATATTTCGGTTGACAGTCCCTACTTTCAGGCGCATAACCTTTTCGAGTTTGCGCGGGAGTTTTATCAGTTTGGCGGTGAACTTCTTTTGGTGGACGAGATTCACAAATACCCTGAATGGTCGGTTGACATCAAGGCGATATACGACTCCTTTCCAAAGCTGAAGGTTGTTTTTTCAGGCTCAAGCCTTTTGCAGATTTCAAAACAAAAGGCGGATTTAAGCCGACGAGCCATCATCTTCAACCTGCACGGTCTCTCTTTTCGTGAGTATGTCAATTTCACCTGGAACAAGGAGTACCCTGCGTATTCTCTGGAAGAGATTCTTTCAGGGCATCGCCAGATTGCCGAAACCCTCTGCAGCGAGATAACGGTTCGCCGACTCTTTCGTGATTACCAGCAGATCGGCTACTATCCCTTCTTTCTGGAGAGTCCGGGCACCTATCTCTTTCGCCTTCGGGAGGTTATCAACCACATTCTTGAAGTTGATCTTCCTTTGGTGAATCGCATCGAAGCGCGGCAGATTTCAAAACTCAAAAAGCTGCTCTACCTTCTGGCGACAAGCGTTCCCTTTACTCCGAACATTTCAAAGCTGGCAGAGGCAACCGATATATCGCGGCCACGTCTCTACGAATATCTGGAGAATCTGCAGGATGCAAGGCTGCTGAATCTGGTGCGCAGTCAGGGGCGTGGGTATGAGGTGTTGACCAGGCCCGACAAGATTTACCTTGAAAACAGCAACCTTATGTATGCCATTGCTGAAACAGTCAATACAGGCACCTTGCGGGAACTCTTCTTCGTCAATCAACTGCGCAACGCCACCGCCCTCCACCCCGGTCTTGTTGAAAACACCATTGAGTTGTCAGCCAAAGGGGATTTTATCGTCAAGTCAGAATACACCTTTGAAATAGGCGGAAAAGGGAAGGGGTTCAACCAAATCAGCAGGGTTGAGAAGAGCTTTGTTGTCGCTGACGATATCGAAACAGGATTTCAGAACAAAATTCCGCTGTGGCTTTTCGGGTTTCTTTATTAAGCTGATAATCGGTTTTGCCTGAACCATTTGGCCCTGCTACCACAATCAATCCCGGTTTTTGAGCATCTATCATGCTGGGAGGGATTTTTTTGAGATAAAACCGCCTCGGCAATCATGTCGTTAAGTTTTTTGAAATGTTTGTCCAGATTTTTTTTTGCGAATTCTTGTGTCTTCTGCTTGATGGATTAAGAGTGCCGTCACCACTTCGAAACACCACACTGAACTCTTCGAAAGTCTCGAAGAGTTACCCCATCCTCACTCCTGCCTCTCCAGAATACTCCTGTAGATCTCCTTTGCCAGTATCGGGTATATCGTTTTCTGGAAGCTCGAATCGTCCATATACCGTGTGACGATGCCATCGTTTTCGGCCATTCGCTGCATCATCAGTGACTCAATAATGGTTTTGATACCAAGCTCAAACTTGTCGAGCGGGTTGGCCATGGCTGTTTGTATGACCCGCTCGTCCTTTGAGGTTTTTTCCATGATCTGATCGAAGAAGAGGCGGTCTTCGTCGGTGAAGTCGGTGCCGAATCGTTCGTTCAGCGCCTGAATAATCTCGGAGAGAGGCTTCTCTTCATCCTTTGTTTTGCCTGTGGTGAGGCAGGTAAAACACCTGACAGAATCCGGCCACTTCCGACCATAAATAGACCTGTAGAGCATTCAACTCATGCTTGAGTTTTTCAAGACGGTTGGGGTCGGATGGTTCTTCGAGGGTTGTAACGTTGTAGTAGGGCTTAAAGGCCTTGTAGATATCCTCCGCTTCATTAACAAAGTCGAGCACAAAGGGCTCCTCTTTCCCCGCACTGTTACGGTTGAGTCGGGAGAGGGTTTGAACCGCCTGAACACCGTCAAGCCGCTTGTCAACATACATGGCGCACAGCAGCGGCTGGTCAAAGCCGGTCTGATATTTGTTGGCGACCAGCAAAAGCTGATAATCTGATGAGTCGAACTTGTCGGGCAACTGTGACTCCCCGATATGCTTTCCCGTTACCACATCAATATTCATCGATGGCTCGGTGTATTCATCTCCTGACGCAGGGTCTCTGACGGTGCCGCTGAAGGCCACCAGCGGACGGATATCGGCATAGTGGTTCTGCTCAATGTATCGCTGAAAAGCCAGCATGTAGCGCACGGCGTGCAAGCGGGAACCGGTCACCACCATCGCCTTTGCCCAACCGCCGAGCTTGTGCTTTACATGCGCCCGGAAATGCTCCACCATAATCTCCGTTTTCTGTTCGATATCATGGGGATGGAGCGCCATGAACTTGGCCAGTTTTTTCCGCGCTTTTTTGTTCGGCATGGCGGGATCCTCTTCAACGCTTTTGACCAGTCTGAAATAGGTTTTATAGGTGGTATAACGCTGAAGCACATCAAGAATGAACCCCTCGTCAATATCCTGTTTCATCGAATAGGTATGAAAAGCTTCCGGCTTTCCGTTGTCACTCTTATGGCCAAACAGCTCAAGGGTTTTTCCTTTCGAGGTGGCGGTGAAGGCAAAAAAGCTCAGATTTTTCTGCTTGCCGCGTGATTCCATCACCTTGTTCAGACCATCCTCCCAGTCGATGTCGCTCTCTTCGGAACCCTGTTCAGTGCCTGCGCCAAGAATGCGTTTCAGCTCACGGGCAGTTTCACCCGTCTGGCTTGAGTGCGCCTCATCAACAATCACGGCGTACCGGCGTGCGGCAATGGCCTCCTGCCACTCCTGGGTTTTTGTAATGGCCGCTTCATCCGGCTTGTCAGGGTTATCCGCACCGGCGATGTGCAGCAGTCCCCGCAGGATAAAGGGAAATTTCTGCAGGGTTGTGATGACGATCTTGGTGCCGTCAATCAACGCTTCAGCCAACTGGCGGGAGTTCTCGTCAATTGCTTTTACAACGCCCTGCACATGTTCGATCTGGTAGATGGCATCCTGAAGCTACTTGTCAAGTCTCCGATAAAAAAACTGGCTGGTTTGAGGGCTATAATTTCCCTGACAAGCTCAACGCCTGATGCCAATAGAACAACGGTGCTCCAGGTATGTTTCTTCGTCTATTGAGAAACTGATATTCTATGGAAGCTATGGTGTACTTCGTAATATCATCGTTGGACTGCCACCGTTTGATGTCGCCCTCATAACCTGTCAGGATGATAGCGGCCAGATAAGCAGCTTTTGAAGATGCTACTACCGCATCATCAAGACGGAATGCCCCATTGTAGATGTACGATTTTAATTGCGTCATACCTTTTGAGATGTGCTGAAACTCTCCATTCGGATCACAGAACTTGCCCAGTGAGCCAATCATCAGTGAGGTGTTGATAATGTCGTTCAGCACCGCTTCGATAGTGATGTGTTTCTCACCCCTGTAAGCAATCTCTTTTTGTGCTGTTGTGGTAAAGGATTGCCTGAGATGATCGAGGTTGGTTATTCTGTCGAACAATATGCCAATATCAAAAAGTTGCTTCATCACCTCCATTTGTTTTTCGGTAACGCCACCATTGGCATGTTCAACCCTGAATCGAATACCTACGGTGTTGGGTGCATAAGCGGTGAGCTTATCACCTGAGATGGAATCCGCTGAAGGTATTTGAACGGTAACCAGTCTCTTGTCTGTTTGAATCCACTCGTTGAGAATCGGGGCTTGCACCAGGGCCGGATAACCATGCTCTTCAAACAGGATATCCAGCAAGATCCATTGCTCTTTCTTGTCCCATTGCGAAAAGAATGTGAGCTTGTAGTGAGCTTTCGGTATGCCGGGTTGATAGCTTCTCCCTTCGTCCAGTTCAAATTTGCTGAAGATGCTTCCTGTGCAAATGCCTGTTAAAACCGCTTCGATGGTTTCCCTGCTTTTGGTGGTAACAATATCCACATCAATCGAGAACCTTTTTGGCTCGGGCAAAATAAGCAAAAGGCTTGTCCCGCCTTTGAAGGTAAACGAGAGGTCAGTTTGCGCCAACTGCTCAACCAGAGACAGAGCATAGATCACCTTCTCCATGATGGTTGGGTTTGGTGGATTTTTGGGGTAAGCGTTTCTTTTTTCCCTGATCCACTCTGGAGCATACGATGCGGGCAAAATCATCTGATGAATAACTCTGAAAAAAGTGTGTTTTTGGTCATAAAATCGATCAGCTCCTCGTCTTTGGTTCTGCGTTTGGCGTAAGCAGTCATTCGTGTGATGTTGAGGGCGTACTTGCTGTAGAGCGTGTTGTAAATATGCTGCAGTTCACTCCCTTGAAAAGTGCGGAAGAGTATTTGGTCCACAAAGAGGTCGACCAATATTTTTTCAAGTGACGGCGTGGCTATTTTCTTTGCCTTGTCAATGGGCGCTTTGGTTATGAGAGATTTAACAATGATGGACTCTCTCTCTTCAAAGATGTAACGCTCGATGGTTTTTTCATCAGGAGTTAAAAACAGGTTTTTATAGTGCTCATCCTTCAGAAAATAGAACACCGACTCTGTTGCCGCCGCTTCAGCCTCAACCAACAGCAAGAATCGACCAGGTTGGTGAATCATCCAGTCATTCAGCCATTGGGTGCTCCACACGCAAATCCGTGCGGCAGGAAATTGCTTCGTGAGTTTTATGGCTATTGCGCGTAGTTTTGGCTCAACCTGCGGGTGAAACTGAGGTTTCGGAGAGAGTGAGTAAACACCTTTTCTGACAGGCATCAACAGGTTTTTTTCTTTAAGTGAAGAGAGCCGCCACGTAAAGGTTGAGTCTTTCAAATCAGGTTCAAACGACCTGTAAAAGCCCAGCAACTCCTCACGGGTAATGTGGGGATGACGGGAAAACCGCTGTTGTAGCCGTTCTATAATCAAATCTTTTGGCACGGTCGCTATCTACTTCATGAAAAAGTAATTAAATGTACATATTCGTTTTCAAATATAAGACAGTAAAAGTGGTTTACTGTCTTATACTTGATTATTCATTTTTATGTTTGTCTGTGATAATTTTGGAACTGCAATCATTTGGTGGATGCCAACAAACGCATCATATTCGTGTGATAAATGGCCAATTGATCCTGCCAACGCCGGAAATGATTACGCCTATTAGAATTATTTTCGGAGAAACCTGATGAATAATACGCAAATTTCAAACAGTGTAAAACTGCCTGGCGTTTGCTTTCAAAAAGTCGGTTTTGCCAAACCGCAGTAGCCGATAAATGGTGAGCGATTCATGCAAACGACTTTGCTGGAATTTGAGCTTGAGTGCAAGAATAATTTTGTACTTTTCGGGAGGTAAGAAAAGGCATAAAGGAAATAGCGCTATAAGACTTTTGTCAATAACAACTCATTACGGAGTCAACCTGAAATGGCAATCCTGACAATCGACATACCCGACGATTTGAAAAAACGTTGTGAGAGTATCTTTGTCGGCCAAACAATCGAAGAAATTCTTGCTCGACTCTTGCAAGAAGCCCTTGAACAGGAAACCGTGCATCGCCGTGCCAGGGCCGTCGACAGGCTTTTAGCTCGGCGGGCTACAACAAAACCGGTCTGTGCAGAGGAAATTCAGGCAGCTCGCTTAGCGGGACGGCCATGAACCTGTTTGTATTGGAAGCGAGTGTGATTATCAAATGGCTGATTCCCGAAAATCCTGACGAACAAAACGTTGCGGAAGCTTTGGTGCTGCTCTATGCTTTACGGGCAGGCACAATAGCTGTCCGACAGCCTTGCCATTGGTTAGCCGAAATCGCAGCAGTCGGTGTTCGCCTGAAGCCGGTGGTGTTTGAACCTCCAAAAATGACGAGCACAACATCGTCTTCGTCGGTCAGCATCTTGATAAAAAACGCAGGGAGTTCTGAAGGGAATCTTGCCGGATGGCGTTCAATGCCGAGTTCCTTGCATATCCGCAGATAGCTCGAATTGCTCTCGGTATTCGGTATCGAGAGAAGGTTGGAAGGAATTGCTCCACCGTTATCCTTGCCAAACGCGTCACTGATGTCATGGCCTGATGGGCGTTTTTTGGGTGTGTAGAAACTCTCCGGGTCTTCAATCAATTTTTTCATACGATCAGAAGAGGGAGTCAGTACCTTCCTGACATCGGCTTTCGGAAAGTTTGTTTTGCCAAACCACCATACGGTGTTGACAGAATCCTTTGCACGAAGCTTTCGTTTGTTGACCCGTTCAATGGGTGATGGCAACTTTGCCCGTGTTTCAAGAGGTCATCGTCATAACCGGACTCTTACAATTCTTTTTGTCGAGGTAGCTTATTTTTCTTTTTCCAGGGAATCGTAGATAATTTTTACCCATGGGGAGATATCAGAATATGTTTTTTCAATTTCACCTTCGTTTACTCTGAACAGAAGCTGAGGATCTGTATTTATTTCAGTGTTATCATAGAAATAGGCGCGATCAGCCAATTTCATGGCTTGAAGAGCATTCGAAATAGATCTGTAATATCGGTCAATGATTTTAGGAATAGGAACATCATGTCCACCTCCCATAACACGTTTGGCTACTCGCTGAGCATTGATTGAAGGGTCATTGGTACACACGAAGAAGAAACGAATAAAAAATCCGGCATCTTTTGCCCGTTTGAGAAACTCCAGCTTTTCCTGGGTAGAGAATACCGTTTCAAAGGCGATGCTGATGTTATGAGCCAAGCAATAGTCCCTGGTGGCCTTTGCCTTGTTGGCTGCCTGAATCACAGCAGCAGGGGAGTTCCAGTCTCCAAACTCTTGCTGTGCAATCAGATCGGGATTGATGTATTGACAATCTTCCATCCATTCATGTCGGAGCAGTTTTTCGGTAATGGTGGTTTTGCCTGAACCATTTGGCCCTGCTACCACAATCAATCTTGGTTTTTGAGCATCTGTCATGAAGGGAGGGATTTTTTTTGAGATAAAACTGCCTCGGCAATCATGTCGTTAATTTTTTTGAAATGTGCGTCCAGAATTTTTTTTGTGTGAACTCTTGCGTCTTCTCCTGCTTGATGGATTAAAAGGGCGAGATGCTTTTCAGCCTCTTCACTGTCATCCTGCAGTTGTGGGTTATATGTCGCGTCTGTGTTCATGCGGTTCTCCTTGCGTTCAAGTTACAGATAACTTTCAATATCCAGTGATCCGTGAAAAACACCCAAGATATCAATTTGCTCAGTCTCCCTTATCAGGTATGCAATTCGATAGTGACCATACAGTAAAATTTGTATTTCACCCTCTTCTTCAGTCCTGTATCTGTATCCGATTTCAGGCAGGTCTCTTAAAATCTGAACTTTATCGTAGATTGATTTCACGACTCTTGCACCAGCAGATGGGTTGTCTTGGGAAATATATTCATGGATATCTCTTAACCACATCTCCGATTCTATTGTCCATCTTATTACTGCCATGTTTTAATTCGATGTTCCATTGTTTCATTAGAAATCAAATTTCCTTTCCTTGAATCCTGTAATCCTTTGGCTACCATCCGTTCAAACACAATTTCCCTTATAATTTCATCATAGCTCGAATCTTCAGGTTGAGAGTGAACGATTTCTACTATTTTTTCTTTTACTGTTTCCATGATAATTCAATATATTAATTAGAGTTAATGCTAAGGTTATAACAATATTAACAGAGCTCTGATGTTGGTATGATCTGATGCTGACCACGCTTTATATCTTTGCATCTTCCCCTCCGGGACAACAAGCCAACGATCTCTTGAAATAGAGCATAACGGTTTTTCATTGGCTGACAAGCGGAAAGACATCAGGCTTACGAATTGACTCAATGGAAAGGTCAATATCCAAAGATGGCCAATACAAATGCTCCGGGTGATGAAGTTCTACCTTGCAGATTTTGCCAACGGGAGCCTCTTTGAACCAGGGAAATTCAGTGTATGGCAAAAACAGCTCTTCATCCCCGACGAGAATCCAAAAGCCATAAGGAGAAATATTTGTCACTTCAACGCGGAAAGTGCTGATGCCATGCGTTGTGTCTGTCATGGGGCTGCTTTGTTATCGGGTAAAGGGCTTCGGTGTACATCACCACTCCAGTCTATCGAGTGTCACCCCTTTTTCCAGAGGTTCTCTTTTAGCATCATGAAGGCTTTGAACCATGCCGTTGATGCTTCTGAGATATTTATCGTCGCTCATATACTCAGATTTCTTCAGTATTTGTATCTCGCTTGATGAGAAGTGCGCAAGGAACAAGCTGAATTGTTCGTCAACGCTCTCATCAATTTTCAGTGTCACAGTTCTCATGGTCTTGTCCTGGATTCATTGCTTGGTAATCCTGATGAA
The DNA here is from genome assembly GCA_903994455.1 of uncultured Chlorobiaceae bacterium. Classification (GTDB taxonomy): domain Bacteria; phylum Bacteroidota; class Chlorobiia; order Chlorobiales; family Chlorobiaceae; genus Chlorobium. The sequence goes on along the minus strand of CAJEXI010000005.1, from coordinate 110,310 downwards.
TGATACGCAAATTTCAAATGGCGTGAAACTGCCTGGCGTTGGCTTTCGGAACGTCGTTTTTGCTAAACTTGCCATTCAACCAAGAATACAATTTCAGTTTTTCTGCCATTTGAAAACATAAAATGTGTCTGTGATTATTGTATTATTCTTCTGGTTTGATGGCTATTTCCTCAAGGCTCTGCCCCTGTCTGGCCAGAAGAGTCCAAAGGTCAGAGAAGAAAAAATGATCAATAGTTTTTATGTGTCGGGAAAGTAATGGGTGCGTCATCATATTGGGGCGGATGTCGCAGTAATAAACACCGTCAAGTGGATTGAGCTTGATTGTGTATGCCTTGAAGTGTCCTGGCAGAAATGTTGCTGAAATACAGTACTCATGCTCTTTTTTTGTCTTTTTACGCTGTACATCATTGAGAAAAATGGCGATGTGTGACAAATCTGTGTTGGTGAGCCTGTTGTATAAAAACTTGTCCATGAAAACCTTGTCAATGCGGTCTTTGCTGGAAGTTTTAACAGAACCTATGATTTTCAGTTCTCCTGTTTTGCTTATCATTAAATCATGTTGATAGGCTGATTTAAAAAGTTCTGTTCCATCGTCATCTTTTACAGGAACTTGCATGACACCTGATACGCACTCTACGTCAAGGGAAACAATCAGTAAACGGATCAGTCGCTCAAATAAATCGCCATTTACTTTTCGGGCCTGGTTTGATTTTCCGGCAGGTAACGCGTCGAGTGTTGCGCCGATTGATTGCTGGATAGTATAGATGGTGCGGTTGATGTTTTCTCTACATTCGTCTGATGGCCGTTCTCCGTTTTTTATCTGTTCAAGTGTTTCCAGAAACTGCTTTGCGCCGGTTTCAAAATTATCAGCGTCGTACATGAGCTGTGTGTTGATGGGGCGGGTAATGTTGTAATGCCCATCTTTTTGGTACTGGAAAAATTGATAGTGGTTTTCATTTCTGGAGATGATACGGGCTTGCAGGCCTGTCTCTACATATTCCAGATAGCGATTGCAAAATGTGATGTAGCTTTCTACCGTGAGGAAAAGCTCTTTGTTGACGGCTCTGCTTACAAGTTTTGAAATATTCATCGTATGGATTCCCTCCTGGCGGCGGTTTTCCTGTCGTGGGTGATCCATTCGTCTTTAGTCATTCGCCTGACGTTTTTTAACCGTTCCATTGCCCATTGATTATAGTGGATGTTCATGTCACAACCCATCCAGCGGCGTTTGAGCTGCTCCGCAACAACTATCGTGGTGCCAGACCCGGAAAAGGGGTCAATGACGAGATCACCTTCGTTGGAAGATGCAAGAACAAATTTTCTCAAAAGTTCTTCTGGTTTTTGCGTTGGGTGGGGGGTTTTCTCGCCCATGCCGTTGCAGGTGGTTGGAATGTCTATGACATCTTTTGGTTTTGCTCCCTTGGGGTTTGGTATCCAGTTGTCACGCTGCTTGTTTCCGTTACCACCGTAGGCGCTTGTCTCTGCCTGTGGGTGCGACGGATATTTGAGCGTATGCGCTCCGTAAGGAGTGCGGACATCGTCAATGTTTAGTTTGCAAGCGTCTGTTTTACGGAAATGGATGATGCTCTCATGCGACCGTCCCCACTCGTTTCCTAAATTAGCCTTGTTTTTGTAATGCCAGATCAGCCAGCGACAATGCTTGAAATACTTTGATGCCGGGTGTTTGATGTCCGCCAATATTTCAGAGAACCCGCACACATAGAGAGAACCGGTAGGCTTTAAAACGCGGGCGGCTTGAGCGATCCACCTGATTGACCACTCAATATATTTCTCCTGACTCTCAAAATTGTCCCATTCGGCTTTTTTGATGTTATAGGGGGGGTCAGCAAAAACGAGGTCAACGCTTGACGAGGGAAGAGACTCAAGCCACTTGATAGAATCTCCCTGGTATAGTCGACCGTTTGCATGTCCATATTGCAACTGGAAACCTGCTGAGACAGCGGGTGATGAAAACTCTGTCTTTTGCTTCCATCTTATTTCGTCAGGTGCAAAGATAGTCAATTGTTCCATGATGTGCTGGTCGAGAGCCTGCCAGTCAGCTTCGGGGCAGTTTTCAACAGAATAAGGCATTTTATTTTTTCTCTTGTTGGTATTTCGATAATATACCATGAAAGGTATCTGGCGGGGTAGTCAATTCAGGTTTTTTTGTGCTTCCCAAGGGTGCTCGGCTCTCGGGTTTCATTTTGTTTTCGGTGTGGGGTACACGTCGCCGATCATAATCGCACTTGGCAATTTTACCGATCCCCCTTTGATTGAAGTCGCAAATTTCGACATCAATGAGTCCCATTCATTTTTATAAAGCTTCTGGACATAGCCTTCAGGAAACTTTTCCGGGTTGTTTTTCACCACCTCATTTGTCGGTATAATACGCAAATTTCAAATAAGGTGAAACCGAGTGACCATCTCAAAGCCATCTCCCATCTTTACTCCGAAACACTACACCGGGCTATCCGGAAATCCCGGAGAGTTGTCGCCTCATCACTCCTGCCTGTCCAGAATGCTCCCGTAGCTCTCCTTTGCCAGTATCAGGGATATCGTTTTCTGGAAATTCGAACCTTCGTCAGCTTTTCAAAAAGCGGTGGTCTCCTTTCAGGCGCTATAGAACGGTAGCTCCAAAAGCAAATAATTCTCCTTGAGCCTTTGATTCAGCTTTTGACTTTGCTTTGTTACTCGGATTGAGTGCGCAAGTGGGCTTATTAATGAAGTAATTTGCGTCATTCTTGCTCAATTCATCCAAAACGCGCTGCATGGTTGCAGAGCTTTGTCCATCGAGGAACCTGAAGACGGATGAAGAGAGATAATCATGATTGATCTCAAAGGTTATCCACTTTCGCCTGAGAGCTTCTGCGGTGAATCCTGTGGTGTTTGAACCTCCAAAAATGTCGAGCACAACATCGTCCTCGTCGGTCAGCATCTTGATAAAAAACGCAGGGAGTTCTGAAGGGAATCTTGCCGGATGGCGTTCAATGCCGAGCTCCTTGCATATCCGCAGATAGCTCGAATTGCTCTCAGTATTTGGTATCGAGAGAAGGTTGGAAGGAATTGCCCCACCGTTATCCTTGCCAAACGCGTCACTGATGTCATGGCCTGATGGGCGTTTTTTGGGTGTGTAGAAACTCTCCGGGTCCTGAATCAATTTTTTCATACGATCAGAATAGGGAGTCAGTACCTTCCTGACATCGGCTTTCGGAAAGTCGGTTTTACTAAACCACCATACCGTGTTGAAAGAATCCTTTGCACGAAGCTTTCGTTTGTTGACCCATTCAATGGGTGACGGCAACTTTGCCGGATTGAACCAATAGAAATCCTCCGCCAGTTGAAACCCGATCTCATCGCAGAAGGCCAGGAGCACCCGGAAGTTGTACAGGGAACGTGATGGAACACCGGAACGATATGCTCCGCCCAAATCAAGAACAAAACTTCCGCTCTCCTTGAGAACGCGGAAAACTTCCTGGCCGAATGGCTTAATCCACTGGACGTATTCCGTCTCCTCAACATTGCCGTAACTCTTTTGGCGCCGAAGTGCAAAGGGGGGCGATGTCATAACCAGATCGATGCTATTGTCTGGTAACTCTGCGAGAAGTTCAAGAGAATTGCCGACATAAGCTTCTCCTTTGGTTGTATGGTAAAGAGGTGTGCTCTGCATCATCAATATTCCTTTAGGTCGTTTACCCAGCTTGTCACTATCTGCCACAACACACTTACTGCAAAATAGATTTGTGGATCAGTTTGGCAGATGGCTTCAATATCGCTCTGAACGAATTTGTCTTTGCCATAGTCGATGTACAGTCGACACTTTTAAAATTTTTTGATTTAAAATTAATGGAAATTACTCTTCGTGCTTGTTTTTTACTTTCGATTCAAGCTTCTTTAGCTCATCTTCATCTTGTTTATCGGCATGTTTTGCCTCCCATGCCTTGCGCTGTGCATTAAATTTTTCATACTCGTCAAGTGCCAGTTGTTCCATTGTTGTGTTGCTGATTGATCCTTTGCCTTGTAGCAGTGCGAACTCATTAGATTCTATTACGTTATTGGCATTGTTACGCCAATAATCCATTGTAGTCTCCATACGTTTTTTTGCTCGAAGTTCAGCAGTTTCGAGAAAGACCATAACCAACCGGTTTAAGGTATCAAGTTCATCAGCAGTTAAATAGTTTTTTGCGGTATAAATATCTTGTTTGCGCACAATCGTACCGTTCCATGTGTTCAGCCCCATGTTTACCTTTTCTGCATTTGCCCTCGTTGCAACGATCTCTGCGGCTGTTTGTCCGGTTACAGCGAACAGTAACTTATTTTGTATTTCTGCAAAAAACATTTGTGTAGCTTTGTCGCTCGAATCGTAATCGCTGCACAGTGCGAAGAGGTCTCGAACTTTTTGGTAAAAACGCTTTTCCGATGCACGTATATCTCTGATACGTTCCAGCACTTCGTCAAAATAATCTGGACGACCATCGGGATTTTTCAACCGTTCATCATCCATGATAAAGCCCTTTACCATAAACTCACTGAGGTGACGATTAGCCCATTGTCTGAACTGTGTCCCTCGCATACTCCGCACACGAAAACCAATAGCCAATATCATTGGCAACGCATAGTGCGTAATCAAATATTCTTTGCCGTCATTGGCAGTTGTTCGGAAATTCCGAACAACTGAATTTTCATCTAACTCTTTTTCTTGCAAGATATTAGTGATATGTTCACTGATGGTTGACTTGGAGGTGGCAAAAAGATCGACCAACTGCTTTTGTGTTAGCCAGACATCATCGCCATGCGCATAGAGTGCTACCGAAGCTTTTCCGTCCGGCGTTTTGTAAATAATGAGATCGTTCGGATTCATGTTTGAATTTCAGTATACATCATGATAAGAAGGTTGGTATTCTGCTCTATGACTTTGGTGGTTCAAGAATGCAGTCAAAGCGTCCGCAAGACTGTCAAGGAAAGAATGACTTTGTGATACTCATTCCAGTTGTATGGGCCATGGAGCATATCAAAGATGCTCAGATGAAGTTTGCTGTCCGGCTGTGCGTTTAGGTTTGGAGTGACATTGAAGGGTTATAGTTTTTTTCTCATGAGTGAAGAAGACCCTTTGCGCCGCAGATGGCATCCAAATCTTCCTCTGCTATAGCTGTCCTATGGACGTTCATTCCGGTAAACCATCCTTCTCATCTCTTTTTTTTCGGCATCTTCAATTTAAAAAAATGTTAGTCTTACAACGCCAGCATATTAATGTGATAAATACCCGATTGATCTCGCTGATATCGGAAATTGATTCAAGTGGCTTTCGTCCGGTATCCAAACATCAGTGACATCGATATTTTCGGGAATATGGATTGAATTACGGTTTGAAGTGGCAGAGGGATATACCACCGTTTATAAATATCTGTTCTTTTTATCGTAAAAAATGTGCTTCTTGATGTTGAGTCGACCCACAGCAATTCTGGTATCCTGATAATGTTGGACCAAAGGAAATCATGCAACTCCTTCTTGACGTGCCAGGCAATGTGCCTGATGCTGCTCAATGCACACCGCAGCAATTCATAAAAGAGGCCAAACTGGCCATGGCAATCAAACTTTTTGAAATGAAACGGCTCTCGTCAGGGATGGCTGCTACGCTTATCGGCATGAGCAGGGTCGAATTTCTGGCTGAACTGCACCGATATGGTGTTCCAATGATTGATCTTGATCAGAACGAACTCGCACAGGATTTCAGCAATGCCTGATCAAACCAAAGTGGTTGTTGTCAACACCACGCCACTTATTGCATTGACCGCCGCGACAGGTAATCTTGATTTGCTTCATTGTCTGTACTCAAGGGTAGTTGTGCCGTATGAAGTGGCTCAAGAAATCCGTGCAGGTGGCCGCGATTCTTTTGGCATCGAGGTATTTGAGCAGGCATCATGGTTAGAGGAGCGCCCCGAGCCATTGGAGCTCATGCCCTATCTGCGAAACACGCTCGATAGCGGAGAAGCATCGGTCATACAAACCGCCTTGCTGCTTGGCATCAATCTGGTATGCATTGATGAACTCCTTGGCAGGCGAACTGCCCGTTTGTCAAACCTGAATGTTACCGGCGCTATCGGTGTACTGCTGAAAGCGAAATCTACAGGGTATAGCATATCCATGCCTGATGCAATAAGCCGGATGCGTGAGCACGGCATCTGGCTCAGCCAAAATGTTATCAATTTTGCCCTGACACACTGATATAACGATAGACAGCACCTATTTTTATTGCGTTGTTCAAAGATATAACTCTCATTATTTTCGTGAGATAAATACCCGGTCGAACCTGCCGACACCGGAAATTGTCACCCCATTAGAATTATTTTCGGAGAAACCTGATGAATGATAATGAGCTTTTGATTGAAAAAGTCAAAACCCAAAAAATTTTGGACGATAGAGCTGAGCATGATCTTGCCAAATATGTTTCAGATACCCATGCCAGAATAGAAGCTTTAGCTTCTCGGTTGGAATTAAAACTGACTTATGGAACCCCAACCAAGAAGGCCGTAGCTGCATAAGAGTATATGGTTTTCTTTTCGTCAGCTTTTCAAAAAGCGGTGGTCTCCTGTCAGGCGCTATAGAGCGGTAGCTCCAAAAACAAATAATTCTCCCTGAGCCTTTGATTCAGCTTTTGATTTTGCTTTGTTATTCGGATTGAGTGCGCAAGCGGCCTTATTAATAAAGTAATTTGCATCACTCTTGCTCAATTCATCCAAAACGCGCTGCATGGTTGCAGAGCTTTGTCCATCAAGGAACCTGAAGACGGATGAAGAGAGATAATCATGATTGATCTCAAAGGTTATCCACTTGCGCCTGAGAGCTTCTGCGGTGAATCCGGTGGTGTTTGAACCTCCAAAAATGTCGAGCACAACATCGTCCTCGTCGGTCAGCATCTTGATAAAAAACGCGGGGAGTTCTGAGGGGAATCTTGCCGGATGGCGGTCAATGCCGAGCTCCTTGCATATCCGCAGATAGCTCGAGTTGCTATCGGTATTCGGTATCGAGAGAAGGTTGGAAGGAATTGCCCCACCGTTATCCTTGCCAAACGCGTCACTGATGTCATGGCCTGATGGGCGTTTTTTGGGTGTGTAGAAACTCTCCTGGTTCTCAATCAATTTTTTCCTAAGATCAGAAGGGGGAGTCAGTACCTTCCTGACATCGGCTTTCGGAAAGTCGGTTTTACTAAACCACCATACTGTGTTGACAGAATCCTTTGCACGAAGCTTTCGTTTGTTGACCCATTCAATTGGTGAAGGCAACTTTGCCCGTGTTTCAAGAGGTCATCGTCATGACCGGAGTCAGCAATGCTTTCCATCGCGGTAGCTTATTCCTCTTTTTCAAGGGAATCGTAGATAATTTCTGCCCATGGGGAGATATCAGAATATGTTTTTTCAATTTCCCCTTCTTTTACTCTGAACAGAAGCTGAGGATCTGTGTTTATTTCAGTGTTATCATAGAAATAGGCGCGATCAGCCAATTTCATGGCTTGAAGAGCATTCGAAATAGATCTGTAATATCGGTCAATGATTTTAGGAATAGGAACATCATGTCCACCTCCCATAACACGTTTGGCTACTCGCTGAGCATTGATTGAAGGGTCATTGGTACACACGAAGAAGAAACGAATAAAAAATCCGGCATCTTTTGCCCGTTTGAGAAACTCCAGCTTTTCCTGGGTAGAGAATACCGTTTCAAAGGCGATGCTGATGTTATGAGCCAAGCAATAGTCCCTGGTGGCCTTTGCCTTGTTGGCTGCCTGAATCACAGCAGCAGGGGAGTTCCAGTCTCCAAACTCTTGCTGTGCAATCAGATCGGGATTGATGTATTGACAATCTTCCATCCATTCATGTCGGAGCAGTTTTTCGGTAATGGTGGTTTTGCCTGAACCATTTGGCCCTGCTACCACAATCAATCTTGGTTTTTGAGCATCTGTCATGAAGGGAGGGATTTTTTTTGAGATAAAACTGCCTCGGCAATCATGTCGTTAATTTTTTTGAAATGTGCGTCCAGAATTTTTTTTGTGTGAACTCTTGCGTCTTCTCCTGCTTGATGGATTAAAAGGGCGAGATGCTTTTCAGCCTCTTCACTGTCATCCTGCAGTTGTGGGTTATATGTCGCGTCTGTGTTCATGCGGTTCTCCTTGCGTTCAAGTTACAGATAACTTTCAATATCCAGTGATCCGTGAAAAACACCCAAGATATCAATTTGCTCAGTCTCCCTTATCAGGTATGCAATTCGATAGTGACCATACAGTAAAATTTGTATTTCACCCTCTTCTTCAGTCCTGTATCTGTATCCGATTTCAGGCAGGTCTCTTAAAATCTGAACTTTATCGTAGATTGATTTCACGACTCTTGCACCAGCAGATGGGTTGTCTTGGGAAATATATTCATGGATATCTCTTAACCACATCTCCGATTCTATTGTCCATCTTATTACTGCCATGTTTTAATTCGATGTTCCATTGTTTCATTAGAAATCAAATTTCCTTTCCTTGAATCCTGTAATCCTTTGGCTACCATCCGTTCAAACACAATTTCCCTTATAATTTCATCATAGCTCGAATCTTCAGGTTGAGAGTGAACGATTTCTACTATTTTTTCTTTTACTGTTTCCATGATAATTCAATATATTAATTAGAGTTAATGCTAAGGTTATAACAATATTAACAGAGCTCTGATGTTGGTATGATCTGATGCTGACCACGCTTTATATCTTTGCATCTTCCCCTCCGGGACAACAAGCCAACGATCTCTTGAAATAGAGCATAACGGTTTTTCATTGGCTGACAAGCGGAAAGACATCAGGCTTACGAATTGACTCAATGGAAAGGTCAATATCCAAAGATGGCCAATACAAATGCTCCGGGTGATGAAGTTCTACCTTGCAGATTTTGCCAACGGGAGCCTCTTTGAACCAGGGAAATTCAGTGTATGGCAAAAACAGCTCTTCATCCCCGACGAGAATCCAAAAGCCATAAGGAGAAATATTTGTCACTTCAACGCGGAAAGTGCTGATGCCATGCGTTGTGTCTGTCATGGGGCTGCTTTGTTATCGGGTAAAGGGCTTCGGTGTACATCACCACTCCAGTCTATCGAGTGTCACCCCTTTTTCCAGAGGTTCTCTTTTAGCATCATGAAGGCTTTGAACCATGCCGTTGATGCTTCTGAGATATTTATCGTCGCTCATATACTCAGATTTCTTCAGTATTTGTATCTCGCTTGATGAGAAGTGCGCAAGGAACAAGCTGAATTGTTCGTCAACGCTCTCATCAATTTTCAGTGTCACAGTTCTCATGGTCTTGTCCTGGATTCATTGCTTGGTAATCCTGATGAATGATACGCAAATTTCAAATGGCGTGAAACTGCCTGGCGTTGGCTTTCGGAACGTCGTTTTTGCTAAACTTGCCATTCAACCAAGAATACAATTTCAGTTTTTCTGCCATTTGAAAACATAAAATGTGTCTGTGATTATTGTATTATTCTTCTGGTTTGATGGCTATTTCCTCAAGGCTCTGCCCCTGTCTGGCCAGAAGAGTCCAAAGGTCAGAGAAGAAAAAATGATCAATAGTTTTTATGTGTCGGGAAAGTAATGGGTGCGTCATCATATTGGGGCGGATGTCGCAGTAATAAACACCGTCAAGTGGATTGAGCTTGATTGTGTATGCCTTGAAGTGTCCTGGCAGAAATGTTGCTGAAATACAGTACTCATGCTCTTTTTTTGTCTTTTTACGCTGTACATCATTGAGAAAAATGGCGATGTGTGACAAATCTGTGTTGGTGAGCCTGTTGTATAAAAACTTGTCCATGAAAACCTTGTCAATGCGGTCTTTGCTGGAAGTTTTAACAGAACCTATGATTTTCAGTTCTCCTGTTTTGCTTATCATTAAATCATGTTGATAGGCTGATTTAAAAAGTTCTGTTCCATCGTCATCTTTTACAGGAACTTGCATGACACCTGATACGCACTCTACGTCAAGGGAAACAATCAGTAAACGGATCAGTCGCTCAAATAAATCGCCATTTACTTTTCGGGCCTGGTTTGATTTTCCGGCAGGTAACGCGTCGAGTGTTGCGCCGATTGATTGCTGGATAGTATAGATGGTGCGGTTGATGTTTTCTCTACATTCGTCTGATGGCCGTTCTCCGTTTTTTATCTGTTCAAGTGTTTCCAGAAACTGCTTTGCGCCGGTTTCAAAATTATCAGCGTCGTACATGAGCTGTGTGTTGATGGGGCGGGTAATGTTGTAATGCCCATCTTTTTGGTACTGGAAAAATTGATAGTGGTTTTCATTTCTGGAGATGATACGGGCTTGCAGGCCTGTCTCTACATATTCCAGATAGCGATTGCAAAATGTGATGTAGCTTTCTACCGTGAGGAAAAGCTCTTTGTTGACGGCTCTGCTTACAAGTTTTGAAATATTCATCGTATGGATTCCCTCCTGGCGGCGGTTTTCCTGTCGTGGGTGATCCATTCGTCTTTAGTCATTCGCCTGACGTTTTTTAACCGTTCCATTGCCCATTGATTATAGTGGATGTTCATGTCACAACCCATCCAGCGGCGTTTGAGCTGCTCCGCAACAACTATCGTGGTGCCAGACCCGGAAAAGGGGTCAATGACGAGATCACCTTCGTTGGAAGATGCAAGAACAAATTTTCTCAAAAGTTCTTCTGGTTTTTGCGTTGGGTGGGGGGTTTTCTCGCCCATGCCGTTGCAGGTGGTTGGAATGTCTATGACATCTTTTGGTTTTGCTCCCTTGGGGTTTGGTATCCAGTTGTCACGCTGCTTGTTTCCGTTACCACCGTAGGCGCTTGTCTCTGCCTGTGGGTGCGACGGATATTTGAGCGTATGCGCTCCGTAAGGAGTGCGGACATCGTCAATGTTTAGTTTGCAAGCGTCTGTTTTACGGAAATGGATGATGCTCTCATGCGACCGTCCCCACTCGTTTCCTAAATTAGCCTTGTTTTTGTAATGCCAGATCAGCCAGCGACAATGCTTGAAATACTTTGATGCCGGGTGTTTGATGTCCGCCAATATTTCAGAGAACCCGCACACATAGAGAGAACCGGTAGGCTTTAAAACGCGGGCGGCTTGAGCGATCCACCTGATTGACCACTCAATATATTTCTCCTGACTCTCAAAATTGTCCCATTCGGCTTTTTTGATGTTATAGGGGGGGTCAGCAAAAACGAGGTCAACGCTTGACGAGGGAAGAGACTCAAGCCACTTGATAGAATCTCCCTGGTATAGTCGACCGTTTGCATGTCCATATTGCAACTGGAAACCTGCTGAGACAGCGGGTGATGAAAACTCTGTCTTTTGCTTCCATCTTATTTCGTCAGGTGCAAAGATAGTCAATTGTTCCATGATGTGCTGGTCGAGAGCCTGCCAGTCAGCTTCGGGGCAGTTTTCAACAGAATAAGGCATTTTATTTTTTCTCTTGTTGGTATTTCGATAATATACCATGAAAGGTATCTGGCGGGGTAGTCAATTCAGGTTTTTTTGTGCTTCCCAAGGGTGCTCGGCTCTCGGGTTTCATTTTGTTTTCGGTGTGGGGTACACGTCGCCGATCATAATCGCACTTGGCAATTTTACCGATCCCCCTTTGATTGAAGTCGCAAATTTCGACATCAATGAGTCCCATTCATTTTTATAAAGCTTCTGGACATAGCCTTCAGGAAACTTTTCCGGGTTGTTTTTCACCACCTCATTTGTCGGTATAATACGCAAATTTCAAATAAGGTGAAACCGAGTGACCATCTCAAAGCCATCTCCCATCTTTACTCCGAAACACTACACCGGGCTATCCGGAAATCCCGGAGAGTTGTCGCCTCATCACTCCTGCCTGTCCAGAATGCTCCCGTAGCTCTCCTTTGCCAGTATCAGGGATATCGTTTTCTGGAAATTCGAACCTTCGTCAGCTTTTCAAAAAGCGGTGGTCTCCTTTCAGGCGCTATAGAACGGTAGCTCCAAAAGCAAATAATTCTCCTTGAGCCTTTGATTCAGCTTTTGACTTTGCTTTGTTACTCGGATTGAGTGCGCAAGTGGGCTTATTAATGAAGTAATTTGCGTCATTCTTGCTCAATTCATCCAAAACGCGCTGCATGGTTGCAGAGCTTTGTCCATCGAGGAACCTGAAGACGGATGAAGAGAGATAATCATGATTGATCTCAAAGGTTATCCACTTTCGCCTGAGAGCTTCTGCGGTGAATCCTGTGGTGTTTGAACCTCCAAAAATGTCGAGCACAACATCGTCCTCGTCGGTCAGCATCTTGATAAAAAACGCAGGGAGTTCTGAAGGGAATCTTGCCGGATGGCGTTCAATGCCGAGCTCCTTGCATATCCGCAGATAGCTCGAATTGCTCTCAGTATTTGGTATCGAGAGAAGGTTGGAAGGAATTGCCCCACCGTTATCCTTGCCAAACGCGTCACTGATGTCATGGCCTGATGGGCGTTTTTTGGGTGTGTAGAAACTCTCCGGGTCCTGAATCAATTTTTTCATACGATCAGAATAGGGAGTCAGTACCTTCCTGACATCGGCTTTCGGAAAGTTGGTTTTACTAAACCACCATACAGTGTTGACAGAATCCTTTGCACGAAGCTTTCGTTTGTTGACCCATTCAATGGGTGATGGCAACTTTGCCGGATTGAACCAATAGAAATCCTCCGCCAGTTGAAACCCGATCTCATCGCAGAAGGCCAAAAGTACCCGGAAGTTGTACAGAGAACGTGATGGAACACCAGAACGATATGCACCGCCCAAATCAAGAACAAAACTCCCGCTCTCCTTGAGAACGCGGAAAACTTCTTGGCCGAATGGCTTAATCCACTGGACGTATTCCGTTTCCTCAACATTGCCGTAACTCTTTTGGCGACGAAGTGCAAAGGGGGGGGATGTCATAACCAAATCAATGCAATTGTCTGGCAACTCTGCGAGAAGTTCAAGAGAATTGCCGACATAAGCTTCTCCTTTGGCCGTGCGATAAAGTGGTGTACTCTGCATCATCAATATTCCTTTAGGTCGTTAACCCAGCTTGCCACTATCTGCCACAACACACTTGCTGCGAAATAGACTTGCGGATCAGTTTGGCAGATAGCTTCAATATCGCTCTGAACGAACTTGTCTTTGCCATAGCCGATGATGTAGCTCAGCCATTTTCTCAGGTTCTCATCGTCCTCAATGACTATATCTGATGGATTGAAATTGCCAGTTCGGGCAAGTACCCACGATAGCCCGTCGCGTTTGTCAGGCTCTCCATTTTTCAGGAGATCAATCAAGTGAGGAATTTGTGGTGTTGCAATCCGCAAAAGGGCCCGTGCAGCTTCAACCTTTATCTCCAATTGGCTTGAATTAAAGGTATCAGCCAGAGCTGTTGCTGATGTGGCGGAAGCGAATTGACCAAGTGCCCATGCTGCTCCAGCGCGAAGTTCGTTGTCACGTTGAGAGTCTTGCAGTACCTCAATCAGTAGTTGCTCGCTCCGGCTCTTTGGTATTTCAGAGGTGACAATAACTGTTTCAAGCTGCGTTTCAAGAGGAACCGTCATCACCGGGCTCCGTAGCTTGTTTTCGATGAATTCCCAGCCGTTCGGATCGTCATAGAGAGCAAGAGCTGCGGCAGCCTCAAGCTGGACATAAATATCCTCGTCGGTATCGGTCATTCTTGCTTCGAGCATGGGCTTGGCAATGGTATAGCCTCTGTATCGCAACGCCTTTGCTGCTGCGTATCGCTCGCTCAAGTTAACACTTGCAAGTTTTTCAATGAAATAGGCTTCTTTAACTGTCGCAGGGCATTGAATTTGTGTATTGACGGGAACAACTGCCGCCACAATCTGATTCGCCTCAACCGTATCGCCAGCGTTCACTTGTGGCAGCAAGGTTATCTTGCCTTTCTGTCGGCTCAATTGAATTGATTGTTTTCGTGCGTCTGTGACAGGGGCGAGGCTGACTCTGGTGGATTCAACAGCCGTAACAATTGATTGCTGGTTGGCCACAGCACATGTCCACATTACCCGTATTTCTGATCCCTCCTCAACCCCTTTTGGCTGAGTGATGGATACTTTTTCTGCATCGAATGCTTTCCGCATTTCTTTGACACTGACGAAATGAACGGGTGAAATTTGTTTCAGATCTATCGGAGAATTGTCATGTTGCTCAAAAAGGACGATTGAAACGAAGTCGTCGTCACGCATACCTGCATCCCAAGCCCGCTTTGGGTCATTGAGGGAATGGGACATCGATATTTCAAGCTTGGTTTTGCCACGGGATTCGAACCGTAACCCGGTATTCAAGCAAAGAATGTCGGGAACCCTGACACGCTTGATTTTGATTCGTTTCCATATTTTGAAACCAGTGGAACCCCGCTCAAGTTCTATAGGGTTGAACCCCATTGCTTTCAGCAGGTGAATGGTCGAGTTTGTCCCCGCAGCACCTACGGCAAGTTTTCTCAGGAAGCTGTCGTCACTCTTAAAGTTATTAGCCACGTTACCTTAAATTTTGTCTGGTAAATAGCATAACATAAGCATTTTTGGGTTGATGCGCTTAAGCTGTTGAATTTTGCTATAAAACCAAGATAATACGCAAATTTTAGGTCATATAGATGATTTAAATCTCTGGAATATCAATTCAGGCAGCCACTCTGCTCTTTCCACTCCACGCAAAATGTTGGATTGGTCAGAGTATGTTCGCTCGGCAGACGGTATAAGCTTCATCGTTCCAGTTCTGCCCGAAGAGATGGGGCCGGGCATCATTATCGAGGTCGCGGATGTACTTCTCCGCCATTGAAAGCATACCGCGCCAGTGACGCAGGCTCATAAATGGTCTTTGCCATGTGGTTCTTGCACAGGCCAGTCTCTGGTGAGAGTAGCAGATTGACCATCAGCTTGATCACTTCGCTGGGATGAGGCTCCAGGCTTGTAATGTTCTCAGCAAAATGTGCAATTACCTTGTACTGCTCGGGATTATTAGATTCTGCGTTAATAGAGCGACTTTATAATGATTTGAAGATTTCTCCCATCATTCGGACTTGGCCAATCCAGCGTTTTCCGAAGCTTGTGACTGACGAGATCTTTTGCCCAATCATGACCATCTAAAACATCCAACAGATAGAGCAGATCAGATACCAATATAAGGTGATCTTGAATTGAACCGGCATCATGTGGGATTTTTCCGGTATGTGCTACTTTGTTGCGAATCTCAATGAGTTTCTCAGCCTTTTTGATGAACGGTTTTACATTATCCCAAAAATCAATTTCTTTGCCTCGGGTACGATGAATTGTCGGTATGTAGTCTCTGAGAACCTTGAATATTGGTGGTGCAGGGTTATTCTCCATTAGCCAGGCTGTGTCAGGTGCAATACGGCTGATATGCATTTTAACGGCAGTTTCAAGAGCTGCTGTCATAATCAATATTGCGCTTCGAGGGGATTCCGAGATTAACGTCGCCGCTTCTCTTGCAAGAGCATGCCCAAGCGGTTCTGTATGATCATTCGCCGACCAAAGTTCTTGCAGGGCTGTCTGGTGTTTCCCATCCCAATGTATTCCATACATCATCGGGATTATGATTTCTTGTGAGGGGTTACCGTCAGACGGAGCGATCGGGTAATCACCATCGTCGATGGTCCAGTAGAGTGCTCGGTGTGTTACGACCTCCCCTAAAGCATCAAATCCCTGCCGCCACCGGAGCAGCTTAAGAAATCGATCTGTTTTAGCTGCAAGTTCGTCCTCAACACGCTCTAATAGTTGAGAAATATCCGCTGGACACAAGTATCGGCGAGGATGGAAATCGTTTTTAAAGATGCCATCTTTGCCAATGAGTATTTTTCCATCCGGTTGAAAAGGTAGTGCAATGTCATCGGCCACACGCAACATGGTATTTAGATTGTTGTACGAATCGACAAACAAAACTTGTTCCGTGGTCGCAGAATAAGTCGCAGAAGTTTTGCAAACCAATCCTTCGCGATTTCCACAGGCATCTTTTTCCGGGTGTATAGGTAGAATGACAAAGCGTAGACCGCGCTCATCATTTGGTGTGAATTTTATACCTTCTGGACGATGAGGATCAAAGTGTAATCCTTTTGTATAAGAGTATAATAAAAAATCAATATGGGAGTCCTTTTCCATTGTGTATTAACCTATTAACCAAAGGATTCATTAGTCTGTTGGGGAGAACAAAAATAAGAATCATTCTCCTTAATAAGCATACTCATGAAATGTAAGCGATATAATACGCAAATCTCAAACCATCTAAAACCCCTCCACCACAAACCAAACCCCTGTCGCAATCATAATCACGCTGGCCACCCGGTAAAACCACCGTCGCATTCTCCCGCTGATACTATTCACCACTTTCCCCACCAGAATCAGCGCTGGCGCGGTGCCGATGCCGAAGAGCATCATCATCAGGGCGCCCTGGAGCATTCCTGCAAAGGGGTGAGGTGCCTCCATGGCGGCGCGGGCGGCGGCGAGGAGGGCGGTGTAGGTGAGGCCGCAGGGGAGAAAGCCGAGGACGATGCCCATGGGGTAGTAAGCGCCGATGGAGCGGGGGGCCTTGAAGAGGGCCATGATCTTTTGGATGAGTGAGTTGCCGGGGGTGCAGCTCCTGATTGAGGAGCTTCGTGGCAGCCACTCTGCGGTGGAGAGACCCATGAGGATGATGGAGAGACCGGCGATGATCATGATGGCTCGCTGGAGCTGCTCGATGGAGGCCGTGAGGACAAGAAATGAGCCGGAGAGGCCGACAAGGGCGCCGAGGATGGTGTAGGTGGTGATTCGCCCGAGGTTGTAGAGCAGGTGGTGAAGCACTCCCTGCCGGGTTTCGCCGACGGTGAAGGAGGCAACCACCGGCCCGCACATGCTGATGCAGTGGCCGAATCCTCCGGCAAGCCCAGAGAGGAGCATGGCGAGAAGAGGGGCGCTGCTCATGTGCTTTTCCTCTTTGTGGGCGTTCTGAGCCTTGGGGGATTTGCCGCTTTGGCAGGCTCGTCGTCATCGTCAAGCATCCGGTATTTCGGCGCTTCGGGGTCGTCGAACTGGCCGCTTTTGACGGCCCAGATAAAGAGGAACCATGCGGCGACGCCGACAAAAAAACCGATGCCGATCAGGTAAAAGGTGGTGCTCATGGTTGCTTGTTCACAGGTTTTTCAGCCGCAGGGAGTTGCTTACCACAACAAGGGAGCTGGTCACCATCAGCAGTGCGGAGATGATGGGGTGCAGCACCCCAGACACGGCAAGTGGCAGCGCTATGAGATTATACGAAAAGGCCCAGACAAGGTTCTGGCGGATGATGGAAAAACATCGCGTGGAGCTTGTGACGAGGGTGTTGATGAGCCTGAGATCGTCGTTCAGGATGGCAACGCTGGCGCTCTCAAGGGCAATGGCTGAGGCGTGGCCG
This sequence comes from uncultured Chlorobiaceae bacterium, assembly GCA_903994455.1. GTDB lineage: Bacteria > Bacteroidota > Chlorobiia > Chlorobiales > Chlorobiaceae > Chlorobium. Next base: position 92,900 of record CAJEXI010000005.1, on the reverse strand, counting down.
AGGGTGACGCCGATGTCGGCTTCGGTTAGGGCGGGAGCGTCGTTGATGCCGTCGCCGACCATCATGACGCAGGCTCCCTTTGCTTTCAGGGCGCGGATCACCGCTGCTTTTTCGAGGGGGCCAAGCCCGGCCTGCACGTTGGTAATGCCGCATCTGGCGGCGATGTAGTTGGCCACTCCAAGGTTGTCGCCGGTCAGCATCATCAGGGCGAACCCTTTTTTTCGCAGCCCCTCAATAAGGGGAAGAGCGTCGTTACGCAGGTCGTCAATCATGCCGATCACTCCGGCCAGCTTGTTGCCGCAGGCGACCATCACCACGGTTTTGCCTTCAGCTTCGAGCGACGCGGTGTGAGCAATCTGTTCACGCTCCATCTGAACACCCTCTTCATCCATAAAGGCTTTCGAGCCCGCCCGCCAGAGAACTCCTGCAATCATCCCTGAAACTCCTCTGCCCGGCGTTGCCCTGAACTGTGTTACCGTCAGCCGCTCACCCTGCCAGGCAGCCATAAGGGCGCGTCCGGTGGGGTGCTCCGAGGCGGCTTCGAGAGAGGCGACATGCTGAATCAACGTTGGCGTGAGGCCGTAGTCGTGCAGGTCGGTCATGGAGGGTTTGCCGGTGGTGATGGTGCCGGTTTTGTCGAGCACGACCGTGGTGGTTTTTGAGACGGTCTCAAAAATATCGCCCCCTTTGACGAGAATACCTCTCTTTCCGGCAGTGGTGGTACCGACCAGAATAGCGAGCGGCGTTGCCAGACCAAGGGCGCAAGGGCAGGCGATGACGAGCACCGAGACAGCGTTCATCAGGGCGGTGACGGTGCTGGCGGAGGTGAGTTTCCAGTAGAGAAAGGTGGCAAGCGCGAGGATGATGGTGGCTGGCACAAAGTAACCGGCGGTTTTGTCGGCAATACCCTGAATTGGTGCCTTGCGTGCCTGGGCATCCTCCACTGTGCGGATAATCCGCGCCAGCAGGGTGCTCGCCGCATTGCCGGTGACCTGGATTCGGAGCCGCCCATTCATGGAGAAGCTTCCGGCAAAGACATCGCAGCCCACTGTTTTCAGCACAGGATTCGACTCACCGGTCAGCATCGCTTCGTTCACCTCAGCTTCGCCATCCACCACTCTGCCGTCAAGCGGAATCCGGTCGCCCGGGATGATCTCAATTATCTCGCCGCTTTGCACCGAAGCCACCGGCACCATGCTGGTTTCGCCACTCTCTGCCACCCTCAGCGCATCATGGGGTTGCAGCTCAGCCAGCTCGGCAATGGCGTTGCCCGCCTTGAGTCTTGAGCCTGCCTCCAGAAAGCGCCCCAGCAGAATGAAGGTGATAATCATCGAGGCGGTATCGAAAAATATCTCCCCCCCGTAAAAAATCATGGCAATGCTGTAACTGTAGGCCGAGAGTGCGCCAAGCGCCACCAGTACATCCATGTTGAGCGTCAGCCGTCGCAATGAGCGGAGGGCGCTTGAGAGAAAGGGATAGCCCGAGTAGAAAAGCACCGGCGTGGCCAGCGCCCATGAAATAAGCTGGAATGCAAGCCGGTAGCGCTCCTCAATTCCCTCAAAAAAGCCTGCGTAGAGTGCGGTGGAAAAGAGCATGAGCTGCATGGAGAAAAATCCGGCAGTGCCGAAGCGCAGCAGCAGCTCCTGTTTCTCCCGGGCAAAAATATCGGCACTTCCGTTGCCATGGCAGGGGTGGGGCAGGTAGCCGATGGAGCGGATGGCATCCAGTATGGCCTCGAGGCTCACCTCTTCACCACTCCAGGTGATGGTTGCCTTGTGGGTAGCATAGTTCACTCTGACGGAGAGCAGGCCATTGATCTTCATCAAAAACTTTTCGATGAGCCAGACGCAGGAGGCGCACCTGATTCCCGAGAGCAGCAGCTCAATCCGGTGCTCCCTGCCGCTGATGGTGACGGTGTCGCTGAAGGCTGAAGCCTGGAGTTTTACCCCGGTTGCCGGAGGGCCGGGCTGCCAGTTGCACCGCTGGTTGTAGAAGGCATCAAGCGAATTGCTGTGGATAAGCTCGTAGACACCAAGGCAACCGTGACAGCAAAAAACCTTGGATTCTCCGTTGATCTCAACGATAATGGCCGATGCCCGGCTTGTCTCCTGCAGGCAGTGGTCGCAGCGCAGCCTTTCGGGAGATGGTTGCTCACTCTCTGACATTGAAGGTAAAGGCGGGATTGTTCAGGGTATCGGAGAGAACGGTTGCCTGCCAGAGCGTGCGACCGCTCATGCAGCGCACAATAATCCCTTTGCCCTCATAGAGGCAGGCGCTCTTTTTCACCAGTGTCACCTGATTTTTGCCCATCTGCATCCCCGGCATTGAGAGATCGAGCAGCAGTGTCTCAGGCAGCTTGTCGCATTGGGTCACGGTGACGCTGAAGGTAAGCTCCTTCATGTGCTTGACCGGTTTCGGTTCAATGTTCAGCGTCACGGTTCGCTGGCCTGCGGTAACGGTGCAGGCCTTTTCGTGAATGCTGTTATCCACGGCTGTTGCATGGAGTGTGCTGCCTGCAGTCATCATGCAGGCGAAGAGTGCAAGGGTAGTGAAGCCCTTTATTTGACGTTGAAAAACCATTTTTTGCTGGTGATAAGTTGTTGCTGTTGTTTAAGGTCAATGCGAGCAAACCACACGCCCTTGAAGGGAATGGTGGCTGTTGTTATATAGATGCCCGGAGCCAGTTGACGCATGGCCATCGTCGAGTCGTAACGGGTATTCGAGAGGTTGCCGATGAAGAGTGAGAGATCGCCCGTTTCGAGCGGTTTACCGTGCGATGTTGCCCTGATTTGAATGGCATTGCTCCCAAGTTTCAGCGAGTCTGGCTGGCTCAAGGCAATACCAAGCTTCTCTTCAAGAGCTTTTGTCTGGAAATAGTGGGTGCTGTTGTCGTAATAGTTGCTCTCCACCAAGCCATCAGCATATTTGTAGGCAACAAACAATCCGCACGCCATAGCCGTGAAAAAACAGGCATAGATGATGGAAAGAGTTATTTTCATACTCTTTTTTTCCAGTAGTCGGGATCACGTTTCTCATTAAAGGCTTGCTCAAAAACCTGCTCTCCAGGCAGCAGTTTTACGTTGCCACAATCAATTTCCTTACAGCGCTGAACAATTTCTTTTTGCCATTGGGCAGAAAGCTGAAAGTCAGGTTCCGCATCAAGAACTTGCGTTGGATTCATTTCTATATTCATATTTCTTTTAAGCAATAATGCAATTGATCCGCCTAAACCTCGAATTTTTGATTTATAACCCACAGAAGACAAAGTCGTAACCCCATCACCACTATTCCTTCCCATAACAAGTTATAAACTCTTCTGGAGAATAAACATCCAAATCTGAGTTCTTAAAATCAGCACCATTTCTGGTTACAATAATGGATATATTGGCTTGTTTAGCGGCTCCTTCCTGAACGGCATCTTCAAAATCAGGTAGACCAGCATGAAGCGCATGGAGGATTACAGCTTTATTTACCGAAATAACGTCAACGCATTGGAGTAAATCTTCAATAAGCAGTAATGTTTGTTCACGCCCTTTTTGTTTCCGAGCAATATAATAGAGGTCTGTAATTGTTGTTGCCGACATAAACAAATCAATAGCAGCAAATTTAGCCGCAACAAAAACTTGTTCCGCAGATTCAGCAAAGGGTGGACGATTCAATATGATATCCAACAATACGTTTGTATCAATCAAGATATTCATTGGTATTTTTGATGCAAATATTGATGTTTTGCGCTATCTGCTTCCACGCCTTTAAGTGCGCCTTTCCACTTCTTCAAAAACATATCAATAGCTTGAGATTTTGATGTGCACTGTTCAACAGAATAAATGTCTTTTGAAGAGAGAAATTCCCCTTTTTGTTTATCAGGTTCATCTGATGCCAAATCTTGAACCAGAATCTGTATTAAATGATATTTTTCCTGACGAGAAAGTGTGTGAATTTCTGTTTTTAATGTTACTGGGATCATAGTATTATTTCATTATTTTTTTGTACTTGGCAATCAATATCGTTGAGCCGATTCTTCTTATTTTCAGGAATAGCTTGCTACACTACAAAAAGCAAAAAAATTAACATTATCTCCAAAGCTCAGAAAAACCCAATCTCTCGTATAGCCGTGTTACCATTGCCGGTAAATCGTAGCTCAACCTGATCGGGCATGTTGTTGCTGGAAGTTTTTACCATAATCGAGCTATTGACGCTACCAAAAGGAGCAAGATGGAAGGTATCGCTCCCAAGAAGCACCACCTTGTCAGGCGAAGTGAGTTCCACGTTTATTGCTTGGCTGCTGTTGTTATACATGGTCAGCGAATAGCGATTAATTCCGGCAGGCAGCAATTGGGCATTGCGCGTTACCACAACGTCAAATGGTGGACGGCTCCAGACAAGTGCTGCCAAACCAATGGCAGCAAGCGCCGTAACACCTCCAAGCCAAACGCTTTTTGCTCTTAAAATAGTTCCCTTGTAGTCAGGAAATGGTGGAACATGCCGTTTTTCGTTGACAGTTATACACGCATCAATACATGCAGCGCAAGCAATACAGGCGGAATTAAGTCCCTTTTTTATATCAATACCAACGGGACATACCGTTACACAATCGTCGCACTTCATGCAGGTGCTGTCACGCGACATATCATATTCAATAACCAATGTCTCTTTATCAAAGAGCATGTTTTGCAACATGGCGTAGGGGCAAATGGAGGTGCAAAAACGCCGGCCAAGAAATGCAAGTTCAAGATAGAGCGCAATCCATAGCACTATAAAAAATGTGGTGATGATTGGTGACAGAAAGAGCGATTGCAGGGTTTCTGCGGGAGGCACAAAGTAGCAGATCAAGGTAAAGGCTACCAATGCTGCAAATGGAAGGAGCAATACCCTTTGTACAAGCTGCTCTTGCTTTTTGTTGATGAGTCGAGCAAGGCTTTGGCTTAAATCGAGCAATACGGTTTGTGGGCAAAGCCAGCCGCACCAAACTCTTCCAAAAACAGCCGTGATGAAACCAATAAAGAGCAAGAAACAGAGCACAATGCCAACCAACAAATAAAGCTCTCGTATCCAAAAAACTGTTCCTGAAAAGTAAAGCTTGAGCGTTGGAATGTCGAAACGCAAGATGCTTTGCCCATTAATTGTAATAAATGGTAGCGCCGTGAGGAGAATTGCTTGTGCAATGGCCGCAATCCTGCGACGCCCTTTCCATAGAGCAACATGATGTTGCCTGCCGTTACCTGGCATTATGGTTTTCTCAGTGTTTCAAGAAATGCAATAATTTTGCTGGTGTTATCGGCACCAAGTTGTGGCCCAAAAGGAGGCATACCGTTGGGACGCCCCTGGGCAATTGATTCATAGATATCCTTCGGGGTAGCTCCGTATTTGAGCGTTGCAGCGGTGAGGTTGGGGCCAATTCCGCCGGTTGCATCAGCGTTATGGCAGGGAGCGCAGGTGTTGGCATAGATCTCCTTGCCCTCCTTGATGGCATCCTTGTCGCCCGAATACTCTTTGACGGCAACAGATTTTTCTGATTTCGCCGCTGAAGCCATCTCCTTGTCAAACTCTTTGTAGAATGACCAGCCGGAAATAGCCGGGGTATACAAGACGATATAGCCGATCAAAAAGATAATTCCCCCGAAAAAAAAGAGCAGCCAACCTTTGGGGATTTTATTGTGGCCCTCCTGGGGTTCTCCGGTATCATACATGGTCATCTCCTTTTGTTCATTTGTCGTCGTCAAGCATTCTGTGTTTTGGCTCCTCAATCCTCTCTTTTCGTTTTGGATTGTAGTAGTAGGCTATGATCCCTCCCGAAATAATGGCGAGAACCATGGTGAAGAGCACATAAGCCAGGCCTGAAAAAGTCATTTTGTGGCCTCCATGTTCTTGACATCCCGTCCAAGTTTCTGTAGGTAGGCAATCAGAGCATCCATTTCGGTCAGCTCTTTTTGCAGCTCCAGCGGCGTTACCTGGTCACGGCTCTCTTTTGAGGGATAGCTTGCGCTGGTGACGGTTGCGCGGTACTGGTCAATCTGCTGCTGAACCTCGTTTTCAGAGTAGCCGTAGCCCAACGTGGAGGTTTTTTTGAACGAGTATCCTGTGTCGAGCCGGTTTTTGGCAAGCCAGCCATAAGGTGGCATGTTGGACTTTTCAAACATGCTTTGAGGGTGTGCGGTATGTTTGTAATGCCAGGAGTCAGGATATTTTCCTCCCACCCTGTTCAAATCTGGCCCGGTGCGGCGTGAGCCCCAGAGGAAGGGGCGATCGTAAGCGAACTCCTCCGGTTTTGAGTATTCGCCATACCGGAGCACCTCGGTTCTCAGTGGTCGGACGGTCTGGGTGTGGCAGTTGTTGCACCCTTCACGCATATAGATGTCGCGCCCCTCCTGTTCCACCGCAGTGTAGGGTTTTATGTACGGGCTCACCGGTTGCGTCGAAGGCATGAAGAGTGGAATAAAGACGGTAACAGTGGTACCGATCAGGATAACAACGGCTGCAAGAACAGCAAAAACAACCGGTTTTGAAGTGATCCCCATGATGTCAGCTCCTGTTTGTTGATTTTGTCGTTTATGCTTCACTCTGGTTTGGCTCTCTCCTGACGGTCATGATCAGATTCCAGGCAAAAACCAGTATGCCGATAAAGTAGATGACCCCTGCGCCAAACCGCAACTTGTAATAGGGGTAGAGTGACGATACCGTATCAAGAAAATTGTACATCAGCGATCCGTCAGGGTTGGTGGCTTTCCACATGGCCCCCTGCTGGATTCCGGCGATCCACATGGTGATGGTCCAGGTGAACTGGCCAACAAGAATAAGCCAGAAATGGGTGTTGGCAAGTTTGACGCTGTAAAGCTCCCTGTTGGTGATGCGCGGAATCATATAGTAGAATGATGCCGAAATAACCATGGTTACCCATCCCATCGTACCCATGTGCACATGGCCGACAACCCAGTCGGTATAGTGAAAGAAGGAGTTGAGGGTTCTGAGCCCCTGCAGCGGTCCCTGAAGGGTCTGGAGGCCATAAAAGGTGATACCGGCAATGAAGAACTTGGTGAGATAGTTGGTGCGCATCTGATCCCAGTTCCCTTGCAGCGTGTAGTAACCATTGACCACTGAACCCCACGAGGGGGCAATCAGGAAGATGCTGAAGGCCATGGCGACGGTCTGGATCCATTCCGGCAGGGGAGTCAGCATAAGGTGGTGTGCACCCGTCCAGAGATAGGCAAAGTTCAGCGCCCAGAACGAGACGATGGAGAGCCGGTGGCTGTAGATGGGAAGGCCGGTGGACTTGGGCAGAAAATAGTAGAACATCGCCAGGATTGGGACGGTAAAGATAAACCCGACCACATTGTGGCCATACCACCACTCAACATTGGCATCGTTTGCGCCGGAGTAGAGTGTGTAGGATTTGAAGAGGTTTATGGGAACCTCAAGGTTGTTGACAATATACAATATGGCAATGGCCACGGTCATGGAGATGATGTACCAGAGTGAGATGTACATCTGCTTCTCCTTCCGTTTGATCAGCGTGCCAAAGACGTTGATGGCAAACATCACCCAGAAGATAACGACGACGATATCGAGAGGCCACTCCAGCTCACCATATTCCCGGGTGGTGTTCATGCCAGCAAAGAGCGACAGGGCGCCCAACGCTATTGCGGCGTTGAAAACGTAGAGATGCGCCTGGGCAAGCCGTGGAAAGAGGAGGGGTATTCGTGTCAGGCGTTGCAGAATGTAGTAGGATGTTGCAAAAATTGCCGCGAGGCCAAATCCAAGCCCGAGCCCATTGGTGTGCACCACGCGAAGACGTCCGAAGGTGAGCCAGGGGGTAAGATTCAGCGCTGGATCAAACATCTCAAAAGCCATCCAGAGCCCCACAACCAGACCGATAACAAGCCAGAACAGTGCCGAAAATGCAAAACCGCGCACCACCCTGTAGTTGTACCCTGCGTCGCTCATATCTTCCTCCAGATCGTTTTTAGTTATAGAGTAATGTAATGAGAAATCTGGAATGTTATCAGGGAAATCTGTAATCAGGGATGAGGGTGGGAGAGGCTCACCGTTTGCAGATGTACGGTGAGCGTGTTTAAAACCTCTCCTGATTTAATCCTGCTACAGCAACGCCGCAAGTCCGTAGTTGTAGTCGCCGACAACTGCCTTTTTATCGGTAATGATGCCCCTCAAATATTTCCCTGGAGTAACATCGAACGCATAATTAACCACCGGTGTGGTCGGTGTTGCCACTTGAGTGCCAAAAATGGTTCTCAGCTCATCGGCGTTGCGCTCTTCAATCGGAATATACGAGCCGTCAGGAATCGTAATATCAATGGTTGAAATTGGCGCGGCGATGTAGAAGGGCAGATTGTGGTGGTATGCGCTGATAGCGTGGGCATAGGTGCCGATCTTGTTGGCGGTGTCGCCGTTGGCAGCAATCCTGTCGGCACCGACAATACCGAAATCGATCATGCCGCGCTGCATCAGGAAAGCTGATGAGGAGTCGGAAATTGAGACAAATGGTATTCCATCCTTCTGAAGCTCCCATGCGGTAAGACGCAATCCCTGCAGCAAGGGACGGCTCTCGGCGGTGATGACGCGCTCAATCAGCCCCTCCTGCCAGGCAAGCCTGATGACGCCAAGCGCCGATCCTGTGCCGCAGCAGGCGAGAGTGCCGGTGTTGCAGTGGGTCAGCACGTTGAGTTTCCGGGTTTTCAGGATGTGGGCCAGGTCAATCTTGATCTGTTCCACTCCATGGCGCGACATAGCATCACAGTTGGCAATTTCATCAGTATGAATTTTGCAGGCGGCATCGTTCATTTTGGCAAAAAGTGCCTCAATGGTGTCGGCTTCAAAATGTTCAGCATAGACCTTTTTCAGCCGTGCAGCCGCAAAAAAGAGGTTGACCGCCGTTGGCCGTGATGCTTCGACCTCTGCCACCAGCGATTTGAAAAAAGCAGGAAACTCCTCCTTGCTGCCCTTGAAGCTGTTGATGCCAAGAATGATGGTGTAGGCCGCAGCAACGCCAATCAGCGGGGCACCGCGTACGGCAAGCGTCTTGATGGCCTCAATAGCCTCCTTGTAATCTTTTGTGGCAACGTAATTCTCCTTGAGCGGCAGATAACGCTGGTCGAGGTAGTGCAGCGTGTTGTCTTTGAACGATATGGCGTCTATCATATTCTTTCAGAAGAATTAAAGGTTGGCAACAATGGATTTGAAGATAGAGGTCATTTTTGGTTCGGCATGGCCGGAGACTTCGATAATCTCTTCGATGCTGACCGATTTGAGGCAGTCAGGGAAACATTCGTCGGTGATGATGGACATGCCGAAGACCTCGGTTCCCTGATGCACAGCGGCAATCACCTCAGGCACCGTGGACATACCGACAACATCAGCGCCAAGGATGCGCAACATGCGGTACTCGGCGCGGGTCTCAAGGCAGGGGCCGGAGAGGGCGACATAGACGCCCCGCTGTAACTTGATGCCCTGGTTCAGTGCAACCTCTTCAGCAAGGGCAAGAATCCGGGGAGAGTAGGGAGCGCAAAGATCAGGAAAGCGTGAGCCGATTTCAGGGTCGTTCGGACCGATCAGCGGGTTACCGCCAAGCAGGTTGATGTGGTCGTCGATCAGCATTATATCACCCTTTCTGTACCCAGGGTTCAGACCACCGCAGGCGTTGGTGATGCCGAGTGTTTTGACGCCGAGATGTTTCATGACCCGTATCGGAAAAACAATCTGTTCCATGGAGTAGCCTTCGTAGAAGTGGAAACGCCCCTGCATGGCAACCACATTTTTTCCTGAAAGTGTACCGAAAATCAGTTTTCCGTGGTGCGTCTCAACGGTTGAAACCGGAAAGTTCGGGATATCGCTGTAGTCGAGTGAAAACTCAACATCAATCTCCTTGACAAGAGCCCCAAGGCCTGTACCAAGGACGATACCCACCGGATAATCGGCTCCTGTTTTTCTTCTGATGAAGGTTACTGCTTCCTGGATTTGAGCCTGCTTTGAGATCATGATAGGATGGTTTTTACAGGTTAATGAAATAAAATAAGCCGGGCGAACAGGCAAGCATATCAGCGCCAGCCAAAGATTGCCGTTCCGACACGAATCATGGTTGCGCCCTCATGGATGGCCTCCTCAAAATCACCGCTCATGCCCATTGAGAGTTCAGTAAGCTTCGAGGGATCCGGGGCAATTTCCTGAAGGGATTCAAGCAGCAGTCGAAGTTGGCGGAACTCTTCCCGTGCAGCCACCCGGTCATAAGAGGCAATGGTCATCAGCCCGCGCAGCGTAATGTTCGGGAGATGAAAAAGCGATGCGGCTTCCAAAAGAACATCGTCCGGTGACATGCCATACTTTGATGCTTCGCCGGAGGTGTTGACCTCAAGGAGATAGTCGATATGCAGGTTGTTCTGGAGAGCCCGTTTGGAGAGCTCTTCGGCAGTCGAAAGTTTATCAATGCCGTGAATGAGGCTTACTTTGCCGATAATCGAGCGTATCTTGTTTGACTGCAGGTGACCGATAAAATGCCAGTCGACCGGCATACCCTCAAGCAGGGGGTCATCATATTTTTCAAGAAACTCCTGGACGTAACTCTCCCCAAACTCAATCTGTCCGGCATCAAAGGCCTCACGGACAAGCTCCGCAGGTTTGGTTTTGGAAACAGCAATCAGGCGCACACTGGCGGGATCCCGTCCCGCCTCAATGCATGCGCTGTTTATCTGTTCCCGTATTGCCTCAATATTGGATGCAATGCTCTCCATGGTGAGTTATCAAGACTTTGCCGGTGGAACAATGGTCTCGATAATGACCGGTACAAGCGGATTGTCGTTGGGATCGGTCTCGACAGCGGCAATTTTTTCGACCACATCCATGCCTGACTCCACGACACCAAAGACGGTGTACTGTCCGTCAAGAAAGGCATTGTCGTTATGATTGATATAGAACTGGCTTCCCGACGAGGCTCTCTGGGGATTATTGTCCCTTGCTGCGGCAAGTGTTCCTTTTTTGTTTGGATGTTTGATTTCAGCCGGGATACGGGTTGAAGGGCCGCCGGTGCCATGCAGCGATCGTTTCTCCTCATGGCGCGAAAGCGGGTCTCCGGTCTGGATCATGAAGCCGTCGATAACCCGGTGAAAGCGGATGCCATCGTAGTAGTTTTCACTGGTGAGCTTGATAAAGTTATCGCGGTGTTGCGGTGTATCATCGTAGAGGCTGATGGTAATGTCGCCCAGAGTGGTCTTGATAATAAACTGTTCGGCCATGTGAAAAAAGTATTTTCGTTATTAAAGATTTCCGGAAATTTGCCAGAGCGACCTTTGAGCTATGGCGGCACCGGTTGTGCCGGGATAGTCTGCAATGATTTTCGTATAGAGTTCAGACGCTTTTTTGAACTGGTTTAACTGCTGGAAGCTGTTGGCGGCATGGGAGAGGTACTGCGCCTTGAGGACGTTGTTGTCCGTCTGTTTTGATGCCTCCTGATAGCTTTCTGCGGCAGGCCCAAACTGATTTTTATTGAAGTAGCAGTCGCCTGTGCCTGCCAGAGTGGCAGCCGCGAGGTCCTTGTTGGCCATCGATACCGTTTTGAACACCTTCAGGGCAGTGTCAAACTCTCCAAGAGAGTAATACGCATTGGCCAGCAGCAGGTTTGCCATATTTCCGCTCGGTGTGCCGGTGAATTTATCTGCGTATTTTGCTGCAATTTTTTTCAGCCCAGGCACCTTTCCTTGCCCATTGATGGCCGCTTGAAAATCGCCCTGGTCAAGAAGGGGCGCTATTCTGGAAAGTTGGAGTGAGGCCTCCTGTTCACTCTTCTTCTGGTGCTGTATCCAGGAGAATACTCCTGTTCCCAGCGTGATCAGCAACACCAGCGAGCTGATAATTGCAGCTTTATATTTAATGGCAATGTAGAGAAAGTTCTCTTCGGTCGATGGTTTTATGCTCTGTTCCATAAGCTCTGTTTCAGGTTGCTGCCTCTGTTTCGGTTTGGCCCTCAACCTAAGCAAGTTTGCATGAATTTCAAAATATTTGCAGCACAGTCGCCAGCAGAGGGCTGATACTTTTATGATGTTGGCAGTCTGAACAGTTCAGTGGTTGTTCTGGTAATAGCTTCTGCCGCCTCTTCTACTGAAATTTCCCTGATACGGGCGATGCTTTCCGTGACGATACGAACATAAGCGGGCTCGTTCCGTTTTCCCCGGCAAGGAACAGGTGCGAGGTAGGGCGCATCGGTTTCAGTGAGCAGATCATCAAGTGAAACAGTACGGACAACGTCGGGCAACAGAGAGCGTTTGTAGGTAACTGTACCAGGAATGGAGAGTTTGAACCCCATCTGGATACAAGCATCAGCAATATCGGTATCACCCGAAAAGCAGTGCATGATGCCGCGCATGGCAGAATGGTTCTCTTCAGAAAGAATATGCAGCATATCCTCCCAGGCATCACGGCAATGGATGACGACCGGCAGATCAAGGGATTTGGCCAGTCGCAGCATCTCGCGAAATGCCTCATGCTGTGCAGTGCGGTTATACTCAGGATAGTGGTAGTCCAGACCGATCTCTCCTATGGCAACAACTTTCGGTGAGTGCGCAAGAGCCGCAAGATCATCGTAAACATTTTTGTTGACAGTATGAGCCGCTTCGTGAGGGTGCAGGCCGACGTTCGCATAGATAAAATCGAACTTGTTGGCAAGCTCAATGGATTTTCTGCTTGTAGAAACGTCAACGCCGGGATCGATCAGTATGCGTATTTGTTCTTCAATCAGACGAGCTATAACCTCTTGACGGTCGTGGTCAAACTCAGGGAACGAGAGATGGCAATGGGTATCAACAAACATGTTATTTTACAGCCTGGCTTTCGTCAGGAAAGAGGTTGTTGTGAAAAATAATCAGCATGCAGGCACCAATGGAGATGGCGGAGTCTGCGATATTGAAAATAGGCCACAGGGAGAGGTAGTGGCCGAAAACGTAGCCGTTGAAAAGATCAAAATAGATGAAGTCAACAACCCGGCCAAGAGTGAGCCGATCAATCATATTGCCGATACCTCCGCCAGTAATGAGGGCAAAGGGGACAAGAAAAAGGGCTGTACGGTTGTTTGACTTGAAGACATACACAAGCACAAGGACTGTAATTATCCCGGTGAGAAGGAGGAGTACGGCTGGAGGGGCAAATTCCAGACCAAAGGCAACACCCTTGTTTTCAGCATACGTGAACGAAAAGAGGCCGGGAATGACGACAATACTTTGAGCTGCATCTCTGAGGAAAGCGACAGCCATTTTTTTTGTCAACTGATCAACGGTAATGACCAACAAAGCAAGTGAAAAAAACCATTTCATGATTGAGTCAGATAGCGGGATTGTTGTTCCTGAATCTCTTGCAGCAGTGTCGCTCTTACGGCAGCGACGGGCATGTTCATGTTGGTCCACAGGGTAAATGCTCGTTCAGCCTGGCCGATCAGCATTTCAATGCCGGATATGGTTGTGGCACCAGCAATCTGTGCCGCCTGCAGCAGAGGTGTCTTGACGGGGTTGTAGACCATGTCGTAGATAATCTGGTCGGCGTTGAGCAAGTCCCGGTCAAGGGGAATAATGGAGCCATCACCTTTACCGCCTCTGGTGCCGACTGGTGTTGCGTTGACGATAACCCGGGAGTTCCTGATTTGTTCCGGCTTGTTGTGCGGGATGATGGTGACCGACGCTCTGTTGCCGTAACCAGTTTCATTGAGCAAGGAGCGTGCTTTTTCAGGATCACGAACAAAGAGCAAAATCTCGGCCGGGGTAAAAAAACGGCTGAACGCTTCGATGGCGGCCAGCGCAGCACCACCGCTTCCGAAAAGAGAGACCGTTCTGCCCGTTATGCTCTCTCTGTATGGCAAAAGGGGAGCCGCAAACCCGGCAATATCAGTGTTGTGGCCAGTGAGTTTGCCGCCCTCATTGACAATGGTGTTGACTGCCCGAATGGAGGCTGCCTCAACAGAGAGTTCATCAAGAAAGGGTACAACGGTTTTCTTGTAGGGTATCGTGACATTGAACCCCGCAATGCCGAGTGCCCTTGCGCCAAGAAGAGCCTCTTGCACCAGATCAGGCTCGGCAATGTTGAATACGGTGTAGTGGCAGGGAAGCCCAAGCTCCTGGAAGGCGCAATTATGAATAAGCGGGGAGTATGAATAATCAACTCCCCGCCCCAACAGGGCAAAAATTTTTGTTGCTTTTGTCATGAAATACCGAGCATCCGCCTGACAGAATCCTGCTGATAGAGTTCCGGAAAAGTGCTCTGAAACAGCTCCTTCTTGTCAGGATCAATTTTGAATGCTTTGCTCAGCGCTTTCAGGGTGCTGAGTTTGTCGCCCATGGCAAAATAGGCCGCAGCAATTTCAAAGTGGGCATCAGCCGAGAGAGGTTGAAGCTTCAGTGACTGGTGCAGCGCGTCGATGGATGCATTGACAAGACCCTCTTCGCGGAGCACAATGGCAAAGTCAACCCAGATCTGGGGATTATCCGGTTCAAGTATAATAATCTCTTGATACGTCGAGATAGACTTTTCAAGAAAGTTAAGGTTGTACTCAATCTCCGCTTTCAGGAGGAGAAACTCAACACTGTCAGATGTTGTTTTCAGCGCCTCCAGGGTTGCCTCATAAGCCTCATCGTACTCTTCAAGAGCTTCATGGCAGCATGCAAGGGCAAACCATGCTTCGTCAAACTCGGGACTTATGTCGATGCATCGCCGGTAACAGGGTATGGCCTCACCATAGGCCTCCAGCTCCTCATAGGCAATTCCAAGATTATAGAGGGCATTGATATCATCAGGCTCAAATTCGAGGGTTTTTAGATAGCTTTCGGCAGCTTCCTCAATACATCCCGTTATGGCCAGAACATTTGCCCGGTTGTACCATGCCGAACTGAAATCATCCGAAATTGCAAGTGCCATGTCGTAACAATCAAGAGCCTCATCGTAGCGCTTCATCTTGCTCAGCACCAGGCCATTGTTGTACCATGCGTTAATATTATAGGGATCCTCATCCACCGCCTTCCGGTAACATGAGGTGCTCTCCTCAAGTTTGCCAAGAATGTCTTTGCAGTAGGCAAGCTCATACCAGGCATCGGCAAACTCTGCATCAAGATCAAGAGCGAGTTCAAAGTTCGATTCAGCCTCCTCATACCGTTCCAGGCGCTGCAAAACAATGCCCCGGTAATAATGGTACTCTTTTTCAAGGGAGAGGTCGATCATACTGTTGTCGAGCTCTTCAAGCGCGGTCTCAAAATTGCCTGTGTTGAAGTAGCCAAGCGCAAGGTTAAGGCGCATTTCGCTGTCCGAGGGGCTGAAGACGACTGCTTTCTGAAATGCATCCAGAGCTTCATCGAAAGAGCCGTTCAATGTCAGGCAGTTGCCAAGGAGAAACCAGGTTTCCGTATTATAGGGTGCAATTTCCTCAAGACGACGGGCAACAGCAAGCGCTTCAATCAGGAATCCATCGTCATTATATTGGCTGATCCGGTCAAAAAGTTCTTCCGAATCAAACAAACTATCAAGGCCATCAAGGTTGGGTGTTTCTTCTCCTGATGCTCCCGTTGGGTTACGACGATTGTCATCAAAAAAATCAGGGAAATTCATAGAGGCATCGTCAAGAGTTTCTTTATCGTCGGTCGTATCATAAATGATAAATATAACAGAATTTTCTAAAGAAACTCATTTTGGAAGGTGGGTATGGAAGGGAATAGAGATATTCATGGCCGGTAAAAACGGAAAACAGCCTCTCCGACTTTGGTGCCTGCCGCAGCCTTCAGCTCTTCGATCGTGGCTTGTGCAACACCTTCGACAGAACCAAATCGTTCAAGTAACCTGAAGGCTGTTTTTTCTCCAACACCGGCAATGGTGGTGAGTTCTGTCTGCAACGTTCTTTTCGATCTCAAGTTGCGGTGATAGGTAACGGCAAAACGGTGCGCTTCATCACGCAGTTGCTGGAGTAGTTTGAGCGCGGGCGAGGTTTTTGGCAGATTGAACGGATCTCGTGTCTGCGGGGTAAAAATCTCCTCAAGGCGTTTCGCCAGACCGATAACAGGAATTGAGAGCCCCAAAGCGTTCAGGGTGTGAAAAGCCGTGTTGACCTGCCCCTTTCCTCCATCGACGACGATGAGGTCAGGCCAGGGAAGCTCTGTTGAAAGTGAACCGCTGTAACGACGTCGAATCACCTCTTCCATGGCAGCATAATCGTCCGAGCCTTCAACTGTTTTCATTTTAAACTTTCGGTAGTCAGATTTTTTCGGTTTTCCTTTCTCAAAACAGACCATGGAACTCACGTAATCGGTGCCTTGAAGATGGGAGTTGTCGAAACATTCAATGCGTTGCGGCAGGTTTGGCAGATGGAGCAGCTCCTTGAGGGCAGTAACTCCATGGTGCTCGCGGGCAGCCTCGCCCCGTTTCTGTTTCTGTATCAGGTACTCCTCCAGATGATGTCGGGCATTCTGGCGGCACATCTCGACCAAATGTGCTTTTTCTCCGATTTGAGGCACCACAAACCGAATGTTTTTTTTCTCCTGTTTTTCCTCTTGCTGTTTCGTCGAGATGAAGGCTCTCAGGGTCTCTTCTTCATCGTTGCGCATCGGTTCCTGAAGCAGAATTTCATCAGTAATGAGTTCAAGAGTTTCGAGATAGTATTTTTCAACCACTCTTGCCTGGAGCGCGGCCTCAGTTTCTCCATCGGTATTATTCATATAGATATGCTGCGATCCGAGCAGTTTTCCCTCACGTATCTTGAAGACGATGCCACAGCCCTCATTTTCACCAGCGGCAACCGCAAAAACATCCCGATCCAGCCCGTCACCTGCCACCACCTTCTGCCGTTCAGCATAGCGTTTCAGACTGTCAAGTTGTGCCTTTATCTCTGCCGCCTGTTCGAACTTCAGTTCCCGAGCCAGAAGTTGCATGGTTTCAGTGAGCGAGCGGATGGTGGTTGATGTTTTCCCTTTCAGCAGCCGGGTTATTTCGGCGATCATGCGGAGGTACTCCTCTTCCGTTTGCAAACCTTCACATGGCCCTTTGCATTTATAAATGTGGTAGTCGAGGCAGACTTTGTATTTTTTTGATGCAATATTCTCCTCGCTCAGCCGATATTTACAGCTTCGAACCGGAAAAATTGATCCGACAAGATCAAGGATGGAGCGGAGCTGGCGAGCTTCGGTATAGGGGCCGAACCAGGTTGAGCCATCTTTTTTTCGTTGACGGGAAAAGATGATTCGCGGGAAGGGTTCATTGGTGATGACCAGGTAAGGATAGCTCTTGTCATCTTTTAGATTAATATTGTAGCGTGGCTTCAGCTCCTTGATCAGGTTGTTTTCAAGAATAAGCGCCTCAACTTCCGAAGAGGTGATAATGACCTCGAAATCGTCAATGTGCGTGACCAGGACCAGCGTCTTGCCAAAGAGCTGCTGTGAATTTCTGAAATAGGAACGAACCCTGTTGCGGAGATTTTTTGCCTTGCCGACGTAGATTACCCGTCCAGCAGTATTTTTGAACTGATAAACGCCTGGCGAGGTGGGCAGTGTGGCAAGTTTTTCGGCAAGAGCGTGTTGTATGTTTACCGGATCCTGGTGCTCATTTTGATTATCCATCGGTTTTCCTGGGATTGGTTGCTCTTTTCGACAAAAAAGAAAAAGCCGCACCAAAGATGCGGCTTTTCCCTGAAAAAAAAGAACAATTCGTGCACTCTTGAGAGTTACTCAAGAACATCGTACTCGCCCTTGAGCGCAAACACCCCGAAGGTAATGAGGCTGAATGCGATAATAGGCATAAGGACAACGATGACGATTGACCAGAAAATCCAGTTCTCTTCACTGGGCTTTGCGGCTATCTCTTTCATGGCTTGCATGATCACCAGCGGGATGATTCCTATTCCCATGAGTGACCACACAATCCCGAAAAGCTTTTTAATTGCTGACATAATAGATGAAATTAAAAGGTTCTTGGTTACCCAACGTCCATGTTGTTGGTTTTGTTGGAGATGTACAGCATTCCGATAACAAAGCTTACGCTTGCAATCAGTATCGGATACATGAGACCGGCAAGCGGATCGACCTGGCCTGCAGGTGTTCCGATGTGCCCTGTAACACTGTTAATCATGTTCGTAAGCGGGTTAGAATAGCCCGGTTCTTTCGATGCCTCAACGAGACGGGTTGCGATAAGTGGTACCAGACCTCCAAAGACACCATTGCCGATATGGTAAGGCAGTGACATCGAGGTATAGCGGATACGGGTCGGGAAAATCTCCACAAGGAAGGCGGCAATTGGGCCGTAGACCATGGTGACAAAAATTACCTGAATGAGAACAATACCAATCATTTTGTTCTTGATGTTCTCAGGGAGAATTGTCTCTTTTTTTGTTTCAGGTTTCAGCTTTCCTGCTGCTGCAAGTTCAGCTTTTTTTACCTCATCAAGCGGGACGGTCAATTTTTTAGTCTCTTTGTAGGTTGTACCATCCGTGAAGGTTTTCTTCGTTACCGTTGTGGTGACATTGTCCGTGCCTTTCACAGCCTCTTTGGTTTCAACAGTTGTCTTCTCTACAAGCTCAACTTTGTTTTTCAGATTGGCATTGTCGTACATGCTGTTGTAAAGCGGGCCATAAGAGAGAACGGCGATAAGCATACCTGCCATCATGATATACTTGCGTCCGATCTTGTCGGAAAGCGCACCAAAGACAACGAAAAATGGGGTGCCGATAAGCAGGGCAATCGAAATGATCATGTTGCTCTGTACAAACTCAACGTTACAGGTATTCTGCAGGAAGGAGAGTGCATAGAATTGACCGGTGTACCAGACAACACCCTGACCGGCGGTAGCGCCAAGAAGGGCAATCAGCACCATTTTCAGGTTATCTTTCTCCTTGAAGCTTTCGGCCAATGGGTTTTTTGAGGTTTTGCCCTCTTTTTTCATCTTCACAAACATCGGTGATTCCGACATCTTCATGCGGATAAAGACCGAAACACCAACAAGAAGCGATGAAAGAATGAAGGGAATGCGCCATCCCCAGTCAGAGAAGGTTTCAACACCCAGTGCCTGACGGACAATGAGAATAACACCGAGTGCAAGAAAGAGGCCCAAAGTTGCCGTTGTCTGGATAAAGCTGGTCCAGAAGCCTCGTTGTCCGGCCGGAGAGTGTTCGGCTACATAAGTGGCCGCTCCGCCGTACTCACCTCCAAGAGCAAGACCCTGCAATAAACGTAAAATAAAGACAATGGCCGGGGCAAAAAAGCCTATTGTTTTATAACCAGGAACAAGGCCAATGGCAAAGGTGGAACCTCCCATGATGACCAACGTGACAAGGAAGGTGTACTTCCGTCCGATAAGATCGCCCAGACGACCAAAGAAGAGGGCGCCGAACGGTCTGATAACAAAGCCGGCGGCAAAAGTTGCCAGCGTGGCAAGCAGTGCTGCCGTAGGGTTGTCTTTTGGAAAGAATTGTTCGGAAATGATTTTCGCCAGAGTACCGAAAATATAAAAATCATACCACTCGATGAGCGTTCCAACCGATGAAGCAGCGATAACCCGCCTGGTGCTCGATACCTCTTCGGTTTTGGAAACGTTTGTGACATTTTGTGCCATAAAAGTTTGCGTTGATTGTTGATAAAATTGTTGTAAACTTTTTGCAAGCCAGCTCCTGACTCCGACCGATTCCTTAATCGATAAACTCGTGCTCGTTCTCCTTGACGATAAGAACCGGGCATGGAGCACGACGAATAACATGCTCTGCAACGCTGCCGAGGATCATCCGTTTCAGACCGCGCCGTCCGTGTGAACCCATGATAATGATGTCAGCCTCCTGGCGTTTGGCATAATCAAGAATACACTCTTCGGCAAATCCTTCATAAATGACATAATCGGCAACAATACCAGCCATCTTCTCCTCTTCAATCAAGGCAAGAAGTTTTTGGTCGGATTCCGCACGTTCTTTTTCAAGGCCGTGTGAATAAGTGATGGTAGGGTCGTTCTCAATAACGCCGACCAGAAAGACCTTTCCGCCGGAAAGTCTTGCAAACTCGTTGGCGTATTGCAGCGCCTTGCGCGACAAAACAGAGAAATCAACCGGGCAGATGATTTTTTTAATGGTAATCATAGTACCGCTGTTGTGTTTAAGTTATTGAATTAATGTTTATGCAATTGACAAATAATCGAAAAGAACAGTTAAGCTGGTCGACCATTTATACGGCTTCATGCAGAGGGCAAAATGGCATAGAAGACGAGAGAGCCGCATTGACTCCTTCCCCAAACAGGCGCAAACAAGTTCTTGTGCCAAATGGACATGGTTTCCGTATGTCGAAAAAATGTAAAGCTACAGGCACCAAAGCCTGCCAATGTCGTTACTGACGGTTTTCAGTAATATCGTTAAAATTCCCGAAGTAACAATTGTTATTTATGGGAAATAAGCTTCGCAAAAAATGCAGAGCACCTCAATACGACAATATAAAAAATAAAGCCGCAGTTCCCTACGGCTTTATTAAAAGTAAAGGTGAGATTCAGATTTAGAAAGTCACCGTGGCATAAAGTTCTGTGCGAAGCTGGTTGTTTCTTGCTGTACCAATTGAGTCATCTTTTCCACTTGCACGGTAACGTACGGTAGGAGTCAGGTTGACGGTGCCAGTGGCTGATTCATGTACCTTGAAGTTGTACTGTGCCCAGACGAACACGTTGGTGTAATCGACATCAGTAACGCCGGTTTTGTCACAGGTCTGGTTGTAGTCAACCCATGCTATTGCTGAGCCGGACTCGCCTTTCACTCTCAGCAGGTAGCCGCTGTAGTCAACTGATGCAGGTGTTGCAACAGAAGTTACAACAGGTGTTCCAGTTAAATAACTTGTTGTTGTTAAAGTTGTTACAGCTTTATCGTCTTTGCCGATGGTATAGAAACCGCTAAGCCCGATTTTTGATTTTCCGGAAGGAATCGAGGCGTTTAAACCAAAGGTGTTCGGTGAAACCTTCTGATAGGTTGGACCCTGAAGATCAGTCAGCGCAAGGATTGCCTGCGGCTCAAGGGTGACATTGCCAACAGTGGTTTTATAGGTAACATGCAGCAGGTAACCATCATTAAAAAGACCATCACCTGTTTTGGCACTGTTTGCTGTAGTAGAATTGTTGTCAAGAACAACAAGAGTGGTGTTGAGTTCACCGCCTCCGACTTTTGTGCCGTAGTTAAGTCCAAAAACTCGATCAAAGTTCCATGTGGCTACCGGAATGTCAACAGCGTAGATTCCTGTTGTGGTCGGGACTGGATAAAGGGCCAAGTCAAAAATTGGATTGTTGTAGCTGTTAAGTGGAAGACGACCTATACTGTAGTGGCAATTTTCCAGAGTGCGTCCCAAGTAAAAGTTTGAGACCTCAAGATTGTAGGCTCCCGAGTTATTGGCTCCAACTCCGGACCAACCCCCGGCAGTAGTTGCAGGTTTGCCGTCTGCTGCCTGGGCTGCTGTTTGGGTCGCAGCCTCTTCACTCTGCGCCAGTGCCTTAAAGAAATAACCACTGCCGAGGTCAGCAGAAGCTTTCAGACGTACGCGATATTGAAAAAGTACGTCATCACCATTTGTGGTTTTGACACCCTGGGCGGTCTCTGAATTCTTAAAATCACCTCTTGCACGAACCGCTGCGTCTCCCCCGATTTTTAATTCAGCAGATGCTGGCGATGCGTATGACAAAACTGCAAACATTGCAGCGAGCGAAAGCATTTTTTTCATTTTCATTTTCTCCGTTTGTTAGTTACGTGCGTGTACAGATTAATAAGTAAAAGAAAAAAGCGATAAATACCCCTGAAAAAAGATAAAGAAAGGAATAACCTCCTACTGTACACCTATGGTATATATGGTTAATATAATAAAATTAACATGAATTCAACAAATATGCCATTTTGTCAATGCGGGGTTCTGTGCTGATTTTTTTTTCCCGGCATCATTGATCTGAATCGGCAGTAATTATTATTCATTCATACAGAAATTTCATTATGTCACAGGTAAAACTCAGGGTCAGCGCATTATGTATCAGGGATGGTCAGGTACTGCTTATTGAACACAAAAGCTTTGCGCCTGACGATCCACAACTTCCCGAAAGTTACTGGATCCTTCCGGGAGGTGCCGTCGAACGGGGTGAAACTCTTGACGAGGCAGTGCAGCGTGAAATGATGGAAGAGACCGGTCTTGCATGCAGGGTTGGTACTCTGCTTTTTATCAAGGAGCTGCTCTACCCTTATCCCGGTGTTGTTGAACAGGGTTCACTGCATCATTCGGTATCGCTCGGTTTTTATTGCACTGTTACCGGTGGCGAGATGATCACCGGAAAAGATCCGGAATATCCTGATGATCAGCAGATGATTATCAGGGTGAGCTGGATTCCGCTTGCCGACCTTGAGCGTTATAACCTCTATCCACCGTTTCTTGCTGACTACATTGTTGCGCGTTCACCCGAAGAGTTTCAGGATGCCATTCCCGAGTTTTTTGACTCATGCCGATAGCCTCTGCTGCTGCAAAGGGGTTTCAAAAATCAATAATGATACCTGCGGTGGTATAGTTTTCCGGATGATAAAAATACATTCCCTGTCGACTGATACCGGTAGAGTAGTTGCAGGCTACTCTGACTTTCTCCAGGCCAGCTCCACGTAGATTGATGCCTGCCTGCAGGTTCCATGTGCCCCGGTGTCCTTTTGTTTCGTTCAGCAACGGTTGCCATATTGGCAGAAGTTTGAAGTCAGCGGCCAGCCAGGTGTTGCCGGGAGCAGAGAGTTCAGCACCGGCCTGAAAGGAGTGAGGATTGATACCATCCGGGAGCGTATGGTAGAGATACTGGTAACCGGTATAGATCCGACGGCCCGGTGAGCTGAGCGCAAGAACAAGATTCACAAATTCCCGGCTGTAGGTAAAGGGAATTGTCCCGAGCCATTCGGGTTGGCGGAGCCACTGCTCTGCATCAGCGTTATAGTGTCCATCTTCAAAATGGGCAGAAATGTGGCTGAGCCTTGCTCTTGTGCTGAATTCGTCAAAAGGTAGTACATCGCTGTTGAACGACTTTTTCCAGCAAGCATTAATGCCGAACAGATAATCGATGGCATCAACAGGAAACTTGAAATTATCGGTTCTGCGCAGAAGCGAGTAAGTCGCAAAATCGACACCAACGGCAAATTTTCTGTTCTTGCTCTGGTAGAGATCCGCCGATGAACCGATATCAAGCTGCACGGATTTTTCCCCCAAAAATGGCATGACGGCAATTCTTGGTTCCAGAGGATCGGCCAGCAGAGGCTTAAAAATAGTTTTTACCGTGGGGTTTTGTAGTGTTTCTGCTGAAGCGTCGGTAATGAAGGTCAAAAGTGTTGCTGTTAGAATAAACAGTATCGTGAAAAGCGGATGGAGGTGTTTCATCATGTTAAGGGGTTATGGTTATGCTCAACTGTTTTCCTGGGCAAGCAAGGTTTTCAGAACCGCCATGCGGACGGCAACCCCATTGGTTACCTGTTCAAGCAGCATGCTTTTCGAGTAGCCGGGGGGCTGAATGCGGTCAGCAACATTGTTTGCGATTTCGATTTCCCGGTTTATTGGTCCGGGGTGAAGCACCAGAAGATGTTTCTGTATGCGTTCCAGCCGTTCGTCTGTGAGGCCATAGTAGACGGAGTACTCTTCGAGAGAGGGCAGGTAGCCGCCGGTTGCGCGTTCAAGTTGAAGGCGAAGCACGATGGCGGTATCAGCCCAGGCAATGGCTTTGTCGAGGTTGGTAAAAAGGGTTATTCCCAGTCTGTCAGCATCAGGTGGCATGAGGGTAATCGGACAGCAGATCCCGATTTCAGCGCCAGCGGTAAGAAGACCATAGATGTTGGAACGTGCGACACGGCTGTGCAGCACATCGCCGATGATGATGACCCTGAGCCCTTCGATTTTGCCAAAATAGTCGCGAAGGGTAAACATGTCGAGCAGCGCCTGTGTCGGGTGCTCATGCGATCCATCGCCAGCGTTAATGACGTTTTTTGAGGTGATGCCGGTGATGAGATCTGCCGCTCCTGAAGAGGGATGGCGCAAGACGAAGGCATCCACCTGCATCGCTTCAAGGTTTTTGATGGTATCGCTCAAGGTTTCGCCCTTGCTGACACTGCTTGAAGAGGCGCTGAAGTTCAGTGTTCCGGCTCCAAGATAGCGGGCTGCCAATTCAAAAGAAAATCGGGTACGGGTAGAGTTTTCAAAAAAAATCAGTGCAATGCGTTTATTGCGAAGAGATTGTTCAAAAGAGGGGTTTCCGGTGATCAGCTCTTTTTTGAACCCGTCGGCCATGTCAAGAAGTTTCGTAATGTCACTGGCCGGTACATTGCATAATCCTGTAAGGTGCTTCAACTCTTGCTGTTATTTGCTGTGTTTCAGGAAGATTTTTCTGAAATGTACAATAAAAATTGAAGATCGTGAATTACTTTGGGGAAGTGATTAGTAGCCAGTATCCTGATCTCCCGAAGCCCCGGAAACGCCGAGTTCCAGCTCGGCATTTTACTAATCCCTGTTGCCAAGCTGGAACTCGGCATTCCCAGGACAAGAAATCAGGCTTGCTTAGGGGAGGGATGGAGGTGGTTTGGCCGGGGAGTTGTATATTTGGGGCAAAGAGAAGAGAGACGCTTGGCTGGGCGGAAGTTTTTGGAAAGAAATATTCTCCACTGTCAGTTATGCACGAGATGAGTATTGCGCTTTCAATCGTTGAAGCTGTTGAGGCAAAAGCGCGAGAGGAGGGTGCTGGCAGGATTTCAGGCGTTGATCTCCTGATCGGTAAACTCGCCGGAATTGAGCCGGAATCCCTTAAATTTTGTTTTTCAGCCGCTGCGAAAGGGACGCAGGCTGAAGGGGCTGTGCTTGCTGTTGACGAGCCAGAAGGTATCGGCGAGTGCGGGGAGTGCGGCATGAGGTTTTCTGTCACTTTTTATTATGCCGAGTGTCCCGAATGTCGTTCGCTTCGGATAAAGATTGTCTCCGGTGAGGAGTTTCTCATTCAATCAATAACCATAGAAGAAGAGGGAGAGTAAAAGAATGTGCGATACCTGCGGTTGTTCGGCTGATGGCGGGGCAGTGCTTCGCAAACCCGGTGAGAGCGATTATCATGTTCATGTCACCCCTGGCGCAGAAGAGCATACCCATCCTCATGCCGATGGGGAGCATCATGGTCACGATCATTTCCACGGGGAGCGCCACGATCACGCCCATGGGCACGATCATGCTCACGATCATCATCACCATGAAGGGAGAAGCCGGAAGATTATGCTTGAGCAGGATGTTCTCCAGCAAAACAATCTTCTTGCCGAAAGAAATCGTGGATACTTTGAGGCAAAGAACATTTTTGCCCTGAATTTTCTCAGTTCTCCAGGCTCAGGAAAAACCTCGGTGCTCGAACAAATCATACCATTGCTGCAACAGCGTTTTCCGGTTGCCGTTATTGAAGGTGACCAGCAGACCACCAATGATGCTGACCGTATTCATGCGCTTGGCGTGCCGGTGATTCAGATCAATACTGGTTCTGGATGTCATCTTGACGCACTGATGGTCAACCGTGCGGTCAAGGAACTCGACTTGCAGGATAACTCGCTGCTCTGTATCGAGAACGTCGGCAACCTTGTCTGCCCGGCGCTCTTTGACCTTGGCGAGGCTCTGAAAGTGGTGATTATCAGCGTGACTGAGGGCGACGACAAGCCACTGAAGTACCCGACCATCTTTCATGAGGCCGATCTCTGCATCCTCAACAAGATTGATCTGCTGCCTTACGTGGAGTTTGATGTGGCGAAGTGTCGGGAGAATGCCATGCGGGTCAACCACCATCTCGGATGGTTCGAAGTGTCGGCGAAAACCGGTGAGGGGCTTGCGGTATGGCAGGAGTGGCTCGAAAAGAGATTGATACACCATTGAGTATTCAGGGAGAAGCGCGTCGTCGTCTGCTGGTTAACGGGATTGTACAGGGGGTCGGGTTCCGGCCGTTTGTTTACCGGATTGCCGTCGGTTTCGGGCTGAAAGGGTTTATCCGCAATACCCCGTCAGGCGTTTTGATTGAGGTGCAGGGCGTTTCCAGGCTTCTCGACAGTTTTTGTTGTGCACTCAAGAGCGACCTTCCACCGCTTGCCCGCATTGAGGCAATGACAGTGAGCGCTCTTGAGTGTGTTGCGGAGGAGCGCTTTATCATTGCAAATTCGAGTGCTGATACCGATGTTGAAACCCTCATTCCGCCTGATATTGCCCTTTGCAGCGATTGCCGTCGTGAACTACTTGATCCGTTAAACCGCCGGTATCGTTATCCCTTCATCAACTGCACCAATTGCGGCCCTCGATACACCATCGTTGATCGTCTGCCTTACGACCGTCCCTTTACTTCGATGCACTCTTTCACGATGTGTCCGGAGTGCGAGCGGGAGTACCACGATCTTCTTGACCGCCGTTTTCATGCGCAGCCCAATGCATGTCTCGTGTGCGGTCCTTCTCTTACCCTGCTGGATGCCTGTGGTGTGCAGATGCGTAACGCTGGTGAAGCTGAATTTGATCTCACTCTTGTTCATGGGGAGCCAAAAGTTATTCTGGATAGTGACCAGCCTCAGGTCGTTGATGGCGAGGCAGAGTCTCATAAGTCACAGTCTGATGTTTGGCAGGAGCATGGCCAGTCGTTGAAGGGTGATGTTGCAGCAGAAGCTGTGGCGATGCTGAAACGGGGGCTTATTCTGGCTATAAAGGGGCTTGGCGGTTTTCATCTGGCGGTCGATGCCCGAAACGATGCTGCAGTGCGGCGGCTGAGAGAGCGGAAAGGGCGTGAGGCAAAACCCTTTGCGGTGATGATGCGTGATATGGCGAAGGTGCGGAGCTTCTGCGACGTGAGCGATGGTGAATTCGCAGCATTGACATCAGCGGAAGCGCCCATTGTGCTTCTGAAAAAGAGGAAAAGCTGCATGCTGGCACCATCCGTAGCGCCGGGTAACGATCGCCTTGGAGTCATGCTTCCCTCTACACCGCTGCATACCTTGCTCTTTGAGGAGAGTCTCGATGCTCTGGTGATGACCAGCGCCAATTTCAGCGAAGAGCCCATTGTCAATGAGAATGATGAAGCGCTCTCCAGACTTCAGGGTATTGCCGATATATTGTTGCTCCACAATCGCCCGATTTACCTCAAATGTGACGATTCGGTGACCATTCATCTTGCAGGAGAGCTTCGGCAAATCAGGCGAAGCAGGGGATACGTGCCTGCGCCAATCTTGCTCCGTGAAGGCGGGCCCACAGTACTTGGCACGGGGGGGGAGCTTAAAAACACCATTACCCTGCTGAAAGGCAATCATGCGTTGATGAGCCAGCATATCGGCGACATGAAAAACTTTGAGGCGTACCGCCATTTTGAGCAGGTTGTCGCCCACTTGCAGCGCCTTTTTCAGGTAACACCTCAGCTTGTCGTGCATGACTTGCATCCTGACTACATGACCACCCGGTGGGCGGAACAGCAGCATATTCCGGTACTTGGTGTGCAGCATCATCATGCCCATCTTGTTGCCTGCCTTGCCGAAAACAGGGAGGAGGGGCCCGCGATTGGTCTTATCCTTGATGGAACGGGCTACGGAAGTGATGGCTCGATATGGGGTGGTGAGGTGTTGATTGGTGACGCTGCCGGAGTGGAACGGTTTGCCTCGCTGGAGTCCATGCCACTGCCGGGCGGTGATGCAGCAGTGATGCAGCCATGGCGTCTGGCGCTTGGTTATCTTCACAGAAGTTGTGCGCTCCTTCCCGACCTGCAGTTTATGAAAGGGCGGAATGTCGCGCAAATTCTTGAACTGCTCGAAAAAAAGGTAAACATTGTTGAAACCTCAAGCTGTGGGCGCCTGTTCGATGCTGTTGCTGCGCTCTGCAATCTGCGAGGGGATATCACGTATGAAGGAGAGGCTGCCATAGCGCTGATGCACGCGGCGGGGGGGAGAGTTGGCGATAAAGAGTTTTGTCACGCTCTTCATTGTGATCCTTCCTTAGCCTATCGGTTACCGCACACGGACCAAGAACATGTTCATGGAAAGAGAGAGGCAGCCACTTCGCGTAACCCTCCAAATAATAATGCAGAGGGAATCAACGGCAACAAAAATGCCGGGCAAGAGGGCAGCGCTCGCTGGATTATTCGGGTCACGCCCATGATTAACGAGATTGTCTCTGTTCTGAAACAGGGAATGCCGGTACAGGAAATCAGTCAAAGGTTTCATCGTACCTTATCAAGCAGTTTCTGTGATGGTATCGAAAAAGCATCCAAAGCCACCGGCATAACAACCGTCGTGCTCAGTGGAGGTGTCTTCCAGAATGAGCTTCTTTTTACAACCATGCTTCATGAACTGCAATCTTCAGGTTACAAGGTGCTCACCCATGCCCATGTACCAACCAATGATGGCGGTCTTTCGCTCGGTCAGGCGATTATCGGGCGAAATTTTCTGAAGAGTCGTTGTATAGGGTAAAGACACAAAATCAACCAACGCCCCCTTCTGGTGGAGGGGTCTTTTTTTCTTACCTTGAATGAATGTTTCATAACTTCAGCTTCAGACACCCATGTGCCTTGCTATCCCCGGAAAACTCCTTGAACTCACAATCGAAAACGGCCTGAAAATGGGCACTATCGATGTGAATGGTTCAAAAACAAGAGCTTGTCTTGAATATGTGCCCGACATCAAGGTTGGCCAGTACACCATTGTTCATGCCGGGTTTGCCCTGAAAATCATCGATGAAGAGGAGGCGGCTGAGAGCCTGAAGCTTTGGCAGGAGCTGATTGAGAGCGGGGCATTCCAGCCTGATGAAGAGCTTCCCTCAGCGGAATCGTTGTGAAGCTGAGACCAATGAAATACATCGACGAATACCGTGATCCTCAGCTTGCCCTGAAGCTGCTTGAAGAGATCCGCAGAAAAACTGCCAGGCACTGGAGCATCATGGAGATCTGCGGCGGGCAAACGCACTCCATTATCCGAAACGGCATCGACCAATTGCTGCCCGATACTATCGAGCTGGTGCATGGTCCCGGCTGCCCGGTTTGTGTGACTCCGCTTGAATCCATTGAGCGGGCTCTGGCTATTGCTGCACGGGAAGAGGTGATTTTTACCAGTTTCGGCGATATGTTGCGTGTACCCGGCAATGCAAGAGATCTCTTTATGGTGCGCAGTGCAGGAGGGGACGTGCGCATTGTTTTTTCGCCTCTTGATGCCCTGCAGATTGCCCGCGATAACCCTTCAAAAGAGGTGGTCTTTTTTGCTGTTGGATTTGAAACGACGGCTCCGGCCAATGCTATGGTGGTCTGGCAAGCCGCACGAGAGGGAATTGAGAACTTCAGTGTTCTGGTGAGCCAGGTGATGGTGCCGCCAGCCATGCGGGCTATTCTCTCTTCACCGGAAAATCGGGTTCAGGGTTTCCTTGCAGCGGGGCACGTCTGCGCGGTGATGGGTTATGAGGAGTATGAGCCGATCGCCCGTGAGTTTCAGGTGCCGATTGTGCCGACCGGTTTTGAACCTGTGGACTTGCTTGCGGGGATTCTCAAAACCATTGAGTTGTTGGAAGAGGGCAAGTCAGGGGTAGTGAACCGTTACGGGCGTGTCGTAAGCCGTGAAGGCAACCCTTTGGCGCGGGAGATTATCATGAAAGTCTTTGAGGTGACCGACCGTCAGTGGCGCGGCCTTGGCCCGATTCCTGGCAGCGGTCTTGGTCTCAGGAGGGAGTTTGCCTCGTTTGATGCCGAAAAAAGGTTTCAGGTCACCAATATCTGTGCACAAGAGTCTCCACTCTGCATGAGCGGCAGGGTGCTGCAGGGGATGCTGAAGCCCGATGGCTGTCCCGCTTTTGCGAAAGAGTGTACGCCAGAGCATCCGCTTGGTGCCACCATGGTCTCATCCGAAGGGGCCTGTGCTGCATACTATAACTATCATCTTACCCCATGACCATTGTCCAGACCTGTCCAGCCCCGATTATGCAGCACGAAACTGTCCAGATGGCCCATGGTGCCGGGGGGCGGTTATCGCAGGCGCTCATGCAGCGGGTGTTTATGCCACACCTTCACAACTCCTTCCTCGACCTGCTTGACGATCAGGCAAAGCTTGATCTTCCGTCTGGACGAATTGCATTTACTACCGACACCTACGTGGTGAGCCCCATTTTTTTCCCTGGTGGCAACATTGGAGAGCTTGCTGTTAACGGTACTGTCAACGACCTGGCAGTTGGCGGAGCAAAGCCTCTCTATCTCAGCGCGGGCTTCGTGCTTGAAGAGGGGTTTTCGCTGGCAGAGCTTGAAGTCATTGTCAAAAGCATGGCCGAAGCTGCTCATCGGGCAGGAGTGATGATGGTGACCGGCGACACCAAAGTGGTCGGCAAAGGGCAGTGCGACCGGATTTTTATCAATACCTCCGGCATCGGAGTTATCAGAGAGGGAGTCAACCTCTCGTGCCGAAACCTGAAGGCGGGCGACAGCATTATTCTGTCAGGAACCGTCGGCGATCATGGGATGGCCATCATGACCTCGCGCACAGGTCTCTCATTCCAGTCAAGGATAACAAGCGATTGTGGTGCGCTCAATGGCATGATCAGTGCAATGCTTGATGCAGTCCCGTTTACCATCCATGCCATGCGAGACCCGACCAGAGGGGGAGTGGCAGCAACCCTTAATGAACTTGCACAATCCTCTTCTGTCGGCATTGAGATCCATGAGACCACAATTCCTGTTAAACCCGATGTTCGGGGTGCCTGTGAACTGCTTGGTATTGATCCCCTCCATGTGGCCAATGAAGGCAAACTTGTTGTCGCTGTGGCGGCAGGTGATGCCGGGAAGGTTCTTGAGGTGATGCGGAACTTCGACCATGGCCGGGATGCCGTCATCATCGGATCGGTGGTTGACGATCATCCCGGTATGGTGGTCATGCGTACAGTGTATGGCAGCCGACGGATTATTGATCTTCCGCTTGGTGAACAGTTACCAAGAATCTGCTGAGCATTACATATTAAGCGCACGCTTTTCAATGGCGAGAGCGGCTTCGCGCATCACCTCCGAAAGGCTTGGATGAGGATGGCAGGTGCGGGCCACATCCTCGGATGATGCATGAAACTCCATGGCAAGCGCAGCTTCAGCGATCAGGTCGGAGGCGCTTGCTCCAATAATGTGTACGCCGAGAATTTCATCGGTTTTTGCATCAGCAAGCATTTTGATAAACCCATCCGCATCACCAAGGCCCAGTGCCCGTCCGTTGGCCGCAAAAGGAAATTGTCCTGTTTTGTAGTCGCGTCCTTCAGAGCGAAGCTGCTGTTCGGTTTTTCCAACCCAGGCAATTTCCGGGGTGGTGTAGATAACCCAGGGCATGCTGTTGTAGTCGAGGTGCGGCTTCTGACCTGCCAGCAGTTCGGCCACCATCACGCCTTCGTCTTCAGCCTTGTGTGCCAGCATGGGGCCCCGCACCACATCTCCGATGGCATAAACACCGGGAGCGGCAGTAGCGCAATGGTCGTTGACGGGAATAAAGCCTCGTTCATCGGTCTGCAGGCCGACAGCCTCAAGGTTGAGCTTTTCAGTGTTTGGAGTACGGCCAACGGAGACAATCAGCTTGTCGCATTCGAGGGTATGTTCTGAACCCTGATCGTCAGTATAGGCAATGCTGACACCATCTTTGGTGAGTTTAGCCTGGCCGATTCTGACACCGAGCTTGATGTTCAGGCCCTGTTTTAAAAAGAGTTTGGAAGCCTCTCTTGAAATACTTTCGTCGGCGGCACCAAGAAACGAGGGCATCACTTCAAGAACCGTAATCTCTGCACCGAGTCTGCGCCAGACCGAACCCACTTCAAGGCCAATGACACCCGCACCAATGACACCCAGTTTTTTTGGCGCTTCGGTGAATTTCAGTGCGCCTTCGTTATCGCAAATCGTTACGTTATCGACCTGGACGTTGGGGATATGACGGGCTTTTGAACCTGTAGCAATAATCACCTTCTGTGACAGCACCTCCTCATCGCCATCTTGTCCGCTGATGATGATCCGATAGCCGGCATCAGTTTTTCCGGCAAAAGAGCCTCGGCCCTTGAGAAAAGTGATTTTGTTTTTACGGAAAAGGAATTTTACGCCGGAGGTCATTTTGGTGACAATAGCCTCCTTGCGCTTTTGCATTTTTGCAACATCAATGCTTATTCCGGTAGCAGTGATGCCATGCTCAGGGAGGTGAAGCACTGCTTTTTCGTATGCTTCCGATGAAGCGACAAGCGCTTTGAGGGGAATACACCCTGCGTTGAGACAGGTGCCGCCAAGCCGTGGTTCTCCGGCAGGATCGTCATAAGCGCTGAACTCGCAGCAGGCCACTGAAAAGCCAAGCTGTGCCGCACGGATTGCAGCGATGTACCCACCAGGGCCAGCGCCAATAACGAGAACGTCAAATTGTTTGCTCATAGTATAATTTCTCCCTTAAAGATCAAGTAAGAGACGCGCCGGATCTTCCAGAGCATCTTTGATTGCAACAAGACCAAGTACCGCTTCCTTGCCGTCGATAATCCGATGGTCATAAGACATGGCCAGATAGTTCATCGGTCGAATGACGATCTGCCCGTTTTCCACAATCGGCCTCTCCTTGGTGGCGTGGATGCCAAGAATTGCAGACTGCGGCGGATTGATGATCGGTGTTGAAAGCATTGAACCGAAAACGCCTCCGTTGGAAATCGAGAAGGTGCCACCGGTCAGCTCTTCAAGAGAGAGTGTTCCCAATTTTGCCTTGGTCGAATAGTCGGCAATTTTGCCTTCAATGTCGGCAATGGTCATCTGGTCGACATTGCGCAAGATAGGGACAACAAGACCCCTTGGTGAACTGACAGCAATTCCAATATCAAAATAACCGTGATAAATGATATCCTTGCCGTCAACTGAAGCGTTCAGGACAGGATATTTGCGCAGGGCGTGTACGGTTGCCTTGACAAAGAAGGACATAAAGCCGAGCTTGACACCGTGCTCTTTTTCAAAGGCAACCTTGTAGCGGTTGCGCAACTCAATGACCGCATGCATGTCAACCTCATTGAAGGTTGTCAGAATGGCATTGGTTGCCTGGGAATGAAGAAGCCTTTCAGCGATTCGCGCTCTGAGGCGGGTCATGGGGACGCGCTGTTCTGGTCGGTCGGTCAGCAGAGAAGGGTCAGTAACGGCTTCTGCTGGTTTCAGCTTTTGTACTGCCGGAACTGCCTGTGCTGGTTTGGCCGCCGGTTCTGCTCCTGCGGCAATAGCTTGAAGAACATCGCCTTTGGTAACTCTTCCATGCCTGCCGGTGCCCTCTACCTGCGACAGGTTCAGGCCGGTTTCAGCCATCAGTTTTGCTGCGGCAGGCATGGCACTTCCGCCTTCCGATTTTGGAACAACCGTTTGCGGAGCCGTTTCGATCTTTTGCTGATCAGGAACAGATGCTGCTGCCTGTTTGCCTTCGCTGTCGATGCGTGCCAGAACCTGATTGGGAACGACCGTGCCACCGTCACCGACAAGAATTTCAAAGAGAACGCCTGCGGAGGGAGACGGTACATCAAAGACAACTTTGTCGGTTTCAATTTCAAAGAGAATTTCGTCTACAGCAACAGCTTCTCCCGGGGATTTTTTCCAGTTCAGCAGTGTTGCTTCTGCAACGGATTCCGACAACTGGGATATAGTGACATCAATGATTGCCATTCGTGGATATTATTTGTTGAAAAAAACGCTAAACTCACCGAATGCCTGATCAAGCAACGCCTTTTGCTGGATAGCATGTATTGCAGCATAACCGCATGCGGTCGATGCTGATGCGAGCCTTCCTGCATAGCCGAACTGCTGGCCTGGCATCATCGCTTTCATGATATAATGCTGGAGAAAACGCCAATACCCCTGATTTTTAGGCTCATCCTGACACCAGACAATATCCTTCAGTTGAGGATAGAGCGCAAGTTCAGCGCCAAACTCCTCAAGTGGAAAAGGATAAAGCTGTTCGATACGGATAATGGCAACATCTTCCGCTGTGTTTTCCCGTCTGCGGTTCAGAAGATCGTAATAGACCTTGCCGGAACAGGCAATCATTCTCCGCACTTTTTCAGGATTTGCGGTCGTATCACTGATAATGTTCAGAAAATTTCCGGTGGAGAGTTCGCCAAGTGCAGAGACCGCCTCCTTGTTACGGAGCAGTGATTTAGGAGTAAGAATCACCAGTGGTTTGCGGATCATGGTGGTCATCTGCCGCCGAAGCAGGTGGAAAATCTGGGCGGGGTTGGTTGGTTGACAAACCTGGATGTTGTTCTCGGCACAGAGCTGCAGAAAGCGTTCCGGTCGGGCTGATGAGTGTTCCGGTCCCTGCCCTTCATAGCCGTGGGGCAGCATTAAGGTCAGGCCGGATGCCAGGCCCCACTTGACCTCACCGGAGGTGATAAACTGATCGACAAGCACCTGCGCACCATTGGCAAAGTCGCCAAACTGTGCTTCCCAGATCACCAGGGTGTCGGGAGCGGAGATCGAGTAGCCGTATTCAAAACCAAGAACCGCCTCTTCGGAAAGCACGGAGTCGATAACCGTAAAGGCAGCCTGGTTGCTGGCTACATTCTGAAGCGGGATGTAAATGCCCGAATCCCATTTTTCGCGTTTCTGGTCGTGCAGAACGGCATGGCGGTGCGAAAATGTTGCCCTGCCGCTGTCCTGACCGGTAATGCGTATCGGGTAACCGCCAGCAACAAGGGATGCAAATGCCAGATGTTCACCCATACCCCAGTCGAGAAGCTGTTCTCCACGACCCATGCGGGCACGGTCATTGACCACCTTTTCTACCAACTGGTGAAGCTTGAACCCTTCGGGGATTTTGGTGATCATCTCCGAGAGTCGTCTGAGCTCGGCAAGCGGAACGCCGGTTTCGGAGACTTCATCACGCCCTGTTGCCGGTTCCGCTGTAAAGATGGTTTTATTGACCAGCACCGGATTTGCGGAGTACTTTCCTTCATCAAGATCCTTGCGGAACTGCTGACTGAGTTTTGTGGCATACTCTTCGTTAATGACACCCTGCGACTCAAGTCTTTCGGCAAAGAGTTTCCGGGTGCCGGGGTGCTTGTCTATCTTCTTGTACATCAGTGGCTGGGTCATGGCCGGAGTATCCTGTTCGTTATGGCCAAGCTTACGGAAACAGATAATATCAATAACCACATCGCGTTTGAACGCCTGCCGGTAATCGAGCGCCATCTGTGTTGCCAGCACGACCGATTCAGGGTCGTCGCCATTGACGTGCAGCACCGGTGCCTCAATCATCTTGACCACATCGGTGCAGTAGGTTGTTGAACGGCTGTCGCGAGGGTCGGAGGTGGTAAAGCCGATTTGGTTGTTGATAACAATATGAACCGTGCCGCCGGTGCCGTATCCCCTTGTCAGCGCAAGATTCAGCGTCTCCATGATGACACCCTGCCCGGCAAAGGCCGCATCACCGTGAACCAGAATTGGCAGCACCTGTGAACCGTCCCTGTCGCCCCTGCGGACCTGGCGGGCCTTGACCGCGCCCTCAACAACCGGATTGACAATTTCAAGATGCGAAGGGTTAAAAGCAAGAGAGAGATTGATCGGGCCGCCGGGAGTGGCAATGTCGCTGGTAAAGCCCTGATGATATTTGACATCGCCGGAGGGAAGATCAGCCGCATGTTTGCCCTCAAACTCCGCAAAAAGATCCAGCGGATTTTTTCCCATGATGTTGACCAGCACATTGAGCCGTCCCCTGTGGGCCATGCCGATGACAATCTCCTGAACCCCCGCTTTGCCTGCACGCTGAATCAGCTCATCCATAGCGGCAATAAAGCTCTCTCCACCTTCAAGGGAGAAGCGTTTCTGGCCGATAAAGCGGGTATGCAGGTAGCGCTCAAATCCTTCCGCAGCAGTTAACCGTTCAAGAATATGTTTTTTCTTCTCTACAGTGAAATCGGGTTTCGATCGTATTGTCTCGAACTTTGCCTGCCACCACCGTTTTTCCGTCTGGTCAGTGATGTACATGAACTCAATGCCAAGGGTGCCACAGTAGGTTTCGCGCAGATTCTGCAACACTTCGCGCAGCGGCATACTTTCCTTGCCGAAATAGGTATTGCTGGTGTTAAAGACAATATCCATGTCGGTATCCGTGAACCCGTAAAAGGAGGGTTCAAGATCGGGGAGTGCGGGTCGCTCCTGACGTTTCAGGGGATCAAGATCTGCCCAGCGAGAGCCAATGTTGCGATAGGCGGCGATCAGTTTCTGAACCGACACCCGTTTGCGCCCCAGTTCGGCATCAGGATTTGCTACAATACGGTGGATGGGGCCAAGGCGGGCTCTTTCAGCAAACGATGCCTGGACGGGTGAGT
The DNA here is from genome assembly GCA_903994455.1 of uncultured Chlorobiaceae bacterium. Taxonomy (GTDB): domain Bacteria; phylum Bacteroidota; class Chlorobiia; order Chlorobiales; family Chlorobiaceae; genus Chlorobium. Next base: position 56,607 of record CAJEXI010000005.1, on the reverse strand, counting down.
GTGCGATGTCGCGAGCATCGGCACTGTTCGAACCCGGCATATTCTGCATGGCGTCAAAGTAAGCGCGCCACTTTTCAGAAACAGAGCCCGGATTGTCGAGATAGGCCTCATAAAGATCTTCGATGTAGGGGGCATTTCCCCCAAAAAGATAAGAGCTGCTGCTATTCTGCTGCATCATGATGTGACGTGCTTGTCTTTCAAAAGAATTATATTACAAGGAGATGGTCTATAAGTAAAAAAGTGTTAGTCGCTGATTGAATTGCTCTTTTGCACCTACGGTATATTAACAGATGTTAACTGACACTGAGTATAATAAATAACAACGGTTATTGCGAATGATTTCACGAAAATCATACGGGTAAATAATTTGATGAACTATGTTATTGCAATTCCGATACCAATTAACAGAGGAGTGTCATTTATACAGCGCTATTTGATTCAAACTTTTGTATATCCATGGCTCATGGGCTCTTCGCCCTGTTACTGTTTTTATGAATCGCTCTGCTTGGGCTACACATTTTTTTTTGATGGTTACGATAGAAAATCTGAAATTTTACCGAGGCGCTTATGCTGGCCTGTCTGGAAAGACTGCTACGCTGATATTGAGATTTGAAGAGCAGATTAAAGAGTGGTCGCTAACGGATGATGATGTTCGTCATCAGGTTACGTATTTGTGGCCACAGCATTTATTGTTTGGTATCAAGACTGAAGAGTTGCCTCATGCGTTTTTAGTTGAACCCTGCATGGAATATTCATTACCTCACTGGGTAGTGGCGCTGACCATTGCATTCCAGCGTTGGGCAGGTGATTTTGCAGGGGATGGCAGGGTGCTCATGGTGTCAGGTTCTTCAATCGCCCTTGCTTTGGCTTGGGAACGTGAGCCAGTTTTTAAAAATGCCTTGTATTTTGCTTTGCGATACCTTTTGCTTTGGTCGGCATCTTCTCCTGTCGCAGAGCTGCCAGGCAAGCTTGCAAAAGAATTTGATGAGTGGTTGCTCAATGCTCAACCGGGTGGCCTCTCTCCCAATTCTCTTCGCTTTGCCTGTTCTGCATGGCAACGCAAGATACCGGTTTCTGTTTCAACTGGCTCTGTTCGTCTGGGATGGGGCACCAACGCTTTGCGTATGGATAGCAGCTTTACTGATGCTACCAGTGTTATCGGTGTTCGTATCGCACACCATAAATTTCAGACATCCTCTCTTTTACAACAGAATGGTGTGCCTGTTCCTTCAGGTTTTATGGCTTGCGATCGGAAACAAGCATTTTCTGGTGCGGCAAAACTTGGCTGGCCAGTTGTTGTCAAGCCGTTACAACAAGAACAGGGTATAGGGGTTGTCCCTGGAATTAAAGATAAGGCCATCTTTGATCAAGCAGTGGATAACGCTTTCAGGCTCAGTCCAGATGGTATCATTGTAGAAAAGCATGTTGATGGTGATGATCACAGAATGCTGGTTGTGGGCGGAAAACTTTTGATGGCGACTCTGCGTATTCCGGCTGGTGTTACAGGTAATGGTATAAGCAGTGTTGAACAGTTGGTTAAAGAGGTTAATGCTGATCAGCGCCGTGGTCAGGTAAAACGCAGCATTTTGATTGCAATTGACCTGAACGCTGAGGCTATGCGTTGTCTTCGTGACCAGTGTCTGGAGGTCGAAAGTGTGCCGGAGACGGGGCGCTTTGTGCGGTTACGGTATACGGCCAATATCAGTACCGGCGGCAGTGCGGTTGATGTGACAGACAAGGTGCATCCCGATAACAGAATTGTTGTTGAGCGTGCGACTCGCCTGATTGGTCTTGATATTGCCGGAGTTGATTTTTTGTGCACTGATATTGCAAAATCATGGCGTGATATTGGGGGCAAAATTATTGAGGTAAACTCCCAGCCGGGTTTTCGTCCCCATTGGCTGAGTGTGCCGGATCGTGACATCAATGGTGAAATTATCGACTGGCTGTTCCGCAAAAAATCTCCACGTATTCCTGTTGCGGCTATTACTGGAACCAACGGTAAAACAACAACCTCCCGGATGCTTCATCATATCTGGAAGACCTCAGGCAAGAGAGCAGGGGTGTGTACGACCAATGGAGTGTGGGTTGGAGATGATATGATAGCTGATCAGAATCTTTCCGGGTATCCTGGCGGTCGGATGCTGCTCGAAGATTCTGCTGTAGAGGCAGCAGTAATTGAGATGCCGCGAAAAGGACTAATTTATTTTGGTCATCCTTGCGATCGCTATGATGTTGCAGCGCTTTTGAATGTTCAGGATGACCATATCGGTGTTGATGGCATCAACAGTCTGGGGGAGATGGGGCGCCTCAAGGCAAGTGTGCTGGAGAGAGCTACGCAGGCCGTTGTCATTAACGCCGAAGACCCTTTGTGTTTGGCGATGCGTTACTATGCTCGCGCTCCGAAGCATATTCTTGTCGCTCGTGATTCTTCCACTCTCGCGTTGCAAGATCATCTCAAGCTGGGTGGGGCAGGAGTATTTGCCCAGAAACACAATGGAACATCATGGATTGTATTGGCTGAAGGTACACGGCAGTCGTTCTTGATGCCACTGGAAGATATTCCTGCCACCATGAACGGATTGCTGCGTGTCAATGAGATAAATGCTCTTTTTGCGGTCGCACTTGCATGGGCGCAAGGAATTCCTCAAGAAATTATAAGAAAAGCCCTGGCCATTTTTGCCAATACTCAGGAACAGAATCCTGGTCGCTTTAACTTCATCGAAGGTTTTGAGTTTAAGGTATTGCTGGACTTCGCCCATAACCCGGATGGTGTTCGTGAGTTATGCCAGATGGTTTCAAAACTGCATGTTACAGGTAAGCGTCGCATGCTCAACCTTAATATTGGTAACAGACATCCCGTGCATCTGAAAGTGAGCGCCCCTTATCTTTCGCGTACATTCGATCACTTTGTTCTGGGCTGTGACCCTGTTTACGTTCAGAAAAGCCCGGAGTGGCGTGGTGATGATCCGATAAACAAGATGCTTGAATACAGTCAGGCGTGTCTGCTGAAAGAAGGGGTGTCTCAGGAATCTATCACCATCGAGCGAAACCATTCCGACGCAGTAAAGAGGATTATTGCCGATGCTCGACCGGGTGACTTGCTGGTGCTACTTGCTGGTGAGTGGGAGGTACTGCCTTTTTTGGAACAGGAATAGCTATTATTAGTCCCGAATCTCCGATATCATTTCGTGTAACATTGATTCGCGTGAATAAGAGTGGATAACAGACACCGCGTTTACATTTCTCTTGCTGGCTGATGTTCTGCAGAAAGCTGTGTTGTCAGCAGCCGCATATTGGACAGTGCGGGTCGCGGGCGACTCTTATTTTTCGGATGGTCATGGTGAGAGTGTCGCAGGTCAGCAGGGTGTTGATGAGTGGTGTCCCGATGGTCAGAATATTTTTTATGGCTTCGGTCGACTGGATGGAACCGATAATGCCGGGGACGGCACCGAGTGGTCCTTTCGGGATGCTGGCGGCAGGAACCCCCTCTTCGTGGAAAAGGCAGTGGTAGCAGGTTGATGCACCGGGGTGCACCGTCATGGTCTGGCCATGGAACTCTCTGATTCCTGCGTGGGAGTAAGGTTTTGCCGCGTTGTGGCAGGCTCTTGATATCAGAAATTTTGAGTCGAAGTTGTCGGTGGCATCGATCACGAAGTCGTACGGCGCAAGAATCTCCGGAGCATTGTCAGCGGTGAGCCGGAACGGGTAGAGAGTGAGCTTGAGGTCAGGATCAAGGTCGAGAAGCCTTGCTGCTGCTGAGGTTACCTTGTCAACTCCGATTGAGTCGGTGGTGTGCAGAATCTGGCGCTGGAGGTTGCTGAGATCAACCTTGTCACCATCCATGAGGCCAATGGTGCCGATTCCTGCTGCTGCGAGATAAAAGGCGACCGGGGAACCGAGCCCGCCAGCACCGATGACCAGAACTTTTGCCTTGAGCAGCTTCACCTGTCCCTTTTCGCCGATCTCCTGGAGTGCAATGTGGCGGGCGTAACGTTCGCGCTGGCTGTCATTCAGGGTGTCGTTCAGTGGCATGGTTGCTCTTCCTCTCGTTGTATTTCCAGTGTTATGCTTGATGATGGCCCGTTATAGGAGAGTTCCCAGTTTTTGAAGACAGGTTCAATGTTCTGGCGGCGCAGTGCAGCACAGAACTCTTTTGCGGTGCGGTCGTCAGATATTTCAAACTGCCCCTTGTCTGTTCCCTCCTTGTGTTCTTCGTTCTCACTCTCACAATATCCTCCAACCGTGGTTCTGCTTTCGATGCTCATTCTGGTAATTCCGAGCCCTGCCATGCCGTCACGGAACGTTGCGCTCTCCCTCGTTGAGAGCACCAGTTCCGTATCGGGGAGAGCGATGCGAAAGGCAAAGATGATTCTGGCGAGCAGGAGATCATCAACCGGAAAGGGGGGCTCATAACCACCGGTTTGTGGCCTCATGCGTGGAAACGATACGGACATGCCCGCACGCCAGTACGTGCGCCCGAGGTGTCGAACATGGCGATAGAGGCTCAGTGCATCTTCAACCGGATTGGATAGACCGAGCAGTACCCCGAGCCCGACGGTTTTGATCCCCCCTTCAAGCGCACGTGCAGGAGTTTCCAGCCGGGCAAGAAAATCTTTTTTAGGGCCCCAGCGGTGCAGGGTTTCGTAGCGTTCACGGTTGTAGGTCTCCTGATAGATTGTAATACCGGTGCAGCCGCAGTCGGCAAGCGCCCGGTATTCACTGACGCTCATGGGGAATGCTTCAACCGAGACTCGCGGCATCTCCTCCGCCGCGATGGCAATACTTCGCTGAAGATAGTCGAAATCTGCAGCGGCAGTGCGTTCGCCAGTAAGGAGGAGAATATCGCTGATGCCAAGTTTTTTCATGGCGGCCAGTTCGCGACGTATATCATCCGCTTCAAGACGGTGGCGCGGCATCTTGCGGTCGGAGGCAAAGCCGCAGTAGGCGCAGCCGCTTGAGCAATAGTTCGAGAGGTAGAGCGGTGCGTAGAGCGTCATGGTTCGTCCGAAACGGCGTAGCGTCATCGCTCTCGATTCGGCAGCGAGTGTTTCAAGGGAACGCGAGGATGCCAACGACAGCATGGCGGCAAGCTCCGTCGTGTCACGATGGTCGGAAAGCCATTTCGGTAACGTTGTCATCAGCGTGTTCCCAGAAAAGAGGTGAGTGGGCTTGTTGCCACGGCGAAACCACTTTTCTGCATGAGCCCGGCCCTGAATGCCTTCCTTCCAGCCGCAACAGCCTCGGCGAAAGCCTCTGCCATTGCCGGCGGGTTGCCTGCAACTGCTACGGCGCTGTTCACCAATACCGCTTCACATCCCATCTCCATGGCGTGAGCAGCTTCAGAAGGGGAGCGCAGACCGGCATCGACAATGACCGGAATACCGCTTTCGCGGATGATAATGTTGAGCATCTCCGACGTTGCAAGCCCCTGCCCGCTGCCGATGGCCGAGCCGAGCGGCATCACTGATGCGCAGCCAACCTCCTCAAGCCTCTTGGCAAGGACCGGATCTGCGGCAATATAGGGCATTACCAGAAACCCCTCCTTTGCCAGAATCCTGGATGCTTCGTACGTTTCAATCGGGTCAGGCATCAGGTGCTGCGGGTTCGGATGAATTTCCACCTTGATAAAGGGGCTTCCTGAGAGTTCGCGGGCGATATGGGCCGCACGAACAGCCTCCGCTGCGGTTGATGCCCCCGATGTATTGGGCATGAGCGTGATTCCCTCAATGGCCGACAAGGGGCCAAACAGGTCATCTTCGGCCTGTTCACGGTTGAAGCGGCGCAACGCTACGGTCACGAGTTGTGCCCCTGAAGCCCTCACGGCTTCAACCATAACCGTTGCGTTGCTGAATTTTCCTGTTCCAAGAATCAGACGAGAGGAGAAGGCATACGAGCCGATCTGCAATGAATCCATAATAAAAGTAATCTGTTAACCACCGCCGGCGAAAATCAGGAGTTCAACCCGATCCCCTTCCTGCAGCAGGTGTAAGGGACGATTTTCGGGGCGAATGATATGATCATTAATAACGACAGCCACGCTTTTTCCGTTTGAACCGATGATCGAGAGCAGATCGATGACGGTAGAACCGGGAGGAAGTGGTTGTTGTTGTCCGTTCAGGTCAATAGTAATCATTTGTGACATTTTTTCACTATTTCTTTCATCCATTCATCCCACCAGCGCATTGAGCAGATCAGCTTCCAAATCCTCAGCATTTTCCAGACCGACAGAGATTCGTATCAGGTTGTCGGTACACCTCCGCCGGTCACGCTCTTCCTGTGAGAGAGCCCAAAGCGTCATTCTTGCTGGCGAAGAGATGAGCGACTCGACTCCGCCAAGACTGTCGGCCAGCACAAAGAGCTTGATTTTTGCGATCAACCGTTCAACTGCCGGAAGGCCATCTTTCAGGGCAAAGGTAATCATGCCGCCGAAACCGCTCATCTGCTCTTTTGCCAGTTTATGTTGCGGGTGTGAGAGAAGGCCGGGATAAAAAACCCGTTCCACTGCCGGATGCTGTTCAAGCATCTCCGCAAGGTGCATGGCGCTCGCTTCGTGCTCCTTCATGCGGATTTTCAGCGTCTTCAAACCGCGCAAAATAAGCCAGCAATCCCAGGGGCCGGGTACTGCCCCTGCAGCGCCCTGATAGTTTTTGATAGCGGTGTGTATTGCCATGTCTGACATCACTACGGCGCCACCGATAACATCGCTGTGTCCGCCGAGATATTTGGTAGTGCTGTGTACCACAATGTTGGCACCAAGGTCAAGCGGGCGCTGGAAATAGGGACTGGCAAAGGTGTTGTCCACCGCAAGCAGGATGCTGTGCTCTTTGGCAAGCTTGCCAAGCGCCCCTATGTCAGAGAGCTGGAGCAGCGGATTGCTTGGCGTTTCAATCCAGATCAGCTTTGTTGCCGGTGTGATGCAGGCCGCATAACTCTCCGTGGATTCACTCTCACTATAGCTGGTGGTGACTCCCCATGGTCTCAGGAGCTGCTCGAAAATCCGGTAGCTGCCACCGTAAATATCGTTGCCCGCGACAATGTGGTCACCGGGTTTGAGTACCTGCAGGGCAGCCATCGTTGCTGCCGCTCCCGAGGCAAACGTGAGGCCATACTTCCCGTTTTCAAGCAGGGCAAGCGCTGATTCAAGCGCTTTTCTGGTCGGGTTGCCAATTCGCGAATAGAAGAACTCACTGCGCTGGTCAAGGCTGTCACGTCCGAAGGTCGAGGTCTGATATACTGGAACGGTTACAGAGCCTGTATGGGGATCCGGGGCTTGTCCGTCATGGATGGCAAGAGTTTCGAAGTGCATGTGGTGATGACAGTGTGTTGGTGACTATTAGGGGTAAAAATCAAAACGGCGTATTTTATTTTGATAAAAGAGATAATTATTCCCGGCTATCCAGATATAAGGTATCCGGGCACAAATCCAGCCCGTTTTCCCATTGAATTTATGCGGCAAGTGATGCTGTCGGTTATCAAAAAAATAAAGAGAAATAATAATTCCATAAAACACTGAGATAACTGCCATGATATATCCAGTGTTTTATTGTTTATGATCGTCTGAATTTGTCGCACCATCGGTTATCCGCAAAACACCTTAACGTGACCCTCAACCAGTAGACAAAAAGTGGCAGACTTTATTCTGGTGTACTTTAAGCCAATGACTGATGCGGCCTTTCTACGTTGTATGGTATGAAATATTCCTTTAATCCGCAATGTAATTCAGTCGGGGTTAGAGTAACCATTTCGACAACTATCTTCATACTTTCCAAAACGTGACGTTAACCAGGAAAACGTCACGTTTTGAGGAGCACCTTGTTATCTCCGCTGAATATGGTTAATCACATCAGCCAGCCGGTCGATCTCATCCTTTGTGTTGTAAAAGGCCAGCGAAGGTCGCACCGTTCCCTCAACACCGAACCGGCGCAACGACGGCTGGGTGCAGTGGTGCCCGGCGCGGACGGCAATGCCTTCGCGGTCGAGCAGTTTGCCCACCTCTTCGTTCGGCAGATTGTTCAGCACAAAAGAGAGCACGCCCACCTTGTTTCTTGCTGTTCCAATCAGACGAAGGCCGGGAATCCGCGCAAGTCGCTCAGTGCCGTATTCGGTCAACTCGTGCTCGTACTGGGCAATGTTTTCAAGGCCAATTTTGCGTACATAGTCGAGCGCAGCGCCAAGGCCGATGGCATCACCGATTGAGGGTGTTCCTGCCTCAAATTTTGCTGGTGCTTCATTGTAAATGGTCTCTTCAAAACGAACATCCTTGATCATGTTTCCACCACCTTGCCATGGTGGCATTACCTCAAGCAGCTCCTTTTTGCCATAGACCACACCGATACCAGTTGGAGCAAAAATTTTATGGCCTGAAAAGACAAAAAAGTCGGCATCAAGATCCTGCACATTGACCGGTATGTGGGCAACAGACTGGGCACCATCAACAAGCACTCTGGCATCATAGCGTTTTGCCAGTTGAATCATCTCCTTGACCGGCAGAATGGTTCCAAGGCCGTTCGATGCCTGCGTCAGTGACACCAGGCGGGTCCGTGGCCCGAGCAGTTTGGTGTACTCTTCAAGAATGATTTCTCCCCGATCGTTAACCGGCACCACTTTGATGCGTGCCCCTTTCTCCTGGGCAACCATCTGCCATGGCACAATGTTGGCGTGATGCTCAAGAATGGAGAGCACAATCTCATCGCCCGGCTGGAGGAACTTTCTTCCCCATGTTTGTGCTACAAGGTTGATTCCCTCGGTAGTCCCCCGGACATAGATAATTTCCGAGGTTGAGCCAGCGCCGATGAATTGCCGGATCTTTTCGCGGGCACCTTCGTAGGCATCGGTGGCGCGAGCGGCAAGGGTGTGCGCCCCGCGATGGATATTCGAATTGTCGGTGGCGTAGAACTGTGCGACAGCGTTGATGACGCTCAGTGGTTTTTGGGTTGTGGCGGCGTTGTCGAACCAGGCAAGCGGTTTGCCGTGAACCAACTGACGCAAGACAGGAAAATCCTTGCGAATGGTGGCTACATCAAATCCCTCTGCATGATGGATCGGCTGTTGTGGTTCGCGCAGGAAATAGTAAGGTTCCGCCGAGCCTTCAGGAACGCTGAAAGGCAATGGACTGGCTCCCAGTGTTTCAGGGCCGCCATTTGGCCAGACTGGCGTGGGCGATTTTCCGGGAAACTCAGGTTGTGCAAAGACTGAGCGGTCAAATCGAGGCCCGGCAGGCGACTCGGAGTTACCGCGAAGAGAGTGAAACACCATCTCAAGAACGGGGCTGCCCTGTTGCTCGGTGAACTCTCTGTAAAGCTTTTCTGCGTAGCATTCATGCTCATCAGTTTGTGCTGGCAGTGAGCGTCGCAGAAGCTGGTCAAGACCATTCGAGCCCTTGTCACTCTCAGCATAGTTCTGCTGTTCGGTCAGTTTATTGGCATGATGTTCAAGTGGTTCAGGCTCTTTTTCTTGCGTTTGCGACAAAAAATAGAAATCGTGCAGGGGCGGCGCAGGAGCAGCAGTGTATGGGATATCCTCACTATCCTGTGCGCCGATAAAAGTTGTTTTATCACGGAGTGCAGAGGTTGCAGCGGATGGCGCTTCCGAGGCATCGCCTTCACTTCTCGGGACGTTTCCGGCCTCCGGGACCTCATTGAAGAGACGGCTTGCAAGCTGCGCTATGAATGTCGGATTCAGCGATTCGCTCTCGGCTCCTGTGATGTTCGGATGTTGATATGCTTCTGACATAAAATAACAATTGTGAATTCATGGCAGACACGTTGAGAGCCTGCCATGACGGGTTGTCAAAAAGTTCTTTTATTTTATTTTGGTTCCGGAGATGCGATGTTCGTAATCGTGATAGTAGCCCACTTCGACATTTTCAAGTATCGCGAGAGCATCGTCAGTCAAGACGGCCAGTGATGAGTAGAGGGTCAAGAGGTAGGAGGCAACGCCGAGTTTGTCGAGCCCCATCAGTCTTGCCGAAAGGCTTGGGCTGATCTCTCCGGGAATCCCTGCCTGATGGAGTCCAACCACACCCTGCTCATTTTCGCCGACTCGAACGAGAATAATATTGGTTGTTCCGTGACCGGATTTGCTGTTTTTGTTGATTTCAAGTTTGTCGCTCGGGATAAGTGGCACGCCGCGCCAGGTGAGCACTGGAGTTCCAAACAGGTTGATGGTGGCAGGTGGCACGCCACGCCAGGTGCACTCGCGCTCGAAGGCCGCAATGGCTTTGGGATGCGCAATAAAGAATGCTGGTTTTTTCCACACTTTGGTGAGCAGATCGTCAAGATCATCCGGGGTCGGGGTTCCGTAACGGGTGCTGATGCGCTGTCCGGGGTCGGCAGAGTGGAGCAGACCAAACTCTCTGTTGTTGATAAACTCCCACTCCTGACGCTCCTTAATGCCCTCGATGGTCAAGCGCATCTGCTGCTCGATCTGGTTGAAGGGTTCGTTGTAGAGGTCGGAGACCCGGGTATGGACGCGCACGACGGTCTGAATGGCCTGCAGAGAGTATTCGCGAGGTTTGTTTGAGTAATCAACATAGGTTTCCGGGATTTCGACATTTTCCTCGAATCCGGCAATAAGATCGATATGCTTTTCACCGTGTTTGTTGACGGTGGATCGTATTTTAAGGTACTCTTCGACCGCTTTCTGAAAAGACTCTTTCAGCAAAGGCAATTCTCTGAACAACTTTTCGATATCAACGCTTGAAATGGAAAAAAAAGAGCCTGGAGTGATGGTACGGATTGTGACCGACGATGGTTTTTCGGAAACAAGCTCCTCTTCACCGAAATATTCTCCCTCAGAAAGCAGGGCGATGCGGAGGTCTTCACCATGAAGTCCCTTGCTTAAAATCTCGACCTGTCCGTGTGCTATGATAAAGATCTTATGGCGCTCTTCACCTTCGAGAATCAGGGTATTGCCAAGTTCAGCCTCTTCCAGCACAAACTTGCCGGCAATGCGACCAATAATGTCGTCGTCAAACGAGGCAAAAAGAGGAATACTTTTCAGCGCCGAGGGTCTGAACGACGCGATACCGTCATGAAAATCGATGTTGATACGTTCTGGTTTGCGGAGCTCTATTTTTGTGCGGTTAACGCGATAGGTGCCAGAAGAGACGTGAACCCACGGCAGAAGCTTCAAGAGCCATCTCGGGGTTATGGAGTTCATCTGTGGCGGAGTCTTGGTCGTATTTGCCAGATTTCTTGCGACGTGGGTTGTGACACTGCGTTGAAGGTGGCTGTTTGATTCCAGTTGTGTGTTTGACATTTGCGGGTTCAGTGTTTAATAATGATGTAAAGGATAATCGCTCATATTCCGAGACCGTCTGTAAAGCTTGTTTCCACGGCTTTCTGCTGCAACACTCTCGAATTGGGTGGCACGCTTTTCGTTTGCCAGACGTTGCCTCCGATAACCGAGTTTTTGCCAATCGTAATTCTGCCAAGGATGTTGGCATTCGAGTAAATGACAACATTGTCCTCAATGATTGGATGGCGCGGAACATTCTTGACCGGATTGCCATCATCATCAAGTTCAAATTTTTTTGCGCCGAGTGTTACTCCCTGGTAGAGGCGCACGTGGTCACCGATAATGCATGTCTCTCCTATGACCACGCCAGTTCCGTGATCAATGCAGAAATAGTCGCCAATGTGGGCACCGGGATGGATGTCGATGCCGGTCTCTGAGTGCGCCATCTCCGTGATGATTCTTGGAAGCAGGGGTACACCCAACGAGAGCAGGGTGTGAGCTGCTCGATAATTAATGACGGCCCGGATTGACGGGTAGCAGAAGATGATCTCGCCATAATTTTTTGCTGCCGGATCACCATCGTATATCGCTTTTACGTCAGTCCACAGTTTTCGGCGGATCTCCGGCAAAATTTCGATGAACTGACCGGCGCTTTCGGCTGACTTTTCTGGTGCGTTTGTGGATTCACCGTTTTCGGTGTCGAAGTACTGTACACTGAGAATTTGTTCAGTGAGCAATCCATAGAGCTTCTCTATCCGCACACCCAGAAAGTGGTGGCGTGACTGTTTGCGCAGAACAGGCCCGCCGAAATAACCCGGAAAGATTATCGATCGGAGAAGCTCAACAATCTCCTTGACTTTTTCAATGGAGGGTAACGGATGTTCGTGATCACCAGTTTCGTCGACCTCAGTGTTACCGGAGGCGGACAAGAGTTTTACTGCGACCTCAATGACACTGTTATTATTGGTTTCCATAGTAATAAACCTTCGTGTTTTGCAAGGATCTTCAGATTGATAAAGTTGTATGTCGGCGTTCAAAAGTTGGCTGCATCATTGTCGAAATGGTAGAGAAGCGTTGAGAGGTAGCGTTCACCTGTATCAGGCAAGAGAACAACAATGCGTTTTCCGCGATTTTCTTCCCGTTGTGCAAGTTCAATTGCAGCGTAGACTGCGGCTCCTGAAGAGATTCCGACAATCAGTCCCTCGTTTTTTGCCAGTTGCCTCCCGGTACGCAGTGCATCCTCGTTTTTGACCGGAATAATTTCGTCAATAATGGAAGTGTTCAGAATTTCGGGGACAAAGCCAGCACCAATGCCCTGTATTTTGTGCGGGCCTGGTTTGCCGCCAGCGAGCACTTGTGAATCGAATGGCTCAACAGCCACAATTTTTATTTCGGGGTTGCGCTCTTTGAGAACCTCTCCAACGCCGGTGATGGTGCCACCGGTGCCAACGCCGCTGACAAAAATGTCAACATTGCCATCGGTATCGTTCCATATCTCCTCAGCGGTTGTTTTCCGATGAATTTCGGCATTTGCAGCGTTTTTGAACTGTTGAGGAAGAAACGAGTTTTCATATTCCTCGTGCAGCTCCTCGGCCCTTTTGATGGCTCCCACCATGCCTTCCGGACCAGGTGTCAGCACCAGTTCAGCGCCAAGAGCCCTGAGCAGATTCTTGCGTTCAAGACTCATGGTTTCAGGCATGGTAAGGATCAAGCGATACCCTTTGGCTGCGGCAATAAATGCCAGAGCAATACCGGTATTGCCGCTTGTTGGCTCAATGATGATGCTCTCCTGATTGATGAGCCCCTTTTTTTCAGCATCTTCGATCATTGCGTACCCGATTCGGTCCTTGACACTTCCACCGGGATTGAAGTATTCAAGCTTTGCGATAATTGTCGCCTTTGTGTTGTGTGCCCGATTGAGGTTTTTAAGCTCAAGAAGAGGTGTATTGCCGATAAGATCGGTCAGTTTTTTTGCGATGCGTCCCATAATTGTAGGTAGTTATTTATTGGTTAAAACGAACCTGAACATCATCAATAATTGTGGTAATCCAAATAGCGCAATTACGGCATCTTATATACCGACAATACGGTATAAATCAGATATGGTATTCGATATTGTCAATTAAGCCTGCTTTTATGGCGTACATGAGAAGTTCCGGGCTGCTTGAAACGCCAAGTTTTCGGAAAATATTTTTTCTGTGTGTCATGACCGTATGAAAACTATTATGTTTTTTTACAGCAATTTCTTTTGTCGACAGCCCACCCGAAATCAAGCGAACGATTTCGATTTCAGAAGTGGTAAGGATGCTGGCATCTTCAAAAGCGGTCTCCTTTTTCAGAAGAATATCCAGCACCTCCCCTGAATAATATTTTTTCCCTTTCAAGGCAGCATCAATGGCGTGAAAAATCTCTTCACGATCATCGGTTTTTAAGACAATATTTTGAATGCCAATATCATTCAACTCTTTTATGGTTGTGTTATTGATTGTATTCTTCAAGACAACGACTCCCATTCCCGGATACTGTTTTTTCAAGTCACCAAGTTCGCTGACTGAGTCAAAATCGAACAGGATATAATCGGTGATAAGGAGCGAAATTGTCTCTTTTTGCAGATACTGCAGCAAATCAGCCTTTGTCGATACGGTATAGAATGCCTTGAAAAGGTGGCTCAAGATTGAGTGAATCGCTTCATTGGTTAAAAACTGTGTATCAGCAAGGACAACAGAGATGTTCTTGTATTCGTTTTTCATGGTTACGGTTTTGTTGCTACCCTCTGAAGTGCCTCATCAAGAGCCTCAATCAGGTCGTCAGGATGTTCAAGACCGATGGAGAGGCGTATCAGGTCAGGTGAAAGCCCGCTTTGCTGTTGTTGTTCTTCCGTCAACTGGCTGTGCGAGGTGCTTGCCGGATGGAGGATCAGGCTCTTGGCATCGCCGACGTTGGCCAGGTGTGAAAAGAGTTTGATGTTGTCGATAATCTCCACGGCAGCATCGTAACCACCCTTGACTCCAAAGACAACCATGCCGCCAAACCCGTTCTTCAAATCTTTTGAAGCTTTTGGGTAAGAGGGGTCATTGTTCAAACCGGGATAGCGAACCCATGCAACTCCGGGATGCTGTGCAAGATGTTCGGCAACCTTCAGTGCATTTTCGGAATGACGGGCCATCCTGACAGGCAGAGTTTCAATGCCTTGCAGTAGTATCCACGCATTGTCAGGCGCTATGCAGGCACCGAGATTCCTGAGTGGCACGGTACGGAAGCGAAGGGCGAATGCGATTGGTGCAAGAGGTTCCGGCAAGTCAAGAGCCCAGCGCAGACCGTGGTAATTGTCGTCTGCTTCGGTAAAGAGTGGATGGTGTCCGCCACTCCAGTTGAAACGTCCTGCATCAGTAATAATGCCTCCGATGCCAGCCCCGTGCCCTCCAAGCCATTTGGTCAGGGAGTTGATGACAATATCGGCACCAAGGTCGATAGTTTTAAGGAGGTAAGGGGTAGTGAAGGTTGCATCGACAATCAGCGGCAGGCCGTTGCGGTGCGCGACCTCGGCAATGGCCCTGACGTCGGTGTAGTCGAGCACAGGGTTGCCGATGGTTTCAATGAAGAGGGCTCTTGTTTTTTCTGTAATTGCGGTTTCAAAATTGGCAGGATCTTTTGGATCAACAAAGGTGACGTTGATACCAAGTTTCGGGAGGATGGCATCGAACTGGGTATAGGTGCCGCCGTAAAGGTTGTTGGCAGCAACAATGTTGTCGCCTGCCTCAGCAAGGGTAATGATGGTATTGAAAATTGCCGCAGTGCCCGATGCGACGGCAACCGAGGCCGCTCCGCCTTCAAGCTGTGTGACCCGTTGCTCGAGTGTATCGGTAGTCGGGTTCATCAGCCGGGTATAGATGTTGCCAAGCTCCTTCAATGCAAAAAGGTTTGCGGCATGTTCGGTGCTCTTGAAAAGATAGGAGGTCGTGCGATAGACCGGCACTCCACGCGAGAGTGTTGCGTCAACGGGCTGGCCTGCGTGAAGGGCAAGCGTTTCAAAGCGATAGTTTTCTGAACTCATATTAATTCCTCTCCTTATTAAATGGTGATGTGGATAATAAAATCTTATGCAGTCCTTTGTTCGTTGATCGGCACCCTGTTTCCGAAGAGCCTGAAGCGCTGCAGATTGAACTGGTAGAACAGGGCGCAGCCGAAGCAGAAGCCAGCCAGCGCAATGGTGGCGGCAACAGCAACTATTCCAGAAAAGATCCAGCCGACAAAAGGTGCGCCTGAAATGAAGGCGATCTGGGCCCCTCCGAGCAGAATTGCAGCAATTGAGTTATTGAATCGCATGAGTCTCGGGTCTTCAGTGGCCGCATCCTTGTTTTGTTTGGCAAAAAGGCGCGATCCGATGAAAAAAATGAGGCTGCCTTGTCTTCCGAACAGTACTGAGAAAAGGATGATAAAAAACAGTACTGAGGTCACTATTGGCTGCTGGAACACCATGGCGGCAAGGATGCCGATGAGCAAGACGATGCGATTCAGTTTTACTATTGGTAAGGGTATGCCTGTGCATGTTATGGTTGCGTTTGCTGACATGACTACGATGAATTTATTTGTTGTTGAAGATCCGATTAAAAATAAAAAAACCGACTCTGACATTCAGAGCCGGTCTGCAAGATTGTACTTCATGAATTCAAGTAACGATCTTCTCCCCCGATATCCCAGTGTCAGAAAAGCGCGGCCATCGGCAACAGCAGCAGTTCGTTGTGAAATTTTTTGATGTCCCTGAATTCATAAGTCAAACATTATTCGTTAAGCGTTAACGATTGTTAACCATTTTTCTGAAACTTTCCAAAAAAAATCTTGCGTTTTTTTATGATTCAGGAGCTCAGCTTATCCCGATGATAACGCTTGAGGCCTTGAAAGCTGCGCAGGCATGGTCACCCTCTTTCAGTGACATCTTCTCTGAACTGCCATGGGTAATAACGGCAGAAATAACATTCCCGCCACCAATTTCGACATCAACTTCCGTACTGACCGGTCCTTCGATAAGCTTGCTGATGATGCCTGGCAAGATATTTCTCGTACTTATTTTAGCCTCGTGCAGCTCCTGGCCGATAATAATTGAACTCGCCTTGATGATGGCATAGGCATTCAAGCCCTCTTTAAGTTCCAGGTTATCAACGGAACCATTGGTGATAATGGCGACAATACGGTTGCCACCACTGAGCAGAAGGACAACTTCAGCATTGACTGCCCCCTTGACGATTTTTTCCACCGTCCCAGAAAAAATGTTGCGCGCACTGATTTTCATGGCTATTCTTTTAAGAAATTGATAAAGATGATCGCTCTCTCCGAGACGATCTCCGAGATTCTGAAGAAACTTCCTGTGCTCTTCCTGCACCACAAGAAACTGTTCAATAACTTTGTTGCCCTCTTTGGTCAACATGGTGCCACCACCACCTTTTCCGCCTGTTACGCGGTCAACCAGCGGCTTTTCTGAAAGATTATTCATCATGTTGACCAAATGCCATGCCGTTTTGTAGCTGATACCGACAGCTTTTGCCGCGCTGCTGATTGAGCCGAGCTCATCGATTTTTTCCAGCAGAGCAATCCGGTCTCCGCCAAGAAACTTGTTCTCGGCCTTCTGAAACCAGACAGACCCTTCAAGGCCGATCAACTCTTTACTGCATGTCACTCCGGTTCTCCTTTTTGACTGGCTATGGCTACTTGCCCCGTTACTCTTCAAACAATGTTCGTAGCCGAAAAAATTCCCATAAATGCACGATTCACGCAGCCAGAATGCGGCTTGATGACCGACGCATTCCTTTGCTTTTCAGAACCTTAAAATATGATTAAAATTAACATTATATGAAATAATTTACAATAAATCGCTCAAAATCGTTGGTGATAATTTTTAATCTCTCAGGGTTGAATTTCCCACCGCTTGCGGTGAAGTATGTTAAGTTTTTCTAACGCCAGATACCCCTCCGCTTGCGGCGGGGAGGGTTCATTTTCATCCTACACCGATCCAAAAACAACAATACCCTGGTACAAGGGCACAAAAGTGGGGGTAAAAAAATATACCGGCAAACTCGATGATGCCATTAAAACGGTAAGTCTTTTGTCGAACAACGATGTTACCACAAAGTAACTGTCGGTAATGCTTCTTATATTGGAAAAGGCGCTTGCTCATCAAAAAAGAGCGGTGCCTTTTTCTTCATGATGCTTTTTTTTTCAGTATGAGCAGTACCCTTCAGCGTTCCCTTGTCGATACGTTTCACCGACCTATAGATTATGTGCGTATCGCCGTCACGTCGCATTGCAACCTGAGATGCTCCTACTGCATGAGTGAGGCGCATCAGGAGAGTACCGATGCACGTTCTCAACTGAGCAAGCTGGAGATCATGACCATCATCAAGGTGCTTGCCACTCTTGGAGTCACAAAGGTGCGCTTTACCGGTGGGGAACCTCTTTTGCGCATGGATATTGTAGAATTGGTTCGTGAAGCAAAAAAAATTGCAGGCATAAAAACGGTGAACCTGACAACCAACGGCATGCTGCTCGACAGTTTTCTTCCTCGTCTTGTTGATGCAGGTCTCGATGCCATTAATTTCAGCATTGACACTCTTGATCGCGAACGATATCATACCATAACAAGAAGAGATGTTTATCGTCGAGTGCGCCGTAATCTCGACAACCTTCTTGCAATGGCTGTTATTCCCACAAAACTCAACGTGGTTCTGATGCGGGACATCAATAGCGATGAAATTTTGCGATTTGTTGACCTTGCCAGAGAGCACGCCGTCACCGTTCGATTTCTGGAGCTGCAACCCTTTGACGACCATCAAATCTGGCGTACCGGAAAATTTTTCAGCGCCGATAAAATTCAGGAGTTTCTGAAAAGTAATTACTCCGGGCTTCAGACCATCAGGGGCCACTCAACCCAGTATTTCAGCTATCTCTTGCCTGATCATAAAGGCTCAATTGCCATTATTCCTGCATTTACAAGAAATTTCTGCAGCCAGTGCAACAAGATCCGTCTTACCTCTGATGGCACCATCATCAGTTGTCTTTATGATCAAAAGGGGGTGAAGCTGTTGCCACTGCTCCGTAGCAATGCCAGCCACGAATCGATCGCCGATCTGTTCCGAAAAGCAGTGGCCCAGAAACCCCTGGACGGAAAGCATTCCGCCAAAGATTCCGGCAGAACAAGTATGTCAGAAATCGGAGGGTAATAAAGACTATCGTATGATAGAGTCAACAAAAAAGTTGAAACAAGTAGTGATGGGGGGCGGAATAATCACAGGTCAAATGGGTTATCAATAATTTCAAGAGAAAGCTCTTTTGTATGGTCATGAAAACCAATCCTGATGTAATGCAGGTTCTCTTTGCTGAAAATATTTGCGCCTTTTTCGGCCGCATGCAGAATGATATGCCCGCTATGGTGACCAAGCTCTTTCGGAAGATCATTCCATTTTCTGAAAACAAGATTGGTGTAGGATTCCCCCTCTCTGATCAGGAGAACACCAGGATCACCAAGATCAGTAATGACGTCAGGTGTTGAGATGAACGACATCTCCTTCCCAATCCAGATGCTGATGATTTCACAATGAAACGGTAAAAAAACAGAGTTTTTGAGAACAAACCCATGTTCCCCATTGTTGATTGCAGTAATAAAGCTTTTCATGGTTTTTTGTGTTGTTGATGAACGGCCTTCTCTCAATAATTAAAAAACAGGAGCCATAAGAGAGTAAATAAAGGAAGCAGTATCGGCAGCGAGTATTTGAAAATGTACTCCAGAAAATCCGGAACCTCCACATCACTCTGGGCAGCAATGTTTTTTACCATAAAGTTTGGGGCGTTACCGATATAGGTTATTGCCCCAAAAAAGACCGCCGCAACCGAAATCGCCGCAAGATAAATGTCTGAGGTGACATCTCCCTGCACCGGGGAGGCAAGGCCTTCAGCAAAGAGGTGTATCTCTTTTGGAGTGGCGATATCCAGCCCAAACTTTCCCAAAGCACCGGCCAAGAAATTCATGTAAGTCGGAGCGTTATCAAGCAGTGCGGAAAGAGCCCCTGTCATCCAGTAAAAGCGTGATACAGAAAATTCGGTGGCATGTTTTGAAGCGTAGTCTCCAATAAGTTCAAGAGCCGGAATCATTGTTGCAAAGATGCCAATAAAAAGGAACGCAACCTCCTTGATGGGCTCAAAGTTGAATTCATTGCCCTTAAAGGCCTCACGATTTGAGAATTTATATGCAGTAATGGCGACGACAGACATAATCACCTCCCGGATACCGAATGGCAGATGAAAAAGCTCCTGAAGACTTGGAAACCCTGCAATCACCGCCGGATCAAGAAAAACCGCAGTAACGATCATCGCGAGAAAAACGAAATTTCTTTTGCCTGTAATCCTCACACCGCCGTTTACTGTAGCTCCCTTGAGTTCAACATTTCCCGCCCTTGCATCAAGTATTACGAAAATGAGAAGCAGGACACCCACGGCAATAATCCACGGCAGCCATACTTTTGGCAATACCCAGAAAAATGGCACACCTTTTAAAAAACCAAGAAACAAGGGGGGATCGCCGATTGGAGTAAGCGTACCGCCGATATTACTGATAATGAAAATGAAAAAGACAATATGAAATGCTTTGAGACGCCCTTGATTGATGCGCATATAGGGACGTATGAGCAGCATGGAGGCTCCGGTTGTTCCGACCAGATTTGAAATCAGGGCTCCAACAAAAAGCAGTAAAGCATTAGTCAGGGGAGTTCCTCTCCGTTCTATCCTGATCAATATTCCACCGGATACAATAAACAGGGATGAGATCAGGGCAATAAAAGAGAGGTACTCTTCAAGAGTATGTTCCAAAACATCCAGCCCGTTTTCCATGGCGACTCCATAGTAACCCGCCACAAGAACACCAAGCCCTGTCGAAATTATCGGATAGTGCCGCTCCCAAAAGCGATGGAACAGGAGGGGGCCTGTCGCGATCATGAGCAAAAGAGTCGCAAAAGGAGCCAGAAGCCACACTGGCGGAATTTGGTTTGATGCCTGAACAGCTAAAATCATAATCGTTGCCTTCTGTTGACGGCCTTTTTTTTAAATTGAAATCATAACCAATCTGTGCTGACAATGGGCAAGCGCACTCTCTCTGCACGCCTCGCCCTGAACTTGTTGTAGAGTTCGGTGAAAAAAATGAACACATTCAGGCAATCTAAGCAACAGACCAGTAAGGTTAGCCGCAAGAGGCGAAAGCTCTATCGGTCTTCTGCATGGTTGATTGACTCATTGGCCCGCGCATAGCAAGCAGCACCAATGCGCCTGATGTGATCAGCAACATCGGGGTCGCTGATATCGGCGAAAATGGAGAGGTCGCCTCTTCCAATTGTGCAAAAGCTTTCAGGAAATGGTTAAACCGCTGTATCCACAGTGTATCTGAAATCATGGATGCCCCCATTGTTCGATAGCAACCAGGCCACTCTCTGCAAAAGGTGATGGCAGGTATTACTCAAAGAGCAATGTACAAAACAAGCCGGGCCTTTTTCAACAAGAGGCAGGTCAAATTCTGATAAGTGAAAGGGCAATTGATAAGCGTCCGACAACAAATTATTCCGTAATATAAGGGCAAGAATGTAGACAGAACCACCTGCCCTTGTAAATCATGAAGTTAAGTAACTTGGAGTTATCTTCCGACGATCGTTCAAAGCTACAAGAAGTTGTGGCAAAAGGAAGAGATTGGCGAGCACGTCATCGGGCTCAAACACTGTTATATTTCGACGATGGGTTGAGTGCAAATGCCATAGTGGTGTTGCAAGACCTGAATATCGATACGGTTTACGATCGGCGTAAGAACTGGTTATTAAAAGGGTTTGCGTTTTTATATGACGTGCATCGAAGCGGCGCACCTCCGAAACTGAACGCAATTCACCTTGAACAGATCAAGATTTGGACGAAAGAGGAAGCGCTGACAGCCCCAGCGATAGTGGGCCGGTTAAAGGAAGAGTGCGATGTAGAAGTGAGCGTTGGCACCGTGCGTAATGCGTTGAAAGCACTTGGCACTATCTGGAAACGTACACGTCATAGCTTAAAAAAAAAAGAGATGAAGTCAGGTTTAGACAAGCAGAGTTAGAAATCGAAGAGATGGTAGCGCAAGCCGAACGTGACGAAATCACCATAGCCTATGTGGATGAAACTGGTTTTGCACTGGCCCAGCCAAACCGCAGTGCTTGGACACCTATAGGCAAATGTCACAAGATTGATGCCAATCGGGGAAAACGCCTGAATGTCATCGGTGCCATGCTCTCTACGGGGGATTTGTACTCAGTTACTCAGTGGAAAACAACAAATTCAATACTGTTTACCGAGTTTCTTGAGCTGCTGATGAAGTACGTGGGCAAGTCTTTAACCGTCATTCTGGATAATGCTTCATTTCATAAAGCGAAGGCCGTTCAGCCGATGTTGCAGGCGCTGGCTCAAAAGGGACTGAAGCTTTATTTTCTGCCGCCTTACAGTCCAGAACTCAATCGCATTGAAAAGTATTGGCACAAGGTGAAGTATGAATTGATGGAATTCAAGACGAGAACTATCAAAACCCTTGAAGAAGATGTCTGCAAAATCTTGGACGGTTTTGGGAAGGATTACGTAATGACTTTTTCATGAGCACTTAGCACTTGTCGAGGTTATCCCGGAAACCATTGAAGGCATAAAATTCGATCGAAAGCCACCTCAAGGCGTGGCGTTCGGTTCACGGCAGCTCAAGGGACAATCCAGGTCACTTGACAGGGGGGATTTGTATCAGCGTCAGTAAATTCGTAAATTTGTGGCTACTGAAGCCTTGACAGGGATTGTTTTGTTTGACATTTGGGTTTACAATATTGATCGTGCCCCGCACAACTCGAATGTTCTCGTTGAGGAAATCGGAAAAAACAGTTTCCGCCTTGTGGCAATTGATCATGCCATGATTTTTGACGGTAAGGAATACAACGGTCTTGGTCGTAGCAGGAACAGCTTTTCGCCCACTGTCGAAGAATCCCTTATCAGTCATCCGCTTTACCGGGACGTGTATGATGCACTCGGGCTTTTTTCCTCTGATGAAGCTGATGGGGTTCTTGGTCGGATTGAGAACATAACGGAATCAGAGCTTCGTGATATATTGAACGTAATCCCCGATGAGTGGGAAGTCAAAGACACGGAAAAAGAGTCGATTATAAAACACTATCTGTTGCCTCGAAAGAATTTGGTTCGCGGTTTCTATCAACAGCTTTTAGAGGATACAAAGATTAAGTTACCATGAAAACCTGGTTTACAACCGTAAAATACGCACCAAATCCTGACCGTGAGGAGTACTTTGGTATCGGATTAATCATGGTGAGCCCTGAGAGCAGTGCTGTACAAGTACGGTTCTCTCGGGAGCGTGTGAATCGAATTAATCGTGCCCTTGGTATTGAAAAATCCTCACTTCTTGAGAGCGCAATGCAGCAGGCTGAAGGACTCTCAAAGAGCCTGGAGCCTGTTGACCTGAAACACCTTGAATACCTTTCCGTCTACGAAAACGGTGTCATTCGCTACGCTGCGCCAAAACCGCTGGTCTTTGCCCATGATAACCCTGATGAATCTGTCGATGATCTGCTTGAGCAGCGTTTTGACAGGTTGTATCATAAGTTGATAGCTGATAAAGAGGAGAATAACACAAGGATATCAAGAGGTCATGCTCTTGCTACTGCCTTTCGCAGGATAGCCAAAGACAATTTCGATTTTCAACACTATCTTAATATTGATTACAAGCTTGATTCCGCAGAATTACAAACAGAAATACTGTTGCCTGAAATTCGTCTTGATTTTATTGGAGGTAATGGCTCTATTTATTGCGGTCATTTTTTGAACCTCAATGCCAGTGGGTCAACATTGTCCGAAAATATTTCGAAAACGATAAGTCTTTATGATTGCTTAGATAAGCTTTATGGCTCCCGTGAACAAAACAGCAAAAAGGAGCAAAAAATAATTCTTGACAAAAAGCAAGCTGAACAAAAAGGTGCAAAGCAGGCTTTGAACTTGATCGAATTGGTTACGGACAATAAGCCCTACGAGATTGTCCAGGTGTCCGACACTCGTAAATTCATGAATGAGGTCTTGGAAGAGGCTAAGCTACTTGGCGTAGAGCCATTTTCGAGCTGGATCAAAAAACACTCACCACAACCATTTCATTCTGCGCGGTAAATTACAGTGATTGTTTTTCCCTCTGAATAATCAACAGCCTCTTCCAATCCCTTTTTTATGCTCTCAAAAACGTTATCCATTTTTATCTCTTATAGTTTCAGAGCGAGCGCGATCAGGGAGCTGCTATGAGTGAGATCAGAACAACTGAATACGCAGAATTTCTTGTCGATATCAAGTCTCGTATTCGCCAGCGGCAGTATCAGGCGTTCCGGGCGGTGAATACGGAGATGGTCGCGCTTTATTGGGAGATTGGTGAGTCCATTGATCGGAAACAACAGAAACTCGGTTGGGGAAAAGCGGTAGTGGAGACGCTTGCCCGTGATCTGCAGGCTGAATTTCCCGGTCGAAATGGTTTTTCTGTGCAAAACCTCTGGTTCATGCGTCAGTTTTTTTGCGCGTATCGCGATCAGCCAAAACTCCAACCATTGGTTAGAGAAATCAGTTGGGCTAAAAACCTTGTTATTTTCATCCGATGCAAAGATGAGCTTGAACGAGAATTCTATCTTCGGGCGACAGCCAGGTTTGGCTGGACAAAGGCGGTACTCCAGCACCAGGTTGACAACAAAAGCTACGAAAAATACCTGCTCAACCAGACCAATTTTGATAAAACACTCTCTCCTGAACTGCAAGCTCAGGCTTTGCTTGCGGTCATCCAAAGCTGTTCAGGATTTTGCGTATATCTTCGGCGTTTGCTCGGAAGCAGAAATGCACTCACCCAACTCCGCGACTGGCTCCTGCCTATGCTGATGAACGGCCAGGTCACGGTGGCGTAAGGGTGCATAATGTAAAGGTATTACTCATCAATACGATGATATTCTCCACAGGGTAAATATTTGGTCTCTTGTATATGGTTTCATTATCAAGTTGGAGTATGAAGAATTCTTATAAATATTCAAACAGGGCAGTTGCCTTTTTAGATGTTCTTGGCTTTCAAAACAAGCTGAAGGATTTTGAAAAAGATGCCATAAGTTATTACAATAACCACTCAGGTGATGATGGTGAAGATGACGACGTGGGTGATGCTTCTGATGTTGAAGCTGGTACGATTTATTACTCGAAAAATGCAAATGATTTTATAGAGACGTTCAATAATGCTATATCGAAATTAGATAAGGATAAATTTAGCTACTACTTGTTTAGCGACAATATCTGTATTACTGCTCAAAACGCAGGATCTGATGACGAAACATCATTGGTTGAATTGCTTTTGGTTATATCTGAACTTTTTTTTGAATTTATGCGGCAAGGTTATTTTCTCAGGGGTGGTATTGATTATGGTCTTTTTATAGACAAATCATCTATTGCATTGGGAGTTCCCCTTGCAACAGCTTATAAAATGGAAAGTTCACAAGCCGTTTTTCCTCGAATTCTTCTGTCCGGGAACTTTATATAACAACTTGAAGACTCCATTGAACAGGGTTTTGAAGGGTATTCATCAATACTGGCTTCGTCTCTTGTTAAAAGCAGTTGTGAAATACATTACCTCAATGTATTCAACCACATTTTCAAAGTTGACGACAAAGAGTTCTTTTTTAAAAGATACAATCAGAATATCAATGACAATCTTCGCCTCTCTCAAAAAAACGAAAGTATATTTTTGAAATATCGCTGGCTTGCAGATGAGTTCAATTCGTTTATAGAGAGCTATACTAAATCTTTAGCATATCTTGACGAAAACTTTGAAGCAACAGACGACTTCATTCAATCAATTCAAAAATTGAAAATAGTATATGGACAATAATTTAATTTATATGCCAACGTTCAGAGTAAGACAACAAGAAACTCTTGTTCTGAAAAGTTTCAATTTTGGAAAGAATATGTATCCCTTGATTGAAATTGTAAAGGAATATGACAGGTCGAGAAAAGCAGATGTGCTGCGAAGTTTTGAAAGTATTCATAATGAACTTATTCAAAGTATTCAAGCTCAACACGTTTTTTTTGACTTGCCACTCTATCTTAAGCAGTCAGGCGCAGTACAGGATGAAGTAGTCGCGTTCGCATTGAGCGTCATCGACAACCCTGGCAAGCGGTGTGAGTATTTAAATAAATTATCATTATCAAGTCCAAAGGCAATCCCTGTTATCTCATCGTATCTTTTAAAGACTGGCGCTTCAGGTACTATTGAACTTCAATTTGCTTTGTTGAGTCCCAATTTTGAGCGTATCGCTTTTCGGCTTTTCCCTCGTTCATTTAAAGAAGATTTCTCGGTTGTTGCTCATTTAGTCAGACCCAATGACTATATTATTATTGACTTGGGCCAAATCAGCCCTTTTCCAAAAAGTCCGCCATTACACTCTATTGTTGCAGCATTAAACAACTTTACAGGTTGCTGCAAAATTCTGTTAAGAAGCGCTCTTAATTCCGAAATTCAAAATGTCAAATTAGACCATGATCAAGTAGTTTTTGATGCTGACAATAGTCACATTGATACTGATATTATGGAAAGCTTTGGAGTTAATGCAACAGGTGACTTTGTTGGTGTAAAAAAAGATGACCTTACTGCCGGTGGTACCATTAGTCCAGGATTTATCTATTATGATGCAACTGAAAATCAATATTATGGCTATCGTGCAGATATAAGGGAACTCGTTCAATTTGAAAATAAAATTGTGCCCGATATTCTCGCATCAAAAGCTACAAGTCGTATGCTTCAAAACAATCCTCCTTATGTGGGTGTTGCAAACCATGGTTTTATAACTTTACAGAATATTCAGGCTGGAGGTGAAAGTGGAAAAAGTCAGGCTAAATTCAAAAGAATTGCAATGGAGCACTATTTATACTGCATGCAGATAAATATTCAAACGAACAAATTACGACAAACCAACATCATAGGCCATAGATAATTTCTGGATTAACATTGGTATTGAAAAAAAACTGAAGATCAATAGGCAATATTATATTCCAGTTCGCTTGTATAAAAGACCATCTTTTTTTGTACCGTTCTTTTAAAGCATTTTTCAACGCTTCATTGATTTCTTTTGAGCTGTGTGTATTGAGTATTGCAATTTTTTCAGGATTGCCAAAGGCTTTCCTTAATTCTCTTTTATTGAAAAGGCCAAGTTGTTCACATGGATTTATTTTAGGACTGTATTGTGCAACCCTGTAAATAATCTTTCTCCCCTTATTATAATACCAAACGCCATAATAATCCGGTATTAATTCCAACACCTTTTCAAGATGTGATTTATCAATTACAACTGTATTATATTCAAAAACATTACCATAATCTTTAACTTGCTTTTTTAGCCGGTTGAGCGTATCAATTTTTGACTTAACTTCAAAAGATTTTGTATCTCCATTAATAACCAGAAAATCAGTTCTACTTGTTTTTGCTTTTACCTCAAATGCAGCTACATAATTCTTATTTATAAACTCTTTTGCAAGTCTGTATTTTAAAATTTGTTCTCCGTTGTAATATTTAATAACAAGACCATTTACTATTTTCGCAAGCTCATATTTCGTGAAGTCGTTGTACTTCTCTGTTTGGAAAAAAGCGGCAAGCAGCTCTCTGAGCTGATGAGTAGAGCTTAAAGTATTATATGACCTTGCAAGTGACGAATAATCCATTTCCTTTTGGTGGTTTTGTATCCTTGACGTAGAGTTTAAGAACGCATCCAACTTCCAGGTTCCTTCTGGTGTAATCAGCCTTAAAGACTTCCGGAAAAAATTCACCTAAACTTGTTCAAATACAGCTAAGCGGTTTTCACTGCTCTCTTTGATATACTCAATCATGTCATTCCCTGCACCGCCACACGTTGCAACATCAAGGAGATCTATCTCACCATTGGATACTGCGTTTTGCAATGCCGTATCATGGGATTTTTCTGTTAAATCTGAAAACTTGAGATGGTAATTCTCTTCGATGGATTCGTCAATGCATCTCATCTCAGACTCGGACAAATAATCAAGATCAGGGCTCTTTTTTGCCGTTACAGTGTGTTTATTGATTTGTAATTCAAAATACGGAGTAAATTGGTCTTTCTGTGAAGTAAAAAGACCCTCGCCCCGCAACGATTTTAAAATATCGTAAGCCATTGACGGTACCGGGCCATTGGCCATGGCGATATAGGTATCATCAGTAATAGCACACCCATACCTCGACAGATGTTTCTGATCCGCGAAATACAGAATTTTAAATACTTTATGGAAATCACAGATGCCGCCTGACTTCTGGATGATATATAATAAGGTATTAACGGTGATGGCAATTTTTTCGGATGGAGAGTTCATGGCTTCAATGTATAAAATTTTTGCCTTTCCGCATATTGCTTTAAGCCATACGGTTTAACAACCATTTTCACCTCCGATTTCTCACCACGCAATACCAATATTCCGCGTTTTTTGCACTTTTGTGAGGACTTTCAGTTCGTGTTTGATTGTGTGAAAAAACGTAACATTATATAATTCATTGCGATATATTGTTTTGCGCACAGGCCAACTCCCATTCCATCTTTTCGCCCAGCACAATCATCACTTGCAAGGAGGCGAGCTGCCAGATGATTCCTCAGTCAATAGGACTTGACGGGGGGGAGAGGCGATTAACTGTTCAACACACGCAATACGGTGTCGGGGGCTTTTTTGACAAGATTCAGCAAGACAAGTGCCGGGCCGTGCGGCTTGCGGTCACCCCGTTCCCAATGTCTCAGTGTGGCGACACTGATGCCGAACGCGGAGGCAAACTCATCCTGCGTCAGGCGTGTTTCCTGCCTGATACTTTTGACGTTGACGGGTTCCGGCTGAAACACTCTGACCGTTACTGTTTTTCCCTCTGAATAATCAACAGCCTCTTCCAATCCCTTTTTATTTATCAATTACTTGCGCGTTCGTGCTGTGCGGGCTTTTTAATCTGAAACTTCACCGAAGCTTTCTGAACGATGAGGCCTTGATGGCGGCAAAAAGGGTAGAGCCTGGTGTGATACTGAGTTCATCAGCGGCTGCACGGACAATTTCTGCAATAAGTTTTTCTCCTTTTGCGGAGAGAACAACACCGACTCTTCCATCCGAATCGAACAGTTCTGTGACTGTGCACTGCAGCAGGTTCCGTGCACTTATTGCTTCAGGATTTTTTTTGAACAGGATAATATCACGTGACGAGAGTTCAAAAAGTGATTCCCCCGAGCTATTTCCCGTTGAAATAAGGAGGTGATTTTTTCCCCAGGGGTATGAAAAGAGGCCGTTCTGATCGACAGGGTCAACAAGTCGAAACAAATTCAGGTATCCATTCTGACTGCGTGCCATTCTGTTTCGTGCCAGTTGCTCCGGAGTTGTCTCTTCAAGCACCTCACCATTATTGATCACCAGAATCTGGTCAGCCATTAACTGCATTTCTGTGATTGAATGCGATATAAAGAGGTAGGGGATGTTGAACTCTTCACTGACGCTTCTCAGATAGGGAATGATCTGGAATCGGAGGGTGTCATCAAGAGCTGAGAGAGGCTCGTCCATCAGCAAGAGACGCGGGTTTGCAAGAACCGCCCTGCCGAGAGCCACCCGCTGCTTTTCTCCACCGGAGAGGCGGTTGACTCCTCTCTCCAAAAGCGGCTTTATTTTAAGGAGTTCAATCAGAGCTTCAGGCTTGATGCTTCGATGCTCCAGGCGACACCGTTTATAACCGTACAACAGGTTGCTCTTGACGCTCAGATGCGGAAAGAGCATCGCCTGCTGAAAAACGATTGCAATGCGTCGCTGTTCAGGAGGGAGATTGATGCCCTGTTGATTACTGAAGAGGCACTCATCATCAAGAAAAATCTCACCATTGTCGGGTTGCAGCAGTCCGGAAACAAGGTTGACGATGGTTGATTTCCCGCTGCCGGAGTCTCCAAAAATCCCGATCCTGTCGCCTGCAATATCGGCATTGAGCGCTATTGAAAATGCGCCCATCTTTTTTTTTGCTTTGAGACGGATCCTCATAAGGCACTACTCCGGTCAAGTTGCTTGCCGAGCATTTCATGCAGCAGAAGTACCGCAACCGAGATACCAACCGAGACCAGGCAGAGCGAGAGAGCCATTGTGGTGCTTGACGGGGAGCTGGTGTAATCATAGATTGCCAGCGGAATGGTTTGTGTTCTCCCTGGCATATTACCGGCAACAATAATGGTGGCTCCGAATTCACCGAGACTTCGCGCAAACATCAGCGATGAACCGGAGAAGATACCTCTCAGCGAAAGCGGTAGAATGATGGTCATCAGACTGTCATACCAGGATGCCCCCAGGCTTCTTGACGCATCAAGAAGTTGCCGGTCGATCGACTCCATCCCAAGACGAATCGACCGAACCAGCAGAGGAAAACCAACGACGGCTGAGGCGATAACAGCAGCTTTCCAGGTGAATATCAGTTGGATTCCGGTTTCAGCAAGCACTTTGCCCAACCAGCCGTTTTTGCCGAGCAGCAGCAGCAGGAAATAGCCGATGACCACTGGCGGCAATGTCAGTGGCAGGTTGACAAGAACTTCCAGAACCACTTTACCCCGCAAGGTTTTGAAGACCAGCAACCAGGCAGTAGCGAAACCGAAAGGCAAAGAGATTAGCGTTGCTGTCAGTGCAACCTGCAACGAAAGTCCGATTGCCGTAATATCTTCCGGGGTCAAAAGCATTTTGTCAAGATATTTCCATGGTTGTTGCTTCTCATAAAGCCACTCTTATTTAAGAAGGAAGCCGTATTTCGCAAGCACTGATTTGGCCTCTTCGCCCTGAAGATAAGCAAGGAATGATCTTGCTTCACTGTTTTGTGCAGCCTTGATGGTCAGTGCCATTGGATAGAGCACTCTTGGATAGAGCTCCTGGGGGACTGAAAAAAGCAGTTTGGCTTTTTTGGCCTGCAACGCATCGGTCTTGTACATAAAACCGCCATCGACTTCACCAAGTTCGGCATACATCAGGCATTCACGAACATCTTTGGCCATAATGAACTTGTCTGCAAGTTTTGCGGCAACCCCGGCTTTTGTCATGGCTTCCATGGCATACTGACCAGCGGGGACGCTTTTCGGACTTCCGATGGCAATTTTGTCCAATTTCTTCAGATCGTTCATGGACGACACTTTCTTGCTGGTTGTGCCGGCAAAAACAAGCGAGTTCCAGGTAAAGGTCTTGATGCTGCCTGCATCCACCAGCTTTTTACTGTTCAGATAATCCATCCACTCCGTATTGGCAGCAATAAACAGGTCGGCTGGTCCACCGTTTTCGATTTGACCGGCAAGTGTTCCGGATGGGCCGAAGTTTTTCAGAAAAACAGTGCCCGGATGTTTTGCTGTGTAACTGGCACTCAATTCGTTGATAACCTCCTTGAGGCTGGCCGCAACCGAGAGGTTCAGTTCGCCTGCCATTGCCGATGTGGTCATCGCAAGCAGGGCACAACAAAGGATGAGCAGTCTTTTTATGGTGTGAATCATTGTTGTTCTCATATTTTTTCTTTTTTCCGTTATATATTTAATGATATTACGATTGATTTTTATTATACTGGAATTGATTTAATAAAACAAAAATATCTTACATAATTGAAATAAATTTGCCGAAAAAGCGATTAATGTTAATTTTTTAAGGTTATTCGCTGATTTTTATTAATTTATTTATCTATTGCAAAGTGCGCAACAAGTTTTCTGAAACACTCAGTGTCAGCCAATGACCCTTTTTTTGCTTATCGATATATACTCAAAGTTATAACGTTTGTTTTGAACACTCCATGAAAGGTCTCTCTCTGATAGTGGTTTGCCTGCTCGTTCTGGCAGTGGTCGCCCTCTTTTCGATGGGCACGGGGAGGTATCCCGTGTCGTTCGCGGATCTTTTGACGTGGATTACGACTGGCAAATATACGGCGTGGAGGTGCAGGTGTTCGACACGCCACACAACGGGATATGTTCACGAAAAGTATGCGCACCAATTGTTGGCTGCAAAAGCGATTATTTTTTTTAAAGTATTAGAATACAAGCTACTTATTTTATAAAATAAACTTTGCGCGTTTATGCTAAATTAAACTGGTGGAAAATGAAAGAAAAATTGAAAACTTTTATTTCGTACTCTTGGGATTCTGCAAAACATATGGAGTATGTAAAAAAACTTGCTATTGACCTAAGAGCCGATGGCATAGATGTTTCTATTGATCAGTGGGAATTGGTGCCTGGTGATCAGTTGCCAGAATTTATGGAAAAGTCTATTCGTGAAAATGA
This sequence comes from uncultured Chlorobiaceae bacterium, assembly GCA_903994455.1. GTDB lineage: Bacteria > Bacteroidota > Chlorobiia > Chlorobiales > Chlorobiaceae > Chlorobium. The sequence goes on along the minus strand of CAJEXI010000005.1, from coordinate 25,000 downwards.
TTTTATTATAGTCATATGTTCACCAAAGTATAAAGAAAAGTCTGATAAGAGATTTGGTGGCGTTGGATATGAAGGTGATATTATTACAGGTGAATTACTAATCAGTAGAAAACGTCGTAAATTTATTCCGGTTTTTTTTGAAGCCTCTTGGGAAGATGTTGCCCCGTCGTGGTTGCTTGGGACATATTATTTAGATATGCGTCAAGAAATTGAGCATAGAGGTCAAGTTTATCAATTGCTGGTTACGTCTTTGTCTAATCAGCAAGAAGCTCCACCCTTGTTAGGAGATATATTTGAAAATTCGACACAAATTATCTCCACTGGTAAAATAACGATTCCTCATATTGTTGGCCAATACCAAGACAGTAAAGGTACTGATGTGATTTTTTTTAAGAAAAAAGGAGATGTTATTATTGGAATTTATGATTATGCACATAAAAAGAAAACAGGTTATTTAGTCGGTAAAATAGAGGATGATGTATACACATTTCAGTGGAAATGGTTTGATGTTGATATATCAGGATTTGGTAAAATGAAAATCATGAATAGAAATAAATTAATAAATGGGTTTTATTGGTATAAGGGAAAAGAAAATCTTATAGAACATGTTGGTTATACTTATGTATCTGATGAAATGCCAAATTGGATTAAAGAGTCTGATTTTGAAGCCATTTATTCAGAATATATCGAACATTGAAAAAAAAAGTTGATTTACAAGGGGCTTGTTCTGCAGCCACCAGAGCATAATGAAAGTTTTGCCAACGCTATCGTGTCACTTCGTCACTATACCGAAGAGTCAAGTGGCTACAGCCTTCGCCATAATGCACAATTTGGCAATACGTTCGTGCAGCTTGGCGGGCAAATTAGCAACAGTAATGGTTTTGGTCCAAACCTGAGCAATCCCTATAACAATTTTGATACCACGGTTAAAGGATGGTCGGGTAGTGTTGAGCAAAAACTGTTTGATGAGGCGTTATCGCTTGATGGTGGTTATCGTCGTGACATAACACATAGTGATGTATCGAGTACAGTGGCAGCGAACCCACTTGCCAACCATGATGTTGATCTGGCACCGGCACAAGTTTTTGCATTTGGTGCTCGCTGGAAGATTCATGAAATGTTGGCCTTGAATGCCCGCTATTTTCATGGTGATGAAGGTACCCCGAGTGATTTCAGTATGAAAACAAAAACAGGTGTGCCGCTTCATGCTGAAAAGCAAGAACGTGTTGAACTTGCTCTTGAAGCTGCTCCGGCAAGCTCTTTCAAGCCAACGCTGACGTGGTTTGATTACACTATCGACAATCAAAAATCTGTGCTTACTGGAGCCAATAACTCCCTGCAAACCTATACGGTCAATGGTGAAACCTACTATTACTATGCCGAAGCGGATGTGTTGCGCAGAGGAATTGAGCTGGCCGTGAAGGGTGACGTTCGGCAAAGCACGTCATACAGCTTTTCATGGACGCATTTAACCACCAACAGCAGCACAACAAACGGCGTAACCAATGATGGTGTCGGAGTCTCAACTCCGGCGGATTACTTTACCGCACTGCTCAGCCATGCATGGGAGAAGTATCGGGCAAATATCTCGGTCAAACAGGTCAGTTCCTGGCTGACGTCGGCAAGTCCGGTCGGGATCCAGAATGCCGATCTTGGTGGATATACCACAGTTGATGCCAATATCATGAGGACATTTCCCTTCTCAGGTTACAGGCTGACGGCTACACTCTATGGGCGTAATCTCGGTGATGAACGCGACTCAGAGGAAGCGGCCATACCCCACTCGAGAAGTAACCGATATGGCCGGACGGAAAATGGTTGTGCCCTCGGTCATCGGGCACATTTATGTGAACAAGCCCGGCACGGTGCTGATGTATGCCGTCGCTCCCGATATGCTGGTGAGCCGCTCGTTGTGGATGACGGAGAACACCACGCATTACCTCAAAAGCTCTTATCTGCAATTGCCCTACGTTGATGGTTCCGTAGAGGAGATCATCAGGCTCAAGCCCGATATCATCATCTCCAGTTTCACTATCAATCCAAAAACAAAGGATGAGGCAGAGAGACTCAGCAAGAAAACCGGCATTCCGGTCTTTATGGTTCCTCTGGATATGGGCAAGTATGACCAGACCTTCAAAGTGCTTGGCGAGCTTCTTGACCGTCAGGAGCAGACAAACCGGATGAGAGGTTTTCTCCATACCTATTTTGACATGATTGCCATCAAGGCGAAACAGATCCCTGAAAAGCAGCGGGTTCGGGTCTATTATGCAGAAGGGGAGCGTGGTCTCAATACGGATCCTTCAGGCTCTTTCCATAGCCAGATTCTCGATGTTGTCGGCGCCATCAACGTCGCGCAGGTGGCCGTATCCGCCGGTCAGGGCATGAGCGCCGTCTCCATGGAGCAGCTTTTGCTGTGGAATCCCGATGTTGTGCTGGTCTGGACGGGAATGGGATCCTCAATGACCACAATGCAGGCTATCCGGAGCGATAACCTCTGGGCACAAACGCGGGCAGTCAAGAACAACAAGCTGTATCAGATCCCGTTTCAGCCGTTTGGATGGTTCGACCGTCCGCCGGCGACCAATCGAATCATGGGAGCTCTATGGACAGCGGAGCTGCTCTATCCCGGCATCTTTCACTACGACCTGAACAAGATTACCCGAGAGTATTTTGACATTTTTTATCACCACCAACTCACTGATGCCGAGCTGGTCGAGGTGCTTCATCCCAACCCTCAACTGCTGAAAAATTCAGCATCAAAAAATCACTAAATCCAGATCATTATGCAGAAACCATTACCGATGATGGAGAACAACGGTGGCGTACTTGCGGTGTGCGGAGCGCCGCCACTCCATACAAAAACTACAGAAAATGGTGTGCCTCTGCTTCAAAAGGGGGCCATCAATCTCTATAGCAACATGCCTTGTCCGCTCAAGGTGGTTGCAAAAATGGCAATTGGTGAATTTGCCGAACTGTACAACGCGTCGCACACTGTTCCACTCTATTCGCCAATGCTGCATGATGGTAATTCAAAGGGCATTGAGGGTGAGCTGAAAGCTGCGCAGACGGAGGATGATCTTCCTGAAGTGCTTGTTGCCTCAGGGTTGCATACGGTGCTTTCCAAACATTTCAAAAAGAGCTTTATCGATATCGGCATCTATACCGGAATCACCAGTCCGGCAGCAATGAAGGTGATGCCGGAGAGTTTTCGGAAGCTTGCCACGGAGCACAATATCGGGATTTTTGGCATCGGCTACTGGAGTATTGTGCTTGATTTATCGCTCAATCCGGTCGAGCCGTATCCTCGCCGGTGGCGCGATCTGGTTGATCCACGATTCAGGGATCTTATTACGGTGCATGGCTATAATGGCAAGGCGAGCATTGCCACTCTTCTGATGATTCTCAAAGAGCAGCTTGGCAGTGGCGCTGCAACAGATTTTGCGCACAATATCCGCAATGTCTGGCATTTTGCAGAAATTCTCAAGCGTCTTGACTCCTCCGAACCACGTCGAACGCTTTTCAATCTTCTGCCTAATGCCGCGACAGTACAGATGCCCTCTCGCAAGCGTGGGGCAATTCTTGAGTTTGAAGATGGGCCTGTTCTGGCACCGATGCTGATGTTTGTCAAAACCTCACGCATGGAGGAGTGTCAGCCGATTGTCAATTTTTTCTACAGCGATATTATACGGCATGCGTTGAAACGCGGTGACTTCTCTTTTGCCGAAGATGTCAACTGGCAAGCGCCCTTCAGTTTTCCCTCATGGGATTATCTGCTGAACAACGACTATGAAGAGCTGACTGCCATGCTCGACAGTGAACTGAAACAAGGGCTTCGTGCCGATGCTTTTCAAATCTGATGTGCATAAAAAAATGAAACTTGTCACCATATCCGGCCCTCCGTCCTCTGGAAAAACTGCCGTGCTTGTCAATGTCATTAAATCGCTCAAGAACTCCGGATTTCGCGCGGGAGCGGTAAAGTACGACTGCCTTGCAACGGATGACGATGCGCTGTTTCGCTCGCTTGGTATTCCCGTGCAGACCGGCCTCTCCGGCAATCTCTGTCCCGATCACTACTTTGTCAGCAATATTGAGGAGTGTCTGAAATGGGGAATCTCCCTCAATCTTGATCTGCTTGTCTCGGAAAGCGCCGGATTGTGTAACCGCTGTTCGCCTCATATTAAAGGTGTTCTTGCGGTCTGCGTTATCGACAACCTGATGGGTGTTACCACACCAAAAAAGATCGGCCCGATGCTGAAGTTTGCCGATATCGTCGTCATCACCAAGGGCGATATTGTGTCGCAGGCTGAGCGTGAAGTCTTTGCGTTTCAGGTTCGACGCGCAAACGCCAAAGCCAAAATCATGCATGTCAACGGAATTACCGGCCAGGGGGCAAGTGAACTGACCTCGCTGTTTCTGCAGGCACCCGAAACGGAAACCCTTGATGGCGGAATATTGCGCTTTTCCATGCCTGCTGCGCTCTGCTCCTACTGCCTTGGCGAGACAAAAATCGGCATGGAGCATCAGCTCGGAAACGTCAAAAGAATCAAAATCAAGCAGGAGCAACCATGATCGACATCCTTGAAAAGAAAATCGGACATCTGACCGCTGAATTTCCTCCACTGACCGAATTTTTCAGCGATTACGGCATCACCTTCAACGATCTTCATGCAACGCTTGGAGAGACGCTTGAAGGTTTGGCTGAAGAGCATTACGAAGATATGGGGATAGACCGTGAGAAGTTGCTTGAAAATCTTGATGGCTTTTTACAGCGCATCACCCTTTCTGAAATCGCTGAGGCACCCACGGTGTCAGAAATTACCATTATCGGTGGGCACGATAAAAACGGTCATCCTGAAGAGATTGAGCTGACGCTGCTGCGGGGCTCTGTTACCAGTATTGTGGGGCCGACCGGTTCGGGTAAAAGCCGTCTGCTGGCCGATATCGAATGGATGGCGCAGAACGATACACCAACAGGCCGGACGATTCGGGTCAATGGCCAGAAGCCCGACCCGGAACTCCGTTTTTCCCTTGAGTACAAGCTGGTTGCCCAGTTGTCGCAGAACATGAACTTTGTGATGGATATCACCGTGGCGGAGTTTGTCTTTATGCACGCCGAAAGCCGGATGATCAGTGCTATCGACACGCTTGTTGCCGACATTATTGCACAGGCCAATCTTCTTGCCGGAGAGCCGTTCACCGGACAAACCCCTGTGACAGCACTCTCCGGCGGGCAATCACGGGCGCTGATGATTGCCGATACTGCTTTTCTCTCATCGTCACCTGTTGTGCTGATTGATGAAATTGAAAATGCCGGTATTGATCGCAAGAAGGCCCTTTCACTTCTTGTCAGAAAGGAAAAAATTGTGCTGATGGCAACCCACGATCCCATTCTTGCCCTGATGGCGGAGCGGCGACTCATCATCAAAAATGGCGGGATTCAAAAGATCGTCACGACAACGAGCAGGGAAAAAGAGAATCTGATCAAGCTTGAAGAGATTGACAACAAGTTTCTCGCGCTTCGTACACGTCTCAGAAGTGGTGAAATGCTTGAGGAGTTGTAACGGCAGTGAAGAAGTTTGTACAGCTTTCCAGGGTATGGAACAGCACTCGCAGAGAGATTTTTTCTCCGACATGGTTCTCGTTCTTGTCTGAGGATGAGTTTTTGGATACCGACCGTTTACGTCAAGTTGATTATGGCAACCTTGTCCTGCGTCGTCAGATGCATCATTATCTCGGGAGCGGAGTCCTGTTCTCGATAGCGCTTCTTCTGCTTTTCTGGTTTGTCACCTTCAATTGGGATGATGTTGCCTCTGCCGGACGCAGATCGTCTGGCAAGGCCCTTGGTGATTCATACGAATTGGTTACCGCCATGGTGCAACTTGCTCCACCCCCACCCTTGTTATCTGCATCCGTTGCAGCCTCTCCTGTGACTCACCCTCCGGTGTCGTCCAACGCAGGAAAAGTCGTGATGGTCAGTGAGGATCAGGCACCTCTTGCACACCCTTACGCAACGCAGAGTGAGGTCAAACAGGAACTCCAGAATCAGGAAGCCCAGGGCGCTCTTGCAGGTGTCGGCGCTGGTTCCGGTTCAGGAAGTGGCAGTAGTGAATCTTCGGGTATCGAAGGTTTGGGGGATGACGGGGCAATATTTGGTGCCTGCGAAAAAATGCCTGCATTCCTTGAACAGAAAAAACCGGTGTACCCCGAGGAGGCAAGGCTTGCCGGTATTACAGGAAAGGTGTTGGTAAAGGTGCTTATCGGCGCGGATGGTCATCCCCTCAAGGCCGTTGTTGTGAAGCGTTTTCCTGAGGAGTGTACCACTTTTGACTGTGTCGCGCTGCAATCAGTGCTTGAATCGACCTATTATCCTGCCGTACAGAATGGTCGGGCTGTAAAGGTGTGGTGTATCATTCCGGTCAGTTTCCGCTTGACAGAAGGATTGCACGTTACCATGGTTTCAAACGTGCAGTCAAGTCCAGGACATTGTGCTCGCCATCGCCAAACGCCGTAAATGCCATTGCAGGGAAAAGGCTGGTCTCTTCTTCTGGGCAGAAAAGTGCTTCAGAGAGCGTCTTGCTCCTGCCCGATGGAAAGGGCGTGACGATGAAATGCGCAAGGTTGAATATATCTGCACAGAAGAGATCAGGGCAATTGATAAATTACTTGCAACCATTGGCGACCCGGTTGAACTGGCCAGAAATCTCGGCATAGCCAGGCTCGTCCTTGCCATCGTCCTATTTTTTCCTTCCGGGATGGAGTCCATGTGCACAGTTCAGTAACGACGATCTGATGTTTGGAGCGTAAAGATATTAGTGCTACAATGGTTTGTACGCAAGTTATAAAATGGGTGGTTATGGAGTAAAAAGGGATGTTGACGGATTGTAAGCATCGTTTTTATGCCGATCCATATAAAACGCTGGAATAAAAACGAATACATTGATTAAGTATTATTTATTAAAACGATTAACGGTTTTTCGAGTAGTTTGTAATTTGCGTCATATATGGTTTACTATTCAAAAATCTGCGGTTTAGGCGGATCAGATCTAAATTGTTGTTAGCAAAATACAAAATACCATTGACACACCATATTAATTTATTCGCTATGTGAATCTACAAAAGCCTAGCTTATTACATATTAAGATTTTGATTTAAACATTATGTCAGAAACAAACAGAAATCACCAAGCATTTGAAATAATAACTACTTTTTTGGGTATGGACAATATAGCATATCGAAAGAACAGGCGAGACAAGCAGAAATTCAAAAACAAGCAGAAGAGAAACGCGCTATTGATACGTTAGAAATGCAAATGATCACAACTGCTATTCCCTATTTAGAGAAGATCACGTCCTCCGGACACGAAGGTGAAACAGCAAAAAAGATAATTCTAACGACCGCCGAATATTTATCAGTAACATATGGTCGAACCGCCCTTGCAAACATGGTTGCAAAAATTGCAGAGGATTCCTCGCAAAATATTCCAAGTGATTTTTTAGTGCGTACACAGGAAGCAACTTATTCTGAAATTTCTGGCACAAAAAAATCTACAACACAGTGGTTTGCTGTAATTTTTACAACTTCTGTTAACAATTTAGATTTAAGTAAAAAAATTGCACAAACAAAATCTGACAAGGTTAAAAGTGCCGGAATAATTGAGACCGTAAAAATATATAAAACAAAAATTAGCAATCACTTCGCAATAGTGCTTGGTGACGCTACTGACAAACAAACGGCAAAAAGTTTAGTTGATAAAGTTCGCTTGTTAGGTATTGCCCAAGATGCTTTTGTCCAACAAAACAGAGAGTGGACGCTTGTTCAAAATTAATAAATCTGCTAACAGGTGAACTTTACGTTAGGTATTTATGATGAATCATCGCAATAGAATGAGCTATTGCATGGTCGATAATATTAGTTCAGGAGAACAATGAAAGCTATATCGCTTTTTTCTGGTGCAGGTGGCATGGATATTGGCATTCGACAAGCCGGATTCGATGTGCTTGCCGAAATAGAGTTTGATGAACATTGTGCCGCAACTCTTCAAGCCGCTGTCGAGCGCGATAACACTAAAACAAAAGTGGTTCATGCTGACATTAAAACAATCAATCCTGGTGCGCTGATGTCTGAAATTGGTTTAGGAGTTGGGGATTTGGACTTGCTGTTTGGTGGTCCACCTTGTCAATCCTTTTCACTGGCGGGGAAACAACTCGGTTTGTGCGATAAACGCGGTCCGCTTTTATTTGAAATAATCAGATTTGCTGAAGTCGTTCAGCCCAAAGTTATATTGCTTGAGCAGGTAAAAGGATTACTTTCCTCAAAAGGAGAAAATAATCGGCGAGGCGAGGTATTTGAAACCTTTCTAACTAAACTGGAAAATATCGGATACACCCCAAAATGGCGGGTCATTATGGCGGCTGATTTTGGTGTTCCTCAGCTCCGTGAGCGGTTATTCGTTGTTGCAACACGAGGTCGAAATGGATTTCAGTTTCCCGAAAGAACACATGCGCCAGTTGAAGAATGTGGCGGCTTGTTCACTTTTGAGCCTTATGTGGGTATAGGAACGGCAATAAATGGCTTAGGCCGGCCATTTCCAAAGGTGCGTGGTCAGACAGTTTACGACTGCGAAGACAGTCATGTAGATGTTACGCCAGAACGGGATAGGGAGAGAATCGCCCAAGTATCAGAAGGCTCGTATTTGGCCGCCCATGTTCATCTTGGCGAAGAGCTACGCAGAGGATTAACGCCTAAAGATACAACGAAGTATTTACGACTTCATCGTGGCCGCCCGTCAAACACCTTGAGATGTGGAGAGATTTTTTTTCATCCAACTGAAAATCGATATCTAACCCCAAGAGAGTGTATGAGGATACACGGTTATCCTGACGACTATTACTTAAAAGGCCCAATTCGGTCAAGAACTGGAACTGTCAGAAACCTGGATCAACATCGACAAGTTGCAAATTCAGTGCCACCACCATTGGCGAGAATTTTAGGAACTCAAATAGAGATGTATTTGAATGAGCAAGATTTATGAACTATTTGGGTATCGTCTTGATGCATGGGGGGCAGAGGCAAAGGCGAATTGTAAAAAGGCGTGGTGTCCATTCATGGATGCCGAGTGCGATGGCGGTGGGAATCGCTATCTTTCCGCTATAGATTTACGGACACATCCAGAGCTGGCTAAAAAATTCCCCGGCAAGCAGCTTGTTCAGGCAGGGGTTTGTTCCTTGCGTATGCGTGAGGGTGAGCAACCCTGGATTGTCTGCCCCAGAAGGCTATTTTCACTTCGGAAAAATTCTTCTCGGCTCAATTATCAAAACCATGTTAAGCAACAACTATCAAAGTATATGGAGCTTTCGCAAGCGGGTTATTACCGTGCTTGGTCTGAAGTCAAGATGAAAGCAGGAACAATTACTGACGATGAACAAGAGAAGTTCTTCGATTACACTTTTGATTATGTAATTGCAGCCTCAAGAAACATATTGTTATCCGAAGCTGCAGGCATAATTGGGCGTAGCGAAAAAGCAACCCGGAAAATAGCCGAAGAGAACGGTTATACTCTGGCGAAGAGGGGTGATTTGTGGATTGAAAACTTTCCCGCAGACCCGATTGTCATCGTAGAAATAATGACATCAAGTACATCTGGTGGCGATAAGAATAACAGGACTCAGGTTGGAATGGCATTCGAGGATGCCGTTCTTAACCCAACCAATCATAATGGCCCAGGAATTAACTATCGCCAAGTTTGGGCGCGAATGGTGAGTCAGCTTATCGTGAAGTCGCAAGTTGGTATGGCTTGGGATGGGAAAACAATTTGGTTGATTCAAGATGTGCTTGCAAACTACATATCGACCAGCACTGCACTTAACCTTTCAAAATACCTCGCCGATCAATCCGATGAAGTGAATATTTTGGCGTTTGGTTATGGCAATGAAATCAACAACAGATCAATGATCGACAAAATTCTACCCTTGGAAGATTCAACGTTTTATGCAGGCCCAATCACTGCGGGGACAACAAAAAATTCTGAACGTGGTGGATTTGTTGAAATAGTAAAAATCGGTGCGCCCCCCCCAAAGGAGCATCTATGGCGGTCATTGTTTTTCAAATCCCCATGCGCCACTTTTACCAGCTAAATGCTTAATGAACGTTAGGCAGCTCAAATTGTTATGTATTTTTGTCTTTACCCCCGTTGCTTGAGCGGTGTCAGCTCATTTTTTGCAGTGGATGTGCTTTGTATGCACTCGCTGCTCAAAGATTTTTCGGCTTTTGTGTATCATTCCAGCGGAATCGCTTCGCTTACCGCTGAACTCAGATGTCAGGCACCATAGAAGAGCACCGTGCGGTTCGTTTGACAATCTCATTAATTGTAGCTACATTAAAGTTATGAGAGTCGAGTTCGATCCCGCCAAGGACGCGGTAAACCAGGCGAAGCATGGTGTGTCTCTGGCTATGGCAGGCGACCTCGACCGGGAAGCCGCATTGGTGTGGGTTGATGAACGGTTTGAGTATGGCGAGTCGCGGATGATTGCGCTCGCTCCGCAAACCGAAATCTTGTACTGCGTGGTATTTGTAGACCGAGGCGAAGTTCGAAGGGTCGTCAGTCTGCGCCGTGCCAATCGTCGAGAGGTGAAACACTATGTCGAAAATCTCCAAGCGTTCAATTATCCTCATGCCCACTGCGAAGGAGGACAAGGTCATTACTGCGGCAGCTAAAAGTGATCCTGACGCGCAGCCACTCACTCCAAAGCAACTGAAGGCGATGGTGCCAATCCGCGCCCTGCGTGGTCGTCCGAGGTCTGAAAACAAGAAGCTGCTTGTGTCGGTGCGTTATAGCCCCGAGGTCGTCGCCTACTTCAAGTCAACCGGTGAAGGTTGGCAGTCGCGAATGGATGGTGTGCTTCGTGAGTACGTAACGCGCCATTCCCGTAGCATATAAAATGTGACCTGCTCACGCGTCACCGTTTGGCAAGATGAAGATGAAACGAAACACGACCATGCTCTTTTGCGGCATTCTGGGAGCGATGCTGCTGATGTCTTGTCGCATGTTCCAGATATCGGAATCGACGGCAAAGGAAGCGTTCGGCGATCGCGCTGGTGCCCTCGTCGTCATTGAGTGTTTGTCCGGACGTACGACCACCTACCAGCCCGATGTTGCGAAAATTCCGCTTCCACCATGTTCCACCTTCAAGATTGTGAATGCGCTTGTCGGACTTGAAACTGGTATCCTTACTTCTCCGGACGAGCAGTTCTACCGGTGGGATGGTGTTGAGAGATCAATTCCCGCCTGGAATCGAGACCTTAGCCTCCGGGAAGCTTTTCAGGCTTCCTGTGTGCCTGCATTCCAGAGTCTGGCGCGTCAGATTGGACCGGAGCGAATGCAGTACTGGATCGACAGGATTGATTAAACAGCTATCAGCGGCTGGCAAAAAATCCTGGACAACTGATTCTCCGTCACCGCAAGCTGAGCCGCCTTCTCCGCCAGCAGCGTATTCAAAATCTGAAACTCAGTCTCAATCGCAACCCCCGGCCGGTGCGTCCGCACCGGCATCAAATGCGCCATTCGGTTTATCATCTCCACCTTCATCTCAATCGCCTGCAACAACCCCGGCAACAGCCAAACCCAAAGCACAAAAAAACGCATCCCGCCCCACCCCCATCGGCAAACAGAAACGCCAGATAAATGTCAAAAATACAACCGCAAAACCGCTCTAATTCAAATCTCTTGCCTATATTTCAATTCACGCACATTTCTCTTATTCCTTGAATGCCATTTACTTCGCGGCTTCCGCTAAACAACATCTCATGAACGAAGTCACTCATAATATAATTGTATCCTTTATCTGGGGCATAGCCGACGATATCCTCCGTGACCTCTTCAAGCGGGGCAAATACCCCGACGTCATTCTCCCAATGTGTGTCATCCGCCGCATGGACGCCGTGCTCGAACCGACCAAACAAGCCGTGCTCGACATAAAAAAAATGCTCGATGATGCAGGAATCACCGAACAGCGTGCAGCACTCTGTGAAGCGTCAGGGCAGGCATTCTACAACACCTCCCAATTTACCCTGCGCGACCTCAAGTCACGCGGCAGTCAGCAGCATCTCCTTGCCGATTTCGAAGACTACCTCAACGGCTATTCGTCCAACGTACAGGACATTCTCGAAAACTTCAAGTTTCGCAACCAGCTCTCCACACTATCGAAAGCTGATGCCCTCGGCACACTCATCAACAAGTTTCTCGACCCTGAAATCGACCTCACTCCCGCCGGTATCGACAACCACGCAATGGGCACGGTCTTCGAAGAACTTGTCCGAAAATTCAATGAGGAGAACAACGAAGAGGCTGGTGAGCACTGGACGCCTCGCGACGCAGTGCGCCTTATGGCCAACCTTGTCTTTTTGCCGATTGAGGAGAAACTCAAGTCGGGCACCTACCTGCTCTGCGACTGCACCTGCGGTACCGGCGGGATGCTCACCGTTGCCGAAGAGACCGTTTTATCCATAGCCAAAAAGTATCAGCAGGATATCCAATGCCTGCTCTACGGGCAGGAAATTAACCCTGAGACCTACGCCATTTGCAAGGCCGACATGCTCCTCAAAGGGGAGGGCGAAAACGCTGATCACATCGTCGGCGGCGCTGAATGGTCAACCCTCTCGCACGATGCCTTTCCCTCCCGCGTTTTCGACTTCATGCTCTCCAATCCCCCTTACGGCAAGAGCTGGAAAAAAGATCTTGAAGCAATGGGCGGCAAAGAGGGGATGCGCGACCCCCGCTTCAGGGTGATGCACCAGGGCGAAGAGCTCTCACTCGTCACCCGTTCCAGCGACGGGCAGTTGCTCTTTTTGGCCAATCTGGCCTCCAAAATGAACCAGACCTCCGCGCTCGGCAGCCGCATCGCCGAAGTCCACAATGGCAGTTCACTCTTTACTGGCGACGCCGGACAGGGCGAAAGCAACATCCGCCGCTGGCTCATCGAAAACGACTGGGTCGAAGCCATCGTCGCCCTTCCTCTCAATCTCTTTTACAACACCGGCATTGCTACCTATATATGGGTGCTCACTAATCGTAAACCGGAACACCGTCAGGGTTATCTTCAGCTTATCGATGCAACTCATTGGTTCAAGCCGCTCCGCAAAAACCTCGGCAAAAAGAACTGCGAACTCTCTCAGGAAGATATTGATCGAATTATCAATACCTTTCTTGATTTTGAGGAGAGCCCAGAATCGAGAATTTTTCTCAACGAGGAGTTTGGTTACTGGAAAGTAACTGTTGAGCGTCCATTACGGCTTCATAGCCAGCTCACCATCAAGGCTATAGAGAGCCTGCGATTTGCCTCCGGTGATGAAGAGATCCGCACTGCACTTTATGAAGAGTTTGGCGACAATCTCTTCACCAGTTTCAGCAAAATTGCGACCGCACTCGAAAAGCGTCTTGCCGAGTGGGGGAGCGATGAAGAGGAGAGTGACAATGAAGAGGGTGGCAGCAAAAAAGGGCTCCCAGAAAAAAAGAAAAAAAAGCTGCTCGACCCCAAAACATGGGAGCGCGACGGCAGGCTTGTTGAATCCGCTTATGCCCTGCGTGCCACCCTTGGTGAACAGCTTTTCGAAGACCACAACATCTTCCGCCAGAATGTCGCAGCAGCACTCATGCAGGGAAGTATCAAGCTGCCCGCAGTCGACCTGAACAAAATTTTGAAAGCAGTAAGCTGGCGGGTAGAAACCGCTCCCCCCGTCATTGCCAAAATGTACAAGCCCGGCAAGAACGAAGCTGAAGCGCTTTACGGTTTTTACGATACGGGGACCCCTACAGGAAAGCCCGTGATTGTCGAATACGAGCCCGACCCCGACCTGCGCGACACTGAGCAGGTGCCCCTTCTCGAAGAGGGGGGTATTGAAGCCTTCATCCGTCGCGAAGTGCTGCCCTACACCCCTGACGCATGGATAAAGGAGAGCGCCACCAAAATCGGCTACGAAGTCAGCTTCACCCGCCACTTCTACAAACCACAGCCGCTCCGCACACTTGAAGAGATCACAGCCGACATTTTCGCTATTGAGCAGGAGGCCGAAGGGCTGCTTGACGGATTGCTGAAAGGAGGCGTGCGATGAGCAAGCAGATCGGAAGCGCCAGGCAGGAGCCGCAACTCCCCACAACCGTAGCGGACAATGAGGCAGCCCTTCTTTCTGATATGCGGAACCTTATCCAATCCGCCCACCAGCGGATCGCCACGGCTCTCTATTCTACCCAGACCCTGCTCTCCTGGCATCTGGGGCAGCGAATGCTCAAGGAAAACCTGCACGGTGCTCGTGCGGTCTATGGCAAACAGATTCTCGTAACCGTGTCACGAGAATTAACAGCCGAATATGGGCGCGGCTTCAGTTATGCCGAACTCGCCCGCATGGTACAGTTTGTCCAGCTCTTTCCGGAAGAGTCAATTGTCGTGACACTGTCACAACAATTGAGCTGGTCCCACTTCCATGCCCTGCTACCCATCAAGGATTCCCTCGCCCGCGACTTCTACGCCGAAATGTGCCGCATTGAACGTTGGGATGTTCGCACCCTGCGCCGGAAGATTGGCGGTCTCCTGTACGAACGAACAGCCCTGTCGAAAAAGCCCGCAGCCGTCGTGGCCGCAGAGATCGGGAAGCTGCGCGAAGGTCAGTTGACGCCCGATCTTGTTTTTCGCGATCCCTACCTGCTCGACCTGCTCGGGCTGAACGGTGCCTACAGCGAGCGCGATCTCGAAAGTGCCATTCTGCGAGAGATTGAGGGTGTTTTACTCGAACTGGGCACCGGTTTTACCTTCGTGGCCCGGCAGAAGCGCATGAGCGTTGGCAAAGACGACTTTCATCTCGATCTGCTCTTCTATCATCGTCACCTGCACCGCCTGATAGCGGTTGAGCTCAAGCTGGAGTCGTTCCAGCCAGCCCACATTGGCCAGATGGAACTCTACCTCCGCTGGCTGGACAAGTACGAACGGGTTGCCGGTGAAGAGGCTCCCATCGGGCTCATTCTCTGTTCAGCAGCCGATGCCGAACAGGTAGAACTGCTTGAGCTGGACGCCAAATCTATCCGCGTTGCCGAGTATCTGACCGAGCTGCCGCCGCTACCCCTGCTTCGCTCCCGTCTCCAGCAGGCCATTGCGCACGCACGGGAGAGCGCCGTCCGCCAATTGCTCAACGAAGGAGGCAAGCCATGATTGCCGACCTCAAACCATATTCGGCATACAGGGAATCCGGTCTGCCGTGGCTCGGGAAAGTGCCAGAGCACTGGGATGTAAAACGGTTAAAATTATTATTGAGAGAAGTTGATTGCCGTTCATCAACCGGTAAAGAACAATTGCTTCGTGTTTCCCAGTATACCGGTGTGACAGTACGAAAATCGATGGATGGTACCGATTTGCCAGACAGTCGTGCTGCTTCGCTTATCGGGTATAAACGAGTGATGCCCAATGATCTCGTAATCAATATCATGCTTGCATGGAATGGCAGTATGGGTGTTTCCCGTTATGAAGGCATTGCCAGTCCCGCGTATTGTGTTTACCGGTTTAATTCAGGTGCCCTTCCTTTGTATTATCATGAACTTCTCCGTATTCCGCTTTACAAAGGTCGGATCAAAGCTGCATCAACAGGGGTAGTCGAAAGTCGCCTTCGGCTTTATTCTGATGAGTTGGGTTGTATTGAAGCAATTCTTCCGCCACCTGACGAACAGGCGTCGATTGTGCGCTTTCTGAACTGGGCAAACGGGCAACTGGAAAAAGCCATCCGGGCAAAGCGCAAGGTGATTACGCTGCTCAACGAACAGAAGCAGGTCATCATCCACCGTGCAGTCACCCGTGGCCTTGACCCCTCCGTGACCCTCAAACCCTCCGGTATTTCTTGGATTGGCGATATTCCAAAGCATTGGGAGGTGCGACGGATCAAACAGGTGGCGCGGATACTTCGCGGAAAGTTCTCGCACCGGCCACGCAATGACGCCTCGCTCTATGATGGAAGTTATCCATTCATTCAGACTGGGGCGGTCGCCAAGGCTTCCAAGTTCATCACAAGCCATAACCAGACCCTGAACGAGAAGGGTCTTGCTGTCAGCAAGCTGTTTCCAAGCGGAACCTTGGTCATGACGATTGCCGCTAATATCGGCGACGTGGCCATATTGACTTTTGAAGCCTGCTTTCCAGATTCGATAGTTGGCTTTGTGCCGTCGTTGGCTGCTGACCGCGATTACCTGTACATGGTGTTTTTGTGCATGAAGCCAGAGCTACTGAGGGAGGCGCCGGTCAATACACAGGGCAACCTGAATGTTGAACGAATAGGCGGGATGTGGGTGCCTTTCCCTTCTCTCCCCGAACAGCTTGAGATTGTTGCCGGTATCGACAAGGAAAGTTTCCCTATTACCACAGCCATCTCCCGTTTCGAGCGTAAAATCGAACTCCTCCGCGAGTACCGCACACGCCTTGTTGCCGATGTGGTAACAGGCAAACTCGATGTGCGTGAAGCTGCGGCAAAACTGCCTGATGAAGTACAGGCTCTTGAATTTGAGGACGATCTGGTTGCTCTGGAAGAGGACGCGGATAGCTCACTATAAATGAATGGAGTGATTTTTATTGTTACTTGACGGGCACTTGATAAAACGGTATTTGTTTCGCTTATATGGTTCGCTAAATAATTGTTTTTATGTGGATTAGTGCTTTTTTCTTTTACTTGACGGTTACTTGATGGAGGGCATCCTATGACCACTGATATCAGCGAAAAGGGGCTTGAAACCCTCATCATGCGCCATACAACCGGTACAGACGGTTTTGTTTCAGCCTCCGGTCAGGTTGAGCAGTCACCACCACCATACGGCGGAACCGGATATATTGCGGGCACTCCAAAAGAGTATAACCGTGCTTATTCGCTTGATGTTTCGCAGCTATTCTCCTTTCTGCGTGCCACGCAGCCCGAACCATTCGCAAAGCTTGTCCTTGTAGAGGCGAATGAACCGGGGGATATCAATCGCCTCAAGTTTCTCGCCCGCCTCTCCACCGAAATCGGCAAACGGGGCGTGATTGATGTGCTGCGCAAAGGCATTGAGCACGGGATTCTTCACTTCGACCTTTTTTACGGTACACCCTCTGAAGGCAACCTGAAGGCATCCGGACTGCACGCGCTGAACCGCTTCTCCATCACGCGCCAACTGGCCTACAGCACCGATGAGACCCGCCGCTCTCTCGACCTCTGCCTCTTCATCAACGGTCTACCCATTGCCACCTTTGAGCTGAAGAACAGCCTCACCAAACAGACCGTAGCCGATGCGGTTGAGCAGTACCGGCGCGACCGCAGTCCACGCGAGCAACTCTTTGAGTTTGGTCGTTGTGTTGTGCACTTTGCCGTGGACGACAGTGAGGTGCAGATGTGCACGGAGTTGCGCGGCAAGGGCTCATGGTTCCTGCCCTTCAACAAGGGCTATCACGATGGTGCGGGCAACCCTCCCAATCAGAATGGTATCAAGAGCGACTATCTCTGGAAAGAGTTGCTTACTCCGGCAGGGCTCACCAACATCCTTGAGAACTATGCGCAGATTGTTGAGGAAAAAGATGAGCGGAGAGGGAGAAAAAAACGTCGTCAGGTCTGGCCCCGTTACCATCAGCTCGGCGTGGTGCGTGAGGCACTGGCTGATGTGCAGCAGTTTGGGGCAGGGAAGCGTTACCTTATCCAGCACTCCGCCGGGAGCGGCAAATCAAACTCCATTGCCTGGCTTGCGCACCAGCTTATCGGGCTGAAGCGGGAGGGCAGGGAGCTGTTCGACTCCGTGATTGTGGTGACCGACCGCCGAATTCTCGATGACCAGCTCCAGAAAACCATTCGCCAGTTCATGCAGGTTGGCGCTACGGTAGGCCATGCCCGGCAGTCCGGTGACCTCCGTCGCTTCATTCAGGAGGGGAAGAAGATCATTGTTTCAACCGTGCAGAAGTTCCCCTTCATTCTCGACGAAATCGCCCTCGAGCCAAGCCGCACCTTTGCTATCATCATTGACGAAGCACACTCAAGCCAGGGCGGCAAGAACGCGTCTGCAATGAGCCAGGCGCTTTCCGGTACGAACACCTGCGACGCTGAAGAGCCCGATCCAGAAGACACGGTGAACGAAGCGCTCGAAAAACGCATGGCCGCCCGTAAAATGCTGACCAACGCCAGCTATTTCGCCTTTACAGCAACGCCCAAGAACAAGACTCTTGAGATGTTCGGCGAAGCGTTGCCGCCCGACGCCGAAGGCAAGGTGAAACATCGCCCATTCCACAGCTACACCATGAAGCAGGCTGTCGATGAGGGATTTATTCTCGATGTGCTCAAGAGCTACACCCCCGTCGAGAGCTACTATAAATTGATCAAGAAGATTGAGGATGACCCGGAATTCGACACCAAAAAAGCAAAAAAGAAACTGCATCGGTACGTCGAAAGCCACGATCACGCCATACGGCTCAAGAGCGAGATTATGGTGGATCACTTTCATGAACAGGTGCTGGCCGCCAATAAAATAGGGGGGCAGGCGCGTGCCATGGTGATTACAAGTGGTATTGAACGGGCGATTCAGTACTTTTATGCTTTCCAGAACTATCTCATGGAACGCAAGAGCCCCTACAAGGCGATTGTGGCCTTTTCAGGAGTGCACGATTATGACGGCGCACAGGTTAGTGAAGCATCGCTGAACGGTTTCCCTGGCAGTGATATCGCCGACAAGATCAAGAACGACCCATACCGATTCCTCATCTGTGCTGACAAGTTCCAGACCGGCTATGACGAGCCCTTGATGCATACCATGTATGTCGATAAACTGCTTTCGGGCATCAAGGCGGTGCAGGCCCTCTCGCGCCTCAACCGCTCACACCCGCTGAAGTACGACTGCTTTGTCCTCGACTTCCAGAACAACTTTGAAACCATTGCCTACGCATTCCAGGACTACTACCGCACCACGCTGCTGGCCGAAGAGACCGACCCGAACAAGTTGAACGACCTCAAGAGAGATCTCGACAATGCGCAACTCTATACACCCGATCAGGTTCATCAGCTTGTTTCGCTCTTTCTTGGCGGTGACGACCGTGACCAGCTTGACCCGATCCTCGACAACTGTGTTGCACTCTATACCAGTTCGCTCGATGAGGAGGGGCAGGTGAAATTCAAGGGCAATGCCAAAGCGTTCTGCCGCTCATACAGCTTTCTCTCCTCAATTTTACCCTTCAGCAACGCCGCATGGGAAAAACTCTCGATTTTCCTGAACCTGCTTATCCCCAAACTTCCGGCTCCGGTGGAGGAGGATCTCTCGAAAGGTATCCTCGACGCTATCGACATGGACAGTTACCGGGTCGAGAAGAAAGCCATGCAGAAAATTGTACTCCAGGACAGCGACGCCGAAATAGAGCCCATACCGATGGAAGGCGGCGGTCACAAACCCGAACCGGAGCTCGATCGTCTGAGTAACATTCTCAAAAGCTTCAACGAACATTGGAGAGAACACCTGCAAGACCCCGAACGCCAGAACAAACGCATCATCGACGACATTGCGCCAAAAGTAGCCGAAAGCACAGCCTACCGGAACGCCAGGGAAAACACCCCGCACACGGCACGCATGGTGCACGATGAAGCACTCGGCAAGGTGATGCAACTCATCCTGAAAGACGACACCCAGTTCTACAAACTCTTCGTCGAAAACGACGCTTTCCGCCGCGAACTTGGCGATGTGGTGTACGCCATGACAAACGGCTGACCATCGGCAAAAGCCAAAGTATGAGGAGAGTCAAAACAGAGAAGTTTATCAGGCAGATGGAGATGCCAGGCAGCGCACCTGGTCTCTACGAATGCAGCGACGACGAAACTTGGTATATCAAGCGTACAACTATCCGAAACCTGACAAAGAAAAGCCTCGGTGTTTTTATTCCGCGAAGCTTTCTGAACGATGAGGCCTTGATGGCGGCAAAAAGGGTAGAGCCTGGTGAACAGGAAAACAAACAAGTCTCCTGTAGGCATATAATTAAATGTCAGGCACCATAGAAGAGCGCCGTGCGGTTCGTTTGATAATCTCATTAATTGTAGCTACATTAAAGTTATGAGAGTCGAGTTTGATCCCGCCAAGGACGCGGTAAACCAGGCAAAGCACGGAGTGTTTCTGGATATGGCAGGTGACCTCGATCGGGAAGCCGCACTGGTATGGGTTGATGAAGCCCCGAGGTCGTCGCCTACTTCAAGTCAACCGGTGAAGGTTGGCAATCGCG
The DNA here is from genome assembly GCA_903994455.1 of uncultured Chlorobiaceae bacterium. Taxonomy (GTDB): domain Bacteria; phylum Bacteroidota; class Chlorobiia; order Chlorobiales; family Chlorobiaceae; genus Chlorobium. The sequence continues at coordinate 4,757 of CAJEXI010000005.1, read as the reverse complement.
AATGGATGGAGTGCTTCGTGAGTACGTAACGCGCCATTCCCGTAGCTCATGAAATGTGACCGGACCCTACGGTCAACCGGCGCTGCGCGATAAAGCCGCATAGCACCGGTTGAAACCATGTGCACGATAATGCGCTGGTGAAAGATGACGGGATGCTCGCAACGACGTAAACTTTTGCAAAAAAATCAGAATTCGGCCATTTCGACCGATGGATTCAGAGGACAGCGGCTGGCTTTTAAGGCTCTACATTCTGCTTTCTTTGCTGTGCCAGACACGGATAATAACAACAGTATCGCCTTTGTCCCACATATAACGAAGCACAAAAGCTCCGGTGCCGAATGAGAGAACCAGTTCGCGTCTTCTGGTTTCATCGTCCATGGGGCGGCCAATCTCGGGTATCGATTTCAGTAGTCCTGCACCGTCAAGAATGACCCTTGCCGCTCGTGCTGCCGCATCGGGGCTTTTTTCATACAGGAAAGCATGAAGCCGCTCGACATCGGCCAATGCATCCGGAAGCCATTTTATCCGGGGCACGCCGTCACCTTCCCTTGCGCCAGATTTTCAAGCCATTCAGCAGCTTGTTCATGGGGCACTGCAACGCCGGTTAATTGATACTGTTCCCAACGATCCATATCCTCTCGCTTTTCCTGCTCATATTTTTCTTCGCGATCCAGGTATGTTTCGATTGCCCTGCACATGAGCCAGTGGGGCGATCTGTCGCGGATACGACCGAGAGCTGCAAGCCGTCGCTGCGTAGTGTCGCCTAACTTGACACCTTTTGTCTGTGACATGATCAAATCTCCTTTTTGTTACAAGGTAACACTTCATGTAACCTTTAGCAACCCGGTCAGTCCCACGTTATGCATATATCAATAACAGTACCGGCTCTTGACGGGTACTGAGTGCAGCGTTTTCTTAACCTGATACATGAACGGGTGTGTGGCGGCGTGATCATTGTTCATCTCTATTGACAAATGGACGCATCTTCACCGACAATCAGACGAGCAGAATCTTGCAATTGGCCGAAGATTGATACAGATAGCTGTCATGAGGTGGTTAGGCGTTTTTCAGCGCTTTTGTCCAACTCTCCATTGCCCTTTTTCAAAAGGATTTGGAGCCTCAAGAAAAGAGATAACAAAAGAGTGCTCAAGTTCAGCAATACCGATTGATCAAGGACAAACGCCCCAGCCCGATGGAAAAACCGCAACGATGAAATGCGCCTGGTCGAATACATCTGCCAGGAGTCCATGAGCCCAGTTTAATAACGACGATCTGATTTTTGGAGCACAACGATATAAATGCTACAATGGTTTATATGCAGGTTATAAAAAGGGTGGTCATGGAGTAAAAAAGCCTTCTGGTGGCCTCTAAGCATCGTTTTTATGCCGAACCGTACAAAACGGGGGGAGGTTGAAAAATTTTTGTAAAATGACGTGTTGTCCGGGTGCAAATAAAATCTTTGCGGATTTACTGACTGCGCAACAGTCAAGCTCCGAATATGTTAAGGCAAGTAATTGAACAGGAATGACAATACTGATACAGAAGATGCACACCGTTACGCTTCATGATGCGGAAGCCCAACTTGCCCAACTTGTTGAACAGGCTGCTCGTGGTGAAGCTTTTATTATCAGCAAATCAGGGCGTCCGATGGTTAAAGTGATTCCATTTAATACATTATCCGAGAACACAATTCGCCTTGGCTTTATGGCAGGCGAGATTTCTGTCCCTGAAGATTTTGACCGTATAGGCAGTAGCGAGATCGCCTCATTATTTGATGGAAGTGCGTCATGAATCTGCTGCTTGATACCCACATTTTGCTCTGGGCAGCCGGACAACCTGATCGCCTTTCTGAGAAATGCAGGGACTTGCTGCTGAACCCATCAAACAATCTGATTTTCAGCGCAGCAAGTCTATGGGAAATCAGCATCAAATTCAGGTTGGGGCGTTCTGACTTCAATGTTGATCCTGCCCTTTTGAGGCGAATGCTTTTGCTTCATGCTTATCGCGAACTTCCAGTCAATGGCGAGCATGCAATAGCAGTGAGTACGCTTCCCGCCTTACACAAGGATCCTTTTGACAGGCTCCTCATTACTCAAGCTCGTACAGAGGGAATGTTGTTGATAACTTCAGATGCTTTCGTCGCAGCTTATGGGGATGGCATCTGGTTGGTTGACTGATTGATAATTAGCAGTGCTTATACTGCCGATGCAAGAAATTGATGTCATTTGGAGGGTTTGTCAGTTCCACTCCGAACCATCCAAAGTACCGTCAATCGTTTTCAGTTTTCATAGTCAGATTGTTTCCCATTTGCTCTGTTCTCGTTTTTTTTGTGTATGTTTTTCACAAAGGTGGGATAATTAATTTATCCTTTGATAGTTGTGCCCACATTTCATTGGTTTTTATTAATGCCTCAACGTAACATCAAAATTCTTGATACCCGCTCTATGGGAGATACAGATTTTTGGCTTGGTAAAAGGCATTGTTCACGATTAGTGGTGAACGCATGCCTTTGTGTCGTCTTATCATCTGCTTTGCCGCCAGGTTCAGCCACTTCGCTTCTCGCACAAGAGAATCCATCGACCTTCAGCGGCAATCTTCAGGCGTTTTCGAAATCCATGACCGCTGAAGCTTTATTCGAACGACTTCCGGTGTCGGATTCGCCCGGATCAGTAGCAAGCCTTTTTTCCAGAACAGTCTCGGGAATGCAGAGCACAGGGAACAACAGCGATGCCCGGAACCAGCAGTTCGTGCCCAATATTGAAGGCCTGTTGCCGTCATTCCCGATGGCCTTTGCCGATGGAGCGGTCGTAGGTACAGTCAGTCCCGGCAGCACGTCACTACTGTATCGTGACAAAAGAGTTGTCGGCAGCATCAGCCTTGGTTTTGGGTATCTCAAGCAAGAAAACAGCAATGCCAGCACCGCAGGAAAAGCCGAGCTTGCGGTACTTCCATTCAACAACATTGCTGTCGGCTCCACCTTGACCCTGACCGACAGTATCCGAAAAGATCTTTTCCTGAACACCGTGTGGCAGTTTCCCGATTCCGGATTTCGCATCAAGGCAACCGGTGGCGGCCTCTGGGGAAACCAGAACTTCACCTTTCCTTCAGGTCGGGCAACTATTGATATCGAGCAATTCAGTTATGTTGTTTCGACCCAGTACATCATTCCAAAGATAGAGACCGCTGCCACTCTTCATTCTGTTGGTTTGTCTGTATGGGGATCACGGGCCACTCAACTCTCCAACGCAGACGGTCCGCGCTTTTTTGAGGTAGTTTCAGTAACCGAATACACCATCTTCAGCGATCCACTTGCGCTTTCCGAAGGCCGTCTGTTTGGTATCTCGGCAGATGCACAAATTGCCCTGTTATCAAACATCGTTACGAAAGGCTCAATAGGTTACGAACAGCTTCGCTATCCCTTTGCTGATGGCAGCAGCGAGACCAACCGATCAGCTTACTACAACGTTTCCATGTTGTGTGAACCGATTGTTGGCATGACCCTTGGCGCAGGATACAAGGCTGGAGCCGGGGAAAACCGCATCGACCTTTCCGCCCAAATCGGGAACTGGCAGCTCATGATGTACCAAAACAACGGCCAAAACGGTATTGCCGATAATAAAGGTGCCATGTTGACCTGCCAGCTCTTTCTGTCAGGCAGCAAAAAGCCACAAGGTGCTCTTGCCAGCAGGATGCAGCCCATCCAGAGCAACGACAGCTCAGCCCTGCTTGCCAGTGCCACAACGCGTCCGTCACAATTGCCACAATCCTTCCTTGCAAAAGTTGATACAACGGCGATCAGTAAAGTGTTGAAGGTCATGAAAGCAGGGGTGTCACCAGGAGTAACTGTCAATAATGAAGGCGACATCTTTATCACCGTCGGCAGTGGAATGCCGACGATCACCGGCTTAACCCGCAACGGTGCACCATACAATGACCTGACGCTTGTTGGAACCACAGGGACGCAGGTTATTCTTCATGGCAACAAATTCCCTGTGGCAGCACTTGGAGGTGATACCTATAACATCAGCGTGACCAACGGCAGTATACCCTATAACGTTATTATTACGACAGAGTAACCCGACAGTAACTGAACCAAAGACCCGCAATGAAGTTCGTGACACCATCCCGTTACACCCTGATCGGAAAAGTGGTTCTGTTCATTGTCATTGTTTTTGCGGCAATAACAAGTCTTCTGCCAGCCTTGACCATCCGAACCATCACGGTGACAGAAGCAAACCCGGTAAGCGCGACGTTCTCGACGCTGACACCCGTTGCCGCTACTATCAAAGCCGATGGCATCAGTACACAGGCGCTGACAGTGAGAGAAAAGGGCCCTCAAGGCATCCGACTGAGCGCTGGAGGCGCAACGGTCACAATCACCAGATCGAGCGGTACTGGCAGTATCAGCGCTGTTACCGATAACCATGATGGCACTTACACGGCCATGGTTACGGCTCCAATCACAACTGGTCGTGGTATTTTTGTGGCGACCCTTGGGGGGGATGCCGTCAAAAGCGGCACAGGTTCACAGACAGAAGCAACTGTGACCTATGCGTCTGGTGAAGCAACGCAGATAGCGGTAAACGCTGGTGATGAACAGTCAGCGGTGGCAGGTTCGGTACTAAACACAGCGCCGAGTGTTCTGGTGAAAGATGCGAATAACAACCCGGTCAGCGGTGTGAGTGTGACGTTTGCTGTGGCAAGCGGAGGTGGCTCGGTGACGGGCGGTTCAGCCACCACGGGTACGGATGGGGTTG
>CAJEXI010000004.1 GCA_903994455.1 uncultured Chlorobiaceae bacterium | reverse complement strand
AAGGCAACCATAGCAATGAATGCTTTTCGCGTTTTACCGATATCCGTGCATCTGTCGTTCAGGTACGCCGCATCAGTAGTGATGTCACCATCATAAGCCTTGAGTGCCCTGCAATTGCGGCCACAGCAAAACCCGGCAACTTTGTCAACATCAAGGTTAACGACGCAACTCAGCCTCTGCTCAGGAGACCCTTTTCCATACACAACGTCAGGGGAACTCTCATCGACATCATGGTGAAATCAGTTGGTCCGGGCACGACTCTTTTTTGCAATACCACTGAAGGCTCAACAGTCATGGCACTCGGCCCGTTGGGAAACAGTTTCGACCGAACCAGCGAGGATTTTCAAACCGCCATCCTTGTTTCTGGCGGAATCGGCACGGCTCCAATGCTTTTTCTTGAAAAAACACTTGCAGCAGAAGGCAAAAAGGTGATCAACCTGCTTGGGGGCAGAACGAAAGATGATCTGCTCTCCCAAAACCTTGCCAATTGCCGAGTTGCGACAGATGACGGATCATCAGGGTTCAAAGGCACTGTTGTAGAGCTGCTCGGCAACGAACTTCCCGGCCTCAACCATGAGGGGGCTCTCAAAATTTTTGCATGCGGGCCTAATCCAATGCTGAAAGCACTGGCCCTGTTCTGCCATGAACACGATCTGGCGTGCGAAATATCACTTGAATCGATGATGGGTTGCGGTATCGGTATTTGCTACGGCTGCAGCGTCGAAATCAAGGATCTGGATGGAGGTATTCGAAACATTTTGCTCTGTCGTGAAGGCCCCGTCATCAACGCAAAACTTTTTATGGGATAAGAAGTATATTTGTTGTATTATATCAGGCGAGGACGGATTAATAAAAAAAGGGAAATATTTCCCGGACGCTTTTTCAACGAATCTTCAACTACCATGGCAAAAGGACTGAACAAAGTTATGCTGATCGGCCATCTCGGCAACGATCCTGAATTAAGGACAACAACCTCCGGTCAGTCGGTGGCCAATTTTACGTTAGCCACCAATGAAAGTTTCAAAGACAGCAGTGGCAACGTGCAGGAGAGAACAGAATGGCACAGAATTATTGCATGGAACAAACTTGGCGAAATATGCCACCAGTATCTGAAAAAGGGACGACAGGTCTATGTTGAAGGTCGTTTACAGACCAGAAGCTGGGATGATGCCAAAAGCGGCGAAAAAAAGTACACAACCGAGATTGTCTGTTTAGATATGCAGATGCTCGGCGGACAGCGGGAACAGGGAGCTGGACAAAGTGGCAATGAAGGTAATTCACAGGGTTACAGCCACCCGGAAAACTCATCAACTCCTTTGCCACAAACGGCTTCTCCCACCGTTGCGATGCTTGAAAACGAAAAGGACGACCTGCCGTTCTGAACTCTTTTTAACCTTTCAGGGCGCACCCCGGTGCGCCCCATGATGCTCGACCTCACCAAATGGATGCACTGAAAAAAAATATACTGGCTGGTGCCATTTCACCGGTTTATTTCCTGTACGGCCCCGAAAGCTATCTCAAGGAAGAGCTTGCCAGCGCCATCAGAACAGCAATTTTTCCCTCGGAGAGTGATGCTGCAAGCAACACGCACATCTTTTACGGTTCTGAATTGACTCACGGCGAGCTGGTATCGAAGGCCTCCGAATACCCTATGTTCACTCCAAAACAGCTTATTCTTGTCCGGCAATTTGAAAAAATCAAAAAGCCGACGACAAAGGAGCTACAAAAACAGCACGAGGAAAAATTCAGCCGCTATATCGCAAGTCCGGCTGAATTTACCGTTCTGATACTTGATGCTGATCAGATTGATAAAAAGGATAGTGAAAAATTCCCTTTCAGCATCTTGAAAAAATATCGCCACGAGTTCCCTGCTATCAAGGCACCTGACCTTTTCGCCTTTAACAGAGCCAAAATGGCCGGATGGGAGTTTGAGCCTGATGCGCTCAAGGCTTTTAGTGCCTCTATCGAACCATCGGCAAGGGAAATATGCCATGAAATTGAAAAGATCATTCTGTACACTTCCGCCCGAAGCGGCGAAAAGCGCATTACAGCGCACGATGTCTATGACTGCATCGGCATATCACGCACCTATAATGTTTTTGAGCTCGAAAAAGCCCTTGCAGCACGAAGTTTGAGACTTTGCAGCGGCATATCGCTCATGATCATGGATCACGAGGGGCAAAAAGAGGGGCTCGGCAACATCGTCCGCTTTCTGACAACCTTTTATATCCGTCTCTGGAAACTGTCGCTGCCCGAAGTACAACGGCTACCCCAGGCAGAAATTGCAAAAATTCTCGGTATGTACGGCAAGCAGGAGTACTTTGTAAAAAACTATCTCACCTACACCCGGTCGTTTTCGCTGCAGGATACCGAACATGCAATTGCGGCACTGCGAGAGACCGATGCTGCACTCAAAGGACTCAGTCCCTACCCTGATGAAAAATATCTGCTCCTGCAGCTTATGCAGAAACTTTTGGGACAGCATTCATAGCCACCCTTTGCGCAGATACCATGAAATCGTTTTTTCAACACCCGCTGCAAGAGTGGTTTCTGCAATAAATCCAAGCTCACGTTGAGCCTGCTGAGGAGAGCAGACCCAATAGTTCTGCAAGAGTTCATTGACCTTGTCACGGTTAATCAACGCGGGCTTTCCCTGGAGCGATCCGACGGCTCCCATCACTGTGCCAACAAAAAACACAAAGGGCGCGGGCAGAGAAATCCTGAACAACTTCGTAAAGCCGAGCACCGGTCGGGCAGCGGCAATCACCTCATCCCACGACGATGAACAGGAGGAGGTGATATAATAAACCCGACCAACCGCTTTCTCCGAACGAGCTGCAGCCATAATACCTCTGACAAGATCGTCAACATAAATCATGCTGAAGCGCTGCGTCGCTGCACTGCCCGCCGACACCAAAACTCCTTTGGCAAGCATCTGAAAAACCTGAAGCACATCCCGATCTCCCGGCCCGTAGACAGCAGGAGGGCGCACAATAGTAACCGGAATCAGACCCGAACTTTCCATACACAAGGTTTCAGCCCTTAATTTGCTGCGGCCGTAGGCGCTCACCGGTTGAGCCGGATCAGACTCTTTCACTCCATGTATGCCTTCCGAAGCCGGGCCGGCAACCGTAAGCGAAGACACAAAGAGAAATCGCTTGAGGGCCGGATTATGCTTTTTGGTTGCTTCAAGCAAATTCCGCACCGGCATCACATTACCCATATCATAGCCTTTCTCGTCAAGCGCTTTCGTCACTCCCGCGAGGTGCACAATACGGTCAACATCACACACCGCTCGACCGAGAGACTCCATATCGCTGAAACTCCCCCGAACGACCTCCACACCTTCGGGTAAAGAGCTGGCCAGACTCTCCGTACGAAGAAAAACCTTTACCCTCTCCCCTTCTTCCAGCAGACTCTTCAGAACTCTCATCCCAATAAAACCAGTTGACCCCGTAACAAGTATTGTTTCACTCATAACACCTTATCTCTTTATTTATTAAGGAGTCCCAACAGCTTATTCCCCTTGCAGGCTTTTCATGCCACAAAAAAACGGGCCCTGTTTTAACAGAAAAAATAAAAATTTTAATACATTTCGATTTCAAAGCAAAATCTGCTTACTTGAGAATCGGTCATCGAAAAAGATAAACAGTGAAAAGAAGGCCGTAAAAACAAGAAATTCCAGCTCTATTATGTTAGAGCTGAAGTAAAATTGAATTCCTGTGGAGAAAACCAAAGATTTATTTAAAAAGTGCATTGAGTATACGATTGCCGATGAGGTAAAGTCTCAGGGCATATACCCTTTTTTTCATCCAATAGACGAAAATGAAGGTCCGGTCGTCTCTTTTGGCGGACGCAAGCTGGTTATGGCCGGGTCGAACAATTATCTTGGCCTTACCGCCGACCAGAGAGTAAAGACGGCCTCAATTCAAGCTATCAACAAGTACGGCACCAGTTGCAGCGGATCCCGTTACATGACTGGCACCGTGAACCTGCACGTCGAACTTGAAGAAAAACTTGCTGATTTTTTTGAAAAGGAGCGATGCCTGCTGTTCAGCACTGGCTACCAGACAGGGCAGGGGATCATTCCGACGCTGGTTCAACGCGGCGAATATATTGTTTCAGACCGCGACAACCATGCAAGCCTTGTTGCTGCGTCCATCATGGCACAGGGAGCGGGAGCAAACCAGGTTCGCTATAATCACAATAATATGGAAGATCTGGAGCGCGTTCTTCAGACTATCCCGGAAACAGCAAGCCGACTGATCGTTTCTGATGGAGTATTCTCGGTTTCCGGCGAAATTGTTGATCTCCCGAATCTTGTGACATTGGCAAAGAAATATGGTGCGCGCATTCTCATTGACGATGCTCATGCCGTCGGCGTGATCGGCAAAAATGGCCGAGGAACCCCATCGGAGTTTGGTCTTGTGAGCGAAGTTGACCTCATCATGGGAACCTTCTCAAAAACTTTTGGTTCACTCGGCGGTTACGTCGTTGGAGACCGTACCGTCATCAACTATATCAAGCACAACGCAGCATCCCTTATCTTCAGTGCGTCACCCACCCCGGCAAGTGTTGCGGCAGTTCTTACCACCCTCGAAATTATCCGCACCGAGCCCGAGCTCATGGATCGCCTTATCTCCAATACTGATTATGTGCGTCAGGCGCTGCTCAAAGCCGGGTTTACCCTTATGCCATCGCGCACAGCAATCGTCACGGTGCTGATCAGTGACCAGATAAAAACGCTTAATTTCTGGAAAAAACTTTTTGATGCCGGTGTTTACGTGAACGCTTTCATCCGGCCTGGTGTCATGCCCGGTCACGAAGCGCTTCGCACCAGCTTTATGGCAACCCACGAGCGCGTGCATCTCGACAAAGTCATTACCGAATTCTGCACCATCGGCAGAGAGCTCGGTGTCATTTAAATGTCTTCACCGGTTACCGTACTTTTTTGAGCAATCCCCCCGGAAACCACCGGGGATTTGTTTTTGTACAATCCTGATACCTGCCCACAATCGTTACTGACCATCCGTTTTACCTCAATCAGTGGAACAATTCTATTTTTTTTCATAGATTGAGCGAGTTGGGTTCTGTGCTCTTGTATATGTTCTGTTTTGAATGCTGAGAGTGTTGATGAGTAATGAAGATTAGCACGGCAAGAGGTATTGTCCCTGTTTTTATTTGTTCGTATCATTGCAACTAAACCACATACAATCATGAAAACAAAACTACAGGCATGCCGCTTTGTCCGTTTTGTTCTGTCGGCATTTTGCCTGATGACGTTCCTGGTGCCTCTCCCATCGTACGGGGCCGATACCGGAACAGTGAAAGGCAAAATCATCGACAAGGCCGACGGTGAAGGCGTTTACGGCGCTTCAGTCACTATTGCCGGGACCACCATTGGTACGGCAACCGACATGAATGGCAACTTTACCCTTCAGAATGTCCCTGCAAAATCGCAAAAAATCTCTGTATCCATTGTTGGGTACGCTGCGGCCAGCCAAGTTGTGACTGTCAGTACAGGCCAGACCGCTATGGTGAACCTGCAACTTGGACAGACCACTATTATGGCCTCTGAGGTCGTGGTGGGTGCATCGCTTTACAAGCAGGACAGACTTGAAGTTCCGGTGACTGTAAACGTGGTTTCAAGGGAAAGAATCAAGCAGGAATCCAACCCGACACTCGACAAGGTAATTGAGGATGTGCCTGGTGTCGTGGTTAACCGTGCAGGCGGCCAGACCACCTCGACAGTACAGATTCGCGGTTCAAACACTTACCAGGGCGGCGCTATCGGCACCCGCGTTCAGGGTTTTTATGACGGATTTCCTCTCAACACACCTGAAACCGGCGAAGTCGTCTGGTCATCGGTCAACATGAATGCTGCTGACAAGGTCGAAATTCTGAAAGGAGCAGCAGCTACACTTTATGGATCCGGCGCAATGGGAGGCGTGATCAATGCTTTCGGCCATCTTCCAGAAAAAATGGAAGTAAAAGCAGGTGTCAGCGGCGGGTTTTACGATGCTCCAACGACAAGCGATCAGAGTGTCTACCGGAAAGGATATACTCCCTTGTACTGGAACAGCTATGTCGGGCTTGGCAACAAGGATGGCAAATGGAGCTACAATTTACTCTATACTCACAGCAAGGACGACGGATATCGCCAGAACTCTTCGGCACTGTTGAATGATGTCAAACTGAAAGCTCGTTATGATATTGATGCAAAACAGTATGTCCAGCTTAGCAGTTTCTACAATGAATCAAACGGCGGATATGCATTGACCTGGCCCTATAACGTAAGCTCTATTGATATCGCTGGCGGGACAGGGCCTGTATGGGTTGCTTACCCTGAAAAAGCCTTTGATGTTACCGATCCAGTATACACCGACGATACCATCAAACGCAATAATGCACTGACAGGGTTGAACTACGTGAATATGCTTGGTGATAATCTCAGCATGGATGCCCGCCTGTACTATACTCATAACGGCACGCGTATCGACTATAATCCGACACCTACAACACAAACATTGGCGTTTTATCCACTTGTTTTTGGTTCCCCATCACGTTATGAGGTTTACAACAGAGCCGCTGGCGCATTCAATGAAACCAGGTCAAATAGATATGGCTCAGGGCTCAAGCTTGACTGGAAAGCCAACAGTAATCATCGATTACTCCTTGGTGTCGATGGCAATATTACCAATGTTGAGTCTACCCAGTATATCGCAACAAAACCAAATGGCACCCTGCAACCCATTCAGGAAAAGAATGCCGCAGCATTTTTACAGGACGAATGGAAGCTTGTCGACCAGCTTACTGCTCTTCTCTCTGTGCGGTATGACTGGAGCGAAATTGATGCAAAAGAGGTGACATTCAAGAATTATCTGACACCTCCCTCCCTTGATAAAACATCGACAATTGCAAATCCTTCGGTTGAAGCATTCAGTCCTCGTATTGCCATGAACTATAAAGCCACTGACGACATGTCATGCCGAGCTTCATGGGGAAAAAGCTTCAGAGCCCCGACAATTGCCGAGCGCTTTATTCGGGATGCCGGATTCATCAATGGTGTTCCCAATCCTGATATTGACAAGGAAACCATGACAGCCTATGAAGTTGGGATGTTCAAACAATTCAGCAATCAGGTTTCCCTTGATATCGCAGGATTCCTGAACGACTACGACAACCTGATTGAATCGACTTCGACAACGGTTTATGGCGGAGCGTCACCAACGACTGTTTTTCAATACAAAAACATCACAAAGGCTCGTATCTGGGGGATCGAAACAAGTCTGAACGTAAAGCCAAGTATTGACTGGACACTCAATATGGCATACACCTACATGAATGCCAAAAACACGAGCTATACCAAGGGCCAGTTTAAAACACTCGATAAAAATCCTGATCCGGAATGGCTGCCCATGCGCCCTGAGCACACAGCTTCAGCAAGTGCTACATGGAAAACGACAAGCAAGCTCTCACTGAATCTGAATGGAAAATATATTGGTAAGTACAAGGCGGTCAACTTCTACACTAACCCGGATGGCACGAACTACCCAGGCGACTTCATTGTCTTCAACACCGGTGCAAAGTACCAGATTGCTGATGGTGCTGTCTTGAGCCTGCTCTGCCGCAACATCGGCAACGTGCAGTATGAAGAGGCCGAATGGTTCCGCGCTCCCGGACGCAGTTATGTTGCTGGCGTGGATTTCACCTTCTGATAACTCCTGACGGCAACAATAATCATAAGACCCCGAGCCAGCCCCCAAACCATCAGGGGCTGGCTCTTTTTTTAATCGTTAGTTTACATCAGGGGATTTTATTACATTTTGCAATCCTTTTAAAACCACAAACAAACGCACATTTTTGTAATTCTATGCACGATAAAATCAGAATTGCCGCTATTGTCGGGATGGAACAATGCAATCAGCGGGTATGGCGCGAAGTGACCTCCAAAATAGCCGATCATGCCGAGTTAACCCAATGGACCGACCAGGATCTCGAACATCAGAATCCTGAAGCCGCCGAAGCCATCCACAATGCTGACTGTATTTTCACCACCCTCATCCAGTTCAAGGGGCAGGCGGACTGGCTTCAGGAGCAGCTCGACAAGTCGAAGGTAAAGGTTGTTTTTGCCTACGAGTCGATGCCCGAAGTGATGCAAATGACGAAAATTGGCAATTATGTGGTCTCGGGCGATGGAAGCGGTATGCCTGATATTGTCAAAAAAGTGGCGAAAATGCTGGTGAAGGGACGCGATGAAGATGCGCTCTACGGCTATATGAAGCTGCTGAAAATCATGCGCACCATGTTGCCGCTGATCCCGAAAAAGGCCAAGGATTTCAAGAACTGGATGCAGGTGTACACCTACTGGATGAACCCCACCACCGACAATCTCGCCTCTATGTTCAACTACATTATGGCAGAATATTTCGAGGTTGGTGTCAAGGTTGAAAAGGTACAGGAGGTTCCAACCATGGGATTCTACCACCCGGATGCGCCGGAGTATCTGAAAGATCTGCACCATTACGAAAAATGGCTTCACAAACACGACCGAAGCGCAACCAAAAAGCGCAACATCGGTCTGCTCTTCTTCCGCAAGCATCTGCTTCAGGAAAAAGAGTATATCGACAATACCATTCGCGCCATTGCGGCCAGGGGGCTCAATCCCCTGCCGGTCTTTGTGATGGGTGTTGAAGGTCACGTTGCCGCAAGAGAGTGGTTTACGCACAACAACATCGACATGCTGGTCAACATGATGGGCTTCGGCTTTGTGGGCGGCCCCGCAGGCGCAACCACCCCGGGGGCATCATCAGCCGCACGCGAGGAGATTCTTGGCAAAATCAACGCGCCTTATGTGGTTTCACAGCCGCTCTTTATTCAGGATTTTGCCTCATGGAAGTCGCAAGGTGTTATCCCGCTACAATCGGCCATGACCTACTCGCTGCCTGAAATGGACGGCGCTGTCTGCCCGGTCGTACTTGGCGCCATAAAAGATGGACGCTTGCAGACGGTTCCTGATCGACTCGATCGACTTGCCGGACTTGCCAAAAAGTTTTCAGAACTGCGGCAGGTATCCAACAGGGATAAAAAAGTTGCCTTGGTGGTTTATGACTATCCGCCGGGCATGGGTAAAAAAGCCAGCGCTGCCTTGCTTGATGTCCCAAAAAGTATCTATAATATTATCCAGACGCTTCGCACTGAAGGCTACAATGTCGGAGAGTTGCCTGAATCGCCGGAAGCGCTGCTTGCCATGCTCGACAAGGCCACTGACTACGAAATTCAGGCACACGAGCAAGAGTGCTTTGCCATAGACCGTGAACAGTTCAACAGTATCACCAGCAGCAGGGAGAGGGAGCGCATTGAAGGGCGCTGGAGCGGTTTCCCCGGAGAGATAGCCCCGATCAAACCTGACAAGCTTTTTATCGGCGGCATTACCCTCGGCAATATTTTTATTGGTGTACAGCCGCGTCTTGGTATTCAGGGCGATCCCATGCGCCTGCTCTTTGACAAAGAGAACACTCCCCACCACCAGTATATCGCTTTCTACCGCTGGATAAGCCGGGTTTTTGGAGCCAATGCTCTGGTACACATCGGTATGCACGGTACGGCTGAGTGGATGCCCGGCCTGCAGCTTGGGGTCACCGGCGACTGCTGGTCAGACGCACTGCTCGGCGAGGTGCCCCATTTCTACATCTACCCGATCAATAACCCGAGCGAGGCTAACATTGCCAAACGTCGCGGGTACGCCACCATGATTTCACACAACATCCCTCCGCTGGCACGAGCTGGTCTCTACAAAGAACTGCCTGCCTTCAAGGAGATGCTGAACGATTATCGCGAACGCGGGCTTGAAACGACGGCAGATGCTGAGACCGAAGAGGTCATTATCACCAAGGCACAGCAGCTCAACCTGACGGATGACTGTCCACGCGTTCAGGGAGAAGACTTTCAGGAGTATATCAGTCGCCTCTACACCTATATGATGGAGCTGGAGGGACGTCTGATTTCCAACTCGCTGCATGTTTTTGGCGAAACACCGAAGCTTGATACACAGGTTACGACCATCACCGAATATCTGAAGGTTCGAGGCAATGAAAGATCGCTGCCATCAATTATTATGCAGGCTATTGGTGAAGACCAAACCTTTGGCGATTATGCCTCGCTTGCAACCCGAGCCCGAAAAGGTGAACAGGTGGCTCTCAAGGCTCGTGAAACGGTGGACGAGCATACCAGAGCGTTTATCGAAAAGAGTATTTTTGGCCAAACCAATCCGACAACGGTCTTCAGCCAGATGACCGGCGGCAGAAAGGCAACTGCGGAGATGGCAGAGGCTATCAACAGCGCACTGCAGGATGGACTGGCTCTGAAAAAAGCCCTTGAAGACAACCGCAATGAGATGAAAGGCTTCCTGAGAGCCCTCTGCGGTGAGTACATTCCTTCAGGTTCAGGCGGTGATCTTGTGCGTGACGGCGCAGGCATTCTGCCGACCGGGCGCAACATTCATGCCATTGACCCGTGGCGTATTCCTTCTGAACTTGCCTTCAAGCGCGGCAAACAGATTGCAGAGAGCATCCTGAACCGCCATGTTGAAGAGAACAACGGCGAGTACCCGGAGACAATCGCACAGGTGCTCTGGGGACTTGACACCATCAAGAGCAAAGGCGAAGCGGTTGCCGTCATCATACACCTCATGGGTGCCGAACCCGCCTATGATGCCCAGGGCAAAATCAGCCACTACCGTCTGGTGCCGCTCGAAAAGCTTGGACGTCCGAGAATTGACGTACTCATTCAGATCAGCTCAATTTTCCGCGACACCTTCGGCGTACTTGTCGATCATCTCGACAAACTGGTCAAGGATGCCGCAAGAGCCATTGAGCCTCACGAGATGAACCATATCAAAAAACATGTTGATGCCGCTTTGAAAGAGGGCAAGGATTTTGAGAGCGCCACGTCGCGTCTCTTTACCCAGGCTCCAGGCGCCTATGGTTCTCAGGTAGAGGAGCTGGTGGAAGATTCAGCATGGGAGTCGGAAGAGGATCTCGACAACATGTTCATCAAACGCACCGGCTTTGCCTACGGTGGAAACCGTTACGGCGATCAGCAAACTGATATTCTGAAAGGCCTGCTCAGCACCGTTGACCGCGTGGTACAGCAGGTTGACTCAGCAGAGTTTGGTATTACCGACATTGACCGCTACTTCTCCTCATCGGGAGCGCTGCAACTTTCCGCACGCCGCCGCAACCCGAAAGGCGACAACGTCAAATTGAACTACGTCGAAACCTTTACGGCGGATGTGAAAATTGACGATGCCGACAAGGCGCTGAAGGTGGAGTTCCGCAGCAAATTGCTCAACCCGAAATGGTTTGAGACCATGCTCGATCAGGGCCACAGTGGTGCCGCCGAAATCAGCAACCGCTTTACCTACATGCTTGGCTGGGATGCCGTCACCAAAGGCGTTGACGACTGGGTCTACAAAGAGGCTGCCGAGACCTACGCCATGGATCCAAACATGCGTGAACGGCTCATGAAGGTGAATCCAAAAGCATTCAAAAACATTGTAGGCCGTATGCTCGAAGCAAGCGGACGAGGCATGTGGAGCGCAGACCCCGACATGATCGAAAAACTTCAGGAAATTTACTCTGACCTTGAAGACCGCCTTGAGGGGATTGAGGTTTAACTGACTCTTGTGGTGATTGTTCCCAACTCAAAAAAGCACGGCTCGCTCCCGTGCTTTTTTTTTACCCCAATTGACAAGAGGAACGACCGTTTCCTTTTTGCCGCTCCATTTGGTATATTCCACAAAATATTTACCAGTGGACATTGATCAATGCATTTTTCCCAACCATCAGGAAGAGATTCACGATTCAACTATACCGGACGGTTCAGCAGGAAATAGAGAATACTGACGATAATCACGTGTTATAGACATTGATTACAACCTTATGCATTTTGTGTTCCTTACCATGGAGGCTACCAACAACAGCGCACTGAAGGCTGCTGCTGGTGAGTTGAACCAAAAGTTCAATGTTGGTCTGGAGGTTTCGGTCTTCAGCCTTGGTCTCCATAACAGTAAACAACTCTGGGAAACGCTTGAACAGACTCTTCCAAAGGCTGATTTTGTTTTTGGTTCGATGCTGTTCAGCGAAGAGATTGTTCGACCGCTGGAGAAATTGCTTGAAGGGTTGATCTGCCCGGTCTGCATGATCACCAGCAACCCGGCCCTCATCACCCAGACGAGAGTAGGAAAGTTTTCACTCCGCAAGCCTGTAAAAGAAGAGTCAAAGGAAACAAACATCTTCAAACAATGGGCCGCAAAATTGATGCCCAAACAGAGCCACGGAGAGAGCCAGCGGCAGCTTGCCATGGTGCGAAATGTCAGCAAGGTGATGAAGTACATTCCCGGCAAGGCGCGAGACATTCACACCTTCATCGCAGCACATCAGTTCTGGCTCAACGGTTCGCAGGAAAACATGGAACGTTTTCTTTCTCTACTTGTTGATCGCTACGTTCCCGGCTGGAAAGGCAAACTGCCACAAGATGACCCGCTGTTTTACCCGGATGCAGCCCTATGCCACCCCGAAGCCTCAGAACCATTTTTTTCTGCACAACAGTTTCTTGAGTGGCAGCAAAAAAACAAATCGGAGCTGAAAAATGGAGAGGTGATCATTCTTGCCATGCGCTCGACCGTTCTTGGCAAGAACATGGATCACCTGAACTATCTTGTACGAGCACTCGAAGCAAAAGGAATAAAAAGCTGTATCGCCTACAGTGGCGGCCTCGATTTCAGGCCTGCTCTCCACAGCTTTTTTGATCCCGACACTCCCGGATCGCTGAAACCTTCACTGTTAATCAATTCCACAGGTTTTTCACTGGTCGGCGGCCCTGCTGAAAACAAGGCCCCCGAAGCGGTTGTCGTCCTGAAAAAGCTTGATATCCCCTGCCTCAATCTTATTCCTCTCTCTTTTCAGCCTGTTGAACAATGGCGTGAAAGCAACCTTGGACTCACACCTCTTCAGACAGCTCTGAGCGTTGCAGTCACCGAACTCGACGGCTCCATTGAACCGCTGATTTACGCTGGCACCGAGATGGGAAGCGACCGCACCATGCCACTTGAAGAGGAGATTCGCGTCATTACCGGTCGGGTCCAGCGACTCCTGAGATTGCAGGAGAAAAATCCGACCGACAAAAAAATTGCTATCGTTCTCTTTAATTTCCCCCCCAATCTTGGTAATGCAGGAACAGCAGCATACCTCAATGTTTTTGAGAGCCTCCACCGCCTCCTCGGAGAGATGAAGACGGCCGGTTACCAGGTTGAAGTCCCCGAGACAACCGAAGCACTGCGAGATCGCCTGCTGGAAGGAAACCGCTTGATCTACGGCACCGACGGCAATGTTGAAGCACATTTACCTGTTGAGGAGTATCGCAGGCTCTTCCCCGCCTACGAGAAAATCGAACCTTTCTGGGGCGATGCGCCGGGTGAGATTCTTAATGACCGTACCCGCTTTCATATTTTGGGCTGTTCACTGGGCAACATCTTTATAGGCCAACAGCCAAGTTTTGGTTACGAACGCGACCCGATGCGTCTGCTCATGGCCAAAGATGCCGCGCCAAACCACGCTTTTGCGGCCTTTTATACCTGGATTGAACAGTGCTTTGATGCCGATGCCGTCGTGCACTTCGGCACACACGGCGCATTAGAGTTCATGCCCGGCAAGCAGGTGGGACTCTCCAGCTCCTGCTGGCCCAAGCGGCTGATCGGCAGCCTGCCCAACGTTTACTGCTACTGCGTCAATAACCCGAGCGAAGGAGCCATTGCCAAACGCCGGGGATTCGCCACGCTGATAAGCTACCTCTCGCCACCGCTTGAACATGCAGGACTCTACAAAGGGCTGCGAAAACTCAAGGATCTGGTTGCGAGCTTCAGATCATCTCCATCAGAGGAGGTGTTTGAAGAGATTCGGGAACTTGCTCTTGCTCTCGAAATTGACGGCAGCCAGGATGAGAGGGAAGCTGAAGAGTATATCACCCGTCTGCACAGTGAACTCTACGCGATTGAGGAGCGCATGATTCCTCTTGGGCTGCATATTATGGGAGAAGCTCCTTCACCCGAAAGCGTCAGCGATCATCTGGCGCTTCTGGCAGAGCACAGCCGCCCGGAACTTGACGGCAAATCCCTGCCTGAGGTAATAAGCAATCACCTCGGCTACAATTACCTTCAGTTGGTGGACCACCTGACTCAGAACCAGGAGGCCCAGCAGCAATGGCAAAAGATATCGACCATCTGCCGCGAAGCCGTCAAGCGATTTACGGGGCACTTCGATGCCAACAGCACCCTGCCGATGTCGATGCTGCTTGAAGGCAGTTTTATTGTCCGAAAAGAGGAGACCGATAATTTTCTGCACCGCGAAGCTGGCACAAAACCCGCAGAACTCACTCGACTGTGGCAATTTTTAAATGAGATCCTCATCAATCTTGCTGAAAACCATGAACTGAAGGCCGTGCTGCACGCTCTTGAAGGAAAGTACACCCCGCCATCACCGGGCAATGACCTTGTCCGAAACCCCGACATTGTGCCAACGGGCAGAAATATCCACAGCCTCGATCCCTACACGATTCCCACAACCTTCGCTCAGCAGGCCGGGAAGCTCTCGGCTGAAGAGCTGCTTCTGCAATACCGGAAAGAGAGCGGAAAAAACCCGGAGTCGATAGCTCTGATCCTCTGGGGAACCGATAATCTGAAAAGCGATGGCGAAGGGGTTGCCCAGGCGCTTGCGTTGATGGGTGCACGCGCTAAAACCGATGAAATGGGCAAAATCAGCGATGTTGAACTTGTCCCGCTGGCTGAACTTCAGCGTCCCCGCATTGACGTCGTCATGACCATCAGCGGTATATTCCGCGATCTGCTCTCCGTACAGGTCAAACTGCTCGACAAGGCGGCCCGTCTGGCAGCCACCGCTGATGAACCCGATGAGATGAACTTTATACGAAAACATGTGCAGCAAGAGATGGCCGAAAGAGGCTGCTCATTTGAAGAGGCCTCAAACCGGGTCTATTCCAACGCTCCGGGAAACTACGGTGCCAATGTGAACCATCTTGTCGAAAGCAGTACCTGGGAAGAGGATAACCAGCTTGCCGAGGCTTTTGTCAGTCGAAAAAGTTTTGCTGTCACCCCTGATGGACAGTGGCAGGAGTGCCCCGCAGCCCTGCGCTCTGCACTCAGGCATGTCACTCTCACCTTCCAGAATATCGACAGCTACGAAATCGGAATTTCTGATATTGATCATTATTATGAGTATCTTGGCGGAGTTTCAAAAACCGTGGAGCACCTCAGCAAAACGAAGCCAACGGTGATGGTTGGAGACATTGATGGCACAGGAAAAAAACAGCGCATCTGTTCACTCGAAAAGATGGTCTCGCTTGAGTCACGAACAAAATTGCTGAATCCAAAATGGTATGAAGCGATGCTTGAGCACGGCTATGAAGGGGTCCGAGAGATTGAATCCCACCTCAGCAACACCTACGGATGGAGTGCTACGGCTTCGGCAGTTAAAAACTGGACCTATGATCAGTTCAATGAGACCTTTTTGCACGACAAAGCCATGCTCGAACGACTTGCCAGCCTTAATCCTCACGCTACCATGTCGATGACCAAGAGACTCCTCGAAGCTCATTCACGAGGATTCTGGGAAGCTGAAGAGAGTACCATTGAAGAGCTTCAGGAACTCTACGCAGATCTTGAATCAAGAATTGAGGGGGTTCACCATTAAGCCGACTACAACACTATTTATATTCAGATTCACACAACACAACCGCCAAAACTTATACTATGAGCAGCTCCTCATTCAATGCTGAAGAACACAAGAAAATGCTCCGTTCATACTTTAACGGACAGGGCTTTCAACGATGGGCATCTATATACGGAGACGATAAACTCTCTTCCGTACGGAACACTGTCCGCCAGGGCCATGCCGTCATGATGGACAAGGCATTCGACTGGCTACAGCAGCTCGGGCTCCCAAAAGGCGCAACGGTGCTTGATGCTGGTTGCGGAACAGGACTTTTCAGCATCCGGCTTGCCAAAGCGGGCTACAAGGTAAAATCGGTCGATATCGCTTCACAGATGGTGGACAAGGCAAAAGCAGAAGCCATCAGACAGGGTGTCCACAAAAACATCGAATTTGAAGTCAACACCATTGAATCAGTAAGCGGAATCTATGATGCTGTTGTCTGCTTTGACGTGCTTATCCACTACCCGGCTGAGGGGTTTGCGCAGGCATTCAGTAACCTGAGCCGTCTGACCAAAGGCTCAATTATTTTCACCTATGCCCCATACAATAAAATTCTTGCTCTGATGCATTGGGTTGGCGGCTATTTCCCTAAAAAAGAGCGACGCACAACCATCCAGATGATCCGTGATGAGGAGATGCAAAAAGCTATGGAAAGAGATAACATGCAGATAAAACAAAGGGAAAAGATCAGCTTTGGATTTTATCATACCATGCTGATGAACGCTTCACACAAGTAAAGACGCGAAACGAAAACCCTATGAAAATTCTTTAAATTAATTGTAAATTGTGGGACACGGACTTTTTTATGAAGGCCATTGCGAAGACTGTGTTATTTCGCATAAATAATTTCTTTTTGCATTAAAATATATCTGGAGGATGGAGACCGATGAAAATACTGATGGTTCAACCAAATTACCATTCAGGTGGGGCCGAAATTGCCGGTAACTGGACACCAAGCTGGGTCGCCTATATTGGTGGTGCCCTGAAAAAAGCTGGATTCGATCAGATTAAATTTGTTGACGCCATGGCCGACGACATTCCTGACGACCAGATTGAAGCGATCATCCGCAAGAACATGCCGGATGTGGTGATGGCAACCAATATCACTCCGTCGATTTTCAAGGCGCAGGCAATCATGAAGCTTGCCAAAAAGGTGAATCCCAGGATCAAAACAATCATGGGTGGCATTCACTCAACCTTCATGTACCCGCAAGTACTCAGCGAGGCTCCTGAAACCGATTATGTTGTCCGTGGTGAAGGTGAAGAGGTGACGGTTAATCTCATTAAAGAGATTGCCGCAGGAACCGATTTGAAGAACAGAGGTGAAATTACCGGTATCGCCTACATCGATAACGAAGGCAAAGTTTTCGCCACCGCCGCACATCCTGTTATTGAAGATCTTGATACACTCTCCCCCGACTGGAGCCTTTACGACTGGGATAAATACATTTACACTCCTCTGAACTGCCGTCTTGCTGTTCCTAACTTTGCGAGAGGATGTCCATTTACCTGCACGTTCTGCTCGCAGTGGCAGTTCTGGCGCCGCTACCGTGCGCGCAGTCCAAAACTTTTTGTCGATGAAATTGAGGTACTGGTCAAACAGCACAAAGTGGGCTTTTTCATTCTTGCTGATGAAGAGCCAACCATCAACAAGCAGAAGTTTGTCTCGCTTTGCCAGGAGCTTATCGACCGCAAACTTGACGTTACCTGGGGTATCAACACCCGCGTGACCGACATCATGCGCGATGCCGATTTGCTGCCGTTCTTCCGCAAGGCAGGCCTTGTCCATGTTTCGCTCGGCACCGAAGCTGCCAGCCAGATGAACCTGAACCGCTTCCGCAAAGAGACCACTATTGAGGAAAACAAGCTTGCCATCAAGCTGTTGCAGAAAAATGGAATTGTGGCTGAGGCACAGTTTGTTATGGGCCTTGAGCACGAAACCCCTGAAACCATTGAAGAGACCTACCAGCTCTGCAAAGACTGGGATCCTGATATGGCCAACTGGACTATCTACACTCCATGGCCTTTCTCCGATCTCTTCAAGGAGCTTGGCGACAGAGTTGAGGTGCGCGACTACTCCAAATACAACTTTGTGACACCGATTATCAAGCCCGACAACATGGAGCGTGAGGATGTGCTGAAACTGGTGCTGAAATCTTATGCACGCTTCTACGCACGCAAAACCTTCTTTGGTTACCCATGGATCAAGGATCCTTATGTCCGCAAATACATGCTTGGCTGTTTAAAAGCGTTTGCACAGACCACCATTACCAAGCGCTTCTACGACATCGACCGCGTCAAGACCAAGAACCGCAAGATCGAGATTGACCTTGGATTTGACAAGACAAGGATTCTGACGCAGAACGAGGTGAAAAACCTCAAGGAGCTGCGTCCTGAGATGGTCGCCGACATGAGCTTTGGCCTGAAAGAGGCTGGCTACCAGCGTGAGCACGACGAGCACAACTGGGACGAGTTCGACGAGAGCACCATCAAGGATCGCAACTCTTCGACTGTGCGTAACTGCTGAGTTGCTGCTGGTTTGATTGAATACAAGAATGCCCTCCGCCTTGCCGGGGGGTTTTTCTTTTTGGCACATGGACGAAGTGGCGGCAGGAATGCCGGTTACCCTCTCAGATCATGTTTGGTTAACCGGAATGATTCTTCGATCGGTAGTCTTATGAGCGCCGTTATCAATTACCCATCAATTAAAAAATTATTGCATATCTTGCTTATTATAAATAGTTTACATTTTTCGGTAGCGGGCATTTCAGCCATGCCATCAATTAGCCATCAATTAAGATTCAGGCCCAGTAAGGCACATACTTCATCAACTTCCGTGAAGCATCTTCATTAAACGGCTTGATGACACAGGCATCTACGGCTTCCCGAATGTAGCGTGACACCGCAGCCTTGTTTTTCTCCTCAACACCAAATCTTTGCCGAAGAGATGTATTCGTCAGGAACTCTCTACCGACATATTTGAGACAAGCGTGCAAATAACAGGCCCTCACTCGCTCTGCCTTGTCCATGGCAGAAAGCGATTTATGGGCAAACAAGACCGTTCTTGTAAAACCCTGTGGTCTTTCAAACAGCGGTGCTGGAAGTTGATAGTGCTCAACCTGTGCAATCACCTTGTCGATACCACTACCTCGTTCCTCACAGATACGAAAACGCCGCATCATGGAGGCCAGTACCTCATTCCGTGATTTTGGGGGAGTATCGACAAAACGCTGCGTATCCACCAGAGGTTCACCGGGATTGGTAATCTCAAGACGGTCATCAAAAATTTCAACCATCGGCCCAGTGCCCGTTGCAAAAAAATCCTGATGGATGAGAGCATTGGCCACAAGTTCACGGACAGCAAGTTCAGGATACATGGTTACCTTCTCTCGCAGAGCTTGCCCGATAATTTCGTTCGATGGCAACATATTGTCCAGATCGGCAAGCAAGCTGGAAAACCCGCTGGCGTAACCTGTTATTACTTCCTTCTCCTTCAAGGTACTGATACGCCCCAAACCCCGGTAGAGGATAATCCGCAATGCTTTACGCTTGAGAACCTGAAAATCAGTGAGTTTGTTGGCAAAGAGAATTGCGCCAAGATTGGTAATATCCCAACCGCCAGCATCACAAGTTCGAATCAGATTATCCCGCTTCAGTGCATCAAGAATCCCCTCCCGACCTGAAGGCAACGGCTGTTCGAGTAAATCAAAATAGGCTGAATAATCAAGCAAACGCAAAACCTCATCGGCTGAAATTCGCTCCATTGCCAATAAATTCTCAAACGGTGTCTGATCCAGAATGCGCCACAGTTCCCGCTCACGTTCAGGCGCCTGCTTAATCGGCTTTTTTACCTGACCGATACGAATAAACGCCTCACACTGAAATCGTACTGGGTGACGGAAAGCGCGACCAATCTCCAGAAGAACTATCGCCTTGCCATCAATGTGCAGTTCATAAAAAGTAAAATGAATCTTTGGCTTGAGAAGCCGAAGCAACCAGCTTTCGAGCGGCTCATTGCCCTTTTTAGCCGCAGATGGCAAAAAATCAGTTCCCACAAGCTTGTGCGTGCCATCTTCGACTCCCCATACCATATAGGCATTGGCTTTACCGTTCAAGGCCGCAGCATTCGCCAGTGCTGAGAGGTACTCCCCTATCTCCTGGGGATGTTTGTTACTCCCTTTGAACTCAACCCACTCCGTCTCGCCCGGCAACTTGCAAAGCTCGCGAATCAAGCCTGCGAGATAGTCATTGCTTCGAATACCTGTCATACTTCCACCTCATCTGTTATTACATCAAGGCCGTCAATCACCTTGTCATCGGCCATGCTCCAAATAAAATTAGCGATCCGGTAAGTTGAACTGGCTCCATGTATGCTTCTAATGTCTGGCGCCTGATTGAAAAACCGCTCAGTTGGTTGCTCTATCAAGTAAATTTACAGAATGTTTCTCTCTTCTGCCACACTTTATCTTTAGCCAATTTACCAGAGATGTCTTCTGATGCAAGGATAGTTAGCACTCAACAAGAATTGATTCGGCAATAAAGAGACCAGGCTTGATACAGGTTGTTTACCAAATATTGTACGGTTTCGATAAGGATTACCTGTGGACTTGTTGTTGAGAGGCTATAATTGGCCAAAAAAAGAGAAAACGTGCAGTTTTGGCCAATTATGGAATTTTAGAACAAACAGCACACTCACCTGACAAGATTAGCCAGAAGCGCTTTTCCTTTTTCTGTGACAAGAGAGCGCTGTTTACTGCTGGCAGGCTTCTCCGGCGGGGTTCTGGCAATCAATCCGTTCTCAATAATTGGCAGCAGATGCTTTCTAAAGGCATCATTATGATTGGTATACCAGGTACAGCAATGCTACCCTTCTGTTCCTTTGCTGCGAAAAGCATTGTAGGAAAGTTTTTGAACATGACTCAGGATATCAACCGGCCATGAAGCAATGTGCTGGTTGAACTTCTCTGAATCTCCTGCAAAGAGCGCCCTCGATGCCTCCTCAAATCCGGGCAAGTCGCCTGCCATTGCTGACATAAAGCGGTAAAGCGAAGCCTGTGAAGAGCGCAAGAGATCGCGCTCGCTGTTCACCCGCCGCGCCTCCTCAACAAGCTTGCGCAGAGCTACCGAAGCGCCTCCTGGCTGGGTGTTGAGCCACTCCCAGTGACGAGGCAACAAGGTCACCTCACGGGGAACAACGCCAAGCTTCGGACGACCCGGCCCCCGATGAAGCGCAGGCTCCTCTGCTGCTACAGGTTTCTTCAGGCCAAGCAGAACATCCTCCATCGTGCCCCGAAAATCCACCTCAATCAGCTCACTGGTGAAATCGTCAAAAATCAGCGCCGAGAGAGCCTCGCCCCGATCAATCATCTCCTTCACCTTACCTGCAACTTGCGCCAGCTCGCCTGATGCAAGAGCACGACTGCCTTCGAACGCTGTGCATAATTCTCTCGCCTGACCGGTCATCGCCTTTCATCCCCCTTGTTGGTTCATAAACAAATTTTATCCGGATAAAATAGCTTTTTTATTTCTATCCAGATAAACATATTATCAGAACAGCGTATCCAGCGTCAGAACATTCGTCACAACATCCTTGCGCCAGATATTGTCGGTAACACCATAGGTCGTGATCATGGTCAAAAAAATGTTTTTTCGAGTTTTGGTCACCTGACGAAAAACATCAATTTTTCGGCGCAGCTCTTTGGCATAAGATGCGTCCACGGTAAACTCGCCCTGGGAGAACTTGATCTCACAGAGGTTTATAGTGGCATCGCTGCGGTCGATCAGCAACTCTATCTGCGCTCCATCGGGATGCGCAGAATCTTTGTCAGCCTGATAACGCCATGGGGCATCTGACGTTTCAACCATGGCAATACCCAGCGCAGCTTTCAATTGTCGAACATGTTTGATACAAAGGGTTTCAAACGCAAAACCTGACCATGCTTTTCGCGACGGACTGTTTTGACGCAACATCCAGTATCCCTGATCGGGTATTTTCTTCCCGAGAGGTTTTATCCATGAAAAGTAGAAGAGCGTAAACTCATCGACAAGCCGGTAGAGCAGATCATTGACTTTTTTGCCATAAGGAGTGCGTGACTCAATGAATCCTGATTCCTCCAGCTCGTCAAGAACTCTGGTAAGCCCTCCTCCTGTCGTGAGTTTTGCTGCACTCGCGATCTCGTTTCTGCCAAGACCTGTGCGTTTTTTTGCCAGCAGTGCAACAATTTTCAGATGAAGGTCGCTCTCCTCAAAAAGAGATGCATAGAGCTTTTCATACTCGGTTCGAAGGAGACCTGTGGCAGAAAAACAGACCTTGTCAATGATTTGATGCGCTGACAAACCGGGTTCTGCCTGCATAAGGTAGAAGGGAACACCTCCCATGACCATAAACAGTTCGACAATTTGATATCGGGTGAGGCTGACTTGCCGATGCAGCAGAAACTCCTCTGTTTCGGCAAGCGTAAACGGCAAAAGACGGATTTGCCGGGTGAGGCGGTTATGAAACCCTCCCTTTGCCCGAACAATGTTCTGCAACATCCATGAAGCTGCTGAACCGCACACGACAAGAACAAGGTTCTTTTTGCGTGAACCGTAACTGTTCCAGAAATGTTCAAGAGCCGACAGAAATTTTGAACGGGGGGTATTCAGCCAGGGCAATTCATCCAGAAAAACAACCTGTTTCCTGCCCTGTTCTTTTGCGAGAGATGATTCAAGCATTTGCTCCAGTTGGCCAAACGCTTCGGCCCAGGAAGATGGCCGCTGGGGCTGGAGCGTCATTCCCGCCGCCTTGCCCAACGATTGGGCAAAATTGGCGAGTTGATCTTGCAGGGTCACATGGTGCATCCCCGTTATCTCAAAGCTGACCAAATCACCAAAGAACTCCCTGACCAGCCAGGTTTTCCCCACCCGCCGACGGCCATAAACCGCTATAAATTCAGGATCGGAAGAGGTTAAAACACGCTCCAGTATCCTGATCTCATCCCTCCGGCCTGATATGTTGTTTTTGCTCATGATGCATGACAGTCACAACCATTCCTGTTCTATATCTGGCCAAAGTTAACAAAAAATCGCTGTTTTGGCCAGATATAAATATTATAACTGGCCATAACCAGAATTTTTCTCACTGATTAGCGGTCAACATCGTGCCAATCCCCAGCAGATCCGCAATGTTGGCCGCCGGATCAATAACCGGCCGGATGAGCGGAGAGGCACAAGTCAGCAGCGTCGTCACGCCAGGCCCATGACCGGCCTCAAGGCAGTCGCTGTGGATAACAATACCAATGGAAATGGCTCCTTTGCGATACGCTCTGCCATAGCGGTTGTCGTGGTCAAGCAGGGCGACAAAGTCTCCAAGACGTATTTTGTCAATCCCGTTCTCCCGAACCGTGTCGGCATCGCTGGTCATAATATCGTAATCCCCTTTGGCGACATGGGCCGAACCAATACCGGAACCCATGCAGACTGCCGGGACGATGGTGGTAACCGGCACTTCGAGCACACCTCCCTCAACTTCCCGGATCTTCATGGCATGGAGCAGGGCCGGATCAAGATTGAACAGGGCAATATCGGGATAATCGGAAAGTTTCAGCCCCTGACCTTTCCCTCGAATGATGATGGTATCGCTGTAAAGCAGCTTCTCCTTGATGTCTCGGGGAAAATCGACAATCACATGCTCTGAGCCACCATGGTGCCCCAGAACTCGACCTTCAGCCCCTTTGGCCTCGCCGGTGGCAACAGTCGCGGTGTTGCCGGCGCAGGAAAAGATCTGCAGGCCAACATTTGGATGTTCAAAGGGTTTCATGGTATCGGCAGTGCAACTGACTCCTGGCTCAATATGGTCGCCCGCCCAGCCAAATGCCGGATCACCAACCTGAACATTCAGGGTAATTCCACCGATTGCGGGAAGAAGAAAGGGTGTGCCCTGATGGTCAACCTCCCAGGTCCCTCTTGTTTTTGGCTGGCCAGGGTGGCATTGCAGCAGAAATTCTACAAGTTTTTGTTCGTTTGTCTTCAGCATGACTTCCTCGTAATTATTTTAATCTGTAAATGATGTCTCGTCTATTATCCATCGAATCCCGGACGAATAAATGCTCGTGCGGCAGGAAAAACAACTTCCACTGAACGACGCAGCCGATCGAGATGAAGCAGAATTGCAAGCGTGCTGTCCTCTTTGGAGGGATACTCCGGGTAAAGCACACTCCATGCGGCAAGGGTGCGATCAATGGCAATCAAGGCAACTTTAGCCGTACCGCAAACATCATCCTCCATTTCAGTGCCCGAAGTCTCCTTGTTCCTGAGACGACCTTCAATCGCCCGAACAATTTTTGGATAAATAAAATATTGGTAGTGCCTGATCACCTGTATCGGTTCATCAAGGATGGGGGGAGGGTGAGTCAACAACGACTCCTCCATGTCGGGAAGCTCGTCGACAGCAGCAAACCATTCGTTAACCATGCCAGCATAGAGAAGGGCCGCATTCGCGCAGGGGTGTTCACGGGCATCACGCTGGAGGCTTTCGGGCGGTTCGGAAAAAACGGTCTCCTTCAACAGGTCGTCAGGGTTGAGACCCTCTCTGGCTGCAATTTCCCGGATAAGACGCATAGCCCGCACAAGCGCATCACCCATCTCCTGCCAGAATTTCAGGTTTAATGCATCAAAATTCAGTAACGCATTACTGCTTTCCATCTCTTCAGTTTCAATGCGGAACTGAAGACAACGTGAAGTGAATGCACAACGCTCGCACCAGCGATCGCAATAGATGTAAATGCCTGGAATCAGGCCTGGTTCATCAGCCATTACTCTCAAGATCCGGGTTAGAAAAACAAAAGGCGCATGGTGATGCGCCCTCTGTTTGTTGGTGTCATAATCAACGCCCGCCAGTTACCCTGACAAAACGAAACTAAGTTAAAGAGGAGTTACATCTTCAGCCTGAAGGCCTTTTGCTCCCTGAGTTACTTCCATCATAACTTTCTGGCCTTCAACAAGCGTTTTGCGCCCGGTGCCATTGATAGCACTGTGATGCACAAAAACATCCTTTCCGCCTTTCTGCTCAATAAAACCGTAACCCTTTTCTTCGTTGAACCATTTGACAGTTCCTTCAACCTGAGTACCCATATCTACCTCTTTTTATTTTTGCCAGTTAAACTTGGCGTTACAATGAGCAACCTCGACATGAAGCGCTCAAAAACGAATTTATCCCTCGCCGAGTTAATTTACTCACTTTAAGCTAATTCAAAAAGGAAGTTCTGAAGTTTACGCTACTTTTTTACCATTGACAAAAAAAAGCAGAAAACTCTTCCGAAAATTTTCCTTATCCCATAACAGCAGCGATACCCCCCTACCGGATTCCCCAGAGCTTGATTTTCCGGTCATCACTTCCGCTGGCAATAATCTTGCCGTCGGGCGAGACATCTACCGACTGCACTTCAAGCACATGTCCTCGATAGAGATGGAGCTCTTTTCCCGATTGTGTGTCCCACAGCCTGACCGATTCATCGTTGGCAGCACTGACAACTTTTGTGCCGTCAGGAGTGAAACAGACGCTACGTACCGCATCCTGATGACCTTGAAGCACCTTGATAATCTCTCCACTTGCAGCATCAAGGATCTTGACCAGAGCATCACGGCCACAAAAAGCAATAAGCTTGTCGTCAGGACTGAAAGCCAATGCATGAGAGAGTCTGTCCTCTGTCTTGTAATTGGCAATATTCTTGCCCGTAGCAACATCCCATATCTTGATGACGGGTTCTTCACCGCAGCTTGCAAGCCTTTTGCCATCATGGCTGTAGGCCAGGCACTCAATATATGATTTATGTCCGAGAATCCTTGACAACTCTTTACCGGTTTCAACATCCCAAAGCCGGATGGTCGTGTCACGTGAACAGCTTGCCATAACTTTGCTGTCGGGACTGAACGCCACCATACGCACCGCAGTATCATGACCTTTACACACGTGCAGACACTGACCGGTAGCCGCATCCCAGATTCTTGCCGTACTGTCGGTGCTTCCGCTGGCAAGGCGTTTGCCATCACGACTGTAATCGATGCACTCGACCCAGGTATCATGACCTTTCATGGTCAGCAGGCTCCTGCCTGATTCTACATCCCACAGCATCACCGATTCATCAAAACTGCCACTCACAAGCTTTTTGCCATCGGAGCTGAATTTCACACCCAGCACCCGGTCAAGATGACCTTCCATCGTCTTTATCAGGTTGACATCCTCAATAACCTTTGGAAGCTTGAGTTCAACTTCCTTTTTCCCGAATATGTTCGATAAGAAACCCATAAGCAATACTCTTGTTTGAATTGATACTCTTTGGCCTGCAACAGATCGCCGGATTGGAGATGCTGATTATTATTGTGCAATTTAAAAAAAAATATCACCTTCCCCGAATTCTCTCCTCTATCAGGAAAAATTGTAGTTTCTCCCTTTCCACGAAGCGCCCTTGCCAAATTTTATACTATAAAAAGAGTTGACAGCGATGGCAAGCAACGCAATCTGGGAGAAAACATGAAGAAGCACGATCAAAAGTGGTTGACGAAATGCAACGGCAATCATGAGCCTGCTGAGCAGAACAACCGCGATCTGTGAAAGTGGAAGCCAAAAAAGCAGGACGCTGAACTCTGTGGTCAACAAGGATCTGGCGAGAAACAGATATGGAGCAATATACCATAATGCCGTCATGACAATCATGGCAAACAGAACGGATGTTTTGTACCCGAGACCAGCAAAAAGATTTTTTGAAAACCCGTCCCAAACCTCTTTGCCATTGCGATACATTCTGCAACTGACCGCATCGGTGCCGTTAAAGGCGGTAACGGTACCACCAGCTTTTTTAACCGCCATGCAGAGCCAGACATCTTCAACAATATTCCCTTTTACAGCAGCATGACCGTTGATGCTGTCATAAAACTGCTTGCGGAAGAGAATAAACTGCCCATTGGCAAAACTAAAGGCAGGATTTCGGCTTGTCCAGACCAGGCGAAGAGGCAAAAAGCACATAAGAATGAAATAGACCATCGGCACAACAAGCTTTTCCCAAAACGATCCGAGTTCCTGGTATGGGGTCAGCGAGAGCATATCAGCTCCAGAATCCTTGAGAGCACCGACTGAGCGGCGAAGAGCCTCTGGCTGGTGTATGGTATCAGCATCAGTAAAGAGCAGAAGTTCACCTTTGGCTATCCGCCCAAGTTGACAACAGGCCCAGGACTTGCCATGCCACCCTTCAGGGAGCGGTTCCCCCTCAAGAGTGCGCAGGCGCCCGCCCGACTCACCAACAAGAGAGCGCAATATCTCCGGAGTTGCATCGGTCGAACCATCGTCAAGCACTATAATCTCATAAGCTCCGTAGTCCTGCTGCAACAGTGAACGCACACATCGCTCAATGTTCAGCGCTTCATTACGGGCTGGCACCAGAACTGAAACAAAGGGCTCACCCGGTGAAAAGCTTGCTGGAAGGTAGCGAAGGTCACGCAGGTTGCTCAACACAATTCCCCAAAAAAACAGTAATGAAAGCAAGACCAGTATCTGATAAAAAAACAACATAGTGGCGATAAAAAAAGGCCGCCCTTACGAGCAGCCTGCATAATTCACAAGTATCGAAAACTCTTTCAGTCGATCAGTTTATTGATATTGTACTCAAAAATACCTTCAGCTCCAGCTCTTTTCAGTTCAGGAATCAGTTTACGCACAATTTTTTCAGTGACAATGACCTCAAGTGCCACCCACTGATCCTCGGCAAGACTGGACACCGTCGGCTGACGCAAAGCTGGAATAATTGCGATAATTTTGTCAAGCGAAGCTTTCGGCGCATTCATTTTCAGGCCAACCTTTCCCTGGGCATTGATGGCCCCGAGCAGCATCATGGCCATGCTCTCAATCTTTTCCCGCTTCCACGGATCGTTCCATGACTCCTTGTTGGCAATCAGTTTCGTGTTTGACTCAAGAATGGTATCGACTATCCTCAGTTTGTTTGCCCTGAGCGAAGAGCCGGTTTCAGTCACCTCAACAATGGCATCAGCCAGATCGGGCGGCTTGACCTCAGTGGCTCCCCAACTGAATTCCACCGATGCATTGACACCATTATTGGCAAGGTATTTTCTGGTAATATTGACGACTTCAGTAGCAATATGTTTCCCTTCAAGATCCTTCACCGATTGGACCGAAGAGTTTTCAGGAACGCAAAGCACCCACCGTACTGGCCGCATGGAGGCTTTTGAATAGACCAGATCGGCAACCTCGACCACGTCAGCGTCAGTTTCAATAATCCAGTCTTTGCCGGTCAGCCCGACATCAAAAGCACCAAGCTCGACATAATGGGCCATCTCCTGTGCCCTGATCAAAATAGCTTCCAGCTCATCATCATCAATGGAGGGAAAATAGGAACGGCTTTGAACCGAAAAATGAAATCCTGCCTGCGCAAAAAGATCGATGGTTGAATCCTGCAGACTCCCTTTCGGCAACCCGAGCTTCAGTACCTTGTTTACATTACTCATAACAACAACTCTCTCTTATAATTATTGACGTTATAGCTCCATGAGCTGTAAAATACCTTTGTTAAACACTCCATAGGGCGAACTGCCATCAATCCAGGTGCCAAGATTGACATACCTGCTGGACCGGGTGGAAAGTTCAGTTACCCCTTTAACATGATTATGACCGCAAACAAAATAATCAAACTCTTTTTCAGAGGCCAATGATTCAGCAAAGTTTAATAAGCGGTCTGTTTCAAAAACAATGTTGACAGGTTTATGCGCTCGACTCAATTGTGATAAACCTTTCATAATACCAATCGCCAAGTCCGGCTGAATCCCCGACAAAAGAGCAATGTTGAAGCGGTTCCTGACAAAACGGGCAAAGAGCTTGTAACCGAAATCACCTTCCCCCAAACCATCGCCATGGGCAATCACAAATTTACGACCGTCGAGAAGCAGTTCATGCATTCCATAGGTCGTTTTGATCCCGAGTTCATCATCAAAGTAGCGACCAAGATAAAAGTCATGGTTCCCGGCAAGATAGACAACCTCAATATTGTGGCGCACCAGATCAGACAACAGACAAAAGAATCTGGTAAATCCCTTTGGAATGACATGGTGAAACTCCATCCAGTAATCAAGAATATCGCCAAGCATATAGAGCGAACGACCTTCTGCCTTGATGATGGCAAAAAGTCGTTCAATTTTTTCCAGCTTGAGCTGCTCGCTTTTTTCGTCCTGAAGGCCTAAATGAAGGTCACTGATAAAATAAATTGCCGACATCTCCCCCCTCGTTAGTTCATCTCACAAAAAACGGGAAGCGGCAATGACAGCAAGAGGAATCGTCAGGTTATCAACCTCCTTGGGACTCACTCCTTCCACAACGGTAGCAATCAGCGCAATAATGACGATTTTTCCAACATTAAATGATTCTGGAACAATGAGATAAGAAAAAAAGAGCCCGGCGGCAAGGCTTCCTGCAAGAAAGGCAAGACTCCCTTCAACACTTTTGTCGCTGAGCACGTAGTATTTCATTTTTCCATAGCGAGTACCGATGATTGGTGCCAGACCATCACCCCAGCCAAGCATTGCCATCGCCAAAACGCCTGCTGGCTGTTTGTAGTAGATGGTGCCACAGATCATGGCGACAAGAACAAAATAGAGCGTCCCTTTGAGCAATTCACGTTTGTCACCGGTACGAGTCATGGTTTTCACGGCCTGGTCATCATCGGCAGCAAAAAGCCCTTTCTGTATGAGCAGAACTGTCCAGACAGCAAAAACGGTAATGTTGAGATACTGTGACCAGCCACCATCGATAAAAAGCGGAAGAAAAATAATGGAAGAGCCGGCACAGATATGAGTGATTTTGCGGCTGATATCCCTTGGAAGCGAGTGATTGGTAACCAGATAATCCATCAGAGGAGGCACACTGAAAACATACACAAAAGTAAGAAGAGTAATCAGTGCATTATGCCACACCACTGGAAGCGAAAAAAATGTTGTCTGAAGAGTATCCATAGTATACCGATGATTTAGGATTTACACCCCGGTTATGAGGGGAGTTATTTGAAAATCAGAGCCCCTGAATGTATTTCATACCAACCATACCCGCAACAAGCAGGTTGTTGATTAAAAACAAAAAATTGTTCGCAACCTGAAATCTCAGAAATGTATTGTGTTCCTGTACATCGCTTTTCCCTATCGCATTACCAAAACCATCCTCAACCGCCCCCTTCATGAAGGAAATTCCGCCTTTGGGATCTCGCAAAAGCTGCACCTGAAGCGCCATATTCAAAACAAGGCCAATCAGGACAAAAACTGCTGGAATAGTAAAACCCCAACTGAATGAAAGGTAAGCAAGTACAGCAAAAACAGTGTCAATAATCATAAATGAAACCAGAAAAGTATTTCTGGCACCGATCATGACGGTCAAGGATTTCAGTCCCCCCTCCTTGTCGCCTTCAGCCGATTTGAAGTCATTAAGAATAATCAAGGCAACAGCCATGAAAAAGTTGAGGCTGGCAAGCCATATCGCCTCTGGACGGATATCAGCAAACAGCGCATTTGCCGACAAAAAAGGGGCCAAACCATAAGAAAAGCCTACCGCAGGGGCTGAAGCAAAGATGTTTTTTTTCAGTTTGAGCGGTGGGGCTGAATAGATATAGGCCACAAAAAGAGCCACCAATATTGAGATCAGTATGACCATACCCCTCACTCCACCAATATGGAGACAAAAGAACACTCCTGTGCCGATGGCAAGTAACAGGACAATGATGCTGTTCCATAATCCCTCTTTTTCACTCAGACGGCCAGACGGAATCGGACGGGATGGCTCATTGACCCGGTCAAGTTCAAGATCAAAGCAGTCATTGACGGACTGGCTGAAGCCGGTGCCGAGAGGCCCGAACATCAAAAAAATTGCAAGTAGAAGAAGATAGTCGTGAAGGGTGCCCTTCATCGCACCCGATGACATGACACCCGCCGCCAGACAGGGAGAGACGCTGATCCAGGTCACAGGATCAAGCAGCTCCAGATGTGCTCTTATTTTATCAACCAACCCAAGTTTTGCGGGAACTGGCATACGTCACTTCTCTCCGACGCCTAATAAAAGGCAGGTTAAATGATTCAGGTGTCTCAGAACGCCAATTTACAAATCCCGCTCAAGATAAAAAATTTATATGTTCCGGCCTGCCAGTCAAGGTTGCTGATGTGGCGCCGGTGATGGCCACGTTCAGCAAATCGCCCGGCTGATTGTTTTCACGATCGAAGACCACCGCCCGGTTGCCTGCCGTCCGCCCCATAAGCTGCTCCGACGAACGCCGACTTTCAGATTCAGCCAACACTTCGACAACAGTGCCAATCGCGTCATGGAACAGTTCGCCTGAAATGCGGTTCTGAAGATCAATAATCTCCTGCAAACGCCGTTTTTTGACTGGTTCGGGAACATCATCCTCAAACGTTTTTGCAGCAAGAGTTCCCGGTCTGGTTGAATAAAAAAACATGTAGGCTGAATCAAACCGGATATCGGCAAGAAGATCAAGCGAAGCCTGGTGATCCTCCTCCTGCTCGCCACAGAATCCGGCAATAATATCAGTTGAAAGTGCGACATCAGGAATAACCGAACGAATCATTGCTATTTTTTCCCTGTACTCTTCAATGGTATGGCCACGATTCATGCGCTCAAGCATTCTCGATGAACCTGACTGTACCGGTAAATGAAGAGCGTTGCAGATGTTCGGACGAGACGCAATGGCTTGCACAAGCGATTCTGAGATGTCTTTTGGGTGCGATGTGGTAAACCTGATGCGTGCAAGTGGTGCCTCTCGACTGACGGCATCAAGCAAATCGGCAAAGTGATACCCTTCGTCAGCATCACACCAGGAATTGACATTCTGACCGAGCAAAGTCATCTCCCGATAACCGGAAGCAACAAGTTTGCGGACTTCGTGGATAACCGATCTGAATGGCTGGCTGCGTTCCTGACCGCGCGTAAACGGCACAACACAATAGGCACACCTGTTGTTGCAGCCCCGCATGACGGGAACAAAGGCGCTGATTGCACCCTGCCGGACAGGCTCAACACCTTCGTAGGTTTCGGAAGAGTTGAACTCCAGTGAAGCAAGCTTTCCACCGTTTCGAACCTGCTCTACCAGTGATGGAATAGTTCGATAGGTATCCGGCCCTGCAAGAAAATCAATGGCCGGATAGCGTAAAAACATCTCTTCACGCCGGTATTGCGGAATACATCCCGCCACACCGACAAGAAGCTTTTTATCTCTCTTTTTCTGCCCGTAAAGGCGCTGCAGGAAGTGTTCAATACGATCGACGGCATTTTCCCGCACAGCACAGGTGTTCAGCAGAACAATCCCCGCATCCTGCTCCTGTGCTGCCTGAACATAGCCCTCCGCCTGGAGAATGGCTGCAATAATGCCAGAATCAGCCTGATTCATCTGGCAACCGAACGTATGAATAAAAAAGGTGTTCCCTCTCTCTGCGACCATCATCTCATGCGCCAAAATGGATGTGCTTGAATTTTTCGAGCAAAACCTCAGTTTCATCCTTGCACTGGCCACAGACGGTGCCACACTTGGTGCGCTCCTGAAGTTCAAAGTAAGTGCGCGCCCCTTCAAGCACAGCATCCTCAATGTCATGGTCAGTAATGTTCATGCACTGGCAGATCACCCTGGCCTGCTCCTGCTTGACCTTCTCCTCCTGGCCATTGCGGGTATAATAATTGTTGATGGCAGCTCGCAATGCCTTGTCGCCAAGCACAGAACAGTGAATCTTGTGATCCGGCAGCCCGCCGAGCTCCAGGGCAACCTCTTTGGGAGAGATATGAAACGCATCATCAAGCGTCCTGCCCTTGACCATTTCTGAAAGAACCGACGTGCTGGCAATCGCGCTGGCACAACCGTAAGTCTTCCACTGACAATCGGTAATGGTATCTTTCTCCTTGTCCACCTTGATGACCACCATCATCTGGTCGCCGCACTGCAGATTGCCCTCCATGCCGACACCATCAAAATCATCGGTATTCTCACCTTGCAGAATATTCTTCGGGTTCATGAAATGTTCCTTCAGTGTTTCGCTATATGCCCATTCACCTGCTTGCAGCATGCAATCCTCCTTTGATATAAGCCGTTGACATGTTTCTGATTCGTTTAATTATTGGTGGTAAAACGTTGAGCAGGTAATCCACCTCCTGCATTGAAGTTTCGCGTCCCATGCTGAACCTGATTGATCCATGAGCCAGCTCTGCATCGACACCCGTTGCAAGAAGAACATGCGAAGGATCAAGAGAACCAGAAGCACAGGCCGATCCTGTTGAAACCGCAATGCCTTCAAGGTCAAGATAGAGCAGGATAGCCTCGCCTTCAACTCCCGTAAAGGAGACGTTGAGCGTACTGGCAAGCCCGTCGGTTGGGTGCCCGTTAACAGAGATATCATCAATACTCTCCTCAATCCCTTTTTTCAAGTGCTGCTTCAGGAAAAGCAACCGCTCTTCCTCTTCCGGCATTTCGATCCTTCGCATTTCGACCGCTGTTCCCATACCGAGAATACCAAGAGTATTTTCAGTTCCGGCACGCCGTCCACGCTCCTGATGCCCCCCCCTGATTAACGGGCAATAGGGAGTTCCGTGTTTTACAAAAAGCGCTCCAATCCCTTTCGGACCGTATATTTTATGAGCAGAAATAGTAAGAAAATCGACACCAAGCTTTCGAACATCAACGGGCACCTTACCGACTGCCTGCACCGCATCAGTGTGCATAAAGGCACCACACGCATGCACCATTTTTGTAATGGCTTCAATATCCTGCAAGGTACCGATCTCATTGTTGGCCATCATGACCGAAACAAGACCGACATCATCGCCAAGCATACCGGCAAGCTGATCAAGATCAATTTTACCGTATCGGTCAACATTAAGGTATTTTACCCTTGCACCCTGATGAGCAAGACACTCGGAGGTCTCAAGCACACAGGGATGTTCGATTTTCGTGGTTATAATGGTGCTTCGCCTGTAACCGGGAATACATTGACTCGAAGAGCAGACAAAGAGCGAAAGTACCGTATTGTTCGCTTCCGATCCGCTTCCGACAAAGATAATTTCATTCTCTTGCGCCCCAATAAAATCAGCAACTTTCCGGCGCGCATCCTCAACATTTGCCCTTGCTTCACGCCCATAGGCATGCATGCTGGAGGGATTACCAAACATCTCCATCGCAGCAATCATCTCTTTTTTCACCTCTGGATGCAGCGGTGTGGTGGCATTGTGATCAAAATAAACCTTCATGTCTGCCATAATACTCTGAAAATTCCTGTTTACGGCTCAAAGCCTTATTAAAAAACGAATAATAGCCAATTAACTTTCTTTATCACAACGACTACTTTCAAAAAAAATGCCTGAATTCATCCCCTCCTCAAAGCGCTGAATGCATCAACACCAAGAAAAACTACCCCTTAGGAGTTGCATCAGCCCACAAAAACCTTCTTTCCAAGGAGCTCACATCCATGCTCATCACAACAATTGCAGAAGCAGGCAGTACGAATATGCATTAAGAAATGAATAAACCCCACAATTAATTCCCTAAAATGGACTTTTTTTGTCTTGTTATTTTTTACAATTTAATTCCGTAAGAGGAGATCGCCCTCCACGCATCACTTCCGGCAGTAGAATTATTGCCAGGAACAAACAAGGCATCCGAACCAGAAATCGTATTCTCCATCTCTTTACCAATCTGCTGACGAAGCGCTTCAAGTCAAGAGTACCAATTTTCTCGCCTGCACGACACCCTGAAAAAAGCAGAAAAAGAGCAAAAAGCACCACTCTTGACGGAACCAGCCAGAAATGAAGGTTCATTACGGGCAACCTCCAGCCCCTTTTCAAAAATTTAGTAGTATGTTGAGAGGTAATAGAAAGGAACTCTGGGGTTAACATTAAAACAGCGAGCACCATGATAACAGAAAAAACAAAAGCACCGGCATTTACCCTCTCTGATAGCGATGGCAAACAGGTCTCTCTCTCCGACTTCACCGGCAAGAAAGTGCTGATCATCTTTTATCCAGGAGACGACACACCGGTCTGCACCGCCCAATTGTGCGACTACCGGAACAATGTTCGGGAGTTCACGAAACGCGGGATTGCGGTGCTTGGCATAAGCTCCGACAGTGTCGCCTCGCACAAAAGCTTTGCCGAGCGCAATCAGCTCCCCTTCACCCTCTTGAGCGACACCGAAAAAAACGTCGCGAAAGCCTACGATGCTCTCGGTTTTTTGGGTATGTCGCAACGCGCTTATGTGCTGGTTGACGAAGCAGGCATGGTACTGCTGGCCTACAGCGACTTTCTGCCGATACTCTATCAGCCCATGAAGGATCTGCTGGCGAGGATTGACGCTGCATAACCACAGTACCTTTTCTGCCACACTGAGAGGGGTGACAAAAACCAGGGGTGGCACAGGGTAAATGGCAGGTGCAGATTTGTCCGTTTTGAAATGTTGTGCCTGATGGATAACGCCTTATCTTAACGCATAACATTCAACGGATACAAAAGGAGATTACTGCTGTTCCACAGATTCCGGTAAAAACTAATCAGCGACTGTCGCTACGCGTTGCTTCCGAAGAATAATCGCTTCTGATGCGAGCTTCGGCATTACAGAATACGCCTGTGACCGAGTTCGTCACTCGTACCGCTGTTTCAGCGGCCCGACGGGTAATTGAGCAGCATGAACGAATAGAACTTTCGGAGCGGGACAGCTTGCTTCTCCTGAATATGCTTGAAGAACCACCTCCCCCAAATGCAAAACTTATGGCCAGATTCGGAGCGGTGCCGCTTCTCGGCGCTCCGCTTTCACCTCTTTTACCGCTCATGACTATCTCTAAAGTACTCGAATCTGCCAGGAATCCTTGAAAACATCCAGACGACCAACGGATAAAAAACTGGTGCAAAAGACAAGCCAGTTGTATGGCCGCACAGCGAAATCAAAGGCCGCGAGAGTTTCAATATTCCGGCACATTTCTGTATCTTCCGCTCGAACGTTTTCTTCTGTAACGAATAACATTGTATCCACCACCATGGAAAGAACACTGACCATCCTGAAACCCGATTGCGTCCGCAAGAATCTTGTCGGCGCTGTCATTAACCACATCGAACGTGCCGGCTTCCGCGTTGTGGCCATGAAAAAAATCAGGCTCACCACCGAGACTGCCGGAGAATTTTATGCCGTGCACCGCGAGCGCCCTTTTTATGGCGAGCTGGTTGAGTTTATGTCTTCCGGTCCTTGTGTCCCAATGATTCTTGAGAAGGATAATGCCGTTGCCGACTTCCGCACTGTCATTGGTGCCACCGATCCTGCCCAGGCAGATGAAGGCACTGTTCGCAAGCTCTATGCCGACAGCAAGGGTGAAAACATCGTCCACGGATCTGATTCTGTCGACAATGCAGCAATCGAAGCAGCCTTTTTCTTTTCAACTGAAGAGGTTGTCAGAGGAAACTGATATTCCTTTGACATACAACATTAAAAAGCGGCTACAAAGTCGCTTTTTTTGTTGTCGAAATCACCCTCGACTGGATGGCTTGTCGCTTTTGATCTCTGCAAGGTACTCGCTGAAACTCTCCCCGTACATCTCCCATACTGTCATAAAAAGAGCGGCAACAATGGGGCCAACAATAAAGCCGAAAAGCCCAAACATCCCGATACCTCCAAGTGTGCCAAAAAAAATCAGAAGCTCGTGCATTTGAGTATCGCGACCAATCAGGATGGGACGAAGAATATTGTCGACATGACCAACCACAATACTGCAAAAGAGCAGAACCCCGATGGCCTGGGGATACTGCCCGGTCGCAGCAAGATAGATGACCGCCGGTATCCAGACAATCGGAGGCCCAAGGACAGGGACAACCGAAACCAGCGACATGAGGGTCCCCCAAAAAAGGGCACTGTCAATCCCGGCAAGATGCAGCGCAAGGCCAGCAAGAGTACCCTGCACAATTCCCACCACCATATTCCCTTTGATCGTCGCCCTCGTCACCGAAAGAAACTTGTCAAGCAGCCGGTTCTGATCTCTGTTCGTCAGCGGCAACCAGGTGAGCATCTTTGCCAACAACATCCTTCCATCCCTTAAAAAAAAGAACATGGTGTAGAGAAAGGTAAAGATCAGAAAAAGGTCATTGACGGCCGAGTAGGTCACAGAGGAGATGGTGTTGAAAAGCATCGAGCCCGTTATGCTGGCAAGTTCTCCGGCTTTTTGCAGGATCTCCTCACGGTACAGTTCAATTTCGGGATAAAATGAGAGCGAACGAAGCTGTTGGTCAAATGCCGCAGGTTCAAGGAGTTGCTGCTGTACCCAGGGCATGGCAAGACGACTTATTCTGATGGCCTGTTTTGCGACAATCCCGAGAAGTGTTAAAAGGGGAAGAACAACGATGAGCAGCATGATGAGCATCGTCATTGCCGCACTCAGGCTTTTCCTTCCCTTGAACCAGCGCTCAAAACGGCTGAAAACAGGCATGACAAGCGCTGAAAAAAGAGCAGCAAGAAAAATAACCATGAGAAAATAACGAATCATGGCAATAAAAATGGCTGAAATAAACAGGAGAAGGAGGAGAAGAATAACCTGATTTGCTTTGATATTGTTCATGATTGTTTTTTTATGAGCCAAAACAACTTAAAACCACTCCGCGCTATCGGCTTTGAGAAGCTGGGAACGAACATAAGCCACAGCAAAAATTCCGGCCGTTTCAGCCCTGAGAATTGTTCTTCCCAGCGAAATTGCACGAAACCCGGCGCTCTGAGCCTCCTGTACCTCACCAGCAGTAAAGCCACCTTCACCACCAATCAGAAAAATCGACTGTTTTCCACAACACTCCACCTCTGGCGGCATCTCTGAGCCCTCATAAGGAATCAGCTTGAGATCATAACCCGGAAGGGCAATAACTTTTCTGAAAGAGAGTGGTTCACTGAGCTGTGGCAGGTAATACCGTTTTGACTGCCGCGCCGCTGACAACATAATCGTCCGCCATCGGGTGAGCTTGTTCTGCACTTTTTCACCTGACACCTGAGAGAGAGTCCTTGATGTCATCATGGGAATGATGCTCGATACTCCAAGCTCGGTGGCCTTTTCCAGAAAAAGCTCAAACCGTTGGGGCACCTTCAGCAGAGAAAGAGCCACCGTCACACCAGTTTTTGGACATTCAAAGCTTGTATGACCGAGAATTTCCCCCTTCAGTGACGTTTTACCAACCTCCAAAATGCTGACCTCGCAGCACAGGCCACAACCGTCAGTCACAAAAATCCGCTCGCCCTCTTTTTTTCTCAGCACCCGCACAAGATGGTGAAACTCATCACCATCAAGAACAAGGCGTTGCGCCTGGAGATCGATGTTCTCCGTCGAAGCATAAAAGAGTTCCATTGGCTCTTTACTCCTTTGCGGCTACAGCAACTGCGGCAAGAGAGACATTCCGGGCCCCGCCCTCACGCAGCGCCTGAGCTGCCGCAGCCAGGGTTGCGCCTGTTGTTACCACATCATCAACAAGCAACACATGACGACCAAGAACACCTTTTGTGGCCAAAAATGCACCTTCAGAATTTATTTTTCGCGCTTCAGCCGTAAGCCCTGTCTGCGATACCGTATACCGTTTTCTGACAAGAAGATCGGAGCGTACCGGCTGCTTCAGCAATTGAGCAAGACCTTCGGCAATTTTTTCTGACTGGTTATACGATCGTTCTGTTTTTTTAAGCCGATGAAGCGGAACAGGCACAATGCACTCTATATCGCCGATATCACCATCAGAGAGCATCCACTCGCCCAGTTGACGGCCAAAACTTGTGCCAAGATTAAAAAGTCCTTCATATTTCATCGAGTGCAGTGCCTGTTGCAGTGCACTTTTTTTGTGAAACTGGTAACGACACCAACCACGCTCAAACGGGAAATGGACTCCAAAATGGCAAACAATGGTTTGTCGCAAAATATTTTCTGCCTCTGAAGGAGTGCCGAAAGGATCAAACCCCTCCATACAGTTGGCACAGCAGTACTCTTCACCTGGCAAAAGCAGCCTCTTGCAGACCAGGCAAACATGGGGAAAAAGAAGATGAAGGAGCTGTTCGAGCATGACAAACTCTCTTTATGGTTAGCCGAAGCATAAGGCCGCTGCGCCGTACATTCCTGCCTTGTTCCCAAGCAACGCCGGGACTATCTCAAGCCCTTCGTGCATGGAAGGAAGGGTTGACTTTTTAAGCTGAGCAAGAGCTGGCTCAAAAATCAGGTTCCCCACAGCAGCAATACCGCCACCAATAACAAATTTTCTGATATCCATGAGCACCGCAATGTTGGCAAGTCCAATACCA
This sequence comes from uncultured Chlorobiaceae bacterium, assembly GCA_903994455.1. Lineage (GTDB taxonomy): Bacteria > Bacteroidota > Chlorobiia > Chlorobiales > Chlorobiaceae > Chlorobium. Next base: position 101,423 of record CAJEXI010000004.1, on the reverse strand, counting down.
AGGATAGAACCAACCCTGTGCCAGATTGCAAGGGCAACTTCGTCTCCGGCAATTGCTGCCTGTTCAAGATGACGCGGCGAAAGACGTGTATAGTCATTATAACACAACTTCCCGAGAGAGGACCCAGAAGGACTCGCCTCAATCATAAGGCATGCAAGCGCCAGAAGAGCTTTTTTTCCAAGAAGACTTTCAAGAGTGCCCCGTATCCCGGCATGAAGAGTTGGCCCTTCAAAATCCAGAATCATAAAACCTAACTCACCTGCTGTACCATGCGCTCCTCGATAGAGTTTTCTGTTCAACACAATACCACCGCCAACACCTGTTCCAAGGGTCACCATAAGAAAATCCTGAAACCCGCGACCTGCACCATACACCGATTCGCCAAAGGCCGCAACATTTGCGTCATTATCGATAATAACCGGCATCAAAAGCAGCTCCTCTTCCTTCAGGCATTGTTGCAGTTCATCACGCAAGGGAAAGATGGACCAACCAGGCAGATTTGGTGGATAGCTCAGCACTCCCGTCTCTGCATTAACAGCTCCGGGGGCTCCCAGTCCAACACCGGCAAAATTGAAGGGATCCATTGTCGCGGTGGCCGCTCGATAAAGATCAGCAATAATTGCCGCAAGCTGCCTCACAATCCCCTGTGGCCCCGATGCCGTATCTGTGACAATCCTGCTGTCAGTCAGAATGCCACTCTCTTTATCAACAACTGCAGCCTTGATTGCCGTACCGCCAAGATCTATTCCAATTGCCCATTGAGACATACTGTAAAATTTTGTAATTACTGATGATTGAACGGTCTGATAAATTTTCTGCCGTAAGTCCCAGAGGCAAAAAAGTCCAGAATCTCAAGGAGTTCAGGCTCAGGGGGAAGCTCCGATTTTACCTTCTCCAGTGCGTTGGCAAGCAGAAGCCCCGACTGAAAAATAATCCGGTAGGCATCCTTGATCATGGTTATCTTCTCTGAACTCAATCCTCTCCGTTTCAGTCCAATGCTGTTGAGTCCCTCAAAACGGAACGTTTCATTACCAGAAGCCATCACAAATGGTGGAACATCAAGCGTCGCTCTTGAGAGACCTCCAATCATTGAAAATCGACCGATACGAACAAACTGGTGCACTGCGGCCAACCCTCCAATAACAACGTAATCGCCAACCTCACAATGGCCGCCAAACGGAACACAATTGGCGACAACAACATGATTACCGATGACGCAGTCATGGCCGACATGCGTATAGGCCATAAACAGATTATCGGAGCCGATAACCGTTTTACCACTCGCTTTGGTGCCCCGATTCAAGGTAACACATTCCCGGACAACCGTTCTGTCGCCAACATAAAGCATGGTCTTTTCGCCGGAAAACTTGAGATCCTGGGGCTCAGTGGCAAGCACCGCACCAGAATAGATCTTGCAGTCGCTGCCGATCCGGGCACCAGATGCTATATGAACATGAGGCCATATTTTGGTGCCATCACCTATTTCCACATCGTCTTCAATGACGGTGTAGGGCCCGACCGTGACGCCCTCACCAAGAACGGCACTCTGGCCGATAACAGCAGTTGGATGAATAGTGCTCTGCATAAAATTTATTTCTTCATTGTTTCAAACTCTTCTACCAGCCTGGGTTCCTTCAGCTCAAGGGAGAGCAATTGGATAATCCGTTTCGACTCATCGTTGCGCCCAACATCCCGATACGCCCTGGCAAGAACATAAAAAAGGCGAGGATCAGTGGCTGGAGATGAATGCATACCCAGTTTTTCAAGATAATCAATATACGCAGAGGTTTTCTGCTTTTCGCCAAGTTGGACATAAAGGGCGATAATTGAACCAGCAAGTTCCGGATTAAGAGGATATTGGGCAAGAGGCAGCAGTTTGGCAGAAGTATCGAGTACCTGTAAAGCAAGTGTTCCTCGCCGGACATTACGCTCCGCACCCGAGACCTCCCTTATGGCAAGTGTTCCTTCTGGATCCGTGGCCAGTTCAAGGGCAAGACGGACAAACAGTGGAGAATAATTGCCACAAAGCCTTCGTGATGTCTCTTCAAGAGTGACCCGGGCGTTATTGAGGTTCCGGTATCGATAGACGTTCAGAAGATTCCTGTACAGCACCGCCGGATCAACATAACTCATAGGGTCGGCACTTTTAATCGGCACTACCTTGTAGGCAAGCCCGTCAAGACGAAGATAGTTTTCAATCCCGATCATACTTTCGGGATCAACCGTCAAGGCAAAATAGATCGGGCGGCGGGCAAAGTTGTTCATCAGAATCTCATAAACAGCAATATCCTGCGGACGAAGATATCCCTGCCCGTCATAAGTCAGTCCGGGCTTTAACAACCAGGTCATGGTGTCGACCGGTTCGGATGGCAACGGAAGGCCATGAAGTTGTGACTCACGTAATAGCTGCTGACGGATTGACGATGAAGGAAGCACAGCATCAACTGAATCAATGGGGACATAGGTTATACCGGCAATCTCTCCGTCGCTTAAACTGAAGGCAACCGGTTTGGCACCATGCGGACGGCTGTTTTTCAACTGATCAAGATACCAGCCGGTATTGGCAAGACTCAGGTTAACCACCCGCACATCGGTTCTGATGCGTTCGACCTCCTGCAAGTACCATAACGGAAAGGTATCGTTATCGCCGTTGGTAAAAAGAATGGCATCTTTTTCACAACTTTGCAACATATTCCAGGCCCAGTCCCACGGAACATAGTTGCCGGAACGGTCGTGCATCCGATAGTTGGCCTGCAGCATCCTGCCGTTAATGAGAAGGAGAGCTGTCGCGACACTCAGCCCGGCAAGCATCTGATTTCTGCGACCGCTCAGTTTCAACCGCTCCGCCATCCACCGCCAGATGCTTTCAACCCCGATTCCAATCCAGAGTGCAAAAGCAAAAAAGCTGCCGACATAACTGTAATCCCGCTCTCTTGGCTGAGGTTCAGTCTGGTTAAGATAGATAACCAGCGCTGCGCCGGTAAGCACAAAGAGCGCCGTCACAACCAGCCCCATTTTCCAGTCGCGCCTGAAATGGGTTATGGCTCCAACAAGCCCCACAAGAAAAGGGAGACCCCAAAGCACCGACCAGTCGACTCCTGCCCCCTCCATATCATGCTCGCGTCCTATAAACTGCCAGCCGAAATAGCGAAAGTACATCTTCTGCATCTGGTAGGTGAGAAAATAGTCGAGATCACTGGAATACTGCTGGTAATAATACTGATGCACCGGCTCCGGCGACCAGCGTCTCGGCCAGAGAGGCATATCACCGTACTGATCGCGGTTGAGATAAGAAAAAAAGGTCTCTGAGGTCGAAGGATTGTTTTCGTTAATCGGTGGCCCTGCCTGCGCCCTTACAAAAATCATGCCATAGGAGGTATACCCGATAATGATGAGAAACAACGACATCAGGATGGTATTCATAAGCGCCTTGCGGTGCGTGTGTGCATACCAGACAGCATAGCCAAGGAGCACAAGAAAGAGAAGAAATCCCCACCATGAGGCCAGTTGGAGCAGCATCGGAAGCCCCTTGATGATGCCAATATAAATCAGAAAAAAAAGCGACGACGACGCAAGAGTGAGCAGTGCAAAGGATTTAAGGGTCACCTTGTACTTCTTGAAATAGTAAGCCAGCGCAACAGCAAAAACTGCAAGCAGGCTGAGCAGATGCACCCCGATCGAGAGTCCGATAATGTACATCACAAGCAACAACCACCGTTCATGGCCGGGCCTGGGCTCCTCTTCATACCAGCGAAGAATCAGCCAGAGCACCAGCGCCGTAAAGAGCGATGAAAGTGCGTACACTTCAGCTTCAACGGCGTTAAACCAGAAACTGTCCGACAAGGCAAGGGCAAAGGAGCCGATAACAGCCCCACCATAACCCGATATTTGTTCGGCCATACTCCAGAGCCCGGGCTCACTTTTTCTGTAAAGGATAATCAACCGAACCGTGATGAGATAGGTCAACATGATGGTTGCAGCACTGGCAAGAGTACTGATCAGGTTAACCCTTGCGCCGATATCACTGAAAAAAGGAATGATGGAAAAGAGACGGCCAAGCAGCAGAAAAAGCGGCGCACCGGGAGGATGTGGAATTCCAAGGGTAGAGGCTGTGGCAATAAACTCCCCGCAATCCCAGAATGAAAAGGTGGGAGCCATGGTGCGGAGATATAAAACTTCAGCGGCAAGAAAAAGAACAGCGGCAAATGCGCGGTTAATCGTCCGGTGTGTCATGGGTGAAACGTACTCTGCAGTATTGGAATTTACCCGAAAATAAACTCTTCGGCAATGAGATCGGCAAACAAAAAACCCTTTTCGGTCAAATAAAGATGCCCCTCCTGTTGTTCAATCCACCCTCTCTCTTCAAATCGGGCAATGGCGTGCGAAAGAGTGTGCCCCAATTTATTTTCTTTTCGCAAAAAGTCAACATCAAGACCGCTGTTTATTCGCAGCGAAAGAAAAACCTGTTCAGTAAACCGCTCTGCATCCGACAATTCTTCACGAAACACAACGGCATTTTCGGGAGCAGCAAGATAACGAGTCAGGCTTGAGACATTGGCTGTACGGATCTCCCTCTCCCCGGAAACAAGAAAGCTGTGTGCAGAAGGGCCAAAGCCAAGGTATGGCTCGCGCCGCCAGCTTGCAAGGTTGTAACGGGAATGGTGGCCCGGCAGACAAAAATTGGAGACTTCGTAATGGCTGTACCCCCGCAACCCCACTTCTCTGATCGCTGTTTCATAGAAGGTGGCCTGCAGAGCATCGTCGGGAACCGTAAGCAGGCCTTTGGAGATCTTCCGATGCAAAAGGGTTTTTGGCTCAACCGAAAGCATATAGACCGAAAGATGGTGAGGCCGCAGCGCCAGCGCCGCATTCAGATCGGCTTCCCACATCGGCAAATCCTCGCCGGAAACCCCGCATATCAGGTCAATGCCCACTGAGTCAAACCTCCGTAGCGCCCCGATGGTGACCTGGTGCGATTCAAGCGCCGTATGCGCTCGACCAAGCGCCTGGAGCTTTTCAGAGCTAAACGACTGAAGGCCAATGCTGAGCCTCGTTATCCCCGCCGCCCTGAGCTCGTCCATTTTGGCACTGCAAAGATCTTCAGGATTGGCTTCAAGCGCGAGTTCAATATCGGGAGCAAACGTACACAGCGAGGCAAGGTCATCAAGCCATCCGGCAAGAGAGTGCACAGGAACCATTGATGGAGTGCCACCGCCGAAATGAATGGCGCTGATCGTTTTTCCTTTCAGATCGGCCGACCGGGATACACATTCACGCCAAAGAGCCTTGAAAAACGTCGCGATATGCTCCTGCCGCGTAACGAGATAAAAATCACAATAGGAGCAGCGCGATTTACAAAACGGAATATGCACATAGAGCGTCAACATCCCCTGAACAGGCTGACATGAACGCCAATAACACCATCATGAAGAGACAAGAATATACTCCGTCACAGCTTTATAGAGATCATCAGCCACAAATTCAGGAATGATGTTCCGCGACAAACAAAGCGCTTCCTCATTGTGACCGGTCCTTACCAGCACCGGCCTGAGTCCGGCACGCAGACCACACTCAACATCAATCGTTTTATCTCCAACAAAAAACGACGCGCCCCTGTCGACAAGACAGCCTTCTGCCAAAAAATCATTGATGGCCAGTTCAACCATACCCGTCGCCGGTTTACGATAATCGATAAAACGGTCGTAATCGGGGTGCGGATATTCAGGATGAAAGGGACAGTAATAGCAACGGTCAAACCCTGCATTTTTCAGCGAAAGCAGCTCATGAAGAGAGCGGTTCACCTCTTCAACCTGCTCGACGGTAGCAATTCCTCTGGCAATACCAGCCTGATTGCTGATGATAACAATCAAAAACCCTGCATTTCTGGCAAGCGCGATAGCTTCATCGGCACGATCAATGAGCAGCAACTGCTCTCTTGATGCAATATAAGAACCTGTATCCTGATTTATTGTTCCATCCCGATCAAGAAAGAGAACCTTTATTTTTTTTAGCATAACCACCTATAATTCAAGAAGTTCACGATAAAGTTGGTCATACTCTTCAGCCGAGTTTTTCCAGGTAAAATCACGCGACATCGCCTCGGTAACAATCCGCATCCAGCTCCCCTCATCATGAAAACATGCGAGTGCCTCTTGCAGTTTCTCCACAAGTGCCTGATTGGTATAATCATAAAATATAAATCCCGAACCACTCTCTTCGTCATGATCCTCTATGGTTTCAACAATCCCGCCTCCAGCGTAAGCCACCGGTATCGTTCCATAGTTCATGGCAAACATCTGAATCATACCGCACGATTCAATCATACCCGGCATAAGCAGAATATCAAGCCCGGCAATGGCCAAGTGGAAAAAAGCATCGGAATATTCAGTCTGAACGCTCACCTGTTCGGGATGCTCCAGTGCAAAATCCTGAAAGACTTTTTCATAATTCTTGTCGCCTGAACCACTGATCAGGAGCTGAATATCAAGTGCTGCAAGCTGTTCCAGGCTTTGCCGCAGCAGATCTGCTCCCTGAAACTCGTCAAAATTAGCAATCACCCCTACCACCGGAACCCCTTCCCGGTATGGAAGGCCCGTTTCCAGAAGCAATGCTTTTTTGTTGTCAAGCTTCCCCTCCCGATGCTCAATGCTGTAACGCTTCTTGATAAGCTTGTCGGTCGAGGGATTCCACTGCCTGATATCAATGCCGTTAAGAATGCCATAGAATTTCGTCTGGTACTCTTCAAGAACACGACCGAGCCCATAAGTCTGCGGCCCATCATACACAATCTTCTCAGCATAACTTTTCGAAGTTGTGGTAAGAAGATCAGCATGTTCGACACCGGTATAGAGCAGATTCACCTCCGCATTGTTACTGTACAGGGCAGAACAGACCTCATCAGGAAGCAACCGCTGAAATGCCTTGTAGGGCAGAATACCCTGACGATAAATATTGTGAATTGTAAAAACCGTCTTTACATCCCTGAAAAAATCATTGGACGCATAAACCGTTTTCAAAAGAAGAGGAATAAGGCTTGCATGCCAGTCATGGCAGTGAATGATGTCAGGCTTCCACCCCAGCCGCTGCAGGGTTTCGAGCACACCAACATTGAAGAAAACCACCTTTTCGACGTTTCCTTTAAGATCACTTCCATGATAAATATCCGTAAAAAGACCGTTCCGCTTGAAATATTTTTCGTTGTAAAGAAAATAGGTCTGAATCTTGCTTGAGGGCAATGCCGTCACCTTGACATCAAGCATGTCAATTTTCTCCTTGAGACGAACTTCAATGTCTGATAAACGCAAAACATCGTGAAGACGGAATTTTCTGTCATTGATGGTGCCGTATTTGGGCATCATAATACGCGCCTCAAATCCTTCTTCCTCAATAGCTTGAGGAAATGAGGCCATAAAATCGGCAAGCGGGCTGATTCTTACAAAAGGAGAAACTTCACCGGAGACATAAAGAACTTTAAAATTTCGTCTGGACATCTATATGACAACCAATCTATAATTTTTTATGAAAAACTTTCATAGAACCACATTAGTTTCTAATTTACGAATTTTCACGGTCAGATACAATCAAGCCACTCTCACCACCGAACCGAAGGATGTTCATGCCGAGTACCACCCGCACCATGCACGTGCTCCTCATTCTTCTGCTGTGGCTTGCAGGAGGTTGTGCTACCGATCGCCCACCTTCGGGAGGAGCAGCCGATACCACACCGTTGCAGGTCGTATCGTCCGATCCTGAACCATCGGCTCTTCATGTTGCAACCAACACCATCCGCCTTACCTTTAACCACTACGTTACGGCACGGCAACTGCTCAAGGCGCTCCACGTTACTCCCTCTATCGGAGGCTACGATATGACCGTCGACGCAAAAAACACGGTACTGAGAATGGAGAGGCCTCTGCAACAAAACCAAACCTGGATCATCACTCTCGACAAGAATCTCAGCGACAACCGTGGACAAACCTTGCCAGCTCCTTATACCCTGGCATTTTCCACCGGCGCTGTTATCGACAGAGGAACCATCGATGGAAAGGTCATCAACAGTGACTGTTCACCCGCCGCGAATGCGCTGATACTTGCCTTTGCCGAACATCCAGAAACCGCAGGAAGCAGAAAACTGTTGACCAGAGAGCCGGATTACCTTGTACAGGCCGATGCCGCCGGAGTTTTCTCTTTCAGGCACCTTGCTGCTGGCTCATACAGGATTATCGCTGTTCATGATCGAAACCATGACTTGCGCTATACTCCCGGCAAAGAAGAGATTGGTTTGAGCAGTATGGCTCTTGTTCCCACTGGAGCGTCAGATCTCCTCTTCAGGCTTTCAGGAATGGACAGAGGATCTCAAGCCCCGCCAGCCAGCAAAACTCCGGCAAAAACTGAAACCGGAAGCATCTCGGGAACATGCATTACCAGCGGTCAATACGTTATTATTGAAGCATCAGGTTCTGCCGGTTCGTATAGCACAGCCGCCACTCGTGACCGGAAAGGAATATTTCACTTCTCTTTCGCTGAACTTCCTCCCGGCAGCTATATTGTCAGCGCCCATGTTCCTTATGGTAATAAAAAGCCCAATCCCGAACAGCAATGGAACCCTGGCTCCATCGACCCGTTTCAACCAGCAGAACCATTTGGATTTTATCCTGAAAAAGTGACAGTACGTACTCGATGGACTACAAGCAATATCAATATCACGATCAAGACATCCCGGTAAACCCTAAACTCTTTGTTGATGAGCACAACACCATCCAAAATAGGCCCCAATTCCATTATCCAGACCGTTGCCGCTCTTGAAGCAACCTATGGAAAAACCAAAGCAGAAACCCTGCTGCGCAAAATCGGTCAGGGATACCTGGTCGGAAACCTGCCGAAAGAGATGGTTGAAGAGGCAAAATTTCACACCCTTGTCGGCGCATTGCAGAAAGAGATCGGCGAGACCGCAACCGCCAGAATCCTTCAAGAGTCGGGAGAGCGCACGGCCCGATACCTGCTGAAAGTTCGTATTCCGGGTATTTTCCAGCAATTCGTCAAAGTTCTCCCGCCACGCCCCGCATTCAAACTCTTTCTCTTTGCCATCAGTAAAAACGCCTGGACCTTTGCCGGAAGCGGCGAGTTCACCTACACCATGAACCGACCGCCTGAAATATCGGTAAAGGTAACCTTTCCAACCCAGCCCGTTGTCGGCAACTTCTACCTCGGCACCTTCACGGCGCTTTTACGGGAGCTGGTTAATCCAAATACAAAAATCAAGGCTGATATTCGGAAGGAAAATGGAACTATTCGGTGTTCTTACCGATGTGAGATTTAAGTGTGATCTTCAAGCGTCCTGTGTCACTCCTGTGGACAGGACGCTTGACTGCGATTACTGCCAGCCATTGACCATCTTGAATATCTCCCTGTCGCCAATTGGCACTGGAATTGATGCTATTGGATCGTCCTGCACCAGGGTGTCGGCAATTTCATTGTAGGGTATCAGGCACTCCTCTTTTCCCGGGGCATCCTCCATGGCAAAAAGGGTTTTACCGGCAAAGCGGCTTTTACGGATAAGCTCGTGATAGGGCACTTTGGCAAGAAGCCTTGTGCCTACTTTTTCGGCAAACTGGTCGAGCATGTTGGTGCCTCCACCGGTGGTATAATCAACACGGTTGGCTACAATGCCTGCCAGTTTTACCTTGTAGCGCACACTCTTCTGCTGGATGGCCATGCAGAGGCGGTTGGCTGCAAAGATGCTGTCGAAGTCGTTGGTGGCAATGATGATCGCATAGTCGGCATAGTTGAGGGGGGCGCTGAATCCACCACAGACGACATCGCCAAGCACGTCAAAAAGAATAACATCATATTTGTCGTAGAGACCAAGCTCCTGAAGCAGGGCAACAGATTCGCCAACCACGTAACCACCGCAGCCACTTCCTGCTGGCGGTCCACCAGCTTCAAGGCAGTCAATGCCGGCAAATCCTTTTTCGATAATATCCTCGGCGCTTAACTCCTCGTGATGAAAATCGACCTCTTCAAGAGCTTCAATAACGGTTTTTTGCAGTTTTCCGGTAATGGGAAAGGTGCTGTCATGCTTGGGATCACAGCCGATTTGCAGTACCTTGGCGCCTTTCAGGGCAAGCGCCGCTGAAATATTGGCGGTTGTGGTGCTTTTCCCTATACCGCCCTTTCCATAGACCGCTAAGACTAAACTCATAATATTTACAGAAGAATATGATTGATAGAAAAATCTTATCCGCCGAGAGACTCTTTAGCCTTTCTGAAGACATCAACAGTAACCACAGGCTCGCCAATACTGCGAGCAAAGGTGTCTGTGTTCTTTCGCACCTTTTTGCGAACGAAAAACGGCACCTTCTTGAGCATGGTTTCAGCCTCATCACTCCATTTCATCTCTCCATCGTCAGGCAATACAATGGGCTCGGGTGCTACAGTCGCAGTGCTCTCAACAACTGGAGAGAGCTCCTCATTGCTGTCTGAGGAAACCTCCTGTACCTCTGCGGCTGGTGCATCTTCATACTCCAGACCAGCATCACCAAAAAAGTCAATGAGGTGCTTTTCGAGGCCAAGTTTGCAGGAGAGATAGACTCTGTCGGCAATAACATCAGCTCCGGCAAAACCGAAAAACGGGTAGTAACCAAGCAGATGGTTTTCAATATGGGTTGGCGGGCAGACAACCATGCAGGGCACATCAAGCTTGCGGCAACTGTGGCGCTCCATCTGTGTTCCGCAGACCAGGTCAGGCATCTCATCTTCAATCACCTGAGCCACATCCTGAAAGCGATCAGTCACCATCAGCGCACCGGGCAGGTATCCCGCCAGCTCTTTTCGTACCCAGTCGGCATGTTGCTCAAGGTAGGTCCCCGCACCAATAATCTGCATACCAAGTTCGTCATGCAAAAACTTGACCATGCCGACGGTATGCGTGGCATCGCCAAAAACAAAAGCTTTTTTATTGCTGAAGCTCTCCATGTCAGCCGTCCGGGCAAACCATGGAACACCGCTCGGAGCACTGAGGCCATCAAGCGAAAACGCCTTGAGATTCGGCATGGCAAGAGGAGGAACGCCCCTCTGCGCACCAATGGTATTCAGTTTTGCAAGGAGCGAACGAAGCCATGCCATGGTAGGTTCAACCCCAAGAGGCGCTTCAGTGAGTGATGGCATAGAGAACGTCTCTTCAAGATATGCGGCAGCATTGACACCAATTTCCCGATAGGGCGCAATATTGAGCCATGCGGCAGGAAGTCTGCTGAGATCCTCGATGCTGCTTCCCCATGGAGCAACCACATTCACCGTAATGCCCAGCGTCTGCAACATGCGAGTGATACTGGTCAGATTGGCTCGAAGGTGAAAACCAAGTGAGGTAAAGCCAAGAATATTCACCGAGGGCGCTGCTGTTTTTTCCTGACTGACCGCATAACGCTTCACCAGTTCAGTAAACAGGCCATCTGCCGCCTCATTTTCCGACACCCTGAAGGGATTGAGCGCATAAACCATCAGTCGTTCATTCGACACCCCGGAATGGGCGGCAAGCTGATGGAGATCTTCCTGCAACAGAGCAGTGCTGCAGCTTGGCGCAATAACGATAAGTTCAGGATGGTAGTGGTGATCGACCTGCTGCAAAGTGGTCGGAAGTCGTGAAACTCCCTGCGCAAGGTCTCGGCCGCGAACGACGCTGATGGACAAACCAGGGAATTGGGGGGTTCTTTCGAGCATGGTATAGGTGGCCGTAATGTAATCATCGCCCTGCGGGGCGTGATAGACGGTGTGAACCCCTTTCATACTGTTGGTGACTCGGCTGATACCATGAAGGGCGGTTCCCTCATAGAGCCAGAAAGCTAAGCGCATACTTCTATAACGTTTGTTGTTGCATTAAGTTGCAAGAAATTATTCGGCACTTGGCATAACACCTTCAAGCCATACTTTTTCGTCAAATGCCGGCAGCTTGCTGCGACGCTGGAGCGGTGACACAAAGAGATTGGCAAGAGAGATAACTCCTGACCAACTGTGAATGGGCATGAGCATGAACTCCATGCTCCACTTCACCACAAAACCATTGCCCACAAACGGGTTGGCTGTCATCAGTGACGTGACAATCAGATCGGGTTTAATACGCCTGACATCCTCAAGCTGGCGATGAAAGTTCGGCTGTTCAACAACGCGTACGCCATCAAGCGCCTCCAGCTCGCGAGCATGAAATTTTTTGATGATATAGGCGCTGCTGCACTCGACCACATCTGCACCGGCATTGTGGAGAAAACGTGCAAGCGGCAGCTCCATCATGGTATCGGCAGTGAAAAAGACTTTTTTGCCCTTCAGGAGATCGGTCTGTTTGCGAATCTTCTCCCACGCCGCTTTTTCACGATCGCGAAGATCAACGGTAATTCCGAATTCACGGGCCAGATCCTCCCAGAACGCTCTGGTGCCATCAGGCCCAAAGGGAAAGAGTGAATGGAGAATGCTGCATCCCCTTTCGCGAGAAAGCTTGACGGCAACTCTTGAAAGATAGGGCTGTATTGGCGCCAGAACGGTATCGGGTCCAATGGCCGGCATTTTGTCGAAACGCGATTCAGGAAGAAATCCGCCAACAGGAATACCGAGTTCTTCGGCCTCTGCCCTGAGGTCATCCGCAGTCGAATCATTGACCGACCCGAGGAAGACTACCTTTTTCTCTCCGGCAGGTGCCTGTGGACAAAATGGCACCAGGGCAGCAAGCACTGAATCTTCTGCCTGGGTAAAATTATAGACGAGACCGCTGGCAGGGACAAAGAGGACTGGAACTTCGGAGGTACTGAGATGGTGGGCCAGCCCTTTGAAGTCAACCTTCATCACCTCGGGAGTACATGAGGAGAGAAGAAAAATAACAGACGGGTTATGATCAGCCTTGATTTCGCTGATAATTTCCTCAAGAGTAGGCTCATTCCTGGAAAGGTCTCCCTCCTCCATGAGGGCAATGCCAAAGCGCGGTTTGGCAAAAATCATCATACCAAGGGCATTCTGTAAAAAATGGGCGCAGGTATGCGTTCCAAGGATGAGAAAAAAGCTGTCCTTGATCTTCTGATACATCCAGCCGACACAGGCCAGACCACAAAAACTGTGCGTGACGTTATCTTCCTTGATTATCTGAATAGCACCGGGAACCTGCATCATTACTGTTTTCTGTTGAGAGTTACTGACCGCAAGTAACCTCAGTTACAACGGCCAGAAATAAAGAAGGTGAAGATAAAATAATTTCGCCAATCCCCCTACTCTCCCGACTCGCTTGTCGGGGCTATTTTGGCTTTAACGGATGCAGTCTTTTCGCCCAGTCGAACTGCCCGATCACGACGGTCATCAATTTTCATGACGGTATAGACACGCTTGCCCCCTTGGCTGAACGAGTAATCATGAAGCTTCAACGCGAGTTCAAAAAGCAGTTGCGCCGGACCTTCAACGGTCGTGCCCATATCATGAAGCCGGTAACTGCAGCCGCTTTCTGCCAAAAGTGCCTGCAAACCCGCTACAAAGCCACTCAAACTCCCCTCTTTACCATCAAGGGGCACAACAGCAATATCCATCAACGCCATAATGACAATCCCCTGAAAATTATTTAAAAACAGTCTCTTCACGCCCGGGCCCAACCGAAATAAACGTAACCGGAACCAGAAGCTCATTTTCAAGAAAGGTCACGTAGTTCTGTGCTTCAGGCTGCATATCGGCAAATGTTCTGGCCTGGGCATTCGAGGCCATCCACCCTTTCATGGTGGTATAGACAGGAGTTACTCTTGCCAGCGTTTGATGATCGGTCGGGAAATCGTGAATCTCTTTGCCATCAAGCATGTAGGAGGTACAAACCTTGATCTCCTCGAAGCTGTCGAGCACATCAAGCTTGGTAAGGGCAATTTCCGTGACACCATTAACCGTGAGCGAATAGCGAAGGGCAACAAGGTCGATCCAGCCACAGCGACGCTTTCTCCCTGTTGTGGCACCAAACTCGTGACCAATCTTGCCAAGAAGCTCCCCCGTTTCATCAAGAAGTTCCGAAGGGAAAGCTCCGTTGCCTACCCTGGTCATGTAGGCCTTGCTGACACCAATCACCTTGCCGATATAGTTTGGAGCAATGCCGGATCCTGTACAGGCACCTCCGGAGGTGGGATTGGAAGAGGTCACATAAGGATAGGTTCCATGGTCAACATCCAGCAGGCACCCCTGGGCTCCTTCAAGCAGAACAGTTTTTCCCTCCTGGAGCTGACGGTTCAGATAAAGCTGAGTGTTGGTCACATAAGGATCAATAATCTTGTCGAACTCTTCATACTCGCGAACCATGGTCTCGACATCAATCTCTTCCTTCTCATAAATATTTTTAAACAGCTTGTTCTTCGCTGCAAGATTTTCGCGAAGCTTCTCCTGGAGCAATTCGGGATTGAGAAGATCAACAACCCGGATCCCCTTTCGGGCAAACTTGTCCTCATAACTCGGGCCGATGCCTCTGCCGGTCGTCCCGATCTTCTGGTCGCCCTGTGCTGTTTCGTGGAGAGAATCGAGCAGTTTATGGTAGGGCATGATGAGATGAGCATTATGGCTGATAAAAAGCCTGCCCGTCACTTCGTAACCCAGTTCCTCAACCTTTTTGATTTCATCAAGTAAAGCTGCGGGATCAATCACAACACCGTTGCCGATAACGCACACACACCCTTTGTGGAATATGCCAGAGGGTATAAGATGTAAAACAACGGTTTTGTTATCGAAGCAGATCGTATGGCCAGCATTTGCACCTCCCTGGTAACGCACGACGATATCGTACTTGTCCGAAAGATAGTCAACCAGCTTTCCTTTGCCTTCATCACCGAACTGCGTGCCGACAATAACTGTTGCCGACTGTGACGGTGTCCTGAATTTTTGTGATTCCACGACGATTGTTTTTATTGACTGATGTAATGATCAAAGCAAGCCAGAAGCTCACTCTTCCCCTTGCCGGAAAACGATGAATAATTTACAATAAATTTGGCTTTTGTCGCAGTGCTTTCCATAATGCGCCGGGTCTGCACCTTTTCCTTCTGCTTGAGCTTGTCATACTTGGTCAGCACAATCCCATAAGGCCGTTCATGAAACTCAAGAAAGTCTATCATCGCCCGGTCGGAGAGCATTCCAGGATGACGAGAATCGAGAAGCAGCACAATCAGAGAAATAGTTCTCCGATTCTCAAGATACGAGGAGAGCAGATGGCCCCATCCAGCCTTCTCTGCATGACCAACGGCGGCATAACCATACCCGGGAAGATCGACAAAATAAAAACCCCGATTAATGAGAAAATAGTTGATAAGCCTTGTTTTTCCTGGAGTTCCACTGGTTTTTGCAAGACCTTTCACCCCGGTAAGCGAATTAAGCAGGGTGGACTTGCCAACATTTGACCTGCCTGCAAAAACTATTTCAGGAGATGATTCTTCCGGAAGGCCGGAAAGGGCGGAAACACTGATGTGAAAGGCGGCAAAAGTAATCTTCATACAGTAAAAGAGCGGTCACAAAAAAAGAGCTACAAAAAGGAAGCTAAAAACCTTGCGTTAAAAACCCAAATGTTTAACTTTAATCGGGTTTTTGAGACCCTGCACTTTTTCACTTCACAACAAAGCAGAACAGCAGAAGATGCCACTCTTCATTTATAATTCCCTAAGCAGAACAAAAGAGAAGTTTGAACCTCTCCAACCGGGGTTCGTGAGCATGTATGTCTGCGGACCAACCGTCTACGGCCATGCACATCTCGGCCACGCCAAAAGTTATGTATCATTTGATGTGGTCGTTCGCTGGCTGCGTCAGAGCGGGTACAGAGTCAAATATGTACAGAATATCACCGATGTAGGGCACCTTACTGATGATGCCGATGAAGGCGAAGACAAGATCACGAAACAGGCTCGCCTTGAACAAAACGATCCGATGGAAATTGCACAGTTCTATACTCGCAGTTTCTACGAAGATATGGACCAGCTTGAGGTTCTCCGGCCAAATATAGCTCCAGCAGCAACTGCGCACATTCCCGAACAGATTGCCCTGATTGAGAGGCTGATAAAATCAGGTCACGCCTACGAAATAAACGGCAACGTCTATTTCTCCGTAGCCTCCTTTGAAGGATATGGCAAACTTTCAGGACGCACGGATCTGGATGCACACCAATCCGGCATCAGAGTGGGAATACGATCTGACAAAAGAGAGCCCGCCGATTTTGCACTCTGGAAAAAAGCCGATGATGGCCATCTGATGAAGTGGAATTCACCGTGGAGTATCGGCTATCCCGGATGGCATCTCGAATGTTCAGCAATGTCGATGAAATACCTTGGAGAAACCATTGATATTCACGGTGGAGGCATGGAGAACAAGTTTCCGCACCATGACGGTGAAATTGCCCAGTCTGAAGCGGCAACAGGCCAACCCTATGTCAGGTACTGGATGCACAACAACATGGTGACCATCGATGGCATTAAAATGGGAAAGTCCCTGAAAAACTCAATCAATCTCAAAGAGTTGTTCAAAGAGACTGACCCGATGGTGATCCGGTTTTTTGTGCTTCAGTCTCATTATCGTTCACAACTCGATTATTCAGAAACTGCCATCAAAGCATCAAAAACCGGGCTTGAAAAACTTCGCGAGACCAAACGCCGTCTTCAAGAACAAAAGCCGGGAACAGGAGTGTTTGCTATCGCCCCTTTCCAGCATCGCTTCGCGGAGGCGATGGATGATGACTTCAACACACCAGTGGCCATATCGGTTCTTTTTGACCTCTCGAAAGCCATCAACGCAGCGCTTGATCGCCCCGAAGCTCTTTCGGAGGCATCACGGCAGGACGTTGAGGCTTTTCTTGATCGAGCAGGAAGCCAAACCCTTTGCATCCTGAAACCCGATAACCTGTTCAGTGACAGAGACAGCAAAGAGAGTGTAAAAAAATTCGATGGTGTTATGACTATTCTGCTCGAACTCCGGGCTGAAGCCAGAAAAAACAAGGATTTTGCACTGAGTGACAAAATACGGGACCGGCTGCTGGAAGCCGGTATTGCCATAAAAGATACGCGTGACGGAGCGAGCTGGTCGGTACAATCGTGATCAACAAAAAGGTTCGATAGAGCACGACAAACCGGATTCTTGTTCTTCCGCCTCAGAAGGGCGGAGTATCGGTAGCCGATCGCCTCGTAACGCCCTGGACGATGACACCTAAAGGTACTCTGCGAGCCCTTCCCGCCTCAAGATATCGACCACCTCACGCACCCGATGCGACTCCCCTTTGCGGCATATCAGCAACGCATTTTCTGCCTGAACAATGAGAAGATCTTTTATCCCGATGGTGCAGACCACCTTGTCGGTCGTATTTTTGACAAAGACATTTTCGCAATCAATCTTCACCAACAGATTGTCGGGCTGTACACCGACCGAGGCACTCCGGGTTTCAACAACTTTCACAACTTCATCCCAGCATCCAAGATCAGTCCAGCCGAACTCTCCGGTCAGGACAAAAACCTTTTCTGCCTTCTCCATAATACCATAATCTATAGAAAGAGGGTGAATCCATGTATAAACGTCCTTGATAACCTTTTGCTCTCGCTCTGTGCCAAGACTCTCATAGATATTGAGCAAATCCTTGTACAAATCCGGCATTGAGCGTTCAAACTCTTTTGCTATTGCATCAATATGCCAGATAAATACTCCACTGTTCCAATAAAAATCGTGGCTTTCAAGAAACTCCAGCGCCGTTGTCAAGTCCGGTTTTTCAGCAAAAGCCTTGACTCTGAACAGTCGAAAGTCACGAGCGTCTGAAAAAGTCGGAGGAAGCGGCTGCTCCCCGTTTACCTGAATATAGCCATAAGCAATTTCCGGCCTGTCAGGTTTGATACCTATCGTCACAATGCCTTTGGTCTCGCTGGCAACATCAATGCCTGCCTCAATAATCTTCAAAAAAGCCTCATTATTGAGCACAAGATGATCGGCAGGAAGCACAACAGTAACGGCATCCGGATCCCTTTTTTTGATATGGGCCGTTGCCAGAGCAATGCAAGGCGCGGTGTTGCGACTGGAAGGCTCAACAATAATATTGTCATTCCGAAAATTGCGGAGAGATTCAGAAATAAGGGTACGCCCCAATTCGCTGGTGATAATCAAAATGTTCTCTTCTCTCACAAGGCCTGAGATGCGCCTTACGGTTTGAGCAATCATCGTTCCATCGTCAAACAGATCAACGAACTGCTTTGGCATTTTTTTTCTTGAAACAGGCCACAGTTTCTTGCCAAAGCCTCCAGCCATAATAACCGCATAAACATGATTGCCTGAACCATTACTCATAAAACGCTACCACTTGAAAATTGATTGAAGGGTAAAAGGAGACAAAGGCATAAGAAACTTTAGCAATGACTACCGATTTTCATTTACTTTACAGAAGCAACGAGTACCATGAACTACAAATATAACTGCCAATTTGCCATTCCCCCCAAAATATTGTTTTTTAGGTAAAAACTACTGAAGAGATAACGATTGTACTCTAATGGAACAACTGAATAATAATTTTTCGACGTTAACAACCTTATGCGCCGAACAGGCAATAGAGATTGACCCCTTGATGCTCCAGAAACTTGTGCACTTCGGTGATTGTCTCGAACAATGGAACCGTAAAATAAACCTGATCAGCCGCAAGGAAGACGCACCCATCCTTATCAAGCATATCTTTCATTCACTGTTGATCACTCGTTACCACACCTTCAAAAAGGGGGAACAAGTTCTGGATCTTGGTACAGGAGGGGGACTTCCGGGAATTCCGCTTGCGATCACCTCTCCCGACACTCACTTTTTACTTGTCGATGCTACCGGGAAAAAAATAACGGCCTGTCAGGAGATGATCAAAGAACTTAAGATCAGCAACGCCGTTGCAAGGCATATAAGGGTTGAAGAGCTTAAAGGGGTAAGGTTTGATACGGTTCTGTCGAGGCAGGTAGCCTCACTTGATAAACTCTGTATTTATGCCAGTAAAGTCCTGAAACCAAACGGTATTCTGATCTGCCTGAAGGGTGGGAATCTTGAATCAGAAATTTCAAAAGCGCTGATTTCCGCCCAAAAAAACAACGGATTTCCGGCAACCATAAAACAACATCCTCTCGATGGAATCAGTCCATTTTTCTCTGAAAAAAAGATAGTCATTGCCTGCAGATAATTTTCTTTGCTGCTGACAATGACTGTCGATAAGAGTGAAAGATTCAGGAACAAAGAGAGTTACTCAGCAGAAGAAGCAATTGAAGCCTCAGCCGTTTTTTTTGAACCCCTGACTCGTTTTGCACGATCCTGTTTACCAGTTTTCTGACTTGCTGACGGTGCCTCGTTGTAGTCGACCAGCTCAATCACCGCCATTTTTGCGGCATCACCATAACGGGGTGCAAGTTTGATAACTCTAGTATACCCACCCTGACGACTGCCAACTTTAGCCACAATCTCTTCAAAGAGCATTCTGATTGCCTGTTTGTCGCGGATATCCCTGAAAATATCACGCTGGGCATGCACCGTGCCTTTACGAGCCTTGGTAATGAGCTTCTCGACGACCCTGCGGGTCTCCTTGGCTTTAGCTTCCGTCGTCTCAACACGCTTGTACACAAGCAGTTGTGTTGAAAGATTTCTGAGTGTCGCCTTTCTATGGGCTGCGGTTCTACCGAGTTTTCTTGCCGGATTAACTTTACGCATGACTGTTTTCTGATCTCAATAATTCAAAAAAGGGGTTACTAATCTTATCATTTCGTCTGATATCTGGTAATATCCATACCAAATTTCAGGTCAAATTTTTCAAGTTGCTCTTTCAGTTCCGTCAGCGACTTTTTACCAAAATTCTTGTAGTTGAGCAACTCCTCTTCCTTATGAGAGACGAGTTCGCCAATAGTATCGATCTCCGCAAGTCGCAGACAGTTATGCGAACGCACTGAAAGATCCAGGTCTTCGATTTTCGTGTGAAAGAGCCTGCGCATAGTCTCGAACTCATCATCCTGCTGCTTGAACTCCTCTTCGGTAAACTCCTCCTCGGTTGGCGAGAAATTGGCAAAAAACATAACATGTTCCGTTATGATCTTGCCAGCAAGACTGACGGAGTCATCAGGAGTGACAGAACCATCGGTCTCAACATCGAGAATCATTTTCTCATAATCGGTTCGCTGACCAACACGAGTATTTTCTACAATAAATTTAACATTGCGGATCGGGGTGTAGATGGCATCAATAGCAATATAGCCAATCGGCATACCCTCCGGCCTGTTATCCTCTGCAGGCATATAACCGCGGCCACGGCCAATATAAAGATCTATTTTAAGCGTCACACCAGCATTGATGGTGGCGATATGCATCTCCTTGTTCAACACCTCAAACTCACCCTCCATAGGAACAATATCGCCAGCGGTAAAATCCATTGGCCCAACAAGAGAGAGTGATGTCTTGCAGTTTCTTTTACAGGTCGACTTGAAGCGAACCTTCTTCAGGTTCAAAACAATTTCGGGAACATCTTCACGGACACCATCAATAGCAGCAAACTCATGATAGACATTGTCGATTTTGATCCCTGTTATTGCAGTTCCCGGAAGTGATGCAAGCAAAACTCTTCTCATAACGTTTCCAAGGGTGACTCCATAACCGCGTTCAAGCGGCTGCGCAATAAACCTGCCGAAACGATCGCTATGTGAAGCTTCGTCCACCTCTATTTTTGCAGGCATCTGCATCTGGTATATCATAGTGTTTATACCTTAGAATTCATTAAAATCACTTCGAGTATAATTCAACGACCAACTGTTCGTTGAATGGCTCCTGTACTTCTACTCTCTCAGGAACGCTCAGAAAAACGGCCTTCTGGTTCGCCTTGTCAACCTGGATCCACGAAGGAATACGTGATTCGGGAGCTTTATTGAGTGAATCAGTAACTGCACCCATATTTTTGCTTCGTTGACGAAACTCTATCAGCTCTCCAGGAGAGACGATATAGGATGGAATGTCAACCTTCTTGCCATTAACAAGGAGATGACCATGCGTGACAAGCTGACGCGCACCCGACCTTGACGGAGCAAAGCCTGCACGAAAAACAACGTTATCAAAACGTCTTTCCAGAAGCTTGACAAGGTTGTCGCCTGTAATACCTCTTTGCGAAACCGCTTTCTGGTAGTAATTTCTGAACTGTTTCTCAAGTATACCGTAAAGGTACTTCATCTTCTGTTTCTCTCGGAGCTGCAAAGCATATTCAGAGACCTTTCCCTTCCTGCCTTGACCATGCTGACCTGGGGGAAAGGGACGTCTTTCGAGATATTTTTCAGCCTTTGGTGCAAGCGCAATACCTAACCTGCGGGATACTTTTGTTATTGATCCTCTGAATCTTGCCATATCAATTGCTTCATTGAAATTCTATGAATATATAAAATCAGACCCTTCTGCGTTTTGGAGGCCTGCATCCATTATGGGGAAGGGGTGTTATGTCCTTGATAGTGCGCACATCAAGTCCGGCACCCTGCAAAGCACGTATTGCAGCGTCACGTCCGGCACCCGGTCCTTTGATAAAGACATTTACATGCCTCATGCCAAGATCATAAGCTTCCTTGGCTGCAGCTTCAGAAGTCACCTGAGAGGCATAAGGTGTATTCTTTTTCGAGCCTTTGAATCCGTTTTTGCCAGCGCTGGACCAGGAAACCGTATTGCCCTGAACATCAGTAATGGTTACCATAATATTATTGAACGACGCCTTGATATGCACAGCGCCCTCAGGGGTAACTTTTACTTTCTTTTTTTTCCTGCTTATTGTAGCCATGAACTTACACTCTTTATGTCTCTAAGATTTATTGCCTGTACACTCCTACTTCTTGACAGCCTTCTTCTTGCCAGCGACAGTCTTCCGTTTACCTTTTCTGGTCCTCGCGTTTGTCCGGGTTCTTTGTCCACGAACAGGCAGCGAACGTCGGTGACGAAGACCCCTGTAGCAGCCAATATCCATCAACCGTTTAATGGCTGTCTGCTGCTCACCGCGAGCCTGACCCTCAACCTTGTATTCCGCAGCAATAATCTCTCTGATGGCATGAGCTTCTTCATCATTCAACTCAGAGATTTTTCTGTCGGGCGCAATACCAGCTCTCTGCAAAATACTTTCTGCTGATGCTCTCCCAATACCATAAACATGCGTCAAAGCGATAACGGCATGTTTGTTCAACGGCAAATTTACCCCAGCTATCCTCATATTCTCATTAATGTTCTATTGTTTTTCTGAAGATCAACCCTGGCGCTGCTTATGGCTGGGATTTACTTTGCAAATCACATATCTCTTGCCTTTGCGTTTAACAATGCGGCAATGCTCACAACGCTTTTTGATAGAAGAATATATTTTCATAATAAACCCGACATGCAATAATTAAACCAACTCATTCCGAAAGGTGAAAAGGCATGTAATGTAGTAAATAAAGATTACAAAACCAATATCCACAGTACCAGTTTTATCACTTATTTATACCGGTAGGTAATACGTCCTTTGGTGATATCGTAGGGAGATATCTGCACTTTAACTTTGTCACCAGGCAGTATTCTGATGTAATGCATTCTGATTTTGCCCGAAACATGGGCAAGTACCTCAAGGCTGTTCTCAAGTTTTACCTTGAACAAGGCATTCGGAAGTGCATCCAGAATCACTCCTTCAATCTCAATTGATTCTTCTTTGGCCAAATTATTTGCTCCTTAATTCGATAAAGTGTTGTACGCCATCAAGCATGTTGCAGATCATCAAGAAAAGTATGAGTGAGTATTTCGGCTTTTCCGGATCTTACAACTATGGTATGCTCAAAATGAGCTGATGGCTTCCCATCCTCTGTTACTGCAACCCATCCACCACGCTTGCTGATTGCCCGGCGCGATCTGCCAAGAGCAATCATCGGCTCAATGGCCAGCGTCATACCCTCACGCAGTTTAACCCCTGTATTTTTTTTTCCGTAATTGGGTACCGCAGGATCTTCATGTAATTCGCTGCCGATACCATGGCCTACCATATTTTCAATAACACTGAACCCAAACGAACGTGCATAATCCTCTATAGCCGACGAAATATCATGAAGGCGATTTCCTGCTACAGCCATGGCAATTCCCCTGGCAAGGCACTCACGCGTTGCATCGACGAGCGTCTGTACTTTTTCATCAATAATGCCCAGAACAAAAGTACGCGCCGCATCACCGTGATAACCACCCTTGTAAACGCCACAATCGACAGAAACTATTTCACCTTCTTTAATAACTCTTTTTTTACTCGGTACTCCATGAACGACCTCCTCATTGATGGAAACACAGAGCGTCGCAGGATAGGGTGTCACGCCAGGGTCACCTTTCGGAGCATAGTTCAAAAAACTTGGTTGGGCATGATGATCCCTGATAAACTCCTCAGCCTTTATGTCGAGCTGTTTGGTCGTCATGCCCGGTCGAATTTCCGTTTCAATAAGATCAAGAACCCTGGCCACCAAAGCACCAGCCTCTCTCATCAAATCAATTTCCCGCTCACTTTTAATCGTAATCATAGTGAAGTGTCTTACCTGCTCTGCCTTCCGCGCGTTTTTCCTGACTTCATGAAGCCATCATAATGACGCATCAGCAAATGACTCTCAACCTGCTGCAATGTATCGAGACCAACACCTACAATGATCAGAAGACTGGTTCCCCCAAAAAACTGTGCGAATCCTGGCGTAACATTCGCAAACTTGGTCAAAAACGTCGGAAGAATAGAAATGATCGCAAGGGATATGGCCCCTGGCAACGTAATGCGAGTCAAAATATGATCAATATAGTCTGCCGTGCTTTTTCCAGGCCTGACACCAGGGATAAAACCACCCTGTCGGCGCATGGTATCGGCAACCTCCTTTGGATTAAAGGCGATCGCTGTATAAAAATAGGTAAAGAAAACAATCATGGTGCCAAACATGAGAGCATACCACCATGAATCATAAGCCAATAACCCGGCAATTCTTTGCATCACCTCGTTTTCCGGGAAAAAGGAGAGGAAGGTGCCCGGAAGAAACATGATCGACTGCGCAAAAATAATGGGCATCACCCCAGCGGTGTTGATCCTCATGGGAATGTACTGGGTACTACCACCGTAGACCTTTCGCCCGACAACCCTTTTGGCATGCTGGACGGGTATGCGACGTGTACCAACAGTCAAAACAACGACGAAAGCAACAATAGCGGCCATCATCGCAAGAATAATAATCTCGATAATCCAGTTCTTGCTTCCCAAAGAGACCGAACGAAATTCAGCGACAAGTGCCTGGGGAAACCTTGCAAGAATACCAATCATAATAATGAGTGATATGCCGTTTCCGATACCGCGTTCTGTGATTTTTTCACCAAGCCACATGACGAAAACGGTAGCAGAGGTCAAGAGAATAACAACCGTTATCGTAAAGAATATGCCCGGATCAGGCACAATAACCTTGCCAAATGATGCAGGACTGGCAAGGCTGACACTGACTCCCCATGACTGAAGAATAGCTATCAAGACCGTTCCATACCGGGTCATCTGGCTGATTTTCTGTCGGCCATCCTCGCCCTCTTTCTGTAATTTCTGAAAATAAGGGGTAACAGCGCCGAGAAGCTGAACAATGATTGAGGCGGAAATATAAGGCATGATGCCAAGCGAAAAAATCGATGCCCTGGCAAAAGCTCCACCAACAAAAAGATCGAAAAGCCCAAAAAGATCATTCGAATGGGTCTGTGATGCGCCTGACACCGCAGACGCATCAACACCGGGAATGGTAATGTGTGAACCAAGCCTGTAGACAAATAACAGCAGAAGCGTATAAAGGATCCTTTGACGGAGCTCCGGGATTTTATTGATGTTCCTTATACTTTCAGTAAGCTTCATAGCATCCTTTTAACGAATTCAGGGCCTGATTGATTTTTTGGATCTCTTTACCACTTTTGCTTTTGGTTTTAAGAGTGCCTCTTCAAACGGCACAGCACCAACCCTGGATGCCTCTTCGAGCGTACGGAACGCCTTGACTACTTCTCCGCCTGCTGCAATAATTTTTTCCTCAGCACTTTTACTGAAGGCATGAGCAGTGATTTTCAGCGCACTCGTCAATTCACCATTACCAAGAACCTTGAAATAATCGGCATTACTGGCATGAAGGAAAGACTTGAGATCAAGAATAGTAATCTCGTTTTCAACAAGGCCATCCTGAACCCATTTTTCGATTTGAGTAAGGTTGACGGTGTTTACCGGCTTTTTATTGAGAGGGGTAAACCCGAATTTCGGCAACCGGCGATAGACCGGAACCTGTCCGCCCTCAATGAGAGGCCTCTTGTAGCCACTGCGCGACTGCTGGCCATTGTTACCTTTGCCTGCAGTCGTTCCGTTTCCGGATCCCTGACCGCGGCCAACCCGTTTTTTATCTTTTACTGCGCCTTTTGCTGGACGAAGTGAACTTAAATCCATGGTTTCAATTCCCGACTTGCTATTAGTAAAAATCCTAGACTTCTTCAACCTTTACAAGGTGCTGCACAACCCTGATCTGCCCCCTTGTGCAGGGATTATCCTGCCTGTCAACACTGTAATTTGGCCTTCCCAGTCCAAGGGCCTGAATCGTGGCTTTCTGTTTTTTTGTACCCCCGATGACGCTGCGCACCTGGGTAATTTTTAATATTTTCTCACTCATGATCGCATTCATTTTAGCTTTCAAAAACCTCAGTCAGGCTCTTTGACCTTCTTTCGCCAACATCATAAGCGTCAGACATACTCTGAAGCCCTTTGATAGCAGCTTTGACAACATTGTGCGGATTTGATGATCCAAGCGATTTCGTCAAAATGTCGTGAATACCAGCCATCTCAAGAACAGCCCTCACGGCACCGCCGGCAATAAGACCAGTTCCCGGGGTTGCGGGCTTCATCATAACCTTGGCGGAACCATACTTTACCACAATCTGATGCGGTATCGTTCCCTTGACAATCGGCACCTTAATCACATTTTTCTTGCCATCTTCGATACCTTTTGCAATGGCATCCTGTACTTCGTTAGCCTTCCCCAGTCCGTAACCTACATGACCCTCTTTATCGCCAACAACAACAATTGCATTGAATCCGAAACGCTTGCCACCCTTCACAACCTTTGCGGTTCTGTTAATATGAACCAGCTTCTCTTTCAGATTTAACTCACCGGGTCTGATACTCTTAGCAGATGTTTTCGCCATTTACCTATCTCTTTGAAAAGTTTTTAAAAGATCAGTCCTGCCTCTCTCGCACCATCAGCCAATGCCTTGACCCTGCCATGATAACGAAAACCATTCCTGTCAAATACTACATTTGTTATCCCTGCGGCAAGGGCTTTCTGACCGATCTGACTACCGATAATACGGCATAATTCAGATTTGGAGCCCTGAAGAGCCTTGTTCTCTTTCGACATCGTTGATGCCGCAAGCAACGTATTACCGTTCACATCATCAATCAGTTGTGCATAAATCTGTGAAAGGCTCCTGTAGACACAAAGCCTCGGCTTTACCTGGGTGCCCTGGACATTGGCTCTGCTTCTGTCCTTGATTTTCTGCCTCCGGGAGGCTTTATCGATTTGACTCATTCTCTTGAACCGTTGTAAAATGTTATTACCTTCCTGCCTGTATTCTTCATTCACTACTTGCCTGCGGCCTTGCCTTCCTTGCGGCGAATCACTTCACCCTGATACTTGATACCTTTACCACGATAAGGTTCCGGCTTTCTGAATGAGCGAATTTTTGCAGCAACCTGACCAACAAGCGCTTTATCAATACCACTGACAAGAATCGTTACCTGATCAGGCACCTCTATTTTGATCTCGTCCGGAGCCTTGAAATAAATCATGTGTGAATAGCCAAGAGTGAGAGCGAGCAGATCGTTTTTCAGTTCTGCACGATACCCTACACCTGCAATTTCGAGTTTTCTGGTAAACCCTTTGGTTACACCATCAACCATATTACTGATAAGCATGCGGTAAAGACCATGCTGGGCTTTCGCCTTTTTGCTGTCGTCGACTCTCAAAACGGTGAGGAGACCTCCCTCTTCTGAAATCGTTACCTGATCCGTCAGCCTCTGTTCCAGAGTACCTTTAGGACCAGATACCCTGATGTTCCTGTCACTGATCTCAATCTTTGCCTGATTGCTCAGGGTTATGGGCATTTTTCCTATTCTTGACATGGTATTCTAATGCTCTCTGGCTTATAAATTAATAGATACGGAACAGGATTTCACCACCAACACCCTGCGCCCTGGCCTCTTTATCAGTTATAACCCCTTTCGATGAAGAGAGGATATATAACCCGAGACCACCAAGATATTTTTTAATATCTTTTCCATCATAAACACGCCGACCCGGCTTGCTGACTCTGGTAATCTCCTTGATTGCAGGATCGCCTTGTGCAGTATACTTCAGATCAATCCGCAAAAAAGGGAATTTTTCGGCTGTTATGACCGTAAAGCTTTTAATGTACCCTTTCTCCACAAGCAATTGCGAGAGGTTCTCCCGAAGCTTTGAATACGGGATATCAGTTGTTTTATTTTTTGCTCTTCCCGCATTTCTGATACGGGTGATATAATCTGCAATAGAATCCGTTACAGGCATAGCGAACGTTGGTTACTTTCGAAAATGAACAAAACCTTTCTTTAACTACAGGCAAACAAACTTACCAGCTTGCCTTTTTGACACCGGGCAACTTCCCTTCAAGACTGAACTTGCGGAACATGTGCCTGCATAGCCCAAATTTGGCATACACACCTCTCCCCCGACCGGTAAGCACACAACGATTACGAACTCGTGTGGCTGAACTATCCCTCGGCAATTTCCGAAGCGCCTCATAGTCGCCAGCTTTAATTAATTCTGCACGAAGGTCGGCATACTTCGCTACAAGCTTTATCCTTTTTTCGTTCCTGGCTATAACGCTTTTCTTGGCCATCTGTATGGTGAATTATTTAGTTGTTCTTCTTTTTAAATGGCATCCCAAGTTCCGAGAGCAACACGTAAGCCTCTTCATCGGTGGAAGCGGAGGTTACAAAGCTGATATCCATTCCCGATATTCTCGGTACTTTATCAATATCGATTTCCGGGAATATGATCTGCTCCCTGACTCCTGCAGTGTAGTTTCCACGGCCATCAAAACTGGTATCACTAAGCCCTCGGAAATCACGTATCCTTGGAACGGCAAGACTGACAAAACGGTCTAAAAACTCATACATGGCCTTGCGGCGTAACGTTACCCGGCAACCAATAGCCTGACCTTCACGAAGTTTAAAGTTGGATATCGCTTTTTTTGATTTACGGACCTGCGGTCTCTGACCGGTAATCTGGGCAAGTTCCTGAAGAGCTATTTCAAGCAACTTGGGTTCTGCGGCGGCGGCTCCGACACCGATATTAATCGATATTTTTTTAAGTCTTGGAACTTTCATCACATTCTTGTACTGAAAGCGCTCAATAAGTTTTGGCGTTACTTTCTCTTTAAAGAAGGTCTCAAGTCTTGCCTCTGCCGCAATTGCCTGTGTCATCTCTTTATTCTTGTCCATCTTGTTCATTATCAGGTTACCGGGATGGTCTTGGTCATCCTTACATTTAGTAAAAAAACTTAACTTTTCTTCACGTTAGAGGAGTGAATCGGGAACTCCTTCTCAATGATTGAACCTTGAGCCTGCCCCTGTGCCGCACGGGTGTGGCGCTTTCTGATATTAACTCCCTCTACAATAACACGACTTTTTATTGGAAATACTTTCAGAATCTTGCCAGCTTTCCCTTTATCGTTGCCACTGATAACAACGACTGAATCGTTTTTCTTGACGTGAAGCTTAACTTTCTTAATCCCTGTTTTCATTTTTCACTGATATGATAGTATTTCATAAAATCCTGAGCGGGAGACGAGACTCGAACTCGCGACCAACAGCTTGGAAGGCTGTGACTCTACCAACTGAGTTACTCCCGCCTGACACGCCCTACAACACTTCAGGCGCCAAAGAAACAATCTTCATAAATTTCCGGTCACGAAGCTCTCTTGCCACTGGTCCGAAAATACGGGTGCCTCTCGGTTCACCCTGCGCATTGAGAAGAACGACCGCATTCTCGTCGAAGCGAATATAGGAACCATCTTTTCTGCGAGACTCCTTTACACACCGAACGACAACAGCTTTGCAGACATCTTTCTTTTTGACAATACCGCCAGGCACTGCTGCTTTGACCGATACAATAATCTGATCACCCAATGAGGCATATCGCCTCCCGGTTCCACCGAAGACATGAATACAGCGCACTTTTTTGGCACCACTGTTATCGGCAACAACCAGATTCGTTTCTTTCTGGATCATCCTGTTTCAAGCTTTAATAAATGTATAAAAATCTTTTCTTACCTGGCTTTTTCTACAATTTCAACCAAACGGCAGCTTTTTCTTTTACTCAGCGGGCGACACTCAGCAACCTTGACAAGATCACCAATTCCTGCCTCATTATTTTCATCATGAGCCATCAGTCTTGTCGTCTTTTTAAAATATTTCTTGTAGACCGGATGCTGAACACTGCGCTCAACGGCCACGACACAAGATTTATCCATCTTGTCACTGACAACTTTACCTACCCAGCTTTTCTTTCTTCCCCTTACCGGAGCGCTCAGTTCGATTGATACACTGCCCGTATTATTTTCTTCCATGTATGTAAACAGTTTTATTGTTTGCGTTTCCGTCAAACAGGGCTGGTTTCAGCAGCCGATAGTTGATGAAGCCGATTTTTCATGCGCGCAATATCCCGCTTTGAATTGCGGAAAACCATTGGATTCGACGGCTGCTCAATAACCCTAAAAAAATTGATATCAGCAAGTCTTTCTTGAAGCTCTTTGAGTTTATCGGTCAATTCCTGTTTGCTCAACGCCGCTATTTCATACTTTTTCATATAAGTAAACCTCTTGTCAAATTAATTGCTCGTTTAATCTTCGTAATCAGGACGGACAATGAACCTGGTCTTGATAGGCAGCTTTTTTGCAGCAAGCCTGAACGCCTCTGTGGCCACCTCTTTTGGCACTCCATCGGCTTCGAACATGATTCTTCCCGGCTTTACCACGGCAACCCAAAACTCCGGAGAGCCCTTGCCTGATCCCATTCGGGTTTCAGCAGGTTTTTGAGTAACAGGTTTATCCGGAAAAATCCTGATCCAGATTTTACCATCTCTCTTCATAAATCTGGTCATTGCAACACGGGCAGCTTCAATTTGACGACTGGTGATCCATGCTGACTCCACAGCCTTCAACCCAAAGGAACCAAACGATACCGATGTACCACGACCTGAATTGCCCTTCATCCGGCCTCGTTGTGTCTTTCTATATTTAACTCTCTTTGGCATTAACATACAGGCAACTCCATTCTATTTTCTGGTTTGTTGGTACTTGATATTATGATCGCTTGGTACGGTTGCGGCGTTTGGCGCGGCCATCACGAGTATCGCGATTTCTTGCACCAGCATCGCTTCGTCTGTCTTTCATTCTCTTCATCTCCTCTTCTTCGATAGCGTCTATACGCTGTACAAGCACTTCGCCTTTGTAAACCCATACCTTGATTCCGATTGTACCAGCAATAGTATGAGCAGTAACACTTGCATAATCAACATTGGCCCGAATAGTGTGAAGCGGAATTTTTCCCTCCTTGTACTGCTCCGAACGCGCAATTTCAGCTCCGCCAAGACGACCGCCACACCGGATCCTGATACCCTCGGCACCAGAACGCATTGCCTGCTGAATCGCCTGCTTCATGGCTCTTCTGAACGAAACACGATTTTCAAGCTGGTAAGCAATATTATCGCCGATAAGCTGTGCTTCAATTTCAGGCTTGACAACCTCAACCACATCAATTTTGACCTCTTTGCCCGTAATACGGCTCAATTCCTGAGAAAGATTATTAATCTCCTCGCCTTTTCTTCCAACAACAGCGCCTGGCCGGGCTGCATAGATGTTGATCTTGACATGCTTGGTCGTTCTCTCAATAATAATGCGCGCAATACCTGCTCTTTCCTTTTTTAACCTTGCAAGAACATAAGTACGAATTACATGATCTTGCTTGATTTTTTCTGAAATAACAGGACTGTCATCATACCAGCGTGAAGCCCAATCCCTGATAATTCCAATCCTGAATCCAGTAGGATTAACTTTCTGACCCAATGCTCTCTCCTTGTTTTATTAAGTTACTGGATTTCTAACCTTATCAATGACTATCGTAAGATGATTCGAGCGTTTACGAATCCTGAAAGCTCGGCCCATCGGGGCAGGGAGTGTTCGTTTCAGTGTCATCCCTTCGTCAACAAACACTGCTTTAATAAACAGCTCCTGATCACTGGCCCTTTCATCAGGATTACGCTGAGCGTAATTAGAAACGGCGGACTTGAGCGTCATCAAAACATTTCGTGAGGCTGCCTTGGTTGAATTAAGCAGAATGGCCTTCGCCATATCAACCTGCTTGCCACGAACAAGACCTGCCACAAGACGCATCTTCCTTGGTGATGTGGGCGTATCCCGTAAAATTGCTTTAGCTTCCATTATAATCTTTACCCTTTCGCGTTATTCAATTTATTTTTTTCTTGGTGCAGATCCGCCTTTTTCGGCCTTTCCACCACCAGCATGGCCGCGAAATGATCTTGTCGGGGAAAACTCTCCAAGCTTGTGACCTACCATATTATCACCAACATAAACCGGCACATGGTTCTTCCCATTGTGAACAGCTACGGTGTGACCGACAAAATCAGGTGAAATCATTGAACTTCTGGACCAGGTCTTGATAACCTTTTTTTCACCCTTGCTATTCATATCAAGGATCCGCTTTTCCAGTTTTATATCAATGAACGGTCCCTTTTTAAGTGATCTTGGCATAATTTCTCTGCTTGTTGTTGTTAACCGCTATAGTTATTTGGCGTTTCTGCCCCGTACAATCAATTTCTGTGAAGCCTTTTTCTTGTTTCTGGTCTTCTGTCCCTTGGCGAGCTGTCCCCATGGCGACATAGGATGCTTTCTTCCACCGCCTGATTTCGATTTACCTTCGCCACCGCCCATCGGGTGATCGACCGGGTTCATCGCCATACCTCTTGTCTGCGGACGGATACCAAGCCAACGACTTCTGCCTGCTTTGCCGAGAACAACATTTTCATGATCGGTATTGCCTACAACACCAATCGTTGCACGACACTCGACCCGAAGCTTGCGAATCTCGCCTGACGGAAGTTTCAGGGTAACATAATCACCTTCACGGGCAGCAAGAACAGCAAATCCACCAGCAGACCTTACAATCTGTCCACCCTTGCCTGCCTTCATCTCAACATTATGAATATCAGTCCCAAGCGGTATATTTTTCAAAGGCATGGTGTTTCCGGTCTTGATTTCGACCTTTTCTCCACTTTCTACCTTGTCGCCAACATTTAAACCTTTCGGGGCGAGAATATAACGTTTTTCTCCATCATTGTAATGCAATAATGCAATTCTTGAGGAGCGATTCGGATCATATTCAATTGCAGCGACTGTTGCGGGAATGCCATCCTTGTTGCGCTTGAAATCTATTATCCTGTAATGTCTTTTATGTCCACCACCTCTATGCCTCGATGTCTTCCGTCCTGCAGCATTGCGGCCACCTGACTTCTTCAAGGGAACAAGCAAGCGTTTTTCCGGCGTGCTCTTTGTGATTTCATCGAATGCAGGGTATGACATGAATCTCGACCCTGGCGTAACCGGCGCTAATTTCCTTATAGCCATTTGAATGTATGATCTATCCTTTTTATGATTTCTATCCTTCGCTCTTCTGGGCTGTACCTGAGTAATAGTCTATCGACTGACCCTTTGCAAGAGTAATAATTGCTTTTTTCCAATCACTCTTTTTTCCGGTAATCCTGCCCCTTTTTGTATTCTGAGCACGCGATTTACCTAAACAGTTAATCGTGCGAATCGATTTTACCTCAACACCGAATTTCTTTTCAACCGCTTTCCTGATATCACTCTTGTCTGCATCAGGTTTGACGATCAAGACATACTGTCCTTTTTTCTCTGTCAGCCCGGTACTCTTTTCAGTCAACAAAGGGCGCAACAACGGGTTTATCATCTCTTTAACTCCTTTTTCTGGAAAGCTCCAAATTACCCTAACGTCTCTTCTATTTTTTTCAGCGCGGTCTTCTGAACCAGCAGTGTATGACTATGGAGAATATCATAGGTTGAAGCCTTGTCGGCAGTCATGATATCAAGAACCGCAATATTTCTTCCAGACCTTGCAAGAATCATATCATACTCGGGCATCAGCATAAGCGTTTTCTTTTGTGACAGACCAAGATTCTTCAGAATATCAGCAAAAGGTTTCGTCTTGATCTGCTCAAACCTGAAATCCTCTATCACAACAATCTTTCCTGTCTGTGCCTTTGAACTCATTGCTGAACGTCTTGCAAGGAGCTTTACCTTTTTGTTCACTTTCTGGTCATAGCCATGAGGAACAGGGCCAAAAATAGTGCCTCCTCCAATATGCAATGGCGAACGGCTTGAACCCTGGCGAGCATTTCCAGTACCTTTCTGACGTAAAGGCTTTCTGCCTCCACCCCGAACTTCACCCCTTGTCTTCGACTTGTGAGTACCCTGTCTTCTATTGGCGAGTATTGCCTTGACATCAAGATACATCGCATGTTCAGATATTTCAGCGCCGAATATATCGTCACGGAGCGTTACCACTTCCCCGGTTTCAACACCGGCAGTATTTACGACTTTAAGTTCCATAGCTTCGTGCAATCAGCATTTACTTTTTTATAGAAACAATCTTGACATAGGAATTTTTAGGGCCCGGGACAGATCCTTTAATGACAATAAGATTAGACTCAGGCATAATCTTGAATATTTCAAGATTTCTGACCGTAATATTATCTGTTCCCATACGCCCTGCCATTCTGGTACCCTTGAAAACCCGTGACGGATCGGATGAACCACCAACAGAGCCCGGCGCTCTCTGCCTGTCAGACTGACCATGAGTTCTTTGACCACCGCTAAAATGGTGGCGTTTCATAACACCAGCAAAACCTTTTCCTTTCGAAACCCCAAGAACATTGACTTTTTCACCCTCAATAAACGATGCAACGCTTACAGGACTCCCCAGTTGCAGCTCCTGCCGCAGCTCTGAAAAGTCAAACTCGGCCAACTTAAAGCCTGGTGTAACTCCAGCTTTTCTATAATGACCCTGTAATGGCTTGCTTACATTTTTTTCCTTCCTTTCGCCAATACCAACTTGATAAGCATCGTAACCATCTGTCTCTACGCGTTTAACCTGTGTCACAAAGCACGGGCCTGCCTCAATAATGGTGCAGGATACAGCCTCGCGTTTCTCATTGAATAAACGGGTCATGCCGATTTTTTTTCCAAGAATCGCACCCATAAAGATAACCTTTTCTAATTCTTTAAGACTTAATTTCAACATCAACACCACTCGGAAGCTCAAGCTTCATAAGCATATCAATGGTTCTTGATGTCGGGTTTATAATTTCGATCAACCTCTTGTGAGAGGAGAAAGAAAACTGCTCACGGGACTTCTTGTCGACATGCGGTGACCGGTTTACGGTATAAACATGTGATTTTGTGGGCAGTGGTATTGGACCAAAGATGATAGCATCCGTCTGTTTGACCACATCAATAATCCTTAAAGCCCACTTATCAACCAAACTATGGTCGTAAGACTTGAGCTTGATTCTTATCTTTTGCTGTACAGCCACTTGTCAACCCTGTTTCGTGTTATCAATAAAAAAGGGACGGGATTTACGGCCCCGTCCCGGGACGCCATACAAACTCTTATTCAATAATCGTGGTAACGGAACCTGCACCAACCGTACGGCCACCCTCACGAATGGCAAAACGCAAACCTTCATCCATGGCGATAGGAGCCAGCAGCTCAACCTGGACACCAAGATTATCACCAGGCATAACCATTTCAACGCCTTCAGGAAGCGTTACGGAACCGGTAACGTCTGTCGTGCGGAAGTAGAACTGAGGACGGTAACCGTTAAAGAACGCTGTATGACGACCACCCTCTTCTTTCTTCAGAATATAGACCTCAGCCTTGAACTTGGTGTGTGGCTTGATGGTGTTTGGTTTGGCAATAACCATACCACGCTCAAGTTCGGTTTTATCAACACCCCTGAGAAGAAGACCGGCGTTATCACCAGCCTGACCTTCATCAAGAAGCTTCTGGAACATCTCAATACCGGTAACAACCGATTTACGCGTTGGCCTGAGACCAACAATTTCAACCTCTTCGTTAATCTTGACACGTCCCCTCTCAATTCTGCCGGTACCAACCGTACCACGACCTGAAATAGAGAACACATCTTCAACAGGCATAAGGAAAGGCTTGTCGATGTCGCGAACAGGATCAGGAATAAATTCATCAACAGCATTCATCAGCTCCATAATTGCAGCCTCACCCTCCGGGTCGCCTTCAAGAGCCTTGAGCGCAGAACCCTTGATAATCGGAATATCATCACCAGGGAAATTGTATGCCGTCAAAAGCTCTCTGAGTTCAAGCTCAACAAGCTCAATCAGCTCAGGATCTGCAATATCAACCTTGTTCAGGAAGACAACAAGAGATGGGACGTTTACCTGACGGGCAAGCAGAATGTGCTCACGCGTCTGAGGCATAGGCCCGTCAGTGCCTGCCACAACAAGAATGGCACCGTCCATCTGGGCTGCACCGGTAATCATGTTTTTAATGTAATCAGCGTGGCCAGGACAGTCAATGTGCGCATAGTGGCGCTTTTTTGTCTGGTACTCAACATGCGCTGTTGAAATGGTAATACCACGCTCTCTCTCTTCAGGAGCCTTGTCGATACTGCCGAAATCACGCGCTGCAGCAAGCCCCTGCTTGGCGAGAACCGAAGTAATCGCAGCGGTCAAGGTTGTCTTGCCATGATCAACGTGACCAATGGTACCTATATTTACGTGGGGTTTATCCCTTTTGTAGGACTCTTTTGCCATAACTTGTCTCCGTGTCGGTTATCTGTTATTGTTTGTAATAATTAAAACTGATACAGCCTGTGCTTGCCTATTCCGAATCCTTGCTCACCCTTTTCTCCTGCAAAGCTTCCGCAATACTGCGAGGAACTTCGCGATAACAGTCAAACTCCATCGAATAATTTGCCCTTCCCTGACTCATCGAACGAAGGTCGGTTGAGTAACCGAACATTGCCGAAAGCGGAACCTTGGCGTTAACAAACTGAGCTCCAGCCCTTTGCCCCATACCTTCGATATGGCCGCGACGACTCGACAGATCACCCATAACATCACCGAGATACTCTTCGGGAGTAACAACCTCGACCTTCATGATCGGTTCGAGCAGCACCGGAGCAGCCTTTTTGGCAGCACCCTTGAACCCGATTGATCCGGCAATCTTGAATGCCATTTCAGAAGAGTCAACCTCATGATACTTGCCATCCAGAAGGGTCACTTTGATATCCTGCATCGGATACCCGGCAACAACACCGCCTTTCATCGCCTGCTGCACACCAACATTAACCGCCGGTATATACTCTCTCGGGATAACTCCACCCTTGACAGCATCGACAAACTCGTAGCCCTTGCCCTCTTCAAGCGGTTCAACGCGGAGGACGACCAGACCAAACTGACCTTTACCACCCGACTGACGAACAAATTTACCCTCAAACTCAACCGTCTCCCGAATTGTTTCGCGGTATGCGACCTGCGGTTTGCCCACGTTGGCCTCTACCTTGAACTCACGCTTGAGACGATCAACCAAAATCTCAAGATGAAGCTCACCCATACCGGCAATCAGCGTCTGACCGGTTTCATCATCAGTCTTGACCTTGAAAGTGGGATCCTCTTCAGCAAGCTTGGCAAGCGACATGCCGAGCCGGTCAGAATCACTCTTGGTTTTCGGCTCAATGGCAATCTGGATAACCGGCTCAGGAAAAACCATTTTCTCAAGCACCACCGGATAATTTTCATCACAAATGGTATCACCCGTCCTTACATCTTTCAAACCAACAGCCGCAGCGATATCGCCGCAATAGACACAATCAATGTCTTCCCTTTTGTTCGAGTGCATCTGAAGCACCCTGCCGATCCGCTCTTTTTTGCCAGTCATGGTATTGAGCACATAACTGCCAGCCTTGAGAAAACCGGAATAAACCCTGAAAAATGTCAGCTTTCCAACAAACGGATCAGTTGCAATCTTGAAAGCAAGCGCTGCAAAAGGCTCTTCGTCTTTTGGTTCGCGAGTCACTGATTCCTCGGTACGTGGATGATGCCCCTCGACAGCGCCGACATCAACCGGAGAAGCCAGGTACTCGACTACAGCATCAAGCATAAACTGAACACCCTTATTCTTAAAGGATGATCCACAAAGCACCGGAATAATAGTAACCTTGAGTGTCGCCTGGCGCAACACATCCCTTACCTCCTGTTCGGTGATATCTTCACCATTCAGATATTTTTCGAGAAGCGTGTCGTTATGTTCCGAAACCGCCTCAAGCATATTGATCCGCCATGTCCGCGCCTCATTCAGGAGGTCATGCGGAATATCGACCTCATCGTAAGTACTGCCATCCTCTTTATTATAGATGATTCCCTTCATCCTGATAAGATCAACAAAGCCGGCAAAAATTTCGCCTTCGCCAATCGGTATCTGAAGAGGAACCGGGTTGGCTCCAAGCCTCTCCCTTATAGCCTTGACCGTATCAAAAAAGTTTGCGCCGGTCCTGTCCATCTTGTTGATATAGGCAATTCTCGGTACTCCATACTTGTTTGCCTGCCGCCAGACGGTTTCAGACTGCGGCTCCACTCCGCCAACCGCACAAAAGAGCGCTACAGCACCATCAAGAACCCGAAGCGAGCGCTCGACTTCAACGGTAAAATCAACATGGCCAGGCGTATCGATAATATTGATGCGATGATTCACTCCAACATAATTACCAAACCTTGGTATCCAGAAACAGGTTGTCGCCGCAGAAGTAATCGTTATACCGCGCTCCTTCTCCTGATCCATCCAGTCCATTGTTGCTCCGCCATCATGCACCTCACCCATCCGGTGCAGACGACCAGTATAATAGAGAATTCTCTCTGTCGTTGTCGTCTTACCAGCATCAATGTGAGCCATGATACCGATGTTGCGTACTTTATCTAAATCAACCAGCCTTGCCATAACAAAATTTTAGACCTTTTATTCAACACTTTAACAAACCCTCAGAATCTGAAATGCGCAAACGCCTTGTTCGCATCAGCCATCCTGTGTACCTCGTCCCGCTTTTTAACCGATGCGCCCTGTTCATTGGCCGCATCCATCAACTCGGCAGCAAGCTTTTCGGCCATGGATTTACCACCACGTCTTGCGGCATACATCTTGAGCCAGCGGAATGCCAGCGCACCACGCCTTGATGCCTTGACCTCCATCGGGATCTGGTAAGTAGCGCCACCAACCCTTTTACTGCGAACTTCAACGACCGGAGCAATATGCGACATAGCCTTGCGATAGACTTCCAGCGGATCCTCACCATTCAATTTCTCGCCAATGATAGTAAACGCATCATAGACTATCTTTGTAGCAACAGCCTTTTTACCATCAAGCATCACAGCATTGATAAAACGGGCAACACTTTCATCCCCGTAACGGAAATCAACACCGATTCTTTTATAGCCAACTTTTTTGGGCATGTTCTTCTCTGAGTTTATGATTCGACTTATCTATCTCTTACCCTTGCCTTTGACAGGAGCAGCAACACCGGCTTTCGGCTGCTTGGCTCCATACTTCGAGCGACTCTGCTTGCGATCAGCAACACCGGACGTATCCAGCGAACCACGCACAATATGATACCGCACACCAGGAAGATCCTTTACCCTGCCGCCACGAATAAGAACAATCGAATGCTCCTGCAGGTTATGACCCTCTCCCGGAATATATGCTGTTACCTCAATTTTGTTGGACAACCTGACACGCGCAACTTTCCGTAACGCTGAGTTCGGCTTTTTGGGTGTAGTTGTATAAACACGAGTACAAACGCCACGTTTCTGCGGGCATTTCTCAAGCGCCGGTGACGCTGTTTTGGACACTTTTACACTTCTTCCGAGCCTGATAAGCTGCTGAATCGTCGGCATACTGAAACTCTCTTTCTTTTTAAAAAACCTCTGATGACAAAAACGTAAACGCTAAAAATCCATAAGGACAGTCAATGTAAGCGAAATATAAAAATAAACAAAACCTAAATTAATATATTTGCCTGCATGAACGAAAATAATTCATACCTTCCGCTACCCCACTTCTGAACTGGCAGAACTGGCATAACCCTCGAAAACATTGGCTTTCCAGGCCCTGCACTCCCCTTTTATTCCCTGTAACCAAGGCACGACTCTTGAACCTGAAGTCACAACCCTGACCATCATACCCTTTCACGCTTTCCGAAGCTCGCCACCATGCAGATTGGCAAACAATACCAAACCTTCTCTCAGCAAGGGCCACCATCGCCGTTATTTTTCCCTTGACACGACCATGCTTCACTTTTTTTTCTAAAATAGTAGTAGATTGCTTACCTTGCGAATTCCTGAAAAATCGAGTCGGCCCTTGATTTTCAGCATTTCATATCTATTGGCTCATTCAAACTAAACGAGGGAACAGTCATGAAGACGAAAATTGCATCAATTGTTGCTGCCGCCCTGCTGGCTTTTCCGATGCTGGTCTATTCGGCACCGGTCAAAATCGGCTTTATCAATTCAATTACTGGCAAAGAGGCTCAGATCGGGGAAAATCTCACCAATGGTGCCGCTATGGCAATTGAGGATTTGAATGCAAAGGGTATTCAGGTAGAGCTTTTCAAAGAGGATGATGGCGGTGATCCCAAAAATGCACTTGCCGCTTATGAAAAACTGGTAACCCGAGATGCGGTGGTGGGTGTTGTCGGGCCTTACACTTCAGGTTGTGCCAATGTCGTTGCCTCAAGAGCTGATCAGTATCAGGTTCCACTGCTTGTTCCTGCCGCTGCAAAAGAGGAGATCACCATGAAAGGGTACAAAAATGTGTTCAGGCTCAATGCTCCTGCAAACGTCTATTCCAGGGTTTTGATGGATGCTGTCAAGGCTTACAAGCCAAAAACCATTGCTTTTGTCTATGCCGCAACTGATTTTGGAGTTTCGACAGTCAAGACCGCCCAGGAGAATGCCGTCAAAATGGGTTTGAAGGAGGTCGCCAACGAAAAGTACCAGCAGGGTCAGCCAGACTATCGTCCATCACTGTCAAAAGTGAAGGCGGCCAATCCTGATCTTGTCTTTCTTGTCTCCTATGATGCCGATGCTATTCTTTTGATGCGCCAGGCCAAGGAGATCGGTCTTACTCCAAAAGCTTTTCTTGGTGCGGGCGCAGGCTATACCACAGCCCAGTTTGCCCAGCAGACCGAGATATCCAACTTCGTTGTCTCTGCCACTCAATGGACCGATGATGTCAACTGGGCAGGTGCCGCCGATTTTGGCAAACGCTACAAAACAAAATTTGGCAAAGAGCCATCCTATCATGCAGCCTGCGCTTATGAGGCACTCAGGATTATGGCACTGACCGCTTCAAAAGCAAAAAATCCAGCCTCACTTCGTGCAGCACTCAAGGCCGGAAGCTGGAGTGGCATTATGGGACCGGTAAAATTTGCAGACTACAACGGCTTTACCAACCAGAACAACCACCCGATGCTGGTGCAGCAAATTCAGAACGGCAAATATGAAACCGTCTATCCTGCATCGTTCAGCAAGAAAAAGCTTGTTTATCCGTTTAAACGTTAAGATGACCGATCATAACGCCCCGGCAATGGTGCCCGGGGCGCTTTTGCCTTTGGGAGATTTTTTACTAATAGGAGAATCATGATGTCATTTCTTCAGCCCCTCCTGTCGGGAACCCTGACAGGCGGAGTCTATGCCCTTGCTGGTATTGGTATGTCCCTTGTTTTTGGTGTAATGAACATCAGTAACTTTGCGCATGGTGATCTCATGATGCTTGGGATGTATCTTGCCTACTTTGCCTTTACCCTGCTGCATATTGATCCCTATCTTTCGCTTGTGCTGCTTATTCCAACAGCATTTATGTTTGGTTTCCTGCTCGAGAAGCTCTTTATCAACAAGGTGATCAATCATCCCCATCAAAACCAGATTCTGCTGACCATTGGCCTCGGCCTTATTATGAGCAATACAGCGCTTCTTGCCTTTACCAGTGACCCTAAAATATTGACAACATCCTACTCCAGCAGCGCCTTCAATCTCCCTGGAGGAATTTCAATATCGGTGCCACTGCTCCTCTCCTTTCTTATTACTTGCGTTATTATTGCGATGCTCTACCTTTTTCTTTCAAAAACCACAACCGGCATGGCATTGAGGGCAACGAGCCAGAATCGTGAAGCGGCACAGTTAATGGGCATCAATGTTGCAAAAATGAGCGCCATTGCCTTTGGTCTTGGCACAGCCCTGGCAGCAACCGCCGGTGCACTCATTGCACCAACCTACTACATCCACCCGCTCGTTGGTCACAGTTTTCTTCTGAAAGCTTTTACCATCTGCGTTCTTGGTGGGCTTGGCTCGGTTGTTGGAGCCGGTGTTGGGGGAATTATTATTGGTGTTGTTGAAGCCATGTCGTCCACCTATCTCTCCTCCGACTGGAAAGATGTTGTGGTCTTTGTGCTTTTTCTGGCGGTCTTGCTGCTTCGTCCGCAAGGGTTGTTCGGTAAAAAAGGGGGCCAATCATGAAACAGATCGCCCTTGTCACCATTCTTGCAGCCGCCGCCATTGCGCTCCCTCTCATCATTGGCGAAAACCCCTACATGACAGGAATATTGATTTCCGTGTTGATGATGGCAGCACTCTCTTCGGCCTGGAATATTCTGGGAGGGTATGCCGGGCAATACAGTTTTGGCCATGCCGCCTATTTTGGAGCAGGGGCTTATACGACCCTGATTCTGCTGACAAACTATTCCACGCTTAATCCGCTGATTTGTATGGCAGCGGGCATTATTGTCGCCTCCCTTATTGCGCTCATCACCGGCACTATTGTGTTTCGTTTACGTGGCCATTACTTTGGCCTTGCCTCTATTGCCGTGGCTGAAATTGTTCGTCTTTCAGTGCTCAACTTTGAATTTACCGGTGGTGCCCAGGGTATTCTGCTCTCCGACATATCGTTGTGGGGGCTCGACCTGAACAGCAAAAACCCCTTTTATTACGGGATGCTGCTGGTGCTTGCCGTGACACTTGGCATAACGGCATATCTGAGAACATCAAAAACCGGCTACTACCTGATGGCTATTCGCGAGGATCAGGACGCCGCCTCGTCATTGGGAATCAATCTCTCATTCTACAAGAACAAGTCACTGGTTATTTCAGCAGCTCTGACCTCGGTTCTTGGCTCTCTCTATGGTCTTTACATTCGCTTTATCGACACCTCTGCGGTTCTTGATCTCCGGCTCTCCATAGAAATTATTCTGACGGCCATAATTGGAGGTGTGGGAACCTTGTGGGGACCTGTTGTCGGGGCTCTGCTGCTGGTGCCACTGGCCGAAATGCTTCGATCAAATCTTCTTGGAGATGCGCTGGTCAAGGCTGGTCTGGTCTCTGACACCTCTGCTTTCGGCATCTTTTTGAAAGAAAATCTCGCACACGCCCATGTGCTGGTGTACGGAATCATTACGGTACTTTGTATACTTTATCTGCCCAAGGGTGTT
This sequence comes from uncultured Chlorobiaceae bacterium, assembly GCA_903994455.1. Classification (GTDB taxonomy): domain Bacteria; phylum Bacteroidota; class Chlorobiia; order Chlorobiales; family Chlorobiaceae; genus Chlorobium. The sequence goes on along the minus strand of CAJEXI010000004.1, from coordinate 58,737 downwards.
CTTGGGCTCTTCAGGAGGACCAAATGATAAAAGATCTCTTGCGTGTAAGCCATGCCAGCAAGCATTTTGGCGGAAATGTAGCGGTGCATGATGTCTCTTTTGCTGTCGATGAAAAAGAGATTGTTGGTCTTATCGGTCCAAATGGCGCCGGAAAAACCACCCTGTTCAACTGTATGACCGGCTTTTTTCCTGTTACCTTGGGTGAGGTGATTTTTGATACCAAAAAAATCAACGATCTTCGTCCCGATGAGGTTTGCCGCCTGGGTATGGCTCGTACCTGGCAGCGAGTCAAGCCTTTGGGAAGCCTCAGTGTGCTAGAGAATGTGATGGTTGGCGCATTTTCTGTCACCAATAAACCACGTCAGGCAGAAGTAATCGCCATGGAGGAGCTAACGAAGGTGGGGTTGACTGATTACGCCTCAAAATCTGCCGGTTCCCTGCCTATTGGGCTTAAAAAGAAGCTCGAACTTGCAAGGGTGCTGGCAACGCATCCAAAACTCTTGCTTCTTGACGAAATATGTGGCGGCCTGAACCATACCGAAACGGATACGATTCTCGACATTATCCGCACTATCCGCCAACGTGGAGCCACGATTGTTTTTATAGAGCACGATATGAAAGCGGTCACCTCAATCTGTGACCGAATTGTGGTTCTCAACTCCGGCGAGAAGCTTGCAGAGGGCACCCCCGAAGAGATTACCAATAATCCTGACGTCATAGCCGCATACCTTGGAGGTGGTCACCATGCTTGATATTCAAAATCTCAATGCCGGATATGGAGAGATGCCGGTTCTTCGAGCCATAAACCTTACCATTGCTGAAGGTGAGATTGTCTCTGTGGTGGGGAGCAATGGTGCCGGTAAGTCAACCCTGCTCAAAGCAATCTCGGGGATCATCAAATACAGTGGTTCCATCACCTGGAAGAAGGAATCACTTCAAGGAGTCAAAGCTCACACTATTGTCAATAAAGGCATCGTTCATGTTCCAGAAGGACGCAAAATCTTTCCCGACATGACGGTTGTCGAAAATCTGATGATGGGGGGCTACCTCTGCCAGAAAGATTGTCATCAAAACCTCGACAAAGTCTTTGCACTTTTTCCAAAACTTGCCCAGCGCCGCACCCAGTTGGGTGGCACCATGTCGGGTGGCGAGCAGCAGATGCTTGCTATAGGCCGGGGGCTTATGGGGAATCCCAGGCTGCTGCTGCTTGACGAACCGAGTCTGGGCCTGTCGCCTCTCTTTACCGACGTCGTATTTGGGGCCATCCGCACCATCAACGCTCAAGGCGTGACAGTACTCCTTGTCGAACAGAACGTCTACCAGTCACTGAACATCAGCCACAGAGGCTATGTTATTGAAACCGGGAGAATAGTTTTAACCGGCACGGGTGAAGAGCTGCTGAATAATCAGGAGGTCAAGAGAGCTTTTTTAGGAATATGAGTGCCTTGAAGGTATCAGCGATTTGCCCTGTGTACCGTGACATTCTTGACTATCGGGCTCAATCTTGTCATTTCATTCATCATGACATTTCTGTTGTGTTATGCAGATTTTATCAAACATTCAATAAAAAAAACAAGACATCCTCTCTCTTTGCAGATTCTTGATTGTTACCCCAACTTGATTTATATTTTTGCAGCAGCGTGGATTGGGCCAAACGGAGGTCGATCCACAATTGAACAAGCACAACAACACGGATTCATCTTCTCAACGGAGTTTTTTTATGAGACCAAAAACACCAAAAGCCATCTATCAGTTGAAAGTCACGTTAATGGGCTCAAAGCCTCCGATATGGCGTCGCATTCTGGTGGCCGACACCATCACCCTCGGAAAGCTCCACACGGTCATGCAGGTGGTGATGGGATGGCTCGACGAACATCTCCATCAATTTGTTTTTGGAAGGGAGCTTTACGGAGTGCCCGACAAGGATGAAAAAAACTTTTTTTTCGGCATGTCGGTCAATGATGAAGACAAGGAGATTCTGTCAAGCCTGTTACGCAAAGAGAAGGATTCCCTGACCTATGAATATGATTTTGGCGATGGATGGCAGCATAAGCTCTTGCTTGAAAAAATCCTCCCTTTTGACAGCGCCATAACACTTCCCTGCTGCATCAAGGGCAAAGGTGCCTGCCCGCCGGAGGATTGTGGGGGTATCTGGGGATACATGGATTTGGTTGAGGTTATGAGCGACAAACTGCACCCCGATTACGCAGACAGAGCAGAGTGGCTGTCGGAATGTTTTGGTATCACTGATTTTAATCCTGACCTGTTTGATCTGGAAACGGTGAATATCGGGATAAGGGGAGCGTGCAGATAATTGATGAATCTTCCAACTTCATGCCACCACCCATCGACACAGCAGTACTCCCACTTCCCCCCGCTCTGGTTGGTACCTGGCGACGTTTTGGCTTGTTCGGCCCCGTTTATAAGATCGTCGGAGCTGGAAATTAACTGCCGAATGGCGAGGTCGTTATGCGCATTCGTGTCGTTGAATCCGGCGAAAAACTGAATTACCACTTCACCGACATGCTGGATGATCCCAAGGAACACTGATATTTGCCATTGCTTTTGATCTTGTGGTTGCAGACACCTCACAAAACCATCCAAAAGGTGTAGCCCAAGCCTATTCTGACATTGTGGGAGCACCCCCTTGCTAATTTTGGGTGTACTCGCGTTCAGGGAAGCCTTTATACGACTATAGTTTTCAACAACGCTGATTTGTCTGTAAAAAAACTGCAGGTGCTGGAACACTGTGGAATGCTTGATCTTTTGTTTCAGAAACGAGGTGTTGGTGTCTTTTTTTTGCCAGCATAACCCGCCCCCCTCTTTTCTTTCTTTGAAGCACGGAGAATCGATAACGAAATATTTGCAGCTCCCTCCAGGGCTTCTAACTTACAGAAATGAAGGGACTTCCTGAATTGTTATCAAGAAAAAAATGCCAGTCACCATAGAAACTGCTCTCCGGCTCATCCTGCCAACATTGTGGTTCTGGTTGTCGGGGTGTCGAAGTTGCGATTAGCCAACCGACAGTACTCGGCGATGTTGTCCCGCTCCCGCCACGAAGCACACGGTCCGAACCCTCGACTGACGGACCTTATTCTTCACTGGCCACCACTGTACTGTACACATTCTTTCTGAATTCTCTTGCATTGGCATATTCTGTAAAGGCAACCAACGGCATGGCGTGGTTTGCGAACTCCTTTTGTGACCATAGCCCCGTTTTCAGTTTTGCATCATAACGCAGCGATGTGGCGATAAAGCGTTTTTTGCTTCGCGGGGCAAGCCGCACTTGATCTTTATAGAGCAGATAGCCCAAAAACGGCAACCCTTTTCTGGTTTCGTTCAGGCAAAATGGCTTCAGCACAAGCAACAGCTCACTGGCAATAAACTCCTGAAACCTGTAGCCCATTGCCAGCAATTCCTCTTTATCGTTATACCATAACACCATATCGTCCATATACCGAACATAGGCAGCGGCCTTTAAGACTACTTTAGCGTAATAATCAGCCGCAGAGAGATAGTGGTTGGCAAAATACTGGCTGGTCAGGTTGCCAATCGGAACACTTTTCTGCTCATCGGTGGAGTAGCTGTCAATAATCTGCCCGAACAGCCGCAACAGTGGAGGGTCTTTGAACATTCGGTGAAGCTGCTTTTTCAGAATTGCATGGTCAATGCTCTCAAAATATTTGCGGACATCAAGTTTTAAAAACCACCGATAGTGCCGATTATACTGCCTTGCCTTGTCGAGCGCAGCATAAGTGCCTTTGCCGGTACGACTGGCAAAACTGTCGGCGAGTTGATAGTTTTCAAAGGAGGAGTGGCAAAGATTCATGATGGCATGGTGCAAAACACGCTGTGAAAAAGAGGTGGCACAAATCAACCGCTTTTTGGGATCGTAAATGGTGAAGGTGTGATAGTTGAGCGTTTCCACCGTCCCTGCAACAATTTGATGCTGCAACCTCTGCAAATTTTCATGCAAATGCTCTCTGTAGGCAGAGACATAAGGCTTGGAAGACTTGCCTTTTTGCGCCTTGTAAAACGCTGCGTACAAATTATTCAGATCCGCAATCTGTTCAAGCAACTGGCCCTGGCGCTTCATTGTTTTCTGGTTTTGCAATAAAATAGTGACCGTAACGCTTGACCTTCTTTTCACCGATTCCCTTGATACCCAACATGCTTTTGACGGTGATCTCCTCCAGTTTTGCAAGCTCGGCAAGCTCTTCGTCAGTAAACAGAATAAACGCCGACAGTCCTTCTATTCCTGCTGCCTGTTTTCGAATGACGCGCAGCTCCGAGAACTTCTGAAAGGTTGGCTCATCAAGCACCTGGCGATAATCAACCTTGACCTTGCTTTCTGATGCTGTGGTGAAGACTGTCTCAAGGTAACGCACACAAAAACACCAACAGGATCCATTATTGTTGCTGATCAGCTTTTGTTCGATTTCATGAATTTTATGCACCTTCAAAAAGGTGTTCATCTCCTGCTGGACTGCGCCACCATCACCGATAGGTATGGTAAAAATTTTTATCTGCATAGTAGTAAAGTAATAAGCCGTTGTATAACCTTGAACAAAATCTTCACGTTTTCAAAAAAAATCGGCCGCCACGGGGCGGCCTTTCTGTTGTCGTTCCGTTACGCAAAATTATGGCGTGCGGCTGTTCGTCCCTCTCAGCCGCTCACCACAATTTTGTAACGTCACTCTCGCTCAAAAGCAAAGCCGGAATGAACAGCCAACTGACTACGGGACGAACACCAGGCGGAAGCCAACAACGCCGCCCCGGCCGCCGGGCGTGCCGCGGTCGCGAGCCGCAGACCGACAGATCTCGGCGCTGCAGTCCCAGCTCCCGCCACGAACCACACGGTTCGAACCGGTTTCAGGGCCCGGAGGATTCTCAACAGTACCTTTCGCTTTGCATTCGTCATAATATTTTTCGCCATGCCAGTCGCTGCACCACTCCCACACATTGCCATGCATGTTGTAAATCCCCCATTTATTGGGGTTCAAACTATTTACAGCCAGCGTATTTTTCCGCCACACCCCTTTTTTATTATGACCATAGGGGACATTGCCATTATAGTTTGCCTGATCAGTTGTGATATTTTCGCCGGTACTGAATGGCGTGGTTGTTCCAGCTCGACAGGCATACTCCCATTCTGCTTCCGTGGGCAACCGAAATGTTTTTCCGTTCTTCTTCGACAACCATTCGCAGTAGGCAACCGAATCGTTCCAGCTCACATGCAAGACCGGATGATTGTATTCCCCCTCTTTCCGCTCATTGCCTGAGACTCCATGTCTCCAGTTTATGCCAGCTTTTTCTTGCCACTCCTTGCCGTCAAAAATCCCGCTACTGTTGGCTTTGTCGGCATCAGTCTGATAGTTTGACTCGTCTATGAATCGTTTAAACTCCGCAACAGTCACCGCATATTTGCAAAAAATGAAATCAGAAATCAAAACAGAATGTTGCGTTTCAGTGTCGGTTCTACCTGCCTCTCTCTCTGGACTTCCCATCAAAAAAGTGCCACCTGTGACGTAAACAAAATCAGGATAATGCTTCAAGTGATGTTCAATCCAAAACTGGCGAGCCATGTCCATACCCGAAAAATCAAGCTTCGTGGCAAACGCACCGTTTTCGAGAGCCTCTTTCGCCAAAAAAAATTCAAGAATGGATTTATGAGCAAATTTCCAATTGTTGTCGGCATCGCGGGTCAGAAGCGACTGACCGGTCATCTGGTAATCCTTGAGTTCGACATTGACATCGGTAGCATCCGCTTTGCACAATTGCAGGGATTTTTTCGCCTTGCGTTGTTCATAAATCTTTACGGCAACCAGTTGTGAGTATTTATGAAGGTTCTGTTCCAGTTTTTCGCGGTTAACATGCTGGTGCTCACGCTTGAGGCCTTCGCGTTCAATCCACTTGTTGATCAGTGCTTCATAGATATCGTAAGTATTTGCATAGTGTTGATCACCATCAACCAGGTAGTCGATGTAACTGAGCAACATGGGACGAACCATCAGCTTGGGAGAGTTGTGGACAATGCGCCGTGCCTTTTGCTTTTTACGATGATTCAGAAACCCTGCAATACCATATTTTTTATTCAGATAGCATCGTATCTCCTTGTCATCGAAGGGTGAAAGATAGAATTTGGCAAGGGTATGGAAGCCTTTATTGTCGAACGTCGGGATTTTCAGTTCGTAGGGTTGATCCTCTTCACCCGGGAAATATTGAGTGCGGCTGGTAATGACCACTTCACGAAAGTCCTGCACGGTTTCAATCACCTCGTCGAGCACTTGACGGAACCGTTCATCATCGGTTAGACCGTCAGGTTCAGTTGGAGGCAATATTTTGGTGTATTCATCAAAAGCATCCAGCAGCAAGATTGTATGAGGAATCTCCTCTTTTTTAATCTCCTTTATTTTTTCGATAACATTACCCTGATAACCAAACGGAATCAGCTTGATCTTGTATTTTTTGTGAATATTGAACACCGAATTATAACGCACATACAAATTAATCATGAAGGTGGTCTTGCCCATTCCCGAGTCGGCAAGCACAAGATAAAACTTGTCGCTGACCTTGTTTTCGTTGAAGGCGGTCTTGATAAAATGCGGTATTAATGTTGACTTTGAGACAAACTTGTGGGTAAAAAGCGGCTCTTCCTCTCTTGTCGGTGAGTTATTCTGCCACTTGCTTTCAATAAACAATCGCAGCTTTTGCTGCACATCTTTTTTACTGAAACAGGGAGCCAAATCTTTCGCGGCCCTCGATCCCTGAATTCGTTTGTAGAGCACACGACCGAGAGAGGCCAAGAGAGCCGAAAGGCCTGTCGTTGTTGATATGCCGGAATTATCAACGACAGCTTTAATCAACGCTTCTATGACTTTTTCCATAACATGATGTCTTTAAATGCCTGCCATAGCCTACCGGATAACGCACACGGACCTTGAACTTGTTCATGAAAAGTTGCCTTCAACAACATGATTTGTTTTATCAACTCTCCTTCCGCCACAAGTAATAACCATTGATACCACGACAATGGCGCCCATTAAAAAAAATGCCCGTCATCTTCGAAACGGCTATCCAGCTCATCCTACCAATGCCGGGCATCGTGTGTGGCGCTCTTTGCCCTGAAACTATACAGGGGCGGGGTCATCAATCTGTTCAGAGGCAGTCATCCGACTTTGCTTTTGAGCTACGGGACGAACACCAGGCGGAAGCCAACATCGTTGTTCCGGTTGTCGGGCGTGTTGCGGTTGCGATCCGCAGACCGACAGTTCTCGGCGTTGTTGTTCCAGCTCCCGCCACGAACCACACGGTTCGAACCCACGACTGATGCCCTTTTTTTCTCCTGGCCACCACCGGAAGGTACATTTTTTTTCTGAATTCCTTTGCACTTGGCATATTCTGTAAAGGCAACCAACGGCATGGCGTGGTTTGCAAACTGGCACAAGGGAGTCAACAGAAGCCGCAACTGAAAGAATGCGCCGCTGTGTAATTTTGAGTGAAATCGTCACAATTTTCAAAAAATCGGCCGCCACGGGGCGGCATCTTCTGTTGTCGTTCCGTTACGCAAAATTATGGCGTGCGGCTGTTCGTCCCTCTCAGCCGCTCACCACAATTTTGTAACGTCACTCTCGCTCAAAAGCAAAGCCGGAATGAACAGCCAACTGACTACGGGACGAACACCAGGCGGAAGCCAACATCGTGGCTCCGGTTGACGGGCGTGTCGCGGTTGCGATCCGCAGACCGACAGTCCTCGGCGTTGAAGCTCCAGCCCCCGCCACGAACCACACGGAGCGAACCACTTTCAGGCCCGAGCGGATCAGTAAACGTACCGTCATCTCCATACCAATCGCTGCACCACTCCCAAACATTACCCGCCATATCATACAGCCCCTCAGGTGTCGCTCCATCAGGGTAGCTGCCAACCGGCGTGGTAGCTCCTACATTGTTATTATAGTTCAGCAGTGTTGGACTTGCATCACCCTTCTCTTCAGCCCATGGATATTCACGCACTTTCCGCCCGGTTGTTCCTTGTATCCCTCCTGCTGCCCACTCCCACTCCACTTCATTCGGAAAACGATATTGTCTTTCACTCTCTTCCTGCATCGAAAGCCACAGGCAGTAGGCGCGAGCGGCATACCAGGTGACACCAACCACCGGTTGATCATCTCCGTCGAATTTGCGATCTTCATCAAAGGCTGAACGAAACAATACTGCAAGGTCTTTTTCCCCCTTGAGATAATCGCCAAATTCGCCACCCCATGTGTTATTTTTGGCAATCTTGTTCAGCTCTTCAATGAACCGTGGGTCAAACTTGGGCAACGAAGCAATGAATGAGCGATAAAGCTTGTTGGTAACAGGATATTTGGCAACGTAGAGATCTGGCACATGCTCCTCTTTCCCTGTAACCGAGTAACGATAGCTCCCACCACGTATCAGAATATACTCGGACTGGCGCTCAATGAAATTACGGAATGATGATGGCCGTTGTTCCAGATTGACAATTTGTTGAGGAGTTGATACCCTTGCAATCTCTTCTGGCGCCGGCGGTTGCAGATCAAGAATAACATCATCAGCCCGATCAGCAATATCCTTGTTTTTCGCAAAGTTGCTCACTTTGAACTGCTCCAGAACATTAAGCGCTGCGGCTTTTCCGATGGCTTTCAGGCAATCAAGAACCACCCGCTGGCGACTGGCTGTGGTTGTGGTGTCAAGAAGTTTTGTGCACAGGGCATCAATTTTTTTCACCTTCGCCTCTTCAATGATGGTCTGTAATAGCAACTGATTCTTTGTTGTTAACTCCTCACTGACCGGTGAATCAAAGAGCTTTTTCATAAACGCATCAAAGACATTGGCATCAACAGAGCCAATAAAGAATCGCAGTGGTTCTTCCCACCAATCCTCTCCAAAATTGATGATGAGCTTGTGAAGACGCTCATAGGGACGATCCTCCTTGAGTTGCACACCAGTGAGATATTCCCGAAATGATTTGTGACGGAACCGGTATTCTTTGCCCCCGGTCTCTACCAGCAAGCCAGCCCGTTTGACAAGGAAATCACAAAACACTTCGGCAGTTGGAGGAGTATCAACCGTATCAAGCCACTCCTGCATTGCTGCATGCATCTCCGATTTCAGGAGTTGATCTTTGTTGTTTTCCTGCATCCACAGCGAAACCGGCTGCAGCACCATTCGTGCATGTGCCGCAGACATCGGTGGTTTAATCCCTCTGCGTTCATCCCTGATTTCGAGGAGATAATTGATCACAGCGTCATAGAGCATGACACGGTTTTTGGGCATATAATCCCTCTCTTTCCAGAGGATCGCCATAATCTGCAGAATCATGGGTATGGCGGCCAGTTGTCGCAACCCCTTGTTCTTTTCGCCATTAAGATGCGCAACCATTGTTGTAGTTCGCACTCTGGCTTTTGCCCTCTGGCGCCGTTCCCACTCCTCCACGTCACCACCTTCTTCGGGTGTATCTTTTAAAAACGCTGCCGTAAACCAGCTTATTAGAAACTGTTCCTGCTGTTTCGGAGTAAAATCCTGCACATCAGCCCGCTCATACTCGGCTTCCAGCTCTATGCCCTCATCTTTTCGGTATCCTGTTCCCCGCGATGTCACAATAAAATATGCCTTTCGAAACCCCTTCCAGGCATTGTCAATCCACTTGCACACCTCTTTTCTCTCATCAGTGTTGCTGATTTCATCGAGGCCGTCAAGCAAGACAAGAACCGTTTCACCCCGAAGCCATTCATCAAAAAAATGCTCCTGTATGTTTTGATGATGCCTTTCAGACCAAAGCTCAAGGTTTTTCTGCAACGATTGATATGATCCGCGCTCATTGCGTACAAGTTCACGCAAGGGAAGATAAAAAACCGCTACCGGCCTTGTAAAACCAAGCCGCGCCTGGTCATCACGAGCACAAAGCGCATAATATTTAAGCAGTGTTGTTTTCCCTGCGCCCGGATCACCAATAACCAGCAGCATCCTTCGGCCTCTCCTGTCATGGAATGCCCTTTTCAGAATCTCGTCGGGGTAGAGAGTTTTTTCGCCATCATCACCCCCTTGATGTATCGGTTTTTGACGGGACTGATCATCCTGCTCATGCCGACCAGTAAGGCGCAGCGGCACAAACGTGTTATTATTCAAGTTTACCTTGACGCCCTCCAAACCTGGTAACCCAAGCATGGAGATATACCCAAGCTCCTCTTTCAGTGCCTCAGTATAGCAGTCGTAGTCGCTCTTTTTCTGTTTTGCTTGTTGTGTCTCTTTCACTTCCGCCTCAACATGTAACTCGACCTCTTTCTTCTCGCGAACTGCTGAATTTCTTTTCCCCCATTGATAAGCCCCGAAGAACAAGGCTGCAAGAGAAATAATAACGGGCAGCGCTTTCAACAGGAAGTCAATGTCCATAACAGTCGGCATCTTCTCGGCCGGAGCCTCTGCAGAGAGTATCCCGATCCCGCCAAACCAGAACAAAAGGCCAGGCAACAGCACCCTGCTTATCATGTTTCTGCGAAGAGTGCTCATCGGTGAGGAACTGAAAAAGTTGACGGTAATGAACTGGCACTTGAAAAGATAGCAATAACCGGGGTAATATAGCGTCTTTTGCCCTGAATGGGAAAAATTGGGGTTGTGGGAAAAGTGTTCAAAACGGCACGTTATTCGGACGGTTGAAAAAAGGCAAAACGTTTACTGTCAAAATCATCACCGCCAGATGATGCTGATGTTCTGGGCGCTCTTCACCATTGCTGAAACATTTGAGCGTGAATTAGACAAGCTCCAGGCAGAGGAGACCAAAGGCTGGATCACGGAATTTAATGCAGGGCTCTGGCTGGATGGTGTCGCACAGGAGACATTTGTTGGAACATCGTGGTCGAAAGTTGGAGTGGTGCCGGGGCTACATACGGTTGCCGTCAAAACTTTTGCTGAACCAGTCGAGCGGGCAACGGGCTCCATTCTTGTAAAGCCTGCCGAGATTGCAACAATGGAATTGAAGCTTACAACCTGACTGGTTCCTGCGCCAGGACACGGCAAAAATTCTATGGATTTGTCAGGCCCGAGTGGATTGGTAACTCTTTCGATCGCTGAACCCCGGCATTTTCCGAACAGAAGACACAAGACAAAAAAGCAAAAAAAATCGGCCGCCACGGGGCGGCATCTTCTGTTGTCGTTCCGTTACGCAAAATTATGGCGTGCGGCTGTTCGTCCCTCTCAGCCGCTCACCACAATTTTGTAACGTCACTCTCGCTCAAAAGCAAAGCCGGAATGAACAGCCAACTGACTACGGGACGAACACCAGGCGGAAGCCAACAACGAAGTTCCGGTAGTCGGGCGTGAAGCGGAGGCGAACCGCAGACCGACAGAGCCCGGCGCCGCTGCCCCAGCCCCCGCCACGAACCACACGGTGCGAACGAGTTGCTTCATTATACCAGCTATCTGTCCACTCACAAACATTACCAGCCATATCATACAGACCTTCGGGGGTTGCTCCGTCTGGATAGCTGCCGACAGGTGTTGTTGCACCCACATTAAAACCATAGTTGAGTAGTTTCGAGTTCGGTTCACCCTTATCGTCTACCCAGGGATACTCTCGAACTTCCTGCACAGTCTCACCCTGCCTGCCTCCTGCAGCCCATTGCCACTCAACTTCATTCGGCAAGCGGTAAGAGTCTGGTTTACCCTCAAGCTGTGAAAGCCAAAGAGCATAGGCTTGGGCCGCATACCAGGTAATGCCAACAACCGGCTGATCGTCGCCGCCAAATTTTCGATCGTCATCATAGGTTGAACGAAACAGAGCTGCAAGGTCGTTTTGGCCATCTTCGAGATATTTGCGAAATCCAACATCCCATTTATTGTTTTGCGCAGTGTCTTGTAACTCTTCGATGAATTCAGATGCCTCCTCAATTGCTTCAATGAATGAACGATAGCGTTTGTTCGTTACAGGGTACTTGGCGAAATAGAGATCTTTTTCTACATCCTTTTTCTCTTTTGTCTCCGAGTCGAGATAGCTGCCCTTCTTTATCAGAATGTACTCCGCGTTATCTTCATTGGGGTTTACTATTGACAGTGTAGTTCCGTAGACTGGTTTTTCAGCTTCATGGTCGTCGACTTGTCCACCAAGGAAACGAATGACCTCAGCAGTGCGGCTGGTAATGTCCTTGCTCTCTTTTGCAAGTTTTTTTTCACTGAACTCCTGCAACGCAGCAAGAGCTGACGCTTTATTGATGGCTTTGAGGCAATCGAGAATAAGCCGCTGGCGATTGGATGTGGTTTTAGGTTCCAGAAGTTTTTTACACAGAGCATCAACCTTTTTCTGTGGAGCCTCCTCTATGATGGTGCGGAGCAAGAGTTGCCGTTCCAATGTCAAGGGATCACTGATCGGTGAGGTGAAAAACTTTTCCATAAAGAGATCGAAAATTTCAGCATCTCCCTGCGCTATAAAAAATTTAATCGGTTCATCCCACCAGTCTTCACCAAAAGCTGCAATAACCGTATCGAGATCTTTCGGGCTACGAAGAACGTTTTTAACAAGTTCAACGCTCGCCAGATATTCCCTGAATGTTTTGTGCCGAAACAAGTAATCTCTGCCATAGGCGACCAACACACCTGCCCGTTTAACCAGATAGTCACAAAATTCTTCAACTGAAGGTGCATTATCAAAGGTATTAAGCCATATCTGCATGTTCGTCTGCATCGCAACTCGATCTGCTTTATCGCTATGCAACTCAACCTGCATCCAAAGCGAAACTGGCGCAAGAACCCAACGAGCACGCTCAGCAGAAATAGAGGGCATGACACCACTGCTCGTCTTCGTGAAGTCTGGTGCAATCCCTCTGCGCCTGTCCTTGATTTCAAGCATATAATTGAGTGCCGCATCGTAAAGCTTTACACGGCTCTCTGGCATGTAATCCTTTTCTTTCCAGAGAATTGCCATGATTTGCAAAATCATGGGTATAGCGGCAAGTTGTCGCAAACCTCTGTTCTTTTCTTCATTCAGATGTGCAACCATCCTGGTGGCACGCTCATTAGCTTTTTCGTTCTGCACCTGCAGCCACTCTTTTTTGTCGACACCTTCATCTCGAGCCTCTTTCAAAAATGCCGCATTAAACCATTTTTTTATAAACGACTCCTGTTGTTCCGGCTTGAAATCCTGAACATCGGCCCGTTCGTAGTCAGGCTCCAGCTCAATTTCTTCATCTTTACGGTAACCTGTTGCCCGTGATGTGACCACAAAAAAGGCTTTGTTAAACCCGCTCCATGCGTTGTCAATCCAGCGACAAACCTCTTTTCTCTTTTCGGTATTGCTGATTTCATCAAGACCATCAAGCAAAACAAGAGAGGTTCCATCCTGCAACCAATCATTGAAAACATCTTCGGAAAGAGTGTGATGATGCCTTTTGTACCAAAGCGAGAGGTTTGCTGGCAGTGAATCATAACAGGCTTTGTCATTCTCTTTTTCATGACGAACAAGTTCACGCAGTGGCAGATAAAAAACATTGACCCTACAGGAAAAACCAAGCCTGTTTGAGCGTTCAGGATCAAGTGCGCACAAGGCATAATACTTTAAGAGCGTTGTTTTGCCTGCTCCAGGGTCACCGATAACCAGCAACAATCTCAAGCCTCGGCCATCACGAAATGCTCGTTTCATCAGCTCATCAGGATAAAAAATACGCTCACCCCGTTCATCTCCCTGCCGCATATTTTGCCCATCGCAAAAGTCACCCTCTTTCGGTTTGTCGGAAAGACGGAGAGGCACAAAGGTATTGTCGTCGAGGTTCACCCTGGTACTCTCAACTCCCGGCAAGCCAAGCATGGTGATAGAGCCAAGATCAGCCTTCAGTGTTTCCTGGTAATAAAATAATTCTTTCAGATCACGACGCGGTTCTTCTCTACTTTCGGCAAAGCCATCAGGAAACCACTGAAAAACATGGAAGTCAAGATGACGTGCAAGCTGATTTTCAAATTCATGACGCTCTTCATATTCCCATACCAGCCCGTCACCCTGCATCGCAGTCCGGAACTCATCAAGCTTTGCAATTTGATCAAGCTCTATCTCATTGCGACGGTATGCTACATTAGAAAAATAGAGCATAACAGGCTTTTGATTGGCAAGTATTCTCTGTACCTCCTCAACTGCCCCTCCGGGAGCAATTTTTGTCGGAGTTCCGATTCGTGTCCAGAAAATCCCGATCGCAAAATCACACTCATCAGCAAGCTGGCGATTTATTGGCTCCTGCGGCCCCTTGCCATCTCCCCGGTTTTCCGGAGCAGCATAGTGTTCCCATAAAACCGCTTCAAGCCTGATGCGAGAGTTTGGATGCCTGGCATTCCAGTCAAGTATCACCTCAACAGCCATTTTTCGTTCTTCAGCAACATCACCTGGAGAAGCGACAAGAATCTTGATAATTCGAACCAACGAAGCGGATATGTTGCTTGTTGGTTGAGGCTTCTGTGTTCTTGACGTAGTATTGCCATAAACTGCCAGTGGAGGTAGCCCGGCATCAGCACGTCCCGGGATCGGAAAACTTTTGGTATACGATGGTGACGAAAATATACTGGTATCAAGCGTCCACCTCTCCTTTGGGCTGTCCTCATAGCGAATCGGAAAGATGGTCACCTGATTACAATCGAAGGTGACATACATGGCACTGTTTGGCCACTCCCGTGTCTGATAGGCCGCTCCGGCAGCCAGCTTCAGATACCCGCCATTGGCAGAAACAATACCTTTAGCCGCTATCTGGTGAAAATGGCCTTGAAGAAGCAAATCAACCGATGCTTCAAGAGTGTCCTCAATGTTTGCTTGTTCAAGAGGGCTTAACCAATCAAGAGGGTGGTGCATCAAGGCAATGGTGAGATCGGCTGCTGCAAGATGCTTCTTTGCTTCATCAAGGCAGCGACGACCTATAAAGAGTTTCTGGTGGTCATCGTCACCAATGCAGAAAAGTGCGCTATTCAGTGGCAGCACAGCAAGACGACTGCCATTGATGGTGAGGATTTCTACAGGGCTGCATGTTGTATTTGTGGGGTACGAGCGAATTGTGTTGAAATAGTCGTTATACCATTCAGAAAATGGCTGGAACTTGTGTGTCAAATGAGGAAACGATTTGTCCGGGCTAAAGTATCTGTCAGCACTCGCTTCGGAGCTGATGCTTCGCGCAAGAAACTCCCCTTCACGACGGTCAACATCATGGTTCCCGGGAATAACAAACAGACGATCCCGATTAAGCCCGGCGGCATCAAGCAGTGTATCAAAAAATTTCGTTGCTGAGTCATACTCTTTGGCTTTTCCGTTCTGCGCAATATCGCCAGTGGCAAAGATGAGATCCGGAATATGACCCTCTTCCCTGAACCGCTTGACCGATTCAACAAGAGCACGAAGGATAACCTCCTGATCATAAGGAGCGCCATTGCTTAAATGAAAGTCCGATACATGCAGCCAGGTAACAGCCATGTGATTGAATGAAATAGAATGGATGAGGCACAACGAAAATGACGTATTGACAATATAGTGCAATCTTTCGGCAATGGGCAAAGCAGAGTGCAGCATTCGGAACGATGTGGCTCGCTCCCTCCGGTTTAAAGCTCTGCGGACTCTGGCACTCACTCCTCATTGGGGAAAAATACTTCATCGTTGAACTGTTACGTTATTTCGCGATACTAACCTGATTTCCCGATAATATTATAACGAGGAAGCGCCAAACAGCACAGCAATGTTTCTAATTCCATGAATTATAGGTTATTCGGTAGGGATGTATTGCAATCTTTGAGTTTATACCCGGGAACGCCGAGCTCCAGCTCGGCACTATACTTTTCAGCCTCTGCAATAATTCTGTCAACGGAATCAAATACTTCATCCATTGAGAAAAGGCGTTTGTGGTGAACATCTTCGAGTCCGTCAGCAACTGATTTCATAAAAGCAAGTTGCTCCAATAATGCCTGATACTGCGCGGTATCAAGCAAAACTGCCGAGCTTTTGTTCTGCCGTGTTAAAAGAAGTGGTCGCTTATTCTTGCTTAATTCTTCAAAGTAATAATCAGGATCGCCCCGAAAATTGGTTAATGAAGTTACTTGTTCAACTACCATCATTCCTCCTGTTGTACATCGTCATTGAAGAAAAAAAATATCAATACATTGATTCGCTATAACCGGTGAAGTATCCCTGGACAACACGAAAAATGGATTATAAAATTCGGTCGCCAACAGACGGCCTTTCCTGTGGTTCCTGCCCTCCCGCTCGGTCGAGAAGTGCGGCAGTTCGTCCCTCACAGCCCCCCTCGCCCCCTCGCCGGAAATATACCACCGCGACAACTGCGGATGGTGCAAGTATGGGTAGATATTCACAGGGAAGAACTTATGGCCGACAAATAATATCCTTGCCAAGCAGTTCGCTTAAAAAGCCTTCGAGTATTTCAAAGTTTGCCTTGTTGCGCAGCAGACGCTCCATTGCCCATTCGACAGGTGATCAATGTTCGTGGTGATCGAGTGTCATGGTATGAGCCTCAAGGGTTAGCAGTTACCGCATACAGTCACAGTCACAGTCACAGTCACAGTCACATCTATTTTCTTGTGATTGAAACAACTTGTGATTTCCAGCGAGCAGCAGGCCATTCTTTAAAAACTTGAGCTTCGGCCAGCGGTTGCTGAGGATCTGCGACGGCCATGATCTCAAACTGCTTGCCACTGTCAATAGCACTTGTCCTGCCAATAGATATTCGAACGTCCCAGCGATCATCCTTGACAATGACTGACGACTGTACCCAATAATCCGTTGTTTCTCTGGGATGAACAATAACCCAAACCTCATTGGCATTGTGTACGGTCCCACTCACGGTTATTTCCGCATCAACCTTTGCTCCATCAGAGAGCGATTCAATGTTGATATCCTTTGCCAGTGCAACATGGGTGGCCGCAAAAAAGGAAAGAAGAACAAAGAGCAAGGCAAGAATTTTACGCATTTCCCCTCCTTGTAGAGTTTCGACTGGTGGAACAAAAAACGGTAACGTCTGCTAAAAAGGTAACAAAAAAAAAACAATGCCGAAACCACAAGGTGCATTAAAAATGTGGCTTCATCTTCTTTTTGTCCTGATTAAACTTGTTGACGATAAAATCAGTTTTACAAATACCCTTTCTCTGTATATTTTGGGCTCTACAGGAAACCGTAAAGGGCAACAAGAACAGGAGAGGAAGCAAATTCTTCGGATTGATTAAAACGATTTTCATTAACACTGGAATAAATAAGTATGTCCACACGATACCTTTCAGGATCCGCCGTTGCACTGGTCACTCCGTTCAGCCAGGACGGGTCTGTCGATCATAAGGCTTTGAGGAGTCTGGTGCAATTTCACCTTGAGGCAGGAACAGATATGATTATAACCTGTGGAACAACGGGTGAGTCGCCGACACTTTCCGGTGAGGAGCAGTTTGAGATTATCCGCACGGTAAGAGATGAGGCGGCAGGGGAGATTATGGTGGCGGCCGGCGCTGGCACCAATGACACAAAACATGCGGTCGAGCTGGCAAAAAATGCTGAAAAGGCTGGTGCTTCAGCGATTCTGTCGGTTGCGCCCTATTACAACAAGCCTTCGCAGGAGGGTGTCTATCAGCACTACAAGCATATCGCAGAGGCCGTCTCTGTGCCGATTATCATCTACAATGTTCCGGGAAGAACCGGCAGCAATGTTACGGCATCAACCATTCTCAGGCTTGCTCGCGATTTTGCAAATATTGTGGCGGTCAAGGAGGCATCGGAGAATATCGGTCAGATATCGGAGCTGCTGGAAGAACGCCCCGCCCACTTTTCGGTGCTGACCGGTGAGGATTCGCTGATTCTGCCCTTTATGGCCATGGGTGGAGACGGCGCAATCTCTGTTGCGGCAAACCAGATACCATCACAAATCAAGCAACTGATTGAGGCGGTCAAACGCCACGACCTTGATGAGGCTCGCTCAATCAACCGCCGCTATCGCAAGCTTCTGAAACTGAACTTTGTTGAGAGCAACCCTGTGCCGGTGAAGTACGCCCTTGCCCGCATGGGTATGATTGAAGAGAGTTATCGTCTGCCGCTTGTGCCGCTTTCAGATGAAAGCAAGAAGATGATCGACCTGGAACTCGAAACCCTTGGTCTGGTATAGAACCTGGCATAGAACCATCCTTTTCCAGCTCCCATCCTTGCGGATGGAGCTGAAAAAGGAATTCCTCATCTGAGTGAAAACCGCCTCTTATAAAAGCCCGCCGAGAGCTGTCGCAAAGCTGTCGAGTTCCTCTCTGGTCCGCTTTTCCGTCACGGCAACAAGCAGCCCGCTTTCACCATGCGCCGCAAGGTCGTAACCGGCAAAGACCTTGTCTTTCAGCATCCGTTCCACAATGAGCGCCGCTGGAACGGGTGTTTCAACAACAAATTCCCTGAAAAAGGGAGCGGTATATTTCAGGGGAAATCCCGGAATTGCGGCAATTTTATGAGCCAGATAGTGCGCTTTCTGTGCGGATTGTGCGGCAACCTGCTGTAATCCCTCTTTGCCGAGCAGCGAAAGATAAACGGCGGCCTGAAGAGCGTTCAGTGCCTGGTTGCTGCAAATATTGGATGTGGCTTTTTCACGACGGATGTGCTGTTCGCGTGTTTGAAGGGTAAGAATAAAACCATCTTCTCCCTCCCGGTCTTTGGTCATGCCAACCAGACGACCGGGAATTTTGCGAACAAGAGCCTGCTTGACTGTAAAAATGCCGAGGTACGGACCGCCAAAACTCTGGGGGTTACCAAGTGGCTGACCCTCTCCAACCGCTATATCGGCACCGTAACTGCCTGGCGCAGCAAGCACGCCGAGTGAAAGTGGATCGGCGGAGACAACAAAGAGCGCTCCCTTTGCATGGGCAATGGCTCCGATAGCTTCAACATCTTCAAGGCAGCCATAAAAGTTTGGCTGCTGGACAACCACGGCAGCCACGCTCCCGGTAACAAGCTCTTGCAGCGCTCCAACATCGCCGATGCCATCCTGAAGCACATTCTGAAGAACGGCGTTATGGCCAGAGGCTTCAAGATAGGTTTTCAGAACGGCGCTGTTCCAGGGGTGAAGCTTTCCGGCCACCACAACCTGGTTCCGACCGGTGACATTCATGGCCATCAAAACCGCTTCAGCAAGAGCGGTTGCCCCGTCGTACATGGAGGCGTTGGTAACATCCATCTCATAGAGACGGCAAACAAGGCTCTGGTATTCGTAGATGGCCTGCAGGGTTCCCTGTGAAACCTCGGCCTGATAAGGAGTATAGGCCGTATAAAACTCGCTGCGAGAGGCGATGGTTTTAATGGCTACGGGAATAAAATGGTCGTAGGCTCCACCGCCAAGATAGCTGACATAATCGGAGGTGCTCCGGTTGGCCGAGGCAAGCCCTTCAAGCAGTTTTCGTACCTGGGATTCATCGGAGGCGGGAAGAATGTCGAGAGCTCTTTTCAGCCGAATCTCTTCAGGAATATCGGCAACAAGATCTTCAAAAGAGTTTGCACCAACTGCCCGAAGCATCTCCTCCCTCTCTCGTTCGGTATTGATAATAAATGGCATGCGTCACTCCCCGGTCAACTGACGGTAGGCCGCAGAGTCGAGCAGCAAATTGACGGCTGCAGGATCGGAAACTTTCATTTTCACCAACCAGCCCGCGTTATAGGGATCCTGATTGACAACTTCAGCGTTATCGAGACCGGTGTTCACTTCAAGGATCTGGCCCGCAACAGGCGCAAACAGATCAGCCACAGTTTTTACCGCCTCGACCGTACCAAAAACCTCATGTTCTTTCAACATGGTTCCGGTTGCTTTCATATCGACAAAAACAATATCGCCAAGTTCCGACTGGGCAAAGTCAGTAATGCCAACCAGCGCGGTGCTGCCATCTTCAAGCAGTTTCATCCATTCGTGGTCTTTGGTATAGCGAAGATCTTCCGGAATAGTCATATCAAAAGAGTGAAAAAGTGTTGATAAAGTCTGCCTGGCAACGTTTGTGATCAATAAGGTAATATTTTTTGGAATCCCTTCAAATCAGAGTGCACTGGCAACTTATGCAAGGCGTTGCCGCATTGCCTCATAGAGCAGAACGCCTGCTGTCACACTCACATTCAGTGATTCGACACAGCCTGCCATGGGAATGCGGACAACATGGTCACAGAATTTCACCGCTTCCGGGGCAAGTCCGCTTCCCTCCATACCCAGCACAATGGCCGTCGCCTTTTTCATGTCGGCATCGGTGTAATTGAGTTCTGCATCCATATCAGCCGCAATCACCTGAACGTTACACTGGTGGAGGAATTCAAGGGCACGCACAAGGCTTTTCACCTTGCAGATTCTGATATGGGAGAGTGCTCCTGCTGCTGCTTTATGAACCACGGCGTTGACCGGTGATCCTTTTCCTTCGACAAGGACGACAGCATCAGCCGCAACCGCTTCGGCAGTTCGAATAATGGCCCCGATGTTGTGGGGATCATCCAGCCCCTGCAGCACAACAAAAAGCGGAGAGGTATTACGGGGGTTTGCCAGAACCTCCTCCAGTGAATGGTAAGTGACGGTACTGATGAGAGCGCAAACACCCTGATGCTTGGTCGTGCCGGCAATCAGGGAGAGCTTTTCAAGACGAGCCTTGCCGCTGACCAGCTTCAGGCGCCTTGCGGTGATAACGATTTCCTTGAGTTTCGGATGAGAGGTATTAAATTGAAAATATATTTTTTCAATGCTCTCTGGCTTCTGCTGGAGAAGTTCAAGTACGGCATTTCTGCCATAAACGATATTTTCGGAGTGTTCTGCGTCCATATAACCTCTTATCCTGTATGAGATGGGCCAAACAAGCAAGCAAAGAGAACTTTGGCAGGCACTGTCAGGGGCCGTCCCCGACAACCAGCAAGCATCTCAATGGGAAAAGCCGGAATCTAATTAAATTTATCAAAAATCAATTTTTTTAATATCTTTGGGGACATATTGATTTGATTTTTTTACTGCGAACGGAACCCTCTCTTGCCTTTAGGTCAGTTCTTTCGTGGTTTACCTATCAGTGCGCTACACATTTACACTCTTCTTTTGTCATTAAAAATCGGATGACTGCCAGTATGAGCCAGACTTATAAAACAATGGAGGGAAATGAAGCTTTGGCTCATGTCTCTTATCGTACCAGTGAAGTAATCTGTATCTATCCCATTACCCCGGCTTCGCCGATGGGTGAGTATTCTGAGGCGTGGGAAGCAGAGGGAAAAACAAACATTTGGGGGACAGTCCCCAAAATTGATGAATTACAGAGTGAGGCAGGTGCCGCCGCTGCAGTTCATGGTGCGTTGCAGACCGGCGCTCTGACAACAACCTTTACGGCTGCACAGGGCCTTTTGCTCATGATACCGAACATGTACAAAATTGCGGGCGAACTCTCACCGTGTGTCATACACGTATCGGCTCGCTCCCTTGCTGCACAGGCGCTCTCAATCTTTGGCGACCATGGCGATGTGATGTCGGTCCGCGGAACGGGTTTTGCCCTTCTGGCATCCAGTTCTGTTCAGGAGGTCATGGACATGGCTCTTATTTCAGCAGCAGCAACCCTTGCTTCAAGAGTTCCCTTCCTTCATTTCTTCGATGGATTCAGAACATCTCATGAGATCTCCAAAATCGAGGTCATTGCTGATGAAACAATCAGGACGATGATCGACGACAATCTGGTTATCGCTCACCGAAACCGTCGCCTTAGCCCTGATGCCCCTGCTATTCGGGGAACATCACAGAATCCCGATGTCTATTTCCAGGGGAGAGAGACGGTCAACAGTTACTATAATGCCTGCCCTGAAATCACTGAACAGGTGATGGAGAAGTTCGGGGCACTCACAGGCCGCCACTATAACCTTTATGAATACTACGGTGCGCCTGACGCTGAACGGGTGATTGTTCTGATGGGTTCCGGGGTTGAAACCGCCCGCGAAACCATGGAATATCTCAACAAGCAGGGTGAAAAGGTCGGTGTCATTCATGCCCGCCTCTTCCGTCCCTTCGATATTGAGCGCTTTGTTAAAGCATTTCCGTCAACGGTTACCTCTGTTGCTGTCCTTGACCGCGTCAAAGAACCAGGAAGTGCCGGAGAGCCGCTTTATCTTGACACCGTCAATGCCCTGTTCGAGGGTGTGCAGAACGGATTGCTGAAAACCATGCCAACCATTGTCGGTGGAAGATATGGTCTTTCATCCAAGGAATTTACGCCTGCAATGGTTAAATCCGTGTTCGACAACATGGCTTCCGAGAAACCAAAAAATCATTTCACGGTCGGCATTAACGATGATGTGACCAAGTCAAGTCTCGACTATGACCACTCTTTCTTGATCGAACCGGATGAAATGTTCCGGGCACTCTTTTACGGTCTTGGATCGGACGGCACGGTCGGTGCCAATAAAAACAGTATCAAAATTATTGGCGAAAATACGCCGAACTTTGCGCAGGGATATTTTGTCTACGATTCCAAGAAAGCGGGCTCAATTACCACGTCGCACCTCCGGTTTGGGCTCCAGGAGATTCGTTCCGCCTATCTGATTACTGAAGCACAGTTTATCGGCTGCCACCACTGGGTCTTTCTTGTGATGGTCGACCTGGTTAAATATCTCAAGAAGGGCGGAACCCTGCTTTTGAACTCTCCCTATGCTCCTGATGAACTCTGGGACCAACTCCCGAAAATTGTTCAGGAGCACCTGATTCAGAAAGAGGCAAAACTCTATACCATAGATGCCTATAAAGTTGCCAGTGAGAGCGGCATGGGTCAGCGTATCAACACCATTATGCAAGCCTGCTTTTTTGCTATCTCCGGGGTGCTGCCCCGTGAAGAGGCTGTAGAAAATATCAAGGCCTCCATCAGAAAAACCTACGGCAAAAAAGGCGATGACGTTGTCAACCAGAACATCCAGGCCGTCGATAATACCCTCTCCAATCTGCATCAGGTGGTCATCCAGGCCGTTGCCGACAGTACCAAAATACTTCGTCAGCCGATTGTCGGGGAGGCTCCTGATTTTGTCTGCAACGTTCTGGCAAAAATCATTTCCGGCGAAGGTGACGGCATTCCTGTCAGCGAACTGCCGGTGGATGGCACCTATCCGACTGGAACTGCAAAATTTGAAAAGCGCAACCTTGCCGATGAAATTCCGGTCTGGGAACCGGAAGTATGTATCCAGTGCGCTAAATGCACTCTGGTATGCCCACATGCGGCAATACGTGCCAAGGTTTACGAGCCGAAGTTCATCGGCAACGCACCGCACACGTTTAAATCTGTTGAAGCCAAGGGTGCCAGTTGGGAAGGAATGAAGTATACCATTCAGATTGCCCCTGAAGATTGTACCGGATGCGAAATCTGTGCTCATGTTTGTCCTGCAAGGGATAAAAACCGCCCGGGAAAAAGGGCTCTCAACATGAGCCCGCAACCACCTCTTCGCGAAACCGAGGTTGACAACTGGAATTATTATCTCAATATTCCTGACTTCGACCGCAACAGCATCAATTTGAAGCTGATCAAGGAACAGCAGCTTCAGGTGCCTCTTTTTGAGTTTTCAGGTGCCTGCTCCGGATGCGGAGAGACTCCGTACATTAAACTCATGACACAATTGTTCGGTGATCGTCTTGTTATCGGCAATGCCACGGGATGTTCTTCGATCTACGGCGGCAACCTTCCGACAACACCCTATACCACCAATGCAAAGGGTCTTGGTCCTGCATGGTCAAACTCGCTTTTTGAAGATACCGCTGAATTCGCTCTCGGTTTCAGAATCTCGATCGACAAACAGCGCCAGTATGCATGCGAGCTTTTAAAACGGGTGGCTTCAGAAATCGGGGAGACACTGACCAATGAGATCCTTGATGCCTCCCAAAGCCATGAACCGGAAATTTTTGAGCAGAGAAAACGGGTTTCGATTCTGAAGGACAAGCTTAGTCAGATGGATTCGCCTGATGCCAGAAATCTGCTTTCGGTGGCCGATATGCTTGTTAAAAAGAGTGTCTGGGGTGTCGGCGGTGATGGCTGGGCTTATGATATCGGCTATGGTGGTGTTGACCATATCACGGCAGGCAACAAAAACGTTAACCTTCTGGTGCTCGACACTGAAGTGTATTCAAACACCGGCGGACAGGCATCGAAAGCAACACCCAAGGCGGCCGTAGCAAAATTTGCTTCCGCCGGACGTACCATGACCAAAAAAGATCTCGGCATGATCTCCATGAGCTATGGAAATGCCTATGTTGCCTCTGTTGCCTTTGGTGCCCGCGACGAGCAGACACTGAAAGCATTCCTTGAAGCCGAGGCGTACAATGGGCCCTCTCTGATCATTGCTTATTGTCACTGTATTGCTCACGGCATCAACATGTCGATGGCGCTTGATAATCAGAAAGCGGCTGTTGATTCCGGTCACTGGATACTTTACCGCTATAATCCTGAACGTTTGCTTGAAGGAAAAAATCCGCTGATTCTTGATTCGAAAAAGCCAAAGATTCCGGTTGCCCAATTCCTCGATATGGAGAACCGCTTCAGAATGCTCAAGAAGAGCCATCCAGCCATGGCTGCAGAGTACTACGCAACAATCCAGAAAGAGGTTGATGCACGCTGGGCTCATTACGAATACCTGGCAGCCCGCAGCTTTGACGAGGTCAAGTTGTAAACCGATTGACAAGAGTGGTTCAACTAAAAACGACGGGAGTTCCCGTCGTTTTTGGTTTGTGCCACCTCGGCATACCGCCCTGCAAGAACAACAAAAGAGCGCTATTTGACTTTGCGTTTTTGCGACAGCTCTTTCATCTCCAGGGCCCTCTTCATATTGCCAAGTTTCTCATAGACGATGCTGAGATGCTCCGGAATTTCAGCCTCAAAGGGATCCAGTTCAACGGCTTTTTCCAGAATTTCCCTGGCCTTTTCATAGTTTCCCATCCTGAACCATATCCAGCCAAGGGTGTCGAGATAACCTCCATTGACAGGTTCGGCGGCAACAGCTTTCATTGCCAGTTTTTTAGCGCGCAGAAGCTCTTTTCCCTGAACGGCAAGAGTATAGGCAAGGTTGTTCATCATAAGAGTATTGCCGGGTTCACGGGCAAGAATCTTCTCATAAAGATTGATACATTTTTCGGAATAACCGAGTTTATCATAACATAACGCGAGAATACTGCAGGCTTGCATATACAGTTTTTTCTGCTTTTTTGCATTTTTCGCATGAACAGCCTTTTCAAGCAGTTGTAATGCCGGTTTGACCTTGCCTGCCTGAAACAGAAGTTCCCCTTCCACCACGTGCAGCCTGAAGGTCATGGGGCTTTTGCCAGAATATCGTTTTTTTATTTCATCAATCATGACTGAAGCGGGCTCGACAAAAGAGCTCTCCCGTGATGAACGGGCTACAAAGAATTCGGCGAGTTCTATTTTTTGTTCCAGATTTACCTGCTCTGTCTTGTAAAACAGGTCGAGAGCTTCGCGAAACGCATGACGATTACCAGACTGTACGGTAGCGTCGAACAACGCAAGCCATGCCGGAAGCAAGCGGGGATTGGCCTGCAGCGCCTCCCTGAAGCTCTTGATGGCAAGATCATATTGCCGGGTCTGCCGATAAAGTTCACCGAGAGTGACACGAAGTTTCTCTTTTCCATCGCCCCGCTCAAGCAGCTCGGTCAAGAGAGCTATCGCCTCCTGATAGTGGGTGAGCTTTATCTCCAGCAGCAGCACCTGGCCCAGAGTTGTCTCGTTCTTTGGGTCAAGTGTTAACATCTCGCGAAAAGTGGCAAGAGCGTTCTCTGGCTGATCGGCAGCAAGATATTCCAGAGCAAGGGCGGTAAGTGGTTCTGTGCTTCGCGGTTCAAGAGCAACAAGCTGTCGGTCAAGCTCAACCGCCCGACGGTAATCATGCATCTGATGCGAGAGCGCGGCAAGCAATCTGAGATAATATTTGTTACCGGGATTGAGCGTCACGCTTTTTTCGCTGTACAGACGGGCGGAATCGAGAACGCCAAGGCTGGCGTAGGCTTTAGAAAGAGCAAAATGGAGGGCTGCCTGTGAGGGCTGAGCGGTCAGGAGCTTCCGATAACGGTCAACAGCTCCATCATACTCCCCTTTTGCGCTTTGCAGGGCCGCTGCAACAAGCTCTCTTTTCGTGGATTCGGAGAGCGAATCGCGATCGGTGGCGCTGCCAGAAAGAAGAGGCCGGGAGGAACAGGCCGAAAGGAAAACAAGAGCGATAACCGGTAATTTATCGATCAGGCTTCGCATCAAACAGGGGAAGTTCATGACTGTGGTCGGAAGCGGTTGAAAAACGGATAAACGCCTGGCGGGTTGCGACCCTTCCCCTTGTTGTTCTTGTAAGATAGCCTGCCTGAATAAGGTAAGGCTCATAAACTTCCTCAATGGTATCCCGCTCTTCCCCCACCGAGACGGCAAGCGAGGCAATCCCGACAGGCCCACCGTCAAATTTGTTCACGATGGTCTCCATGATTTTTTTATCCATATCATCAAGCCCCTCCTCATCAATTTCAAGACAGTCAAGGGTTTTTATGGCAATATCCCTGCTTATCAGCGATGCGCCATCAACCTGTGCAAAATCTCTGGCTCGCCTGAGCAGCCTGTTGGCAATACGGGGCGTTCCCCTTGAACGTCCTGCAATTTCCGACGCAGCGTCACTAGCGATGCCGATACCGAGAATGCCTGATGCCCTGATAATAATCCCTTCAAGAAGTTCAGGAGCATAATAGTCAAATCGGCTGTTGATACCGAACCTTGCCCTGAGAGGTGAGGTCAAAAGTCCGGATCGAGTCGTGGCTCCAACAAGGGTAAAGGGCTCAATACGCAACTGGACTGCCCTTGCCGATGGGCCGCTGTCGAGCATGATATCGATGCGAAAATCCTCCATGGCTGAATAGAGATACTCCTCCACCGTCGGGGGCATACGGTGAATTTCGTCAATAAAGAGCACATCTCCTTTTTGCAACCCGGTCAAAAGTCCTGCAAGATTGCCCGCCTTGTCGAGCAGAGGGCCTGAAGTTGACTTGATACTGCTCCCCATTTCTGACGCGATAATATAGGCAAGTGTCGTTTTACCGAGACCTGGCGGGCCGGACAACAAGACATGGTCGAGCGCATCGCCTCGCATTTTCGCCGCTGAAATGAACACTTTGAGGTTATCGGTCAACCGCTGCTGACCAGCAAAATCATGCATACGAAGCGGCCGTATCTGCTCTTCAATCCTCGACTCGACCGCATCGGGGGGAGTATTCAGCAATTCTATTCTCAAACAAAAAACATTACAGGTTAAACGATTCAGAGCTTTATTCGCGGATCAGCCACGGCATAGAGAACGTCAGCAAAAAGATTGCCAAGCACAATCAGAGAGCCCGAAATAAAGGTATTGGCAATAATCAGTGGATAATCCCTTGCAAAAATAGCCTCGACCGTTACCCTTCCCATTCCGGGAAAGGCAAAGATAACCTCAATAAACAAAGCGCCGCTAAAAATAAAGGGCAACGAACTTCCCATGAGGGTAATGACGGGCAAAAGGGCATTTCGAAGCGCATGCCTGAAAATAACAATGTTTTCCGGTAAGCCTTTGGCTCTGGCGGTACGGATATAGTCCTGCCGGATAACCTCAAGCATGCTTCCCCTGACATAGCGGGCAATACCTGCAGCCCCGTTGATGCTGAGCACCGTCACCGGCAACACAAGATGCCAGAAGCGGTCAAGGATAAACTCAACCGGACCGAAACCCTCCGCGCCAATTTCGTTCAGGCCCGAGGCTGGAAAAAGAGGCAACTTCAGGGCAAAAAGAATAATCATCATCAAGGCAAACCAGAACTCCGGCATTGAATAAAAAAAGAGGGCGGTGACCGTCAGAAATCTGTCGAGAAAGGTGTTCTGACGAATCGCCGAGATTACTCCAATAAGAATACCAAAGGCAAAATTGGCAACAAGGGTCAACAAGGCGATGGTCATGGTTATGGGCAGAGCGCTGGCAATAACGTCAAAAACCGGCTGCTGGGCACGGCTGAAACTTCGACCAAAATCACCTTGCAGCACCTTGGCAAGCCATTTTACATACTGAACCGGCACCGGATCGTTCAGGCCATACTGCGCCCTGATCTGCTCTGCTACGTTGGGACTGATCCCGGGCTGAATAAAAAACGCAGCAGGATCGCCCGGAGCAAGCCTGATAATGAAAAACGTCAGGGTCAGCACTCCAAAAACCAGCGGAATGGCAATCAAAAACCTCTTGAAAATATAGCTCAGCATAAACCTCTAAGGTGCAACATTTGCCGAAGGGCGCAGCCTCCAGTCGTCAATATTGTAAAAAGTACCGGAGATATTGAGTTCCTCCCCCTCAATCCTTTTACTGAATCCCTGAGTCTCCTTCATCCAATAGAGAAAGGTGATCGGCTGATCGCGATGGAGAATCTCCTGATATTCAAGCCAGTAGGGTCTTGCTCCAGTGGGGTCCATTTTCTGCTTGGCCAAGTCACAGAGCTGATCGAGTCGTGGATTCTGATACCCCGTAAAATTAAAGCGACTCCTCTTGAGGTCTGAACCCCAAACATCAAGCGGATCGATCTCCAGCCCAATCGACCAGCCTGCCATCCACGCATCAAGTTTTCTCTGCTGCAGGTTCTCAAAAAAGACATTGGACTCCTCGACCTCAAGCTTGCATTCGATGCCAACAGAGCGCAGATTCTGTTGGATAATCACACTCGCATAGTTTCTTCTGGCATTGCCCGAATTGGTATAGAGCACAAAACTGAACTTTTTCCCCTGTTTCTGCAAAATTCCATCCGGCCCCGGCAGCCAACCTTCCGCCTTGAGCAGGGCTGTCGCCTTCGCAGGGTCAAAGGCATGAGGAGTAATCCGGTCATTATAGGCCCATTTCAGGGAGGGTGAAACATCGGTATTGCAGATCACGCCATACTCTTTCAGGTAACCATCAATAATAGCTTCACGATCTATCGCCTGGGTAAGGGCAAGACGAACCCGGGCTGAGCCAAAAAGAGGGTGTGGCCTTACTCGACCGCTTCGGCGATACTCTTTCTGGTCGATATTTGACCAGCCAACATAATCGTAGACTCTCAACCCGACTGTTTTGACATCAATCTGCTTGTTGGCCCGCATAAGAGCGGTAAAATCTTCCGGCTTGATATTTTCAACCACATCCACCGCACCGGTTTGAAGCTGTGCCAGGCGCACCGTGTAATCAGGCACAACCCTGAAAATAATCTGTGGAATAGTTCCTGGCTTCGGTAGATTTGATTTCCGGCTTGAGGCCAAAACGATTTCCTGCTGCTGCTTCCAGTTTTTCAGGTGATAAGGGCCCGCCCCGAGCGGCGTGAGATTGATGGGTGAGTGACGAAACTCATCAGGCTTGACATTTTTCCACTGGTGAGCAGGAAGCGGAGTCAGCGAGGTATGAAACAGGGCAAGATGTTCAGGAACCGGCTTGTAAAACCTGAAGACCAGGGTTGTATCATCAGGGGTCTCAATAGCCTTGTCGAAATCAACCTGGCCCTTGTCGGCACCAACCAGCTCTGCAAGGTACTGCTGTCGGGCGCTGGCGATAACCGGATTGCCGTAAAGCTTGTAGGAAAATTTAAAATCTCCCGAAACCACTGGCTGCCCATCATTCCAGAAAGCATCACTGCGAAGAATATAGGTGATGGATTTATGATCCTCTGACATCGTCCAGCGCTTTGCAAGGGCACCTTTTGGTGTTTTTTTGGCCTGACCTGGGGTAACGTCCCTCAGTTTTTTTTCGAGGGCCATGTAATTGAGCAACCCGCTTGTGGTGTCAAACTCACTCTGCAGAAGTGATGGATAGACAAGACCAATAATATTGCCGGATGTAACGGTACTTCCAAGCACAGGATTAAGATAATCAGCATCACCAAGCATGGCAATAACCAGGGTTGAATCCATGGCTTTCCCTCCACTGCCAGCCTGTCCGGTGCCTCCGTTGTGGCGACCACAGGAAGAGAGTACTGCAATCAGCAAAAAACATGCAACGCAGCATGTTGCAACGGCGCTCTTTGTCCCCCTTTTAATCATGACTATCATCCTCTGTTTTCTCGCTGTTGATCACATGGTTAATTCTTTCGGTCAGCGCTTCGGCTGCCACATAATTTGAGTACCGTTTCAACAGGAAATTAAGGGCAACCACCTCAATAATGACGGTAATATTTTTACCGGGAAAGATGGGTAATTCGATCAGTGGAACATCAACCCCGAGAATTTTGACAAATTTGGTATCCAGACCAAGCCTCTCATAGGCTATCTCTTTATTCCATTCAAGCAGCTCAACAACAACCTGAACCTCCTTGACATCCCGAATTGCCCTGATACCAAAGTTGGCCCGTACATCAACAACACCAAGACCCCGGATTTCCATAAAATGGTCGATAATATGGTTTCTTTTGGCGCTGAGTATCATCGACTCCCCTTTTCGCTGGATAATGACCACATCATCGGCCACAAGCCCATGGCCTCGTTCAACCAGGTCAAGTGCAATCTCGGATTTCCCAAGACCGCTCTTGCCCGCAAGCAGAACTCCGACACCATAGACATCGACCATTGAGCCATGATACTGCTGGTAAAGCGAAAACTGGTCATCAAGAAAACCGGTAACAATGTAAATAGTTTTTGTGGAGGAATATCGGGTAACATAGACCGGAACACCGGCTTCGGTAGCCATTTCGAGAAGATCTTCCGGCAATTTGTTATTGCTGGTCAAAATAATGCACGGCATCTTGAATCGCACAAGATTTTTAAACACCCGCTTTCTTTCATTTTCCTCAAGGTGATTTAAAAACCTTGTCTCCGTATTGCCTAAAATCTGAACCCGCTTGTAGGTAAACAAATTGGTAAACCCGGCAAGTGCAAGACCTGGACGATGAAGATCACGCTCAAAAATTCGCCGTTTCTGTTCATCAACACTGTTCAGGCGCCGCAGTTTGATATCATGCTTCGGCCCGATAGTATTAAAAAAATAGGCGACCGTTATTGATCGCTTTTTTAATCCTTTTTGTTCGAGGTTCATGGTTTCAGCAATCGAAGTGGAGATAAAACTACCGGAATCTCCGGGCGTTTCGCTTCCGCCCGGCAGACTCCCTGAACTTGCTGTTATTGCATTTTTTCCTTATGCCTTAAAAGCTGCCTGCTCAAAGCTTCGACACAGGTATCGATGGTCTGCTCATAAACCACACCAGCTTCTTTGGCAACAAAAACATTTTGCGGCACATGCACGGTTATTTCGGCAAGCTTGTTTTTTTCAAAGTCATTTTTCTGATGATCCAGAATGATGTGACAACTGATAATGCCAGGAAAAACCTTGGTAAGCTCAAGCACTGCGTTACGGGCATACTCTTCTATATCAGTATGATTATTTGAATGGCGCAAAGTAACCTTTACATTGACCGCATCACTGACGACAGCTTTTGTCATAATAACCTCCATTAAAAGATGGTGAACGTAAGAAACAAAACCCCGGAGAAAAATATTATCCGAAGCCCAAAGAAGATGCTCTATGCGTTGGGGTGCGCTTTCCGGTAAACTTCCTTTAAGCGCTCAAAGGTAACGTGAGTATATATTTCGGTTGTTGAAAGATTGCTGTGCCCAAGCATTTCACTGACACTTTCGAGGTCTGCTCCATTGTTCAGCAGGTGAGTGGCAAACGTGTGGCGCAACAAATGTGGATTTTTCTTTTTCAGCTCAGTAACTGATGCAAGATATTTTGAGGTCAATCTTTGGAGAAGCATGGGATAAAGCTTTTTGCCCTTTTTTGTTACAAAAACATACCGTAACGCTGCCGACTCCCCTCCCTGTTTCATTCTAAAGAAGTTTCTTCTGACTTCAAAATATTTTTTAAGCGCCTCGACTGCTGACTGACCTACAGGAACAATTCGCTGCTTTCTGCCTTTCCCTGTTAATTTAACATATCCCCGCTCAAGATCGAGAGATTCTGTCGTCAAGCCGATCAATTCTGAAACGCGAAGCCCACTGCTGTAGAGCAGTTCAAGAATACTTCGGTCGCGTTCACCAACAAAAGATTCTTCCGGGCTGGCAGGAAGCGACTCGTTAAAAAGCTGCTCAGTCTGCTTTTCTGTTAAAAAACCGGGGACTCGCTGAGGATATTTTGGCGTAAGAAGGGATGAAAAGAGAAAACTCTTGATATATCCGGTTTCCTGCATGTACCGGTAAAAGCTTTTAACCGATACCAGCTTTCGGGCAATGGATCTCTGCTGAACTCCCCGTTCAATCATGGCACCCATAAAGAGCCTTACCTCCAGGGGGGTTACCTGCTCAGGATCGAAACTGCTCAAATCGGCAAGCCCGAGATGCTGTATCATAAACAGAAAAAACTGAACAAGATCGGTTCGGTAGGCAATAACCGTATTGCCCGACAAATTCTTGCGACTCTGAAGATTGCAGAGAAAGTCACTGACCGGAAGAGATCCTTTCTGGAATACCGCCGGCAAACGATGTGGTGATAAATCCTTCATGAGAGCGCAACACAGAGCAGTTTGTCTTTTCCTTTTATGTAAAATAAGTTATCGCCATGCATAAGGAAATTGTTGAAGCCCGGGGTATCAACCCCTTTTTCCAGTGCATCGGCATACACCGGGCGACCCTTATACCATACCTCAAGAAATGAGTGCCATGTTCCCTGCAACTTATCCTGTTCATGCACCGCGACAACAACCAGCCTTCCCTTGAAAATACATTCACAGCCAACGGTTTCGTCAAAACCAAGTCGCCGCAAAGCCCGACGCTCTTTGGTCATTCCTTCTGTTACAACCTCAGGAAGAGTAACCTTCTGCCGCACCTCTTCCGGCACAGCCTCTTCCCTGATAGCGTTGACTTGTGCGCTGTCGAGGCCAGACAAAGAGAGGTCGCAACCGGTCAGCGGATCAACAAGCAAAAACTGACGCTCGGGAAACCCGCCAAAAACGGAAGAGTGAGAGACAAGAAACCTGTCATTGAGGTTTGCAATAAAACCAATATCTGGTCGTGCCCACACTCCTCGGCCTGTCCTGAAATCAATCGCCCAAATTCCTTTATGCTCAGGACTTTGCGGCTGGCAGGCATAACAGTAACCAAGATGTTTACTGGTCGTTTCAAGCCCGGTGAACCAGCCTTCACCAGCAATCCCTGTTTCAGTATTGATAGCAGTATCTGAAGAAAAATGGTTCATCAACAGATAATCATCGAGAAACACTTTTCCTGTCACGGTATCAAGACAAAAAAATAGCGACCGTCGGCTGGCAGCAACGCGTTTTTGCCCTATAAGATCACCTGTTTGGGTAAACATCAATTGCCAGACAAGCGACCCGGAACCTGCATTATACTGCCAGCGCAGAGAGAACTGTTCATAGTTGTTCTTCATTGTCTTGTCATTTTATAGATATTCACCGCAACGTCTCGTGACCCTCCGCTATATTTCCTCGGAAATGAGGTTATTGAAAAATGATTTTCGGCAGCCAACTCAAGAAACTGCCCGGCCAGTCTCCTCCGTGGATCAGCAAGGTATGCCGTCCCGCCAGGTTTCAGCAATTTATCGATGGCAGTAACAATGGGCAGCAGGTTCACTCTTTCATAGAGCACATCAGCCGCCAGCAACAGGTCAAACTGTTCAGCGCACTGCACAAGCCGCCAGTCGAGGCGCTCACAAACAAGATTCACCCTGTTTTTCAAGCTGTTATACCGGGCAAAACGAAGCGCTTCAAGAGAGTAATCTGTAGCCAGAACATGAGCGCCTTTCGAGGCTGCAACAACCGAAACCATACCAACACCGGCACCTATCTCAATCACCCGCAGCCCCTGAAGCATCAGTTCATCGGCAAGAAAAGAGGAAAGCGTTATCGCTGAGGGCCATATTTCTGCCCAATAAGGCATCTGTTCATCCTTGATAAACTCTTCGGGCGATATTCTGTCGAGAAGTGCATAACTGTCGAGCACACTCAAAAAACTGAACGAGTCGCCTCCGAACATATAGTGCGTCTCAGTAAGATCATACTCTGCCTTCAGCGCTTGATAAAGCAGCGGAAGTTCCAAATCTTCCCCTTCCCGGCATACCTTCATAATGGCCAACTGGTTACTTCAATAAACTGACAATAAAAGTCAACGGAATTTACCGAAAATCGTCATGGATTTCTATTTTGCATCGAAAAGAGCACTCTTACATTTGATATAATAACAACTCAACCCCGATGCCCGATGAAAAAAGAGATTTTAGAACTTTTCGATAACACTTACCCCGACCGAGACTACACCATTGAAATCGTCAATCCAGAATTTACCTCCGTCTGCCCGATAACCGGACTCCCGGATTTTGGCACGATTACTATCCGCTATGTCCCTGACAAATCCTGCGTAGAGCTGAAATCGCTGAAATATTATTTTCTCGAGTTCCGTAACGCTGGCATTTTTTACGAAAATATAACCAACAGGATCCTTGATGACCTTGTCGGTCTCCTTCAGCCAAGATCGCTCTCTGTCATAACCGAATGGAAAGCAAGGGGCGGAATAACAGAAACTGTCACGGTCAACTACAGCGCAACCTGCTGAACAGCGAAAACAGCGAACAAAAAAGCCCCAGAGTACTCCTCTGAGGCTTTTTAACACTGGAAAGAAAAAGAGGGATGCCTGATATCAGAGCTTCTCGTTCATGTAGATCATGATATCCTTCGCTTCTTCGACCGTAATACCCGCGCCTGGAGTAGCCTGCATACGACTAACAATCACATCGACTTTTCCGGTCTTCTTGTACTTGGTTCTAAATGCATCCATCGTTGAGCCTTGGGTATGACAGGTATTGCACTTGACATCCCAAAGTGCCTTGGCTGCATTAAAGTCAAAACCAGCAGGAGCAGGTGGGACATTTGCCGATAAAACGGGCTTTTCGAGATAGGCTTTTAATTCATCAACAGAACGAATGTATTTCCCGTCCATCAGCGTTGTGCGGCCAGTGGTCGACATCAATATTCCCGAAGGCCTGAACCAAAGGGAGGCAAACATGACGGCAACGATAGCAATAATGCTCAGCGGAAAACTTAAAAACCACTTCGAGCTGATCCGGGCCGACATTTTGCCAAGCCCCATAATTGTGAGTGAAGCAAAGAGAATCAGCGATATCCACCCCGCAAAAGAACCTAACGGACTTAAAAATATGGAGAGATTTTCGGCCGGAAGCTTGTATCCGGTTAACAAAGACAACCCGAAAAACAATGACCCCATTAAGACAGCCCCGCCTGCTGCTAACGCAAGCAACTTACCATTTGATTTGTTGTCCATGACAGGTAATGAATTAGGTGTTAGTGGCTTGAACCCAAAAGATTATAGAGTAAGATAAGCATAAATAGTAAAGGCGACAAACAGAAAGCGTAAAAAAGCTTCTGTTTAAAAAAACATATTTTGCATTAATCAATGACAATCAAGAAAAAACATCATTTGTAACTCATGGAATTTTTTAGAATACTGCAAAAAAATTCAACCACTTTCACCTGAATCGTTTTATCTCATGATCACCAGCGCCAGCACTCTTGTCGATTTCGAAAAAGCAGAACGCGATTTTCTTTTTCTTCTTCTCTGTTTTCAGGAGGTACTCCGCGACCTTGGAGAACGTGAGCTGGCAGAACACCTGCCATGGCAGAATGCGAGTATGCCTCTTGAACACTATCCCGATACCGAGCGTGCGCTTCAGGCATTTTCAATTTTTTTTCAGCTTCTCAACATGGCTGAAGAGAACTCAACGGCTCAGAATCGGCGCGTTTTTGAGGCG
Organism: uncultured Chlorobiaceae bacterium; assembly: GCA_903994455.1. Classification (GTDB taxonomy): domain Bacteria; phylum Bacteroidota; class Chlorobiia; order Chlorobiales; family Chlorobiaceae; genus Chlorobium. The sequence continues at coordinate 22,967 of CAJEXI010000004.1, read as the reverse complement.
GAACACGGTTTATCGCATCTTACCGGGCTTTGGGGAAAAACACTTCTTCGCTGCCGTGAACTCGGTATTTCTGAAACAACGATCTCTTCACTGCTGCCGGAGGTTTCCATAGAAGCAGTATTGACCGCACATCCGACCGAAGCCAAACGAAAAACAGTGTTGGAACAGCACCGTCAACTTTACCTGCTTCTGGTGCAACGCGAAAACCAGATGTGGACTCCCCTTGAACAGCTCGACATTCGCAACGAGATTAAAGTTGTCATGGAAAGGCTCTGGAGAACAGGAGAGATTCTCTATGAAAAACCTGATGTCTCTGACGAGCGCAGAAATGTGATTCACTATCTTTTCAATATTTTCCCGGAAGTTATGCCTATGCTCGACAAGCGACTCCTGCAGGCATGGAAAGAGAGTGGCTTCGATACCGCAAAACTCTCGAACCCCGTTATGCTCCCTCACCTCAGCTTTGGCAGTTGGGTGGGTGGGGATCGTGATGGGCATCCGCTGGTTACCGCCGGAGTAACAGAAGAGACCCTTGCCGACATGCGCAGCAACGCTTTGAAGCTGGTGTTGCGTCATCTCAGGGAACTCGCTTCAAAATTAAGCCTCTCTGAAAGACTTCAGTCGCCGGGAGAGTCACTTGTGAACCGAATCGAAACCCTCAGCAATAAACTTGGGGACGCAGGTTCTGCCGCATTGAGGAGAAATCGCCGCGAACCCTGGCGCCAGTTTCTGAACCTGATGATCGCCTCTCTTCCTCTCGAAACCGATGCGCTGGACAGTATTCGTCTCCGCGATAACCCTTCTTGCTACATCACTTCGGCTGAACTCCTTGACGACCTTACGCTTTTGCGGCAATCACTGCTTGATGTCGGGGCACAGCATATCGCTGACACGCAGGTCACACCGGTTTACCGGATTGTGCAGACCTTCGGATTTCATCTCGGCTCCCTTGATATCCGTCAAAACAGCCAGGTTCACGAACTTGCACTCTCGCAGCTCATGAGCGCAGCAGGCATGAATGGCAACGATTTTCTGGAATGGGATGAAACGGCAAGACGCACCTTTCTTGACCGTGAGCTACAGTCACCCCGTCCTTTTACCCATCCTGACATGACCGTCGGAGCTGAAGCTGAAGCCGTGCTTGCCTGCTACCGCGTCTTGCTGAACCATAGCAAACAGTACGGCAATGGCGGTCTCGGCTCCCTTATTGTGAGCATGACCAGAAACGTTTCCGACCTTCTCATTGTCTATCTTTTTGCCAGAGAAGTCGGGTTGATGACTCCGACCGATGAGGGTGATGCCTGTTTACTCCCGGTCGTTCCGCTTTTTGAAACTATTGATGACCTGAAAAAAAGTCCGGTGATTCTCAAGGAATTTTTACGCCATCCCGTAACACAGCGAAGCCTCGAATTCCGAAAAAAGAGGAAAAATAAGGCAAGAAAGGTCCAGCCGGTCATGATCGGATACAGTGACAGCAACAAGGATGGCGGTATTTTTTCAAGTATCTGGACACTCTACCGCGCACAGGAAGCATTGCTCAAGGCGGGCAAAGCGTTCGAAACCGATATTCTCTTTTTTCATGGAAGAGGCGGAAGCATCAGCCGGGGTGCGGGCCCGACTCACCGTTTTATCAAGGCGCAACCCTATGGCTCATTCACAGCGGGGATGTGCTTTACCGAACAGGGAGAAACCATAGCACAGAAGTATGCCAACCGCATCAGCGCCCTCTATAATCTTGAACTCTTCATGGCCGGAGCGGCAGGTGCCCTCTTCAGACAACACAGTGGCGAAAACAGGCCCCACCCTCTTGAACCGGTTATGGACATGCTGTCAGAAAAAAGCAACCGGGCTTACCGTGAGTTGATTGGGGCAGAAGGATTTCTCACTTTTTTCCGTGAAGCCACCCCTATTGATATTATAGAATCGACAAGAATCGGATCGCGACCAGCCAGAAGAAGCGGTAAAACAAGCCTTGATGATTTGCGCGCCATCCCCTGGGTGTTCAGTTGGAACCAGGCACGTTTCTCCATTTCTGGGTGGTACGGAGTTGGTTCCGCCCTTGAGTATCTACAAAAAAGCGCCCCGAAAACCTTTGAAGAGATCCGCACCCGCAGCCACGAATGGCCACCGCTTCGCTACATCATCAGCAATGCCGACACCAGCCTGGCATCAGCCGATCTTGCTATTATGCACCAATACGCCTCCCTCGTCAGTGATATCGCCATAAGGGAGCGAATTCTCGGCATGATTGAAGCCGAATACCACCGGACAAAAACACTTATTGATCAGCTTTTTGCCAAACCGCTCGAAACCCAGCGTCTCAATGTCAATAAATTCATTACACCCCGTCGGGAAGGGCTCGACAAACTGCACCTGCAACAAATAAAGCTGCTCAGGCAATGGAGGGAACTCCAGCATTCAGGAAAACAGGTTGAGGCTGAGATGCTGCTGATGGAACTTTTTCTGACAGTCAACGCCATTTCGGGAGGATTGCGCACCACGGGATAACAGAGCAAGGATCGACAGAGAGGGTTCCCGGAAGAGAGGTAAAGAAAGAAATAGTGACGTATTCAAAATATTTTTCTACCTTACGTATAAAAGCTGAAATCCTCTCACCACTTTCGCCATGCTTTCGATACTGAATGCTGCTGCGCTGATTGGCATTGATGCCATGAAAGTAACTGTTGAAGCCAATGTGGCTGGCGGGATACCCTCGTTTACCGTTGTGGGATTGCCGGATAATGCGGTCAGGGAGAGCCGGGAGAGGATTCTTACGGCTCTCCGAAATTCAGGTTTTACCATTCCACCAAAAAAAATTACGGTCAATCTGGCTCCTGCCGACATCAAAAAGGTGGGGACGGCATTTGATCTTCCGGTGGCCATCGGGTTGCTGGGTTCGCTTGAGCTGATCGGCAACCGGTTTGAGGAGACGCTTATTATGGGAGAGCTTGCGCTTGATGGCTCGCTCAGGAGAATCAATGGCGCACTCCCTGTGGCCATCATGGCGGGCAAGGAGGGAATAAAACGGCTGATTGTACCGATGGAAAATGCAGCAGAGGCGGCGGTGGCGGTCTCGGCCGCAAAATCGGCCATTGAGGTATACGGTATGGAAAGCCTGAACGAGACTGTTGCGCTTTTGAAAGGAGAGAGAGTCTTCACCCCGGTGAGCGTCAATATTGCGGAGCTTTTTGAGGGGGAACAAGAGTACCTTGTCGATTTTGCCGATATCAAGGGACAGGGAGCCGCAAAAAAAGCGCTTGAAATAGCGGCAGCGGGTGGACACAACGTCATCATGATTGGACCGCCCGGCAGTGGCAAGACGATGCTGGCAAAGGGGTTGCCGGGCATTCTTCCCCCTCTCGGCTTTGAAGAGGCACTCGAAACCACTAAAATCTACTCGGTGGCCAGCCTGCTCGACAAAGAGCGACCCCTCATGGTGGTGCGCCCCTTCCGCAGCCCGCACCACACCACCAGCAATATTGCGCTGATCGGCGGCGGCTCCACGGCAAAACCGGGTGAGGTAAGCCTTGCCCATAACGGCATTCTCTTTCTGGACGAACTGCCTGAATTCAGCCGCAATGCTCTTGAAGTGCTTCGCCAGCCCCTTGAGGAGCGGGAGGTGACGGTATCGCGAATATCGGTTACCACCAGGTATCCGGCAGGGTTCATGCTTATTGCCGCAATGAACCCGAGCCCTGCGGGAGCCCTGAAAGACCAGGACGGCAACCTGACCGCCCCGCCCCGGCAGATTCAGCGCTATCTTTCAAAAATTTCCGGTCCGCTGCTCGACCGCATCGATATTCACATCGACGTGCCTAAAGTTGAAAATTCCGATCTTTTTGCAGCTTCAAGTGCCGAAAACTCACTGACCATTCGCCAACGGGTCATCGCTGCCCGAAAAATCCAGCATGATCGGTTTGTTGCCACCTCATCCCCAAAAATCTACACCAATGCCCAGATGAGTTCCCGCCAAATCAAATCCTCCTGCCAGCTCGACAGGGAAAGTTCTCAAAAGCTGATGGATGCGATGAACCGCATGAACCTTTCAGCAAGGGCGCATGACCGGATCCTCAAGGTGAGCCGCACCATCGCCGATCTTGATGGCTGTGAACACATTGCCATGAAGCATCTCATCCAGGGCATTCAGTATCGCAATCTTGACCGTGATTTCTGGAGTTTCTGAAACGGGACGGATCACGAGAAACTGGCTATCTTTTTCATAAAGCCTCCCCACGCCTCCCCCGATCGTCAAGAAACTCGGAAGATTTGTCCTTTCTGCCTATATTTCCCCTTGTTTCAGATTCCGTTACCTCCTTTAATCAAAATATTTCAGGGAGACTCTTCATGAACGAAAGGGGAAAATTCAGTTACGCCTTGCTGATTGCTGGCTCACTCTGCTCTGCAGTGCCCGGCTTTGCTGCAGAAACGGTTGATACGCGCATAAGCCGTCTTGAGCAGGAACTTGCTGAATTAAAAACAGTGGTAAACTCTAAAAACGCCACCATTCCAGGACAGCCGGAAGCGATAAAAAAAGCCGAATTGCCTTCTGCGCCTCTGGTCTCAACCGCCTCCGGCACAAAAATTCAGTTCTACGGCTTTGCCCGATTCGACGCTTCCTATGATACCGGAAAAATTAATTCTGGCAACATCGCGCTGTGGGTTCGTCCTGAACGACTGAACAACAATGATGCCGAGTGGAACCTTACTCCAGGCACCACAAGGCTTGGACTGAATCTCAGCGGCCCTGATACCGAGACCATCAAGCTTACGGGTAACATCGAATTTGATTTTCTTGGCAGCGGCGGCTCCGAAAACAACATGGCCCCAAGGCTACGGCACGGTTATCTCAAGGCTTACTGGCCAGCATCTGATTTCAGTATTCTTGCTGGCCAGACCTGGGACGTGCACTCTTCACTCATCCCCTTTGTTGATGATCCTGGTCTGATGTGGACTTCCGGCAATATCGGTTCCCGCCATCCCCAGTTACGCCTGACCAAAGGGTTTTCAACCGGGAAACAAAGCCGTGTTGAAGTTGCCGTTGCCGCAGCAAGAACAATCGGAGAGTCAAACAGTTGGGCCGACACCTGGAATGTCGACACCGGAAAGGATGCCGCCATACCGACTCTCCAGGGAAGAGTGGCTTATTCAGCGCCGCTCCTTGTCAGCAATCAGCCAGCAACCCTTGCACTGTCAGGCCATTACGGACAGGAAGAGTGGGATACCGATAAAATGGGCACCCATCAAACCCTTGATTCCTGGTCGTGCAATCTGGAACTGACCATGCCCATCTGCACAAAAATGACTCTTGCTGGAGAATACTTTACCGGATCCAACCTTGATGACTCCTTTGGGGGAGTGGCCCAGGGGGTGAACACCATCTTAAAGGCAGACCTCAGAGAAATCCGCTCAAATGGTGGATGGGCTGCACTCAGGTTCATCACAAACCCTTCGACCACCTTCAGTATTGGTGCAGGCATGGATAACCCGAACGATAGCGACCTGACGGGTATGGTCGATGTTCGCTCAAAAAACCAGACAATTTTTGCCAGTGTCATCAAGAAGATAACATCGGGTTTTATCCTTGGCCTGCAGATCTCAGAGTGGCAAACCGACTACAAGAATGCTCCTGACAGTAATGCCTTCCGGGCTCAAACCTCACTGACCTACAAGTTCTAAGCCCCCACTCTTATCGGCAACTGAAGCAATGTTGCCTGTAAAATTTTATACTCTTCCCCGACCAGATTTTCGGGGAAGAGATAAAAAGTCAGTTGATCATGACCTCCTCCGGCATAACAGCAAGAATATGAAGCTGGCCCGAACTGAGGAGCATCTCATAGAAAGCCGCCATTGAGGAATATTGCCGCTGGGGAACAAGCTCATGCAGCAACTGTTTTTTCAGGGCAAGCACCACCTTCTCGGAAAAACTCGCATTATTTCCTTGCAAAAGAGATTCATACCAGCTTTTCTGCACCGGATACAGCATGATTTTTGGCTTTTTGGTCATATCCATTTTGGCAAGAAGCTGTGCTGCATGAAGAGCGTCAAAAAGTCCGCCGGTACGATCAACCAGGCCTGCCTTCAATGCACGGCTCCCGGTCCAGACCCTTCCTCCTGCTACTGAATCAGCCTGCAGCTCCGACATTTTTCTTGACACGGCAACCTTGCTGACAAAATCATCATACACCTCGCCTGATGCCGCAACAAATTTGTTATATGCCTCTCCTTCAAGCGGCTTGAAAGGGGTGTCGGCATCGGCATAGCGACCTCGCGTCACAACATCGCGTCCCAGACCGATCTTTTCAGCAAGTCCACTGATATTTGGTTTAAGAGCATAAACCCCGATCGAACCCGTAATGGTCAACGGCTGGACAAAAATAGTTTTTCCTGCAAGGGCTGTCATGTAACCGCCAGAGGCTGCAACACCTGACATGGAGACCACAAGCGGTTTTTTCACGGCCGCCGAGTCAAGCATCTGCAACATATCAGCCGACGCAAGAGCATCGCCGCCGGGGCTGTCAATGCGCACCACCAGTGCTTTGACTTTTTTGTTTTCCAGAGCAGCATCAAGAGCATTTTTGAGTGTTTCAACATCAATACCTTCACTCAACTCTCCGGCAGAACGAACAATCGTTCCTGAAACAGTAATCACCGCAACAGCTTCATCGGTCGTTGACTTCTGGGGCCATACCACTGCAGAACGATATTCAGAGGCGCTGACAAACGCATCGTTATCACTGGTGAGATCCTTTCCGGTAACTTTGCGGGTCAAAGCACGCTGTAGCTCCCAGAATGAGGAGATGCCGTCAATCAATCCAAGAGTTTTTGCCTTTTGTGCCGAAACCAGCGCCTCATTGTTGATCATGGCTTCGAAAGCGGTTCGGCTGATGTTCCGACGAGTCGAGACGTAACCAAGGTAATCATCATAGACCTCATCAAGCAAGGCGTTGATCTGCTCAAAATACTCTTTGCTTGCTCCGGTTCTGACAAAAGGCTCAATGCCGCTCTTGTACGTTTTCCACTGCGCGGCCTGAACCTGAACACCTATTTTTCCAAGAGGAGTCGTATAAAACAGTGACTCAGCCTTCAGTCCATCAAGAAGAAGGTAGCCGCCTCGCTCCACAATAATGGAATCGCATGACGCTGCAAGGAGATAATCGCTGTCTTCACCGGAACGAAGAAACGCGGTGACTCTTTTTTTCTTTTTACGAACCTTTTCAACGGCATCGCGTACTTCAGTTATCTTTGCCGGTGTTGTATGCACCCCTCCAAGATCAAGAAGCACCTCACTGACGCGCTCGTCAGTCGCTGCATGATTGAGTACAAAAAGCGCTTCCTGAAGAGAAATCGGCCCTTTGGATGGCATAAAGGGCAAGGAGGCACTTTCATTGCGAATTTCATCAAGCCCTCCACTGAGAGGCAAAATCAGCACAAAACGGTCGGGAAGAGAACGGGAAGAGCGAAGCCCCCAGAACAATCCGGCTACAAGCAAAAGCGGGATGATAAAAAGAGCAAGGCAGCCGTTACGAAAACATCCCCTTCTCTTTGTTGATGTCGTTGAATTATTCATAAAGAAGACAACTTGCCTGGTGGTCAGTATGGTTAAGGTTCAGAAGTTTTGGCTCCCTGTTCCGGCACTCAGCCGTTGCCACAGGACAGCGGGGATGAAAACTGCAGCCGGAAGGGATATGCAGAGGTCCAGGTAAATCGCCGTTCAACAAAATCCGCTCTTTTTTGCCGCCTGGTTCAGGATTGGGAATTGCCGAGAGAAGAGCCCTGGTATAGGGATGTTTGGGATTGGCATAGAGTTCAGTAGAATCAGCAATTTCAACAATCTTGCCAAGATACATGACGGCAACCCGGTCAGAAATATATTCCACAACCGAAAGATCATGGGCAATAAAGAGATAGGTCAATCCCAGATCACGCTGAAGATCCTTGAGTAAATTGATAATCTGCGACTGAATAGAGACATCAAGCGCAGAGACCGGCTCATCACAAATAATGAATTCAGGGTTGACCGCAATCGCCCGTGCAATGCCAAGCCGCTGCCGTTGTCCTCCTGAAAACTCATGGGGATAACGGTTCACATACTCCCTGTTCAAGCCGACCACATCAAGCAGCTCCTCAATCCGCTTGCGGGCAACCTCCCCCCGACCGATACCATGAATCAGCAAAACCTCACCAAGCATCTGCCCTACCGTCAGACGCGGGTTCAGCGATCCAAAAGGATCCTGAAAAATCATCTGCATCTTTTTCCGAAGAGAACGGAACTCACGATTGCTGATACCGGAAATCTCCCGTCCTTCAAACACAATCTTTCCGGTAACAACCGAATGACCGAGACGAATCAGGGCTCTGCCAAGCGTTGTTTTCCCGCAACCCGATTCACCGACAAGACCGAGCGTCTCTCCCCGATAAACGTCAAACGTGACTCCGTTAACCACTTGTATCGGAAGAGGTTTGCTCATAAACCCGGTTTTTCTTCCGGGGAAATGAACCCGCAAATCGCTGACCGACAATAACCGCCCTTGATCCTTCATCTTTCGCTGAATGCTGTTTATCGTGTTTTTATTATTATAATACTAAAACTGTTGAATCTCCATAACAAACCATTTGTTCAAGGCCTCCTTCCCTTGCAAACCGAACTTTCACATACCGGCACACTGTACGTTGTGGCAACGCCTCTTGGCAATCTCGAAGATATTACCCTGAGAGCGATCAAAACCCTGAAAGCATCAGGAGCGATTGCCTGTGAAGATACCAGACGCGCATCAATTCTACTGAAGCATCTTGACATTATCGGAAAAAAACTTGTCAGTTACCACAACTACAACGAGCCACGGGCAATCGGACAGATTATTTCCCTGCTTGAAGAGGGCATTGATGTCTCCCTCATCACCGATGCAGGGACTCCCGTTATCAGTGACCCCGGTTATGCACTTCTGCACGCCCTGCATGAACGGCACCTGCAGGTCATTCCAATTCCGGGAGCAAGTGCGCTGACAGCCGCCCTGTCGGTTTGCCCGCTTCCAGTCAACAATTTCTTTTTTGCAGGCTTTCTTCCGCACAAAAAAGGACGAAAAAGCCGCCTTGAATATCTTGTGGCGCTGAAGGCCTCTTTTGTCCTTTATGAGTCCCCCTACAGAATCATAAAGCTCCTCGACGAACTCAGCGCTCTCATCCCTGATGCGCAGATCTTTATTGGACGGGAGATGACAAAGATATATGAGGAGTATCTTACCGGAACTCTTGACGAGATCCGCCAACAGCTTGCCGACGGTAAAACAAGAGGAGAGTTTGTCATTATTGTCCATCCAACCGAAAAAAAAACAATCAAATCAGAAGAGAACCATGCAGATCATCACTGACCCCGGTCAGATGCAGGCCATAGCTGAAAAGATGCGGCTCAACCGTCAGCTTGTCGGTGTCGTCATGACCATGGGAGCATTGCACGAGGGACATCTCAGTCTTGTCAAACTTGCCCGGAAAAGCGCTGGAACCGTCATTCTCACCATTTTTGTAAACCCCCGGCAGTTCGGGCCAAGTGAAGATCTCCACCGTTATCCAAGGCCTTTCGAGCAGGACGTTGCGCTTGCCAAATCAGCGGATATCGATTACCTCTTTGCACCCGAGGCAGGAAGCATCTATCCCGAGCACTACCAGACCACTCTTGAATGCGGCGCCCTGGCTGAACGGTTTGAAGGAGAACAGAGGCCCGGCCATTTTAACGGTGTGGCCACGGTTGTTACCAAGCTCTTCAATATTACAAAACCACATACCGCGATTTTTGGTGAAAAGGATGCCCAGCAACTTGCTGTTATCCGCCAGCTTGTTCTTGATCTCAATATGGATATCGCCATTGTGGCAGCGCCCATTGTCAGGGAAGAGAACGGGCTGGCAGTAAGTTCCAGAAATGTCTACCTCTCAAGCCAGGAACGCAGTGCTGCAGGCATTATTTACCAGGGAATCTGCCATGCCGAAAAACGCATCGCCGCAGAGGAATATAACCTTCAGGCCATTGCGGCTGAAATAACCGGAATGATCAGCTCCGTACCCGGCTTTCGCCCGGCCTATGTCAGCTTTGTGCACGAAATGACGTTTGAACCGGCAGCAATTGCGGAAGCGGGCAGGGAGTACCGTTTGCTTCTTGCCGTCCATGTGGGAGGTGTGCGGCTGATAGATAATGGAAAGTTCCGTGCTTGATGTGAGGCTGAGAACAATGTACAGGAAGAGACTTTTTTATATTATATTGCGAAACACATTTATTGCTTGAAAAAACGGGCAACATTTTTATCACTCTTTACAACACGATTTCCATGATTGTTAACAAAGCAATTGATCTTGGCCAGGGCAAGATAATCTCGATTGAGACCGGCAAAATGGCAAAACAGGCCGATGGCGCTGTAGTTGTCCGCCTTGGCGACACTATGGTGATTGCAACGGTTGTATCAAGCAAAAAGACTCCCCCCCCCCAACCAGGACTTCTTCCCGCTTCAGGTTGAATACCGCGAAAAATATTCGGCTGCTGGCAAGTTCCCCGGAGGCTTTTTCAAGCGCGAAAGCCGTCCGTCCGAAAAAGAGATCTTGTCCGCACGGCTGATCGACCGTGCACTCCGTCCGCTCTTTCCTGACGGCTACCTCTACGAAACCCAGATTATTGTAACCGTTATCTCTTCAGACCAAATCAACGATGCCGATGTTTTGGGCGGTCTGGCTGCTTCTGCCGCCATCATGGTTTCCGACATTCCTTTCCGGAATCCAATGTCAGAGGTCAGAGTAGGAAGAATCAATGGTCTTTATATCATCAATCCTGACATCAACGAGTTGCGGGAGAGCGACATTGACATCTGTATTGGCGGCACCAACGATACCATCTGTATGCTTGAAGGTGAGATGAAGGAGATTTCCGAAACCGAAATGGTCGAGGCAATCCAGTTTGGCCATAAAGCCATCCGCAAACTCTGTGCTCTCCAAAGCGAAATTGCGGCTGAAGTTGCAAAACCCCAGCGCCCCTTTGCACCGACGGCAATACCAGCCGAACTCACCGACGTTGTTCGCGCTCTCTGCGAAACACGTCTGAAAGAGCTTGCCTACACGCCCCTCGCAAAGGAAGAGCGTGCCGATCAAACAGCCCTTATCTACCGTGAAATCATTGCATCAACCCTTGAACACTTCAGCGCCGCAATCAGCAGCGAGGATATTCAGGCCGACGCATCGAAAGCACTCTGCCTGAACCCGCACATCATTGAAGAGCAGATTCATGCCATCGAAAAAAGAGTGATGCGCCACATGATTCTTGACGATGCAAAACGACTTGACGGCAGAGCGCTCGACCAGGTGCGCCCCATCAGTATTGAACTGGGCATCATTCCAAGAGCCCATGGTTCAGCCCTCTTTACCAGAGGCGAAACCCAGGCGCTTGTCACCATCACCCTCGGCACCAAAAAAGATGCACAATCGGTTGATACCCTCACCGACAGTGCCGACAAAACATTTTTCCTCCACTACAACTTCCCGCCCTTCAGCGTTGGAGAGTGCGGAAGGCTTGGCAGCATCGGACGACGAGAGATTGGCCACGGCAATCTGGCAGAACGCTCCATCAAGATGGTTGCCCCTTCACAGGAGGAGTTCCCCTACACCATCCGCATCGTCTCTGATATTCTTGAATCGAACGGTTCCTCATCGATGGCTTCGGTCTGCGGTGGAACACTCGCCCTGATGGATGGTGGCGTACCAATCAAAAAACCGGTCTCGGGTATCGCCATGGGATTGATTAAAGAGGGCTCCTCCTATGCGGTGCTCTCCGATATTCTCGGTAACGAGGATCACCTTGGGGATATGGATTTCAAGGTATCAGGCACCAAAGAGGGCATTACCGCCTGCCAGATGGACATCAAGATTGACGGGCTTGACTATCATATTCTTGAAACCGCGCTTGAACAGGCACGTAGAGGACGACTTCATATTCTTGGAGAGATGGAGAAGGCAATCTCCTCGACCCGAAGTGAACTTGCAAACTTTGCGCCAAAATTGACCACCATCAAGGTGCCCGTTGACTGCATCGGCATGATTATCGGCAAGGGTGGAGAGACTATCCGCAGCATTACCGAAGAGACCGGAGCCGAGATCAATATTGCCGACGACGGAACCGTCACGATTGCCTGCTCAACCAGTGAGGGCACCAACGCCGCGCTGGCCACGATAAAAAACTTGACCGCCAAACCTGAAGTCGGCACCATCTATATTGGCAAGGTGCGCGATATTCGTGATGAGCTTGGCGCTTTTGTGGAATTCCTTCCCAAAACTGATGGCCTTGTCCATATTTCGGAGATATCAAGCACGACAAGAGTAACGAAAGTGAGCGATCACCTGAAGATAGGAGAAAAAGTAACCGTAAAGCTGGTCGATGTCCGCAAGGATCCTCGCACCGGAAAAACCAAATTTGCTCTCTCTATCAAGGCTGTCGAGCAGGGAAAAGCCAAAGAAAATGTCACTGCAAGTCACTGAACGCAGCAACACTGAAAAAGCAGTATCGTCCACACGGTACTGCTTTTTTTGTTTTATCCGGTCATGCGGGGAGTTCTCATGGGGGGATTTCGCAGGTGAACTTGTTCGCATCCCGCAGACACTCACCATCCGCATGTTCCAAAGGGCCGAAAGCTATGTGACACTCCCCTGCCAAAGCATGTCAAAAACAAATCAATGACCATTTTCTGAACACAGGAATACCATGACGAACATTGAAACACATGGTGCCGATCACCCCGAAGGAACCGATCTGGACACTCTTGCGGCAAGGCTGCATTCACAGGGCAAGAGTGCAGAAGCCACTCGTCTCTACCGCCGCGAACTGTCGATCAGGGAAAAAACCTTTGGCCCCGATCACCCTGAAGTTGCCAAAATACTGAACAATCTTGCGTTATTGCTGGATGCGCAGGGCAAGTATACTGCATCCGAGCCTCTCTACCGCCGAGCACTGGCAATCAGGCAAAAAGCACTTGGCCCCGATCACCTCCTGGTAGCCACAAGTCTTAACAATCTTGCGGAATTTCTGCGGATACAGGGCAAGAACACCGCTGCCGAACCGCTTTACCGCCGCGCCTTGGTGATCTATGAAAAGCAGCTTGGCCCCGATCACCCTTGCGTAGCCATAAGCATGAACAATCTTGCGTTATTGCTGAATGCGCAGGGCAAGTACGCCTTGGCTGAGTCTTTCTACCGTCGAGCGCTGGCGATTGATGAGAAGGCGTTTGGCCCCGATCACCATAACCTCTCAACCGATCTGAACAATCTTGCGTTATTATTGTATTCTCAAGGTAATTACGTTGAATCTGAACAGATTTTTCGCCGTGTGCTGGCAATTGATGAAAAAGCGCTTGGCCCCAATCACCAGGATGTGTCACAGAGCCTGAACAATCTTGCTGGATTACTGGATGTGCAGGGCAAGTATGCCGCAGCCGAATCGCTCTACCGCCGTGCACTGGCAATCAGGGAAAAAACGTATGGTTCCAATCACCCCATGGTAGCCATAAACATGAACTATCTTGCGGTAACACTATATTCACAAGAGAATTATGCCGCCTCCGAGCCTCTCTGCCGCCGTGCACTGGCGATTGCAGAGAAAGCTCTTGGTAAAACGCATCCAACCACCGTAGCAATCAGGAAAAACCTCAACGCCCACCACCTGCAGGGAACGGCGGCTTTTCGTTTTTTGGAGGAGAGGCTAAAAAAGGGAGCTCATTTATGACTTCATCAAGTATTTTAATGATAATTCTTTTGTTTTGAAAAACTTACGCTTCAACCATAAAAAGAAACCCCTTATTAAAACTCCATGAGGCAAAAGAGCGAAAATGATCCTGCGATTCAGCCGGGGACGCTCTCCAGTCACCTATAGGAGGCGGCCAATATTCTGCGGGGCCCGGTTGATGCCGCTGATTTCAAAACGTACATTTTTCCGCTTCTGTTTTTCAAACGCCTTTCCGACGTTTACGACGAAGAGTTCGGTGTTGCGCTTGAAGAGTCAGGCGGTGACCCTGATTTTGCCTTTTTTCCAGAGAACCATCGCTTTCAGGTGCCCGAAGAGTGCCACTGGAACGACGTTCGTTCCAGAAGCGCCAATATTGGTCATGCGCTCCAGAAAGCCATGCGCAGCATTGAGCAGGCCAACCCGGATACCATTCACGGAATTTTTGGTGATGCCCAATGGAGCAACAAGGAGCGCCTCTCTGATGCCCTTCTCAAAGATCTGATCGAGCACTTTTCATCGCTGAACCTCGGCAACGAACATTGCAGAACCGATATCCTTGGCCAATCCTACGAATACCTGATCAAAAAATTTGCCGATCTCACCAACAAAATAGCGGGAAAGTTTTACACACCCCGTTCTGTGGTCGCTCTTTTGGTGCGCATTCTGGTGCCAGAAGCTGGAGAGAGCCTACGACCCGGCCTGCGGGACCGGCGGAATGCTGCTTGAAGCGCTGCACCACGTCAAAGAGCAGGGCGGCGACACCCTGCGCCAACCCGCCTTCTATTCCGGAGACAGCCTTGCTACGTTCGACTGCGTCATTGCAAATCCTCCCTTTTCGCTCGACCGATAGGGTGAAGATGTCTGGACGAACGACCCTTACGGGCGCGACTTTGCCGGACTGCCACCCGCAAAATCAGGCGACTTCGTATGGGTGCAGCACATGATCAAGTCGATGGCTCCAAAAAAGGGGCGCATGGCGGTGGTGCTGCCTCATGGCGTACTCTTCCGTATGTCGAAAGAGGGGCAAATCCGCCGCAAACTGGTGGAGATGGACAAGCTTGAAGCGGTCATTGGCCTTGGCTCCAACCTCTTTTACGGTACCGGTCTGGCCGCCTGCGCTGCCGAAGATCATCTCAAAGAGCTGCTGATTCGGGAGGATTTGCTGTGAACAAAAAGAGTTCTACACCAATCGAACAGTGGTTCACCTGATGACCGAAATGCTTGAGCCAAAACAGGGAGAGTCAATCCGGGATTATCCCTTCCCGCATCGAGTGGCTTTTTGCATTTTACAAGAGTATTTTTTGCCTCTTGAACTTTGTTCATTTCCTGCGGGGAGAGTACACCGGGCAGATCAAACCATCTATCAGTTTTGAACTGTGCTGTGGCAGCATCATGAACACTGTTTCGGAGGCTGACTTCCAGGCACTGAAGCGGCGTATAAAGGCTCTCGGATAACGCCATGTTCCAGGCATAATGCGCAAACAGCTCTGCATCGTCGTTGCTGGAACCATGTTATCATATCTGTTACCAGCACTGGAAGTCGGAGTTATCGAAATGACGATTCCCGACAAACCAAGAAGCAGTAAGCAGCAATACCGCCTGACTGAATCGGGGCGCATGGCACTCAGGAAAAGCCAGGGTGGCGAATGAGTGGGCACGAACTGTAGTGAACCGATTCCCCGAAACCGTCAATGAAACTCGCGCTTCATTGACGGATGCCGATGCCCTGCAGAAGGGCGATAGCTTCAGCGCTACGAAGTCTCCGTTTGGGCCTCACTCACCGGCTCCTCCTCATTATGCAAATCGCGCTGATTTCGTGCGTTGCTCAGTGGAGATTTTGTACTCCCCGAAGCAACCCGGAGTCTGCCGTGACTATCAGCAAACCTAACAAGAAAATTAAACAGCACTTCCTTATAGAACGCATTGATAGCGTTTATAATGGTCTCGTCGCCGTCAACCTGCTTTGCCAACCCGACCAGTTGCTCGAGTTTTTCATGGATAGAAAACACACTGCATTTAATCTGCTCGGCTACAGGAAGCGTCGTATCCTCAAAAACCAAGTTCATCTGGACACCAAGAGCTGACGCATACTGCGAGATGTCACCAATTTTCAACTGCAAATCATTACCGGCTTCAATTCTTGATATCTTGCTCGAGTCGCACCCCATACTCTTGGATAGCTCTTTTTGTGTTACACCTTTTCTCAGTCTGAGCCGCAAAAGGTTGTTTACGATTTGGCTGTTGTCAATCTCATCCTGTACAAGATTTTTAACCGTATCATCCACAGCAAGAAACGCCGCAGCTTCCGCTACCGATTTATACCTCATCTTCTCAGCCATTATTCTATCCCCTGTTTGTTGTTCAACTGTTCTCTTTCCTGAAGCTTTTCACCGTTCTGTGCGCCTCGTTTATGTCCGATTCCTGGCTCTCTTTTGTTCCTATACCAAGGACATACACAACCTTTTCCGACTCAACAGGATAAACATACAAGCGGGTTTCTTTTGCGCCAACCAAACCTGTCTGACCCACCCGAAACACGCCTTTTCTTTCTGACCTGAAAAAACCTGGGTTACGGTTCAGCATGTTCAACGCGTGGCCGTCGTCAAGCAACATGATTACCTTGTCAAGATTTCTGAGGCATGAAGCATACTCCTGCATATAGTTCTTCTGGAACCTGCGGAGAGCAGAATGGTTTGCCAGGGAAAAGTCAACTGCCCACCTCTTCTCCATAGTAATCTCTTTTTTTATGAAAAAGATCATTTTCTGCATAATATTATGAAATTGATGCAGAAAATACAAATATATGGCTCACAAACGCTTTTTCTCTGCATGATACTACAAGCTGTTGCCGAGTGGCAGGAAAGTTCGATGGCTATGCCGCGTATCTATGGAGCAATTATTAGAACGTTAACTGCTGATTCGTTACCTTCAGGGATAGACAATCAATGAATTCAGGCATGTTACTCGGAGGGAAAAAATGGCATCTGGCGAGTTACTGAGAAAACTAGTAACGTCGGGAGCTGACGGAAATTATGAGTCTTTCCGGCAAGTATCAGAGGAGGTCATTCGGGAAGAGCGGGAAAAGCGCCATTACCTTTTGGCCAATGATCTGGAAAAGATTCTTTACGGCCGCACCAGCATCGCCAGCAAGCCTTTGCTCTCTTTGGTCAAGCAGATTCCCAGCGATAAGGAGCGAGCTGCTGATGCTCGCAAAGGAGGTGTTACAGGCCGAGAAAGAGGTCACCCCTCCCGATGAGCAAAGCAAGACAAAAGCGGCTCTGACCGAGCTCCTGGCTGAGGTAAAAAATGTAACAACGCCAATGGTTGTTGAGCGAATCGTGACCGACATCGACGAAATTGTCCGTCTGGTTCGTTTCCCTGGATGGCAAAGCACCAAAGCCGGAGAACGCGAAGTGCAGAGGGCGCTCCGCAAAGTGATTTACGTGAAATACCAGATCAAAGACCAGGACTTGTTTGACAAGGCTTATGGCTATATCCGGCAGTACTATTGACAGGTCGAAAGCAATGAGAATGGAGCTGGTATTGAGTTTCGGGCCCCCACGAACAAAAAAAGCCCGCAAGCACTAAACTTGCAGGCTTTCTGTACAGCAGTGTGGACGATACGAGCAGTTTGGCAACTTTGGTAACTGCGCTCCTGTCGGCGAAGGAGTTTCAGAAATGAAGATTGATGTAGACCCAGGTTATCGAGTGTCCTACACCAGAATAGGGGATACGACTTACATCCTGTTGGCGGGTGGAGATAAGTCAACGCAATCAAAAGATATTATCCGGTCAAAAAGACTCTCTCAAGAACTTAAGGAGAATGATTAATGAAACCTGCATGCACTCCATTTGATATAGCTGATTATCTCGACAACGAAGAAGTTATCGAGGGCTATCTTTCTGCTGCGGCAGAATCAGAGAATCCTGATGTATTTATTTCCGCTATAGGAGACGTTGCAAAAGCTCGTGGAATGACTGAAATAGCAAAAGAAACAGGCCTGGGCCGCGAAAGCCTCTATAAGGCGTTGAGATTAGGATCGCACCCACGGTTTGAAACGATCAGAACCGTGCTACACGCACTCGGAGTTAAGATTGTCGTAAAATCGAACCAAGCTTAAAAAAAGCCCCCATTACTGAGGAACTTAATGCAAATGCCCGTCGGCGGACAAAATTCTGATGCATCAGGGGACCGAACTCCCTTTTTGCTCAACAGAAGGCTTCCATCCAAATTAACCATTGACTTCTCTTTATAGTAATCAAAAGAATAAAGTATAGCAGGGCTTTTATGATGCAGATAATACCCACTCTCCTAAATTAAAATTGAGGATAAAGAAAAAGCAGAATACATTACGAGCATAGAGCAAATTAGTATGACCAAGGAAAAATCCAGATTACTGAAAAGGCTGCTTGAACGCCGCTTTGGAACAAGAAAAGAAACCCTTTATTGAAACTCCATGAGGCAACAGAGCGAAAATGATCCTGCGATCCTGCCAGGAACACTCTCCAGTCACCTCTGGGAGGCGGCCAATATCCTGCGGGGACCGGTTGATGCCGCTGATTTCAAAACGTACATTTTTCCACTCCTGTTTTTCAAACGCCTTTCCGACGTTTACGACGAAGAGTTCGGTGTTGCGCTTGAAGAGTCGGGCGGTGACCTCGATTTTGCCTTTTTTCCGGAGAACCATCGCTTTCAGGTGCCCGAAGAGTGCCACTGGAACGACGTTCGCTCCAGAAGCACCAACATCGGCCATGCACTCCAGAAAGCCATGCGCAGCATTGAGCAGGCGAACCCGGATACCCTTCACGGAATTTTTGGTGATGCCCAATGGAGCAACAAGGAGCGCCTCTCTGATGCCCTTCTCAAAGATCTGATCGAGCACTTTTCATCGCTCAATCTCGGCAACGAACATTGCAGAACCGATATTCTTGGTCAATCCTACGAATACCTGATCAAAAAATTTGCCGATCTCACCAACAAGAAAGCGGGAGAGTTTTACACACCCCGTTCTGTGGTCGCTCTTCTGGTGCGCATTCTGGCGCCTGAAGCTGGAGAGAGCGTCTACGACCCCGCCTGCGGTACCGGTGGAATGCTGCTTGAAGCGCTGCACCACGTCAAAGAGCAGGGCGGCGACGAAAAACTGATGCTCGGCAAACTCTACGGTCAGGAAAAGAACCTCACCACCTCCTCCATTGCCCGCATGAACCTCTTCCTCCACGGCGCGGAAGATTTTCATATTGAGCGTGGCGACACCCTGCGCCAACCCGCCTTCTATTCCGGCGACAGCCTTGCTACGTTCGACTGCGTGATTGCCAATCCCCCCTTTTCGCTCGACCGATGGGGTGAAGATGCTTGGACGAACGACCCTTACGGGCGCGACTTTGCCGGGCTGCCACCCGCAAAATCAGGCGACTTCGCATGGGTGCAGCACATGATCAAGTCGATGGCCCCAAAAAAGGGGCGCATGGCGGTGGTGCTGCCTCATGGCGTGCTCTTCCGCATGTCGAAAGAGGGTCAAATCCGCCGCAAACTGGTGGAGATGGACAAGCTCGAAGCGGTCATTGGCCTTGGCTCCAACCTCTTTTACGGCACTGGTCTGGCCGCCTGCACACTGGTTTTTCGTGACACCAAACCCCGGGCGCATCGTCAGAAGATTCTCTTCATTGATGCCTCCCGAGAGTTCAAAACCTGCCGGGCGCAAAACGAGTTGCTGGCGGAACATGTCACCAACATCCACCGCTGGTATCATGACTTTCAGGATGTAGAGGGAATTTGCCGGGTAGTTCCCCTTGATGAAATTCGGGAGAACGATTTCAACCTGAACATTCCGCGCTATGTTGCACCTCTCATAGAAGAGGAAACCCTGACCGTTGAACAAGCCGTGGAGAATCTCAAGCTCTCTCTCGGTGCCGCCTGGGCTGCCGAAGATCATCTCAAAGAGCTGTTGATTCGGGAGGGTTTGCTGTGAACAAAAAGAGAACCCTCTCCCTGTCGGATCTCGAATCCTACCTCTGGGGCGCCGCATCCCTCCTGCGTGGCTATATCGATGCCGGAGATTACAAGCAGTTCATCTTCCCCCTGCTTTTCTACAAACGCCTCTGCGACGTTCATGACGAAGAGAGCGCCGAGGCGCTGGAACTCTCCGGCGGCGACCGGAACTATGCCGAACTGCCTGAGCAACACCGTTTCCAGATACCCGCCGATGCTCATTGGCAGGTCACCCGCACCAGGGTACACAATGTCGGCAAGTCGATCCAGAGCGCATTGCGGGAGATAGAGAGCGCCAATCAGGAGACCCTCTACGGAGTCTTCGGTGATGCCCAATGGAGCAACAAGGAGCGTTTGGCAGACCATACACTTCGCGAACTGATAGAGCATTTCAGCTCGCAAACCCTCTCACTCGTCAACTGCCCCGAAGATGAGCTCGGTATCGGCTACGAGTTCCTCATCAAAAAATTTGCCGACGACTCCGGCCACACCGCAGCAGAGTTCTACACCAATCGCACCGTGGTTCACCTGATGACCGAAATGCTTGAGCCCAAACAGGGAGAGTCAATCTACGACCCCACCTGCGGCTCAGCCGGGATGCTGCTCTCAGCCGTCATGCACCTGAAACGCCAGAACAAGGAGTGGCGCAATCTCCGCCTCTTTGGGCAGGAACGCAACCTGCTCACCTCGGCGATTGGCCGCATGAACCTCTTTCTCCACGGTATCGAAGACTTCCGTATTGTGCGCGATGACACCCTTACCAATCCCCTTTTTGTTGAGGGCGACCGCCTGATGCAGTTTGATGTGGTGCTTGCCAATCCACCCTACTCCATCAAGCAGTGGGATCGAAGCGCCTGGGCGACCGATCCCTGGGGGCGGAACATCTACGGCACCCCCTCGCAGGGCCGCGCCGATTATGCCTTCTGGCAGCACATTATCAAGAGCATGAACAGCAGCTCAGGCCGATGCGCCATCCTTTTTCCCCACGGCGTCCTCTTCCGCAACGAAGAGTCGGCCATGCGCGAAAAGCTGGTTGCTCATGATGTGGTAGAGTGCGTGCTGGGATTGGGCCCCAACCTCTTTTACAACTCCCCGATGGAGGCTTGCATCGTCATCTGCCGCATGAACAAGCCAAAAGAGCGCCGAAACAGGGTGCTTTTCATCAACGCCATCAACGAAGTGACCCGCGAACGGGCGCAGAGCTTTTTGACGGATGAACACATCGAGCGCATTGTCGCCGCATGGCACACCTTTGCCGATGAGGATGGCTTTGCCCGTGTGGCCACCAATGAGGAGATTCGCGAGAAAGGGAGCAATCTCAGTATTCCGCTCTACGTGCGAACAGCCAGCAAACAGCAACTGACGCTCTCAGAACAGCCCGACACATACGGTCAAGATTCCCTGAAACAGGCAATTGCCGAGTGGCAGGAGAGTTCGATTGCTTTGCGGAAGTCTATGAATGGACTTTTGACTATGTTTGAAAAAGAACAACAGGAATGACACATGAAGGGAAAGAAAAAACTTATCATCATGGTCTCTTCAACAGTGTATGGCATTGAAGAGCTGCTTGATCGCATCTATACCCTGCTTACTGATTACGGTTATGAGGTCTGGATGTCGCACAAAGGCACGGTGCCAGTGTTCTCCAACCGTACAGCCTTCGACAACTGCCTTGTTGCCGTAGAAAAGTGCGACCTCTTTTTGGGCATTATTACGACAAGGTACGGCAGCGGACAGGACGAGAAAGATCCACAAAGCCTCTCCATTACCCATCAGGAGATTCGTAAAGCCATTGCGTTGAAAAAAAATCGCTGGCTTTTGGCTCACGATCATGTGGTCTTTGCTTGGTCACTATTAAAAAATCTTGATTATGCGAAAAAAGCTGGCCGGGAAAAGCTCACACTCAAAAAGAGCGATATTATGGATGACCTGAGAGTGCTTGATCTTTATGAAGAGGCTATTGTTGACGGGACTGCTTTGGCTGAACGGCATGGAAACTGGGTGCAGAAATATCGGACAGTTGAAGAGAGCTCATTGTTTGTAACGTCACAGTTTTCCCGCTATCAAGAGGTAGAACTGTTTGTTGAAGAGAACTTCAAAAACAGAATTTCCACCCTTAATAAAGGAGGCATATCATGAATCAGGACAAAATTCGGGAACTGCTTCTTCTTGGTGAAAATCAGCGTATCGTATACAAGGCATCAGCAAAAAGTTCTCTTGCAGGGCGTGATGTCTGCGGATTTCTCAACTCAGGTGGAGGCTATGTTGTATGCGGTGTAGAGGATAATGGCGATATTACCGGTGTCGATAACGATGGTCTTGCGATGCTGGAAAAACAGATTCATGAAAAACTGTCACCAAAAGCGCTTGTATCGGTTGAAATGCGCACGCTGGAAGGCAAACCCGTTTTTGTGCTCGAAGTGCCCGCCGGAAAGGATCTACCCTACGCTTACCACGACACCATCTATATCCGCTCCGGATCAACAACAAAAAAAGCGGATATTGAGACCATCCGTGACATGGTGATGCGCCAGCAGATTAAACCCGAACGGTGGGAGCGACGCAGCTCTCTGGCAGAACTGGATAGTGAGCTCGATCAAGGCGAAGTCTCCGCAACGGTTCGTGATGCCCAAAAGGTTCATCGTGCTTTTTTTCGGAATGCTGATAATCTGGCTGACGTGCTTGAAGATCTTGCCATGGCCCGTTACGGGCGCCTTACGCAAGGGGGTGATGTACTCTTTACCCGTAATCCAGCACTCCGCTATCCCCAGACCCGCGTTCGCGCAATCTGTTACCAGTCAGATAAAACCGGGGATACCTTTTCCGACATGAAATCGATCGAAGGGCCACTGCACTGGGTATTTGAGCAAGCTTTTGCATTTATTGTCCGCAATACGCAAACACGCGCCCATTTCCGAAAAGGAACCCCTCAGCGCGAAGACGTTCCGATCTATCCCGAATTTGCTGTTCGTGAAGCACTCATCAACGCCTTTGCACATCGTGATTACACCTCACCTTCTGGAGGAATCAGTATTCATATTTATCCTCATCGCATGGAAATCTGGAACTCCGGAAGTCTGCCGGACGGCGTAACGGTCGAAACTCTTTCCAAGGGTCACATCTCGGTGCTCAGAAACCCGGATATCGCACATGTACTCTATTTGCGAGGACTTATGGAAAAAGCCGGTCGCGGGAGTATGCAAATCATCAAAGCGTGCCGTGAGGCAGGAC